>WRLD01000034.1 GCA_009777845.1 Defluviitaleaceae bacterium
GATTACCTCGTTCTGCGTTGGTCGGCGTGCGGTGTTGTCTAAGAAAACCACTTAGACAACACCTTACTGCCTGCTTAATGGACGTTATCTGTCCTCGAATTGACGAACGTGCGTACCTCGGGACGGATAAATCCGTCCCCTACAAGGAATTGCCATATTATCCCTAAAATCAAATCGCCATGGGAGTGGAGGGCGGAGCATGGCGCGGAAACTGGTAAAATATGTAAATCAACTTTGCAAAAGATAACCCAGAATGCCGTTCCTATATTTTGACACCTAGCCTTTAGGCTAGGGGGGTGTCCGCAACAAAGATTCCGTTTTCCGCACGAGGGTGGCGGCATGACGTAGGCGTTGTATAAATAGGACTCCCATTTTGCGTCTGTAGGTTCAAAATGATAGGGTGTCGAACAATCCAGGTTCTATAGAGATATTATAATCGTTTTGTTGGTTGTTATGCAAGAGGGAAATTTAGAAGTTTGATTTTGCGTGTGTGTGGTTGCCTAGCTTGGGAAATGTTACCATAGCGTACGCACCCAATCCAGTGTATCAAAGGCTTTGTCGCCTGTGATTAGGGTTAGGCTCTCGATATACGCTTGTGCCGCTAATTGTCTATCGAATGGGTCACGGTGTTCCCATTCAAATTCACCTGCATAGTGGGCGTGGCGCGCGTTTAGCGGCAATTCGAGGACATCAAACTCTCGAAGAATATCAAAATAGTTTTTTACCACGTACTCAAATTCGTTGAATTTGCCTACGCGGTATTTATTCATAATTTCATAAGCGGTTACAGCCGACACATAGCTTTTAACGCTTGTGTCGGCGATTGCTCTTTTGGCGGTACTGCTTAATTTATGGCTTTCACGCACCGCCCACAAAAACGTATGCGTATCAAGCAAATACCCTAAAGCCCCCATGCCTGTAACTCCTCCTCTGGCAACGGTTCAAAAAAGCTGTCTGGCAAGGGCGGAATTTTGTCGGCGAGGAAATCAAATTTCCGTGTAGCTGTTGGCTCTGCCGCAGGCAAAACGATAATTTCTACCTGTCTGTTTCGTAGCATGGGCGGTAGGTTAATCACCTCGCTTAATGCGGCACTTCCCATTGTTTGGCGATATTCCATTTCCTGCACCTCCTGCAAAATTTATTTAAGTATATCATGGATGTGTGAAAATTCAATAAGGATTGATTTTTAACAAATACATGGTATGATTTTTAAGTCATACTGTAGCTAGAATGACATTAGGGCAGGAGTTGAAAGCATATGCAGGCGATACTTGAGGATTCGCGGGCAGAATTGGAAACAACCTCCGCGCCTAACAAGAAAGAGGTCGTTAAAAACTTTTTGGAAGCAATGAAAAAATTACGCCATGAAGATATTACGGCTAAAGACCATAAGGCTATTGACGAATTTCAAAGTGGCGAGTATAGGCTTAGCGTTGAGGAGCGATTATGAAAATCACTTACGCGCTTAATTCAAATATAGGAGGATTTTTCATGCGAAAATATGGTTGTCTATCTTTTATAACTGATTGTGTTTTAGTGTTAGCCACTGGAGGGCTGTGGCTTATTTGGATATTCGTAAGAGAAATGCGCCGCAAATAACAATTTGAACTCTACGAAGCGGACTTGAACGACATATCTTATGGACAAAATCACACTTGCCAAAACATAAACCCCTCGAATCCGAGGGGTTTATATTTTGGCAGTGTGTAGTCTTTTTTGCAAAGCCCTTACGGAAGTTTTTTAGTAAGTTTTTTACACACGAATAACAAATTTAATAAACTTCTATTATTTCACCGTGCAGTTAAATTTCTCGGCTAAATCTTCCAACGTAGCCGTACATTCGTTATCAATATAATCTTTTACTTTTCCGACAATATCAATCAAGCGGTTTGCAAATTCCTTGTCGTAC
This sequence comes from Defluviitaleaceae bacterium, assembly GCA_009777845.1. Classification (GTDB taxonomy): domain Bacteria; phylum Bacillota; class Clostridia; order Lachnospirales; family WQUN01; genus WQVC01. The sequence continues at coordinate 1,910 of WRLD01000034.1, forward strand.
AATTCGGGCTTGTGCGTACTTGAGTATCTTGCATCGTTGTGATATTTTCTGCACAGCCTAATGTCCGCCAACAAGTTTTCGCCTGTCGGATATTTTTCTTTCAGTAAGCGATAAAAGTAAATAGAATCATGCTCTTTAAGTCTTGGATTGTTGGGGTCAATCATTTCAATCCTTGATTTCAAGAAACACTCCACCGCCAAACAAGACATATACACAGAACCTCTGTATCTACCGCAAGCCTCCATATCAACGGCAGTACCGCGCCATTCCTCGGCATCGCTATAATATCCCACCCAACATCACCCCTTCATTCTTAATTGTCCGTATCAACGGAGTTGTGTTAAGTTGAAAATCCTCCACAGATGCCGATAAAATATCACAGCAAACGTATTTATCTAAGGGAATATCATCAGTTACGCCGTAAATTGAATCAAATGCCTCGTCCCTGTAGTCGTGAATACTCCTGTTGGTTACAACAAAAATATCAACATCACTTTCATTGTTCGCAGTACCATCGGCACAGCTCCCAAAAAGGAATATGGCACTTACAAGAGGGTTGGTGTACAATTTATTGTATATATGATTGATAACATATCTTTGCGGCGGAGGGATATGCAAGGCGGCATAATTGGGCGTATTTGTCATATTATCACTCCTATGAATAACTGTTCCTCAATTACAATGTAGCACGAAATTATCACCCTTTCAATAGAATTTCACCCACAAACAACAACTAGGATTGATTTTTAGCGAATACATGGTATGATTTTCACACAACAACCTCTAGGAGATGATACCGTGGTATTCCGTTGTTACGTAGAAAACAGACCCGACTACGATGTTTTAGCAAAAATCATACAAAACGAGCTATCAGAAACACTACGCACCCCCCTAACCCTGCGTATTTTCAACCGCTACGACATACAACACATACCCGCGGACAAATGGCAGGACGTAGTAAGCACCGTGCTAAGCGAGCCTATGAGTGACATTTGTTACCAAGAGCTGCCGCCCATGCCCGAGGCGCGCCTGCTATGTATCGAGCCGTTGCCGGGTCAGTTTGACGCACGCTCCGACTCCTGCGAGCAGTGTATACAAATGCTGCTAGGCGGCAAACGCCCAGTTGTGCGGACGGCGGTGGTTTACGCCATTACAGGCGCGGACGAAAAAATATTTGGCGAAATAAAAAAATACCTGCTTAATCCGCTTGAATCACGCGAGGCGAGCCTTGCGAAGCCCGAAAGCATAGGGGCTTCGTCCGCCGAGCCTACGGTTGACGCGCCTGTTCCGCAGAGGTTTAATGACTTTAGCGCGCAGGAATTGCAAGTGCTAGGCAACGAGCTTGGCTTTGCTATGTCGCTTGACGATATGCTTATGCTACAGGCATATTTCCGTACGGAAGGCCGCGCGCCAACGCTTACCGAGCTACGCGCAATCGACACCTACTGGTCAGACCATTGTCGGCACACGACCTTTAATACCATTATCGAAACGGCGGAAATAGACTGCGAACGCGTAAAAAAAGCGTACGAATTATTCTTGTCGGTAAACGGCGAAAGGTCCGTTACCTTTATGAACATGGCGACAGCGGCAATGCGGCATTTCCACAAGCGCGGCGAGCTACCCCTGCTTGATTTGTCCGAAGAAAATAACGCCTGCACGCTACGCATAAACGCCGAATTTGAGGACAAAAACGACGAAGAATGGCTGTTATTCTTCAAAAACGAAACCCACAACCACCCCACGGAAATTGAACCCTATGGCGGCGCTTCTACCTGCATAGGCGGCGCAATCCGCGACCCGCTATCGGGCAGGTCGTATGTATATCAGGGCATGAGAATTACTGGCTGTGGCGACCCGCGTAAGCCCTTGGAAGCTACGTTGGCAGGCAAGCTGCCGCAGAGGAAAATAACCGTAACGGCGGCGGAGGGCTTTAGCTCCTACGGCAATCAAATAGGCGTAGCCACAGGCTATGTAAAGGAATTTTATCACGAGGGCTATATCGCCAAGCGACTGGAAACTGGGGCCGTGGTAGGCGCGGCTCCTGCTTGCTCCGTACGGCGCGGCACGCCCTCCGCAGGCGATATAGTCGTTTTGCTCGGCGGCCGTACAGGGCGCGACGGTGTCGGCGGCGCGACAGGCTCGTCCAAGACCCACGGTACAAAAACCGTAGACGAATGTGCATCAGAGGTACAAAAAGGCAACGCGCCCGAGGAACGCAAGCTGCAACGCCTGTTCCGCAACCCAGACGCAGCGCGGCTAATCATACGCTGTAACGATTTCGGCGCGGGCGGCGTGTCTGTGGCAATCGGCGAAATAGCCGAGGGCGTGGAAATTTATTTAGACAAGGTGCCTACTAAATATGACGGCTTAAACGGCACGGAGCTTGCCATTTCCGAATCGCAGGAGCGTATGGCGGTGGTCGTAGCCAGCGAGGATTTGGCGGCGTTGTTAGCGTTCGCCGAAGCCGAAAATATCGAGGCTACGGAAGTAGCGCGCGTTACCGCCGACAACCGCCTTGTCATGCTATGGCGAGGAAACAAGATTTTTGACATAGATAGGAAATTTTTGGACACAAACGGCGCGAAGCGTACCGCCGATGTCTACGTGCCGTCTAGGCGCGAATCGGCGAAATTGTACACAGCAAGCGACTTGCCCTCACTCGCCGCCGACTTGAATTTCTGTTCCCAAAAAGGGCTTGTACAGCGTTTCGATAGCACAATCGGCGCGGGCGGCGTGCTTATGCCCTTTGGCGGAAAATACGAATTGACGGAAACGCAGGTAATGGCGGCGCTTTTGCCTGCCAACGGCACAAAAACGGCTTCGGTTATGGCGTGCGGATTCGAGCCGCATTTTACTGACGTTGACCCATTTAGCGGCGCGGCGTACGCGGTGGTTGTGTCTGCGGCGAAGCTAATCGGGGCGGGCGTGCCGCTCGATACAATATATTTGTCGTTCCAAGAATATTTTCCGCGCTTGCATAATGACAAAGCGCGTTGGGGCAAGGTTTTTTCGGCTATGCTCGGGGCTTTTACAGCACAAATGGGGCTGAAAGCCGCGGCGATTGGCGGCAAGGATTCCATGTCGGGTACGTTCGGCGAATTGGACGTGCCGTCCACGCTTATATCCTTTGCGGTGGGCTTATGCCGTGCCGAAAGCATTATCAGCCCCGAATTTAAACGCGCAAAAAGCCCTGTTTACCGCATAAAAACGCCGCTTACGCCTGACGGCTTGCCAGATTATGACAAGCTAAGGGCAGTGTGGGGAAAATACTCCGCGCTGTGCCAAGACGGAAAAATCCTGTCCGCGTGGGCGTGCGAATCGGGCGGCCTTTACGGCGGCATTATGAAAATGGCGTTGGGTAATATGCTTGGCTTCAAAGCCGTTGGCGGTTTAGAGGATTTCTCGTGGGGTTCGCTTATTTTTGAGGCTGCGGAGGAATTGTCGGAGTTGGAATTGCTCGGCTATACCCAAGACGAGCCTGTTCTTGCGTTTGGTGAGGTTGAGTATAGGCTTGCGGAGCTGTGTGAGGTGTGGGAAAACACCTTGGAGGGCGTGTTCCCTGTAAAAGCAGAAGGGGCGTTGCCCCTTTCCTCCGACTGTTCCGTTGATGTTTTGCGTGAAACGCAAAACATCAACTTGGTGGGAATGTCACCTCGAAGCCTTGACAGCAACGGTGTGGGAACACCGTCCCGAAGCCTTGACAGCAACGCAATGGGGGCTTCGTCCCCAAGCCTTGACAACAACGCAAAGGGAACACCGCCCCGAAGCCTTAACATCTTACAAGCCCAACCAAAAGCAATTATCCCAGTTTTCCCAGGCACAAACTGCGAATACGACACCGCCGCCGCAATCGAACGAGCAGGCGGTATCTGCCAAGAAATTCTCATACGCAACCTCACGCCGCAAATGCTGCAAGACTCCGTAACCGCGCTTGCCGCCGCTATCAATACCGCGCAAATGCTTGTTTTCCCAGGCGGATTTTCGGGCGGTGACGAGCCTGCGGGCGCAGGCAAGTTTATTGTTTCGCTGTTCCGCGGGCGCGAGCTAGCGGAAGCCGTGCAGGGCTTGTTGCAAGAGCGTGACGGCTTGATTTTGGGTATTTGCAACGGCTTTCAAGCACTTATCAAGCTAGGGCTGTTGACTACCGCAGAAGCCCCTGCCACGCTTACATTCAACCGCATAGGGCGGCATCAGTCGCGCTATGTAACGACGCGCGTAACCTCGGTTAATTCTCCGTGGCTGTCTAAGTGCGAAGTCGGCGAGGTTTACACACAGCCTATTTCTCACGGCGAGGGGCGTTTTGCGGCTTCGTCCGACACACTAGATGTCTTGGCAAGGAACGGACAAATAGCGTTCCAGTACGTAGACCACGCAGGAAGCCCCTCCATGGACATAACGCACAATCCCAACGGCTCGGCGTGGGCAATAGAGGGCATAACAAGCCCAGACGGCCGCATTTTGGGCAAAATGGCACACACGGAGCGGTACAACAAATTTACGGCAAAAAATATTTACGGCGAAAAATTCATGCCGCTTTTCGAGGGCGGAATAAACTATTATAGGTAGGTGACGTACATTGATTAGGGTAATCGACTACAAGGCAGGCAACGCGCCAAGCGTAATGCACGCCATAAATCGCTTGGGCTTTAAGGCGCAGTTTGCGTGCAACGCAAGCGAGCTAGAGGACGCGAGCCATATTATTCTGCCTGGTGTGGGAAGCGCAAGGGCTACCATGGACTCGTTAAAGGAAATGGATTTAATGGAAACGCTCGAAGCCATGGTTTTGCACAAAAAGGTGTTTTTTCTAGGCATATGCGTGGGTATGCAAATTCTTTTTGAGTACAGCGAGGAAGAAAACGCAACCTGCTTAGGTTGGCTAAAGGGTAGCGTGGTGAAGTTTGACAGCTCGGACATTCGCGTACCGCAAATGGGCTGGAACAAGGTGGAATTGACCCAAAGCCCCATAAATACGCCTTGCAGTGACTATTTTTATTTTGTAAACTCATATTACGCCGTTCCGTTGGACAATGCCGACATATGGGGTACGGCTAATTACGGCGGCACGTTTACTGCTTCTGTCCACAGGGAGAATATTTACGCCACGCAGTTCCATATAGAAAAAAGCGGCGAGGCAGGGCTTGCTTTGTTGGGAGGGTTTTTACAATGCTAACAAAAAGGCTGATTGCTTGCTTTGATATTATTAGCGGCAGGGTGACAAAGGCGGTAAATTTCCAAGATAATATAGACATTGCGCCCGCTGAACAGCTTGCGGAATCGCTGTATAATGCAGGCATCGACGAAATCATTTTTTACGACATAACCGCAAGCTCCGAAAAACGCAGAATAGACATAGAAACAGTAAAAAGAGTGGCAAAATGCGTGTTTATTCCGTTTGCGGTAGGCGGAGGAATTAAGGACTTGGACGACATGTACGAGGCGTTAAAGGCAGGCGCGGAGAAAATAAGCATAGACTCCATGGCTGTGCGTAATCCGCAGATTATCACCGAGGGCGCAAAGGCGTTTGGCTCGCAGTGCGTTGTTTTGTCTACGCAGGTAAAACGTACGGACAGCAAGCCGAGCGGCTACGAGGTGTACATTGACGGCGCGAGAATTGCCACAGGCTTGGACGCGCTAGAGTGGATAAAACGAGGGCAGGAGCTAGGCGCAGGCGAAATATGCCTAAACAGCATAGACTGTGACGGCACGCTAGGCGGCTATGACCTACGTCTTATGAAAATGGCGGAGGAAAATTTATCCATTCCGCTAATCGCTTCTGGCGGCGCAGGCAAGCCCGAGCATTTGCGGGATTTATTCACACAAACAGACGCACACGCGGCGATTATTAGCAGTATGTTATATTCGCCGCGTATGGATAGGAATTATTCCAGCGGCGAATTAAAGGAATATTTGTTGGAATGTGGTATAAATATGAGGAGATGAAACAATGGATTTGAAAATCTTAAACCAACTAGAACATAACGCCAAGCTAACCACCGAGGAAATAGCCGTATTTACAGGCGAGGACGGCGGCGCGGTAGCCGAAGCAATCGCGCGGCTAGAAAACGAGGGCGTAATCCGCGGTTATCACACGCTTATTAACTGGGAAAAAACCGACAAGGAATATATCACCGCCATAATAGAAATAAAGGTAACGCCTGCGCGCGGACAGGGCTTCGACCGTATAGCGGAGAGGATTTACCGCTTTGACGAGGTAAAGGCGTTGTATTTGATGTCGGGCGGCTACGATTTGTCCATAATCGTGGAGGGCAAGAGCATAAAGGATATTTCGTATTTTGTGACGGATAAGCTCGCGCCGCTGGAGTCTGTGCTTAGCACCGCCACGCATTTTGTGCTTAAAAAATATAAGGAACGCGGCGAAATAATGACGGGCAATAAGCCCGACGACGAGAGGATGATAGTGTCGCCATGAGCTTTGTTACACAAAAGGTAATTGACCTGCCGTCGTCTGGCATACGGAAATTTTTTGACGTGGCGGCGGAGATGAAGGACGTTGTTTCTCTTGGTGTGGGCGAGCCTGACTTTTTCACGCCGTGGAACGTACGCGAGGAAGCGATTTTTTCCCTAGAACACCGCAGAACCGCCTACACCTCTAACGCGGGCTTGCCTGCCCTGCGTGAGGCTGTTTGCGACTACATGCAGGAGCGGTACAGCTTGAAATATTCGCCGAGCGAGCAGGTCGTAATCACCGTAGGCGTAAGCGAAGCCATTGACATTGCCTTGCGCGCGATTATCGAGCCAGGCGACGAAATATTGGTAGCCGAGCCGTGTTATGTATCGTATAGGGCGTGCGTTATGCTTGCGGGCGGTGTGCCTATAACCGTGCCTACGTATGCGGAGCATCAGTTCCGCGTACAAGCGAAGGATATTGAGGAACGCATTACGCCGCGTACCAAGGCGATTATGCTCTGTTACCCAAACAACCCCACAGGGGCAATCATGGAACGCGCCGACTTGGAAAAAATATGCGAGGTCTTGAAAAAGCACGAAATTCTGGTAATTAGTGACGAGGTCTACGCGGAGCTTACTTATGCACAGGACGAGCATGTGAGCATAGCTTCGTTGCCCGATATGTACGAAAGGACCTTGGTTTTGAACGGCTTTTCCAAGGCGTACGCAATGACTGGCTGGCGGCTGGGCTTTGCTTGCGGGCCGAAGGATTTAATCGCCGCCATGATTAAAATCCACCAATACGTAATAATGTGCGCGCCCACCACGGCACAGCTAGGCGGCGTAGAAGCCCTAAAAAACGGCAAAAGCAACGTGGAAAAAATGCGTTCGGAATATGACGTACGCCGCCGCTTTATGGTAGATTCCTTTAGGAAGCTAGGCATTAAGTGCTTTGAACCGCTTGGGGCGTTTTATTTGTTTCCGTATATCGGGCAATATGGGCTTAGCAGTGAGGAGTTTTGCAATAGGCTCTTGATGGAACAACGCTTGGCGGTTGTTCCAGGTACTGCCTTTGGGGAGTGCGGTGAGGGGTTTGTTAGGTGTTCGTATGCTTATTCCTTGGAGGAGTTGAAAAAGGCGTTGGAGCGGTTGGCACGGTTTTTGGGGGAATAGTTATGGAACGTGGATTTGGTGGGTTTAAAAGATAATGGAACGCGGATTTCCGCGGATTTGGCGGGTTTTAAAGGCATGGAACGCGGATTTTCGCGGATTTGGCGGATTTTCGCGGATTTTTTCGGACGTGCTTTTAAATCCGTCCGCCACGATATACGCGCGTTTGTCAATTTGGGGTGGGGTAAATGGCGGGACGGATTGTAGGGGACGGATTTATCCGTCCCGAGGTTGCCACGTTCGTTAATTAGGGACGGATAACGTCCTATCAATTTGCAGCGTGCAAACCTCGGGACGGATAAATCCGTCCCCTACAAAAAACTGGTAACGGCGGAACACGGATTAAAAAACACGTCCGAAAGAATCCGCGAAAATCCGTTAAATCCGCGTAAATCCGCGTTCCATGCCTTTGAAATCCGTTAAATCCACGCTCCATTCCTTTATACAAAAATCTTTAGTTGGGAAAGAGGTCTATAAATGCAGATTAGCATAACCAAAACCACAGCACCAAAACAAAAACCAGCGAATTACACTGGCTTTAGCCCAGAATTTACCGACCATATGTTTGTTATGAACTACACGGAGGGAACGGGCTGGCATGACGCGCGGATTGTGCCTTACGGCAGTATGGAATTTATGCCGTCCACCTCTGTGCTTCATTATGGGCAGACTACGTTCGAGGGCATGAAGGCCTACAAAAACGAGGACGGCTCGTGCTACCTATTTCGCCCTGAAATGAACGCAAGGCGCGTAAATATTTCCAACGCCAGAATGAGTATGCCTACGCTGCCCGAGGAAGATTTTTTGCAGGCGGTCAAGACGCTCGTGGAAATCGACAAGGAGTGGGTTCCCAGCGAGAAGGACAGCTCCCTGTACATTCGGCCGTTTTTTATCGCTACAGACCCATATTTGGGGGTCGCTATTTCCAAGACGTATTTATTTATGATTATAATGGTGCCGAGCGGGCCGTACTTTGGCACGCTCGGAGCTGTAAATATCTGGATAGAAGAAGAATATGTACGCTCTATTCGCGGCGGGACAGGCTATGCGAAAACAGGCGGCAATTATTCAGGTAGCATGATAGCGCAAGCCCGCGCCCAACAAAACGGCTACCAACAAGTAATGTGGCTAGACGGCATAGAACATAAGTACGTCGAAGAAGTCGGCTCGATGAATATTTTCTTTAAAATAGGCGGCAAAATCGTGACCCCTGCGTTAAACGGAAGCATTTTAAGCGGCGTAACGCGCGATAGCATATTGCGGCTATGCAGAGATTTTGGGCTGGAAACGGAGGAACGCCCGATTACTGTGGACGAGCTGTTTGCGGCCTCCGAACAGGGTACGCTGGAAGAAATTTTCGGCACGGGTACGGCTGTGGTTGTTTCGCCCGTGGGTAAGCTGCGGTATAAGGATAGGGAAATATTGGTCGGAAACGGCGAACCTGGCGAGGTTAGCCGTAGGCTGTATGATACATTGACGGCGATACAGCGTGGTAATATGGAGGATAGGTTTGGTTGGCGGGTGGAGGTCTAGGGGGCATAGCCCCCTTTTTCTCCGACATTTGCTTGGTGGGAATATCGTCACGAGCCTTAGGGGCTTGGCGGATTTTAAGGGCATGGAACGCGGATTTTCGCGGATTTAACGGATTTTCGCGGATTTTTTCCGTGTAAATTAACGGCAGTGGAACGCATATTTTATCTATGTAAATTAAAGGTAGTGGAACACGGATTTAACGGATTTTCGCGGATTTGGCGGATTGGCTCGTGGGAAAATATATCGCCGTTTAGTAATTTACGCGGACAAAATCCGCGTAAATCCGTTAAATCCGTGTTTAATCGTCTTTTAAATCTACGTTCTGTTGTCTGCTGTGCCACGCTCCCTCTGTGCCTCTGTGTGAAAAAATCTTTTAACTAAGGATATGGAAGTTATACGCTTCACCTACGTTCATTATTTATCAAAAAGATTTTTTCACACAGAGGCACAGAGGCACAGAGGGCGAGAGGCACAGCAGAAATACGGACGGATTACACGGATTTTAAAAAAGCACGCAAGAAAAAATCTGCGTAAATCCGCCAAATCCGCGGAAATCCGCGTTCCATGCCTTTAAAAATCCGCGTTCCATAATCTCGTAAATCCGTGCTTGATTTAAGGGCTTGGCGAAAACACAGACGACCCCGGCTCTAGCGCGATTACTAAAACCAACGTAGTTGTTGGGTTTATGTGAATCGTAAGCTGTAACGAGGCGGGGTTTTTTCTTGTCCCCGACACAAAGGCTGTATCGTACGGAATATTGTTGTTGATTAGCAGGTTTGTAAGCACGTTGTATTCATAAAGCGTAATTTGTTCGTTGTTTAATATTTTTCTAAAAAGCGTACCCGAAAGCACGCCCATTATATGAGAGTCGAACAACACGCCTAATCACCCTTTGTGCTATGTCATTAGTACATACTATGAGGGGCAGGGCTTGTTGGTGTTTACAGGTTTTGTTGTAGGGGAGGGCAAGCACGATAAGGGCTTCAAGGGCTTCACACGGATTTAACGGATTTTCACGGATTACGCGGATTGGCTCGTGGAGAAATCCACGACAATCCGATAAGTCAGATAAAATCCGCGAAAATCCGTTAAATCCGTGTTTGATTTATACAGCTTGGCTTCGTGCGTTTGTCGCGGACGGTCAAGCCCCTCCGCTAAATGAATAACGACATCAGAGTTTTTCGCTCAAGCTACCCACCACTCGAACCTGCCGAATCTGCTTATAACGCGGCAATGTCTTATTCAAGCGACCCACAAATTCCTCTACGACAGCTATGCCGCAATCAGAAACAACCGAGGCACTAATCCTGCCGTTTTCCTCATACACGAGAGCTTGCTTTATATCCGTGCTATGCAATAATAATTCCTCCAATTCGTCGGGATATACATTTTTTGCGTTCGACAGCTTTATCAGGCGTTTTTTACGCCCGACTAGGAACAAATAGCCGTCCTTGTCTATATAGCCCAAATCGCCTGTATGCAGATAGCCATCGCCTGCTACGGCACAAGCGGCTATGCTATCGCCTCTTACGCATATTTCGCCTACGCCGTTACTGTCCCTGTCTATGATTTTATATGCCAAATTAGGCAGTACCCTGCCGACAGAGCCTAGCCTATAATCGTTGATTGAATCGAACGAAATAATCGCCGCGGATTCGGTCATGCCGTATGCCTGCAAAATAGTCAGACCCATGTCCTCGAAGCTACGCACTAGCCGACTATCAAGACTAACCGCGCCGCTATACGCAAAGCGTACCGCTCCGCCTAGACTATTATGAAGCTCCGCAAATATCCCCTTGCGTTTATCAATGCCGAGCCTACGCAAAAAATTGGACAGCAATATGCCCTTGCGTAGCCTTTGCTTTTTATCTAGCGGAATAGCCCTCCATATTTCCTCAAATATTTTCGGCACTCCATAAAAAACAGTCGGGCGTATCAATTTCAAATCCTCTGCCATTTCCTTAAAGGAGCTAGGGATATACAGGCTCGCGCCCATGCTCATGGGGTAAATAAAGCTCGCCAAAACAGGGGCAATATGGCTTAGCGGCAGTGACAGCATGTATCTGTCCGAGGCGGAAACAGTTACTAGCTTCTCTAGCTCAAAGCCGTTCGCCCATAAATTTTTTTCGGACAGCTCTATTTTTTTTGGCTTGGCGGTTGTGCCAGAGGTAAACATAATGGAGCATATACGGCTTGGGCTTTCTGCACATTTCCTGCGGACTGTGCCTAGGCTGCGCCCCTGTGAAATTAAAGCCGATGCCTCGTTTTCGAGGTTTATTACAGGGGCTTTTATGCTATTCAAGTAGCATTTAAGGCAATCAGTGCAGAATATGCAGTCAATTTGTGTGTCGGACAAAACATTTTCTATGTCCCTAGCCTTCCATTCCTTGTCAATGGGTACAATTACCCCTACATAGGTAATAACTGCCAGATATACGACCAGCCAGTTGTAGGAATTTTTTCCATACAGCATTATGCTTTTGTTTTCCAAGCCCATATCGAGCAGCTTTTCGCTCAAAGCCCAGACATCGCTATAAAGCTCTGCGAATGTCCTGCCGACATACCTACCGTCTATTTTTTCGTATACACTGGAATCCTTAAATTCGTAGCCTGTCCTCACCATTTCATCAAAGGAACGGCAAACCATTTATAACAAGCCTCCCCGAATTATGCCAGTCTTGCAATCCATTGTTATAATATCGCCGTCCCTTATTACAGCGGTTGCGTTTTTTGCAAGCAGTATGCAGGGCAGACCATACTCGCGCGATATAACCGCCGCATGGGACAGCAGTCCGCCTGTTTCGGTTACAACGCCGCCTAGCCTGCCAAATACCGCCGTCCACGCTGGGTCAGTGCATTGCGTTACGAGAATGTCGCCCTGCTCTAGTCTGCCGCAGTCATGAATATCCTTGATTACTCGGGCTGTTGCTGTTACTGCCTCCCCACTGCACGCAATGCCCTTTAATAGCCGCGCTCCGTCAGCCTGTGCTTTGCTCGTGGTGTGTCTACTGCCAAGCTCGTTAGGGCTATTAAAGCGAGTAAAGGACATATAATATTTTTTGTTTCTGGACACATTTATGGTGTTCTTTTCCTCAATATCGCTAACCGATAGAAAAAATATATCGTCCGCCGATTGCAATACGCCCTCGCGTTCCCACGCCCTACCCAACGCAAGTGTCAGTCTGCGAATTAAAAGATACGACCTTGTGGAAATATCCTTGAACTCCTCACGCCACCAAAGGAAGCGGCGCAACTGTTTTATGTCCTTATGCAGTTTTTTTGGAACACGAGCGAGGGTATCGAGATATTTTTGTGTCTGCTTTTCGCCTAAGGCTCTTGGGTCGTGTTCGTTGCCTAGCCTGCCGAGGTCTTTTATCATACTGCGTACTTGCTCTGGCATTTCGTCCCAGTTGGGATAGGATATGTCTAGCTCGTGCTGTGAATGATGCTTGTATTTTTCTATGAACGCATTAAACTCATCTTCGCTATATCCGCGGCGGCTCATAGCCCAGGCATCATAAATTGGGCGCATATGCGACACGTCCGAAAGCCCAAGCATTAAATTGATTACCTCGTTCTCGGGCAAATGCTTTTTGATTTTAGCCTTAAACAGCACGGAAAGAATCATGTTGCAAAAGACGTAACTAAAATAGGTGTATTCAGATTTATAATAGTCATTTTTAACGAACTTCACCCATAGAGCATGTAGCTCATCTGTAGAGCTTGCGGACAAATCAATACGTTCCACAGCCGCAAAGGCTTCAAGAAGGGAGGCCTTTCGTTGCTCTGCCTTGCTTTCCATGTCCCTGATGTGCGTTTTAACCGCAGACAGTACCTTGAACCCACTGCAAAGGCTAGAAAGACCTAGCCGTGTAACAATGCCGTCACCCTCATAGGCAGGCACAACGCCCATGGCTTCGTCAATTTCTCGCTCGACAAAGCTCGGTAACCTCGCAAAGCATTGCTTTTCCATAGTCAGGCTCCAATACGGACGTGCAAAAAAGACCTCGTATATGGAGCTATTTTCGTTTTTATGCAGTAGCCTAATGGTTTTTAGTGAATTTAAAAAAGAATGGTCGAACACAAGCCCATACAGCGATGCCATCAATGTCTTGCAGGCGGCGGACGAAACTCCGCCGTCACGGAAATTGGCGGTTGTCCATTCACTTGGTATAGCCCTGTAGCTGATTGTTGTAATGGGGCGGCTTTGCAAAATATGCACGCTCTCGCCCACTATCGCCCACTCAACATCTACCGGAAGCCCATACAGCACTTGAATATCAAGAATGACCTCGCCAAGCGTTTTGACCTCCTGCCGTGTGAGAGCTCCGCCGTTATATATTGTAATTTCGTCGTCATACCAGTTGTAGGCATAGGAATCGGGCGTAGCGTGTCCGCCTACTAGCTTATCGCCCAAGCCGCTTACCGCCTCTATGAGAATTTCCTTGTCGCGCCCGTCTATGCTGTTTATGGAAAAAGCCACGCCAGATTTTTCACTGCTTACCATTCGCTGTACGATAACCGCCATTTTGCTCTCGCTTATATCTATATTGCAACGCTTAGCGTATGCGACCACACGCTCATTGTGAATAGAGCCTGCACACGCCTTAATTGCCGTAAGCAAGCCCGCATAGCCCTTTACATTCAAGAATGATTCATATTGACCTGCGAATGACGCGCCAGCCAAGTCCTCGCTTGTGCCGCTGCTACGGACGGCGTAGCAGGCGGCCTCGTCTGCGTATTCGGCAAGCATTTCTGCCGTCACCGCCCCAAGCTCTTCCGCTGTAACAACAAAGCCGTCTGGGACATTAAAGCCGTTTTCACGCATATAAAGCAAGCTCTCGGCTTTCATGCCTATTAGCGATTTTCGGTCGGCTACGTTTCGGTCGGCTATGGTTTTTAATTCGTCAAAGCTGTACATAGGCTCGCTCCTTTCACGGAAGTTTTAAAGGCATGGAACGCGGATTTACGCGGATTTTACGGATTTACGCGGATTTTTTCTTGCGTTTATTCAAAACTGGCGAAATGCGGATTACGTAGGTTTTTAAAAGGTATCAAACACGGATTTGGCGGATTTACACGGATTACGCGGATAAAAAAACGCGCCAGATAAAATCCGCGTAAATCTGCGTAAATCCGTGTTTAATCCATATATTTTTGTAATGACTAAATAGAATCATAGAACGCAGTTTACGCCAGAAAGAATCCGCGAAAATCCGTTAAATCCGCGAAAATCCGCGTTCCATGCCTTTAAAAATCCATTGTTACCCCCTTTGGTTACGTAGCTTCAAGAAAAACAGCAATATATTAAACACATAATGCGTAGCTGTGCCAATTACAATTATTCCGACTATTTCGTGCCAAGACATGGGGTGAATAATTGTCAAAAACAGGGCATAGCCTATGGCACTATCGGCTTGGTCGCATAGGGTTTGGACAAGGCCGCCGTTTTTGCCTGGCTTTAGTCCTAGCCTGCGTTTGAAAAAGCTGTTTGGCAGCTCAAAAATAACGTATGCAAAGCCAAGCCACGCGCCGTATAAATAGCTGTACTGAAACGTGCCGCGCCAAAAGAGCCATGCGGAAAAGGCCGTCAGCACAATCATGCCGACAAAGCCCTTCCAGGTCTTATTGTCACCGAAAATGCGTTTGCCGTCCCTCAGTGTTTTTCCGCCGTCCATAGGTATCTGCCATGCCTTAAATATCGGTAGCTTCACAAAAACCATGTTAAGAACTCCGCCCAAAATGGCGGGCGATATGAGGAAAAACACATGCTTGATAAATGTAAGCAACTATAAATCTACCTCCAAGCCAAACAGCGTGTATTCGTGTATATTCTCGTATTCCTTAGAAAAATGGCGTGTTTTGCTGTCTACGCTCATCATAGCACGAATATAGCCCTTACGCCTAAGAAAAAGCGACCTCAAAATGGAAACAATAATTGCCTTGCCGCATTGTGGGTACACGCTCTCGCCGTTTTCCTGCAATGTGCCGATATAGAGCAGGCTGTACCGCTTGGCGTATCGCAGAAAAAAGCCTAGTCTGCTCCTGTAATCGGGAAGCGCGATACCAAAGCCGATTGGCTGGTTATCGTGGCTATAGGCAATTTTTATTGTCCTTTTGTCGCAAATACGCTTCAAGCCTGCGTAGGCGTTCACAAAATCGCTCTCGTCAAGCTCGTGGAAAAGGAAAAACTGGCTAAAGGCGTTCATTGCGAGCCTGTGAATAATACGAATGTCGGTATCAAAATTTTTCATGCTTCTAATTTTTATGCCCCTTGACTGCTGTGCCTTTTCCTCGTGCAAATATCGCTGTGCCGTTTTGCTCCTTGGCTCTACCTTGCTTACAAATTGTGTTTCCCATGTTTTTACTGGCTTGAAGCCGCATTCGGTCAACAGGCTACTGTAATAGGGCTTGTTATATGGCTCGCCGAGAAAGGGCCTGTCCTCAAAGCCCCTTGTCATAAGTCGGTAATCCGACCATATCGAGCCGTTCATGGGCGCGTATATATTGCTTATTCCATGCTGTCTGCAAAAGGCGGCGGCACTGTCCGCCAACAGCTTTACTGCTTGTTTGTCGTCCATGCACTCAAAAAAGCCGATACTGCCAAAGCCGCCGATTTTGTTTACAAAGGCTATTCCTCGCGCGGCAGGAGCATTGTCGCGGAGAACCAGAAGGTTTTTTTGTTCCAAAAGCCCTGTGAAGTTATGCTTGCCTGCGAGCCACGCAATGGTGTCGCTTGCTCGCTCGGGGCTGTAATTTTTGTCGCCCTTGTAGACATGAGCGGCTACAGCCAGAAAGGCATTGACATGCTCCTGCTCTGTGGTAAATTCAATTAGCCCGTACAATGTCAATTCTCCCTGTTTTTCCGTCTATTTTGATAATATCTCCGCTTTTTATAAGCGAGGTTATGTTCTCGACTGCAACTACTGCGGGGATTTTTAATTCGCGCGATACAATGGCCGTGTGCGACAGAAGCGAGCCTTTTTCTGCCACAATTCCGCCTGCCATTGTGAGCAGGAACACCCAGCCAGGGTCGGTGGTTTTTGTGACAATGATTTTGCCCTTGACATCTACGCTGTCATTTGGCGATTCAAGCACAACCGCCTCTGCCGTAATACTGCCCGAGGACGTGCCTATTCCTGTGAAGCTGTTAAGGCTGTTGCGGCTGTTAAGGCTTCGGGACGACATTCCTATTGTAGTACAGTCGGAGAAAAGGGGCGAAGCCCCCCCATCGCCGCGGAATACAATTCGTGAGTGTGCGGGTAGCTTTTCGTATTCCGCATATTCGATTTTCCGATTGGAAATTATTTGTCGGTATTCCGCAGGAACGCCGTTTTGGATTTCTCCGATTTCCAGATAAAAAACGTCTGACGGCTCGTCTATATGTCCGTTTTGGTACAATCGCTCGCCTATGGTTATGAATATTCGTCTTACCATTCCATATATTCGGCTGCGGTTTAGGCGTGAAATTTCACGGTTTTGTATGCCTAGCCGCGCTCTTTTTACGACAAAGGTATTGCGCGCAGGTGTTTCCTCGCAGGCTAAGGCTTGCAGCATTTCGTCAAGCCTTTTTTTGTCGCTTGCGTATTCTCGTATTTTTTGTTCCAGCAGTGAGGGGCTTTCGCGGTAGGTCATAGCCTCTAGTTTTAATTCGCAGGGGCTTCTGTCGCCGTATTCTCGTAAATATTCCTGTACCTCTGTGGTCTGCAAAACGTCCGCGTTATCGCCGTGCTGTTTTGCTATTTCCAAGAGTCGTTTAATCGGCTTTAGGCTTTCAAGAGATGAAATGCCTGAAATATATTCCGCCACATCTATGCCTTTTTTTGTTAATTTGCGTTTTAATATTCCTGTCCAAATGAACGCATACATATCATTAGAAAGGGTGACATACCACTTTTTTAACACCCTGCGTTCGATTTCGCTAAAAAGGCTAAGCAGCTCTGAAATAGACAGCTCCGTGTTGTAATTTTCGTCAAAATATTGCTTAACAGAGGTAAAATCGCTATGAAGCCGCGCCATTTCCTTGGGTATTCTCATAGCGTTTTTTAACATGCTCCAGTACATTTTTGTTTTTTGCAAGGGGGTAAAGCGGTGTTGCCTGCCAAGGTAAACCTCGTGGTCTTGCACGCCCATCATGTCCTGCCATATCGGTATGACCTTTTTTGAAAACGGCATAAAGTCAATGAGGGAATACCAGTTATTTATACAATAATAAATACGTCCCTTGTAGCTTGTAACCATATTGTCAAGCACATCTGCGTACCTTGAAACAATCATGTCATTGTTGATGCTTGCACTGACAAGCCCTTGGAAAACGCCCCTATATGCAATTTTGATAAACGAATAGGTAAGCGGCAGGGTAATTCCCGGGTAGCTTTCCACGATATTGCTATTGTCCAAAATTGTCCATTTTATTTCACTCATATAAGCCACCCCAGTTTTTTTGGCTCGCCTTCGGCGATTTTTCATGTGCGACTGTACACTATCATAAGCACTATCTCAATCAAAACAACAGGCACTTCAGTAATAAACATATATTTTTCGATTCTGCTAACCAGTGCAAAGCGTTTTGGGTTTTTTATAAAGCGAATACATTCGGCAACAAACCACGCATAGGCGGCGACCACAGCTATAACGCCAGGTGTCCACAGCTCGTACATGAGCCTTGCACTGGTAATAACGTCAAGGGTTATAATAACAAGAATAATTCTCGTTATTTTCTTGTAGCCGTATAGCTTGGAATAAGTGGTATATTCTGTTTCGTCCTCTGGCGCGCGGGTTTTCCGCGAAATTTCCCAGATAAGCGTGGGCCAGTAGAGCGTGAATGCAATCAATAAATTGGTAAGGGTGAAAATTGGCAGGTCGTATTTGATACAGGTGAACGAGATGATATAAATGTTTACGATAAAATCCACAGGATTGTGCGTAACTAGCGCGAGGAACAGGTTTTTTTGAATTTTGGCACGCGCGAAAAACCATAGGGACATAAGCGAGCCGTAAAGCATTAAAGCGGCATAATATACAAGGTTGTTCATGTATATTATATTCAGCGTAATAACGATTGCATTTATGCCTATCAAGAGAGCCGCCAAATCCGATTTTTTGACCCTGCCAGACGGCAAGGGTCTGTGGGGGAAAAGCACGAGGTCGGTTTGGTAATCCTTAAAATCGTCCGCAATTCTAAGGCTTAAAAGAAAGGTGAATATTGTCGCACAGCCGACAAGCTCTTGGATTCCTATGCGAAATGTGCCTAGGTCGGCAATTAAAATAATCATAAAGTAAATTTCAAAAAAAAGTATGACTGAAACCGCCGCGCATTTTAACGGCGGAAGCATTTCGCTTAAATATACATATAGTCGCTTAGTCATGCTTTGTCAGTCCTTTCACCATAGCCACCATAAGGCTATCAAGGCAATCGCAATAAGCGGAAACAGTATATACCATATTCCGCGCGGCTTTGGTACTTTTATATTCAGCACAAAGAGCAGACCGACGGCCGCAAGGGCTATTATGCTTGCAAATGACGAACGAAAAAGCATAACAATCGGCAAAATCAACGCTATGTACGTTGTAGGTAGTCCTTGGTAATGCTCTGGCGGAACATTCGGCACAGCGGCGGCACTAAAATACGCAAGCCTACTCACTACGCAAGCAATATAAAAGGCGTACACTAAAAGCGCGTACCATTCCGCGCCGGCACTCGAAAGCACAATAGCCGCAGGGGCTATGCCAAAGCTCACCGCATCTACGATAGAATCGAGCTGTCCGCCATATGCCTTCTCTAGGTCAGTTCGTTCTATTTTTCTGGCTACAGCACCATCAAAAAGGTCACAAATGCCCGAAATGATAAGAAAAATTATGCCTAGTCGTATATTGCCATTAAGCGCGAAAAAACAGCCTGCAAGCGAAAAAAGCAAGCCTAAAAGGGTTATGGCGTTTGCGATGTTTATATATACGAGAATTATTTTCTTTGGGTTCATTTTTTCACGTCCTTAGGAATTGTTAAGCTATTGCTTGACGGTTCCTTGTGTGGTTTTTACGATAATGTAGTGGTTGGGAATTGTCAAGTGGGGGGTTGGATTTTAAAGGCATGGAACGCGGATTTTCGCGGATTTGGCGGATTTTCGCGGATTCTGTCTGCGTAAGCTGCGTTCTATGTCTTTATTTAGGCAGTATAAAAATATATGGATTAAACGCGGATTTAGCGGATTCACGCAGATTTGCGCGGATTCTTTCGGGCTTAGCGGATTTTCGTGGATTTTCCCACGAGCCAATCCGCGTAATCCGTGTAAATCCGTTAAATCCGTTAAATCCGTGTTGCATAAATCATTTGTTAAACCACTGGAAAATTGTAGGTTCTTGTAGGGGACGGATTTATCCGTCCCGAGGTATGCACGTTCGTCAATTCGGTGCGGGTAACGTGCATTAACGCAGAACGAGGTGACCTCGGGACGGATAAATCCGTCCTCTACGGAAATCGTGTTGATTTTGCTGTTCGTGTGTTTGTCGTTTGTATGTTTATCGTTCGTGTGTTTGTCGTTTGTGCGGTTGTTGTGGCGGTCAATTGTAGGGGACGGATTTATCCGTCCCGAGGTTTTCACGTTCGTTAATTCGGGGCGGGTAATGTGCATTAACGCAGAGCGAGGTAGCCTCGGGACGGATAAGTCCGTCCCCTACGGAAATCGTGTTGATTTGTCGTTTGTGTGTTTGTCGTTTGTGCGTTTATCGTTTGTGCGGTTGCCGTTCGTGTGTTTATTGTGGCGGTCAATTGTAGGGGACGGATTTATCCGTCCCGAGGTATGCACGCTCGTCAATTCGTGGCGGGTAACGTGCATTAACGCAGAGCGAGGTAGCCTCGGGACGGATAAATCCGTCCCCTGCAAAAACCGTGTTGATTTTGTCGTTTGTGTGTTTGTCGTTTGTGCGTTTGTCGTTCGTGTGGTTGCCGTTCGTGCGTTTGTAGTGGCGGTCAATTGTAGGGGACGGATTTATCCGTCCCGAGGTATGCACGCTCGTCAATTCGGGGTGGGTAACGTCCATTAACGCAGAGCGAGGCAACCTCGGGACGGATAAATCCGTCCCCTACAGAAACCGTGTTGATTTTGTCGTTTGTGCGGTTGTCGTTCGTGTGTTTGTCGTTCGTGTGTTTGTCGTGGCGGTTGATTGTAGGGGACGGATTTATCCGTCCCGAGATATGCACGTTCGTCAATTCGGGACGGGTAACGTGCATTAACGCAGAGCGAGGCAACCTCGGGACGGATAAATCCGTCCCCTACAAAAACCGTGTTGATTTTGTCGTTTGTGTGTTTGTTGTTCGTGTGTTTGTCGTTTGTGCGTTTATCGTTCGTGCGTTTGCTGTGGCGGTCAATTGTAGGGGACGGATTTATCCGTCCCGAGGTATGCACGCTCGTCAATTCGGGGCGGGTAACGTGCATTAACGCAGCGCGAGGTAATCTCGGGACGGATAAATCCCTCCCCTACAAAAACCGTGTTGATTTTGTTGTTTGTCGTTTGTGTGTTTGCCGTGTGTGAGGTGGCACGACAAGCTGTCGTGGACGGAGCGAAAAATCGCTGTGGATTTATTTATAATTTTGCGATATACTGCAATAAGTTTGTTGCGGTTTGGTTGGAATATATCATAAAATCGAAGTACAGGCACGGGAGGGGTTGTTCCCATATGATTAAAAACAAAAAATTCGCTCTTAGCTTCCGTTTGGTTGCCATGCTTTTTACATTGTACGCGCTTATGCGGCAATTTGGTGTTTTTTTACCTCAGTTTTACCTTGAGGCGATTACATATTATACCATTCAAAGCAACGCGCTTGCGTTTGTTATGCTTGCAATGCTCGCCGTTTGCACAGAAAGGGATATGGGAACAACTGGAAACTCTGGATATTTCACCCGCTTCAGAATGATTTGCACGGTTAATTTGCTGTTGACATTTGTCATTTTTTGGGTAATGCTTGCGCCAAACCTGCCTTTTTGGTATCTTATGTCATTTAATAATTTGTCAATACACGCAATAGTGCCACTTTTATGTTTGTCGGATTATGTACTTTTTTCGCAAACAGGTCGCCTAAAATACAAAGATGTGTATTTGACCCTTACGTTTCCATTGACATATATTGCCTTTACATCGGTTGCGGGCTTTTCGGGCTATGATTACGGATTGAGGCATATAGCAACGGCGCGGCTTACGGCAGACGCTGTCAGCGGCTACTTTGAGCCTGTGCGATTTCCATATTTTTTCCTTGATTTTGATGTGCTGGGGCTTTGGGCGTTTGCTTATATCGTTGGAATAGCGGCGTTAATAGTAATGCTCGGTCACTTTTTTTACTATATCGACCGCAAGCTATTTGGAAAAAATCCGCAATCGGAAATTCGACATTTATCGCCTACAAAATGCAACGTCCCAGTTATTACGCTAATATCGCTGACAATCGCGGTCATGCTGCTTGTTGCGGCGGGGCTGGGTACGCGCCACGTTTCGCGAATGGACGAATACAGCAAAGCCAAGTGGCGTGAATACGAAAATGTAATTTTAAGAATTGGGCGATATATGCACGAATCGGGCGACCCAAGCAAGTATATTACGGTTTATGACGATAAAACCATTCAAGTATTCGGGTTTGATTATTATGAATTTATCATAAACGATGCGGAATTTTTGAATGAGCTTGCCGAACAGCCAACCGACGAATGGCGGGAAAGCCTTATAGGCACGGTTTTGGAGCGAAACGAGCAGTATAAGCAACGAGGCGAATACGGTGATGAGTTATCCGAGATTTTTGACAATAACGGCAATATTTTGCAAGAGGGCATGTTTTCGATGGAGGTTAATATCGGCGAGGGCAATTTGTCTTGGTGTCCGATTTTTCAGTATGTTGATGATGGTGCGATAGGGTTTTTTGATGGGTTGTATGAGTATCGTGGGGTTTATATAGTTGGTTAGGTTGAAGACGGTGGTGGGATTGTGAGGCGTTTTAGGCTAATAGTGTAAAAATGAATAAAAAAACAGCTCGACTACACAAGGTGAAAAAATGAAAACACTAATAATAGCAGAAAAGCCCTCTGTGGGGCGTGACATTGCTCGTGTGCTTAAATGCGCGAAAAAAGGCGATGGATATTTGTATGGCGAAAAATATGTAATTTCGTGGGCAATCGGGCATTTGGTTACGCTGTTCGAGCCAGAGGACTACGAGCCGTCCTTGAAAAAATGGCGTAGCGGCGATTTGCCCATTTTGCCGCAGACAATGTGCCTGAAGCCCATGCCAAAAACGGCGGCACAGCTGAGGCTATTGAAAAAAATGATGAATAGTAAGGAAATCGCGGACATTATTTGTGCGACAGATAGCGGGCGCGAGGGCGAGCTGATTTTCCGCTATATCTACAAATGGGCGGGCTGTAAAAAATCGGTAAAACGCCTATGGATTTCCAGCCTAACGGACTCGGCTATTTCCCAAGGACTGGAAAAAATGAAGCAATCGAGCGAATACGACAATTTGTACGCCTCGGCGCGTTGCCGTGCGGAGGCAGACTGGCTTGTGGGCATGAACGCCACCCGCGCATATACCCTAAGCCACGACGAATTGCTGCCTATGGGGCGTGTGCAAACGCCTACCTTGGCGATGCTGGTAAACCGCCACATGGAAATTACGGCGTTTACGGCTAAGGATTATTATGAGGTAAAGGCACAGTTTTTGCTGGAAAATGGGGAAGCATATAGCGGCATTTGGTTAAATAAGGAAAATGAAGCGAATGACGAACGCACATACAACAAGGAGCAAGCCCAAGCAATCGCCCAGAAAACAAATGGCAGGTTGGGTACAATCGAAAGCATAGAAACCGAGGAAAAACGACAGCTTCCGCCACAGCTCTTCGACCTTACGGAGCTACAGCGCGAGTGTAACCGCAGGCTCGGGTTTTCCGCGAAAAAGACACTGGAAATCGCCCAGAGCTTGTACGAAAAGCATAAGCTGATAACCTATCCGCGGACGGACAGCCGTTATTTGAGTGACGACATCGCGCCCAAGCTGCCCAAGGTAATAGAAGCAGTCGGAGTGAACGAATACAAGGAATTTGCGGATTATTTGCTTGGCCTGCCAAAGCTGCCGACAAGCGCGCGGATAATCAATACGGCTAAGGTAAGCGACCATCACGCGATTATCCCGACTGGAGGGGCTTCGCCCCGTTCCTCCGATTTCTCTATGGTGGGAATGTCATCTCGAAGCCTTGACAGCCCACAAGCATACAAAAGTCCGCGTTCGTCCTTATCCGCAGACGAAGCACGGGTTTACGATAGAATTATCCGCAACTTCTTGGCGGTATTTTATCCTGCGAATGTGTACGATGTAACCACCGCGATTACCAGAGTTGAGGACGAGGCCTTTCGTTCCAAGGGGCGCGTGGAAAAAAACGCGGGCTTTACGGTTATTTATTCCCATGAAAAAGCGACAAAAACAGACGAGGAACGCCTGCCCGCCCTAACCAAGGACGAGGCCGTAACGGTAAAAAACGCAGAAGTCTTGGAAAAGAAAACGCAGCCGCCCAAGCCGTACACGGAAGCGACGCTGCTTTCTGCCATGGAAAACGCGGGGCGGCTAATAGACGACGAAGCCCTAAAGGAAGCCCTAAAATCCTCTGGGCTAGGCACGCCCGCCACGCGCGCCGCCATTATCGAAAAAATAATCGCCTCGGGCTATGTACAACGCGAAAAAAAGAACCTAATCCCCACGGAAAAAGGGATTAGGCTAATTTCCATTGTGCCGCCCGAAATGCGCCAGCCCGAAACCACAGGCAAATGGGAACGCGCCCTGGCAAAAATAGCCAATGGCGAAATGGACGAAGCGCGGTTTATGGAAAGTATTAGGCGGTATGTTTGTTATTTGGTGGAGCAGGCTATAGTTGTTTAAGTTGAAAACGGTACTGGGATTGCGAGGATTTTTGTCGCAAGGCGAGGAGCAAGCAAGCAGTAAGGTGTTGTCTAAGTGGTTTTCTTAGACAATGCCGCACGCCGAGCAAGCAGGCAGTAAGGTGTTGTCTAAGTGGTTTTCTTAGACAATGCCGCACGCCGAGCAAAAACCGCCGCGTGCTAGAGGCACACAAGGTTTTTTGCGACGAAGCATTGCGGCAAAAAGACCGCAAGCACAGTGCCGTTTTTAGCTTAAACAACTATAGCCCGAAATGAACCGCAGGCAAATGGCAACGTGCCTTGGCAAAAATAGGCAATGGTGAAATGGACGGAGCGCGGTTTGTGGGAAGTATTGGGGGGTATGTTTGTTGTTTGGTGGAGTAGGCTCGGGGGTGATGGGGGGATTTGTTTTTTATGGTAGGCAGGGGCGATTCGTTGTCTTTGACGTTTTGGAAATCTTGAAAGTTTTGAAAGTCTTTAAAGTCTTGAAAAGGTCTATTAAACACGCCCTAAGAAAGTGCCGCTTCTTTTTTTCCGCCGTATTCATTTTTCATGCTAAGCAGGAACGCCTCAATTTCCGTTGGGGCAACTCCATTTTTTAGGAGGTCTAATACTCTATCGGCGGTGTTAAGCACGCCCTCGGTTCTGCCCTCAGTTCTGCCCTCGCCCCTGCCCTCAACCCTAGCCCGAGCCGCGGCATCTCGTTCCCATCGCTCTCTAAATGTAAACATTTCCACCACTTCCTTATCTTCCTTAAACTCTTGAAAGCTCGCTTTAATTGCCGCCGCTATTTTCTTTACGGTTTCGTCCTGTGGGTCTAGGCTTTTACCGAGAAAGAGCGCGGCTAGTTCCCCTGCTTGGCTGTTTTCTTCTGATAGCTTTTCCAAGTCTGCGAACATAATACCCGAGTGGTCGGGGTGGTTGTTGCCTGTCACTTCGTCTTTGAGAATGTAGCGCGTGAACAGCTTGTTGTGCAGGACGGAGGGTACGGCTTCGGCGAGCAGCCATATTTGGTTTGCGGGCTTGCCCTTGGCGTGGCTTATGCCCAAGCCAAAATATACCACTGACCTATCGGGGATAGGCGGGTCGGTGTACGCGCTGTTTTGGAACTCTATGAAGTAACTGCCCTTTTTTGTGTCGGTTAGCTTAACGTCTTGGTCGCGGGCGGTTTTTGTGTTTTTGCCTATTAGTTGCTTAAACTGCGTTTTTACGTCTATTTCGCCGTTGATTGTGCCTAGTAGTGTGTCGGGCTTTTCCTTTTGGAAACGCTCTATGAAAATGTTGATTGCCACGCGCAGGGCTTCCCAGTTGTTGATGTGTTGGAATGTGAAGTTGATAAAAATGTCATTCATGGGAAAGATTGGCAAGCTGCCGTCCGCTAATTCTACGTAGCCTAGTGGTGTTGGTGTTTTCATAGTACCTCCCGATTTCATTCGTGTAAGGCTATTTTAACATACTCCGCCGATTAAAGCTATATTTTGTTTGGCGCGCCAAAACGTCCTCGTCCTTAACTGCTCTCTGCAATATCCTTGCCTCGTCTGAATGTCATGCCTGCCCACATGCCTAAGAACGCTAACAGCACGCCTGCAAGCATAGCCATTATAAAGCCAAGGTAACCGTCAGACATTACGAGGTCAAGTATTATTACGATTGGCAAACATAATACCATCATAGGCGATACTAGTAGCAAAAGAAAAATAGAATTCACAGCAATGCCTACTATAACACTTGGAATCAATACAATAATAATTGATATTATTGACAGTGCATTGGCAACATTGCTCTCTGTTATTTTTAACAGCTTAGAGCCTGCAAAAAAATACACCATAAAGACAGCTATTGGCAGGAAAAACTGTATTATTCCTCCCAGTGAACTAATGTCAATAAAGACACATACAGCACACATGCACAGATGGACTGCAAGCGCTTTTAGATTGTTTGATACAATTATTCCCAGCATAAATACGCACCCCTTTATCGCTTATATATCATAAAAATCACACAGTCATGCTCTCTTTCCTATCCACAATAGCGTATCTTTCAAGCAAGGTATTGTCACGTTCAATCAATTCTAACATTCTGCTTGCTATTCCCGAGGGCTTATTTGTGCCTGATTCCCATGCTTCTATCGTTTTTGGCGACACGCCGAGAGCATGAGCAAAGGACACCTGCGTCATTCCAAGATTTGCACGAATTTCCCTTATTTGGCATTGAGAATAGCTGTTTATCGGGGAAATAGATACTTTTCTAACCTTAACATTTGGTAGCTTGCCCTTTTCATACTCCACGGCTTCGATTAAGCCTTGCTTGATACTATCATAGAAGCTGTTCATTTTTTAGCCACCCTTCGCAATTCATTTTCAAGAAGCCCGACATAGGTTTCCACCGCCATACGAATATTATACCCTATTATATAGGAGCAATCAACCCCCTCTTGACAATATCCCCCAATTCATGTTAAAACATAGTTATCGTCTATGTTTGGTATGTAGACATGTATAGTCAACCACTCTAAGATTGACTAACATCAATATAAAGACAGGAGCAAGCCATGAAAATTCACAAAAACCTTACCGACCTAATCGGAAACACCCCTTTACTGGAGCTAGCGAGCATAAAAGCCGAAAACAGCCTGCACGCGGACATTGTCGCCAAGCTGGAATATTACAACCCCGCAGGCAGCGTAAAAGACCGTATCGCCAAGGCCATGCTCGAAGCCGCCGAGGCGCAGGGCTTGCTAAAGCCCGATTCCGTTATAATCGAGCCGACTAGCGGAAATACTGGGCTAGGGCTTGCCGCCATTGTGGCATCGCGCAGGTATCGGCTTATACTTACCATGCCCGAAACCATGAGCATAGAGCGGCGAAATTTGCTAAAAGCGTACGGCGCAGAGCTTGTTTTGACCGAGGGCGCGCTAGGTATGAAGGGCGCGATTGCCAAGGCGGAGGAGCTGGCGGAGCAAACGCCAAACAGCTTTATGCCCCGACAGTTTAACAACCCCGCCAACCCTGCCGCACACAGGGCGACCACTGGCCCCGAAATCTGGGAACAAACGGACGGCAAAATTGACATTTTTGTTGCAGGAATTGGCACAGGTGGTACAATTACAGGTGCAGGCGAATTTTTGAAGGAAAAGAACCCCGACATTAAAATTGTTGCGGTAGAGCCTGACGATTCGCCTATGCTGTCGGAAGGCAAGGCAGGCCCGCACAAAATACAGGGCATAGGCGCAGGCTTTGTACCCGAAATCCTAAATACGGCAATTTATGACGAAATAATCCGCGTAAAAAACGAGGACGCGTTCCAAACAGGCAGGGCTATTGCTTGCTTGGAGGGCGTTTTGGTGGGAATATCGTCTGGCGCGGCGGTATGGGCGGCTATGCAGGTAGCAAAACGCCCCGAAAACACAGGCAAGCGGATAGTGGTAATTTTGCCCGACACAGGCGAAAGGTATTTGTCCACGCCGATGTTTTCACAATAAGAAAGGCGTGTTGTCCATGGCACTAAAATACGAAACCCCCCTCCCAAAACTTTCCGTGGACATTGACGCGCTTTCGCTTGAAACAAGGTCTGCCCATAGCGGCAGCTTTTACATAAAAAATATTGGCGGCGGCTCGCTGGTGGGGCGTATTCTTTCGCGGTGCAAGGGGCTTAGCTTTGAGCCGCGCGAGTTTGAGGGCAACGCGAAAATAGAGTACACCTTTAACGCCGCCAGTGCAGGGCTAGGCATAGGCGAGGCGGTAAGCTCGCGCTTTTTTGTCACATCAAACGGCGGCGAGAAGGAAATTCCCATAACGGCGAAGCATATAAAAATGTCCGTAGCCACGCCAGAGGGGCGGCAAATAGCGAATCTGCGCGACTTTTACGAGTACGCGCAAGCCCACCCTAGCCAAGCGCGGCGGATATTTATAGACAGCGAATTTTATATGCTATTGCTTGCTTCGGGGTACGAGTTTATGGAGGTTTACGAAACACTGCACAGGGACGCAAACCGCGAGCGCGCTATGGACAATTTTTTTATTCTGTCGGGCTTAAAGAAGCGGACGGAGTTGGAGATTATGGGCGAAGCGGCTTCTCCGCTTGTATTTTCGGCGAGCTATCGTGCCAATCCGCACAACGTCACGAAGCCCAGTGCAGGCGAGAAAGTGTTTGAATACTATGGCGACACCCGAGAAATCAGCGGCGAATTTAAGGTAAAAAAGTCGGACGATGGCTACGCAGACGCGGCGATTATTTCAGAAAACGAGGCGGAATGGCTAAAGCTATCTACTGGGAAGCTAGGCGCAGCGGACTTTGGCGAGGATAGGACGGCTACCGTGAGTTTTGCCATAGACCCTTCTAAGATAAAGCAATCCAGCGGCTATATTTTCGCACGGGAACGAGTGCATGTAGCAGGACAATTCGTTGACATAATTTATAACTCCTTGCCGCCGCTTGTGTTAAAATTGAACCGCGCTTCGTATCGTTATGCCGACAAGGGCGTAATCGAGGTGCATAACAACACTGGCGCGGTCGTCAACATGGACATTTTTTGCCCTGAAAACTTTATACGGTTTGAACAAACGTCTTTTTCCGTGGGCGCGAGGGCGGAGCTGCCCTTTGAGGTAAAGCTGTCGCGCTTTATGAACGCGCAAATGCTGTTTAGGAAATTGCCGTATATGAAAACGGTGATTGAGGTTAGGACTTCGTTCGCTTCCTCCGACTGTGAAGTGGTGGGAATATCGCCTCGAAGCCTTAACCCTGTAGTAGCACACAAAAAAACATTGCCGATTATTGTCGGAGATTGGTAGATTTTAAAGGAATGGGGCGCGGATTTTCGCGGATTACGCGGATTGGCTCGTGGGAAAATACACGGTAACGGTTTTTGTAGGGGACGGATTTATCCGTCCCGAGATTACCTCGCTCTGCGTTGGTCGGCGTGCGGTGTTGTCTAAGAAAACCACTAACACCTTACTGCCTGCTTAATGGACGTTACCTGCCCC
>WRLD01000035.1 GCA_009777845.1 Defluviitaleaceae bacterium
ATTTCTTAAATGGTAGCGTGTTGATTTTTCCCTTCGACAATACGTACATCATTACATTGTTCTATGTGCGAATTGTCTTGGAGGGGCTGGTTATACTATATTTTGCAAGAAATGCCAAGTTCCGAAGCGAGGTTGAGAATCAATTTTACGTGTTAGAGCAATCTTAGGACAAGCATACGCATTACTTGACATTTTTGAGGCAATACGAAAAATCCAGATTAGTGAGATTCACTGACATGGCGGAGAGTAGTTCAGAAAAAACTACTCCCCGATGCTCATAGCTTCTGTGGTCAATGCGTTAGGGTTTTGTAGGGGACGGACAAGCAGGCAGTAAGGCATTGTCCAAGTGGTTTTCTTGGACAATGCCGCACGCCGACCAAAATCGCCTTTAGGGTTTTGTAGGGGACGGACTTGTCCGTCCCGAGGTTGCCTCGCTTTGCGTTAATGGACGGTACCCGCCCCGAATTGTAGAACGTGCGTACCTCGGGACGGATAAATCCGTCCCCTACGTAAATCCGTGTTTAATTATCCTTTAAATTTGCGTTCTGCCGTCTGCCGTGTCACGTTCCCTCTGTGCCTCTGTGCCTCTGTGTGAAAAAATCTTTTAACTAAAGATATGGAAGTTATACGCTTTACCTACGTTCATTATTTGTCAAAAAGATTTTCACACAGAGGCACAGAGACACAGAGGGAGCAAGGCACAGCAGACAATATATGTGGATTTAAAAGATAATTAAACACGGATTTAGCGGATTCACGGAGATTTACGCGGATTTTGTCCACGTAGGTTACTAAACGGCGATATATTTTCCCACGAACGAATCCGCCAAATCCGTGAAAATCCGTTAAATCCGTGTTCCGCTACCTTTAAGTTACATGGATAAAAATTCTATTCCACTGCCGTCAATTTACACGGAAAAAATCCGCGAAAATCCGTTAAATCCGCGAAAATCTGCGTTCCATGCCTTTAAAATACGCTCCATAATCTTTTATAACCACCCCCGAAAAAAAGGTTTAATCTGTAAATTCCATGGCAATACTCCCGAGTATAAAGGCAGCTTTGACTGCCTAAGAAGCTGTTCCCATAGCCAGAAATGCCGATTTGGGAATAACTTCCAATACATTAGGAGGTGAGCGAATGAAAAATGTGTCCGACCCGGAAAACTCTGTTTTTCGCTCAAAGGGATTTTTCATCGCACTTTATTCATGCTTAGGAGTGGTGGCTATTTTGGCGGCGGTAGTGACCTTTGCCAACCGCGAACAGCAATATGAGCCAGACCCGTCCGTTTACGTAGGCGCAGACCAGGTAGACAGCTATCTGCCGCAGGCGCAAGACGAAGCATGGTTTCGGCCGCGCCAGACCCCACCGGTAGAAACGCCGCCCGAGCTTCCGCGCCCTGCCCCGCCGCCCA
This sequence comes from Defluviitaleaceae bacterium, assembly GCA_009777845.1. Classification (GTDB taxonomy): domain Bacteria; phylum Bacillota; class Clostridia; order Lachnospirales; family WQUN01; genus WQVC01. Next base: position 1,413 of record WRLD01000035.1, read on the forward strand.
CACCAATCGCCGAGCCAGAACCAGAGCCGACCCCCGAGCCGACCCCCGAGCCAGAGCCGCCGCCGCCCGCGCCCACCACACCGCCCACGGTAGAAACATTCGAGCCGTTTACCTCGGCGGACAGCATGGTGTGGCCAGTCCACGGCGAAATCGTAATGCCGTTTAGCGCGAGCGCGTTAATCTTCGACCCGACAATGGACAGGTTTAGCACCAACGACAATATCCGTATCGCAGGCACCGAGGGCGACGCAGTCCGCGCCGCCGCGGACGGGCGAGTAACGTCAATCGGGACAGACTTTTGGCGCGGCAACTATGTAACAATCGACCACGGCGGCGGTTGGACATCGACCATAGGCCAGCTAATGGAAAATGTCCTCGTGCGCGAGGGCGAAATCGTCCGCGCAGGGCAAGTAGTCGGCGGCATCGGCCAGCCCTCTGGCGCGGCAAGCCTCAACGGCTCGCATGTTCATTTCCACGTAAAGTACAACAATTTGCCCGTAGACCCGCATGAGCTGTTGCAGTAAGCGTGCAAGCAGTATGTAAGTTGTTTTGTTGATTTTGTTCCTCCTTATAATTTAATAACCCTTCCTGAAAAAAACGGCTATGTTTAGTCGTTTTTTTTATGCTAAGTTTTTTGATAAAGGATTGACAAGTCTTTTTGCTTGTGGTGCAATAGACCCATGGTGTAGGTTGTTGCGGTTCAAGTCATAAATGACGAGGTGTCTAATGAAAGATAGAAAAAAACATATTCTGAATAGAATAAAATGTAGCTTTATCCGTGCACTCAAACGCACTTGGGTATATTTAGTTTTAATTTCTTCAATAGCCACCATTATAGGGATTGTCGGATTTGAACATATTCTTGAGGAAATCACCGAACGAGTAATTTTAGTGGTTATAATAGTTTGTGTTGCATTTTTATTTGCTTTTTTTGTCGAATTTTTCAAGCGTAAAATCAATATAAATCTAGGAAATGGTCGCCTTGGAATCATCAAATACGGATATTTATTCTCAGAAAGAAACAAAGGAGTGATAATTGTCCCTTTTAATCGTTACTTTGATACGCTCGTTAATGGTGCTGTTATATCGGAAAAGTCAATCGCAGGTCAATTTATAAAAGAAAAATTTGCAGGAAACTCCGAAGAACTAAATGGGTTAATCGCTGACCAACTGAAAGATGCTACTTTTAACACGATTAGTAATAAGAGAAATGGGAAGAAAGATAAATATGACATCGGCAAGGTTGTCAAAATCTCAAAGGACGGCAATGACTATTTTTGTGTTGCAACTACTGATGTAGACATAGAATCCAATAAATCCAAGGCTGACATCGATATGCTCCACGTATCGTTAAGCATACTTTTGAAAACCATAGACGAAGAAGCTAATGGTCGTGACGTTTATATGCCTGTGCTTGGTACAGGTTTTTCAAGATTGGGGAAAGATAAGCAGACTATTTTAGAGTATATCATTGCATTTTTTAGGGCGAATGATGACAAGCTAAAGAGTAAACTGCATATAATACTATTAGAATCAGAATGTGAATTATTTGATTTATCAAAAATACGAGTTAAAATGGAGAATTGAAATGTCACTCGAAGTAATTTATGGCGATATAACTAATATGGACGTTGATGCCATTGTAAACGCCGCTAAAAACTCGCTCCTTGGGGGTGGCGGAGTTGACGGTGCTATTCATCGCGCCGCAGGTGCGGAGCTTTTAGAAGAATGTCAAGCTCTCGGTGGGTGCGAAACTGGGAAAGCGAAAATAACTAAAGGATATAAATTGCCTGCAAGATATATTATTCACACCGTTGGCCCAGTATGGAGCGGCGGCAATAGCGGTGAGGAAGAAAAGCTAGTGAACTGCTATAAAAACTCTCTATCGCTTGCAAAAGAAAACAAGTTAAAAAGTATCGCATTTCCCCTAGTTTCGTCGGGGGCTTACGGTTATCCTAAGGATAAAGCGTTAGAAGTTGCCACATTGACTATAAATGAGTTTTTGAAAGACAGCGATATTGAAGTTTATATGGTTTTATTTAGCGGGACATAGATTGCACGAATGGGATTCTAGGGAGCTTGCCATGAATAACTATTTTCTAGCGTAAAATTTACTAAAAATATTTTCACACAAAAACATAGAGGGAACGAAGCACATTATACTAATAGGCGACAGTGCGAAAATATCCATTTTCATTGGTATTTTCCCTCGTGCCTGTTACGCTTCGTTCCTTCTGTGTTTCGGCGTGGAAATTTTTTTTACATTAACTGTACCTATTCCCAAAACCCAAACACTTCCATTTACTCCTCCACAAATTTCAAGGAATAATTTGATTATTCCCAGCCTCATAGGCTATACTCTAAGGGGGCGTTTGTTAAATCACATTTTGAGAGTGGGAAAACCATGTTTACACAGCATTTAGGCATAGACCTAGGCACGGCTAATATTTTAGTGTTTGTGAAGGGGCAGGGCATAATCCTAAGCGAGCCTTCAGTAGTGGCAATAAATACGCACACAAACAAGGTTATGGCAGTAGGCGACGAGGCAAAGCAAATGATAGGGCGTACGCCTGGCTCTATTGTGGCTATTCGGCCGCTCAAGGACGGCGTAATCGCGGACTTTGAAACTACGCGCGCTATGATTCGGTATTTTATCAAAAAGGCGATGAAGGGCAGATATTTTACTAGGCCGTCCGTTATTATATGCGTGCCTAGCGGCGTTACTGAGGTGGAAAAACGCGCTATCGAGGACGCTACTATTTCGGCTGGCGTGCCGTCGCGGCGCGTGGGGCTTATAGAAGAACCCATGGCGGCGGCAATCGGGGCAGGCTTGCCTGTTTCCGACCCTACTGGCAGTATGATTGTGGACATTGGTGGCGGCACTAGCGAGGTGGCTGTTTTGTCGCTGTGCGGAATAGTGACAAGCAAGTCGTTACGCACGGCGGGCGACGAGTTTGACAACTGTATCGTAAACTACGTACGGCGCGAATATGGGCTTGCTATAGGCGACAGAACCGCCGAGGACATAAAAATAAGCATAGGCTGCGCTTACGAGCCTGATATGGAAAACACAATGCAGGTACGCGGGCGCGACCTTGTGTCGGGCTTGCCGCGTACCATAGAAATGTCGGAAAAGGACGCGTTGCAAGCGCTCGCAGAGCCTGTAGCGAAAATAATAGACGCTATAAAGCTGACCTTGGAAAAAACGCCGCCAGAGCTTGCCGCCGACATAATGGCATCTGGGATTACACTGGCGGGCGGCGGCGCGTTGCTTAGAGGGCTGGACGAATTGATACGATTAGAAACAGGAATAGAAACACTAAAAGCGGACGAGCCGCTTAATTGTGTCGCACTGGGAACTGGGCTTGTAATAGAGGATTTTAGACAATTGCAAGGAGTTTTGGTATCGCACGGAAAATTAAAGAGGTAGGCTATGGTGGAATATTTAGAAAAGCACAGGCGCGTGTTTTTGCTTTCGGGAATAAGCATATGTATAATTGCGATTATTTTTACAATTAGCCCCAATATCGGTAAAAATATCCTTTCTAGCGGCGTTTCGCGTATAATCGCGCCCGTACAACGCGGCATAAACGCGACCGCGGCATGGGTCGGCTCCCATTTTTCCGCGCTTACAAACAATCAGCGGCTTATTACAATGAACCGCGAGCTGCAAGCCGAGGTAAACCGCCTAGAGTTTGAGAATTTTCGGCTAAGCCTAGCCGCGGAGGAAAACGCAATGCTTAACGCCGCGCTTAATATGCACAATAGGTATGCGCATTTGTCCACCATGGGCGCGCGAGTAATCGGACAAGACCCGTCCGACCGCTTCCGCAGCTTCCATATAGACCGCGGCGCGAATGACGGCGTGCAAATGAGCATGGCAATAATCGCAGACGGCGGCCTTGCGGGCGTAGTACGATATGTAAACCCCACGCGCGCACAATTTGTATCTGTTTTGGACAGCCGTTTTGCGGCGCATGTCGTAAGCCCACGAACCGAGGACGTAGGCACGGCGCGTGGCGATACGCGCCTAATGTCACAGGGCTTGCTGCGAATGGAACACATAGAAGCCTCCGCACAAATTATCCCAGGCGACCAAATTCTAACCTCGTCTAGCTCGTCCATCTTCCCCGCAGGGCTTTTGGTCGGCGAGGTGGTGTCCGTACACACAAACCCAGACGGTCTTACTCGCTACGCCATTATCAAGCCCGCCGCTAATGTGGCAGAGCTTGATGTGGTGCTTGTTGTTACTGAGGGCTTTGGCGAGGTTGGGTTTCGGGATACTGTGGATAGTGAGGAATGATGTTCTTGACAATATAGTGCATATTTGCGAGAATGATACTTGCGAGTTGCAAACTCGTAAGTTTGTTTATTTCATTTACCGAGGTGAATATCTTGTTCTACGCACGAAGCACAGAGCTTGAACGACTAAATGAAATGCACGAAAGCGGCAAATTTGAATTTGCCGTAATATACGGCAGGCGGCGCATAGGAAAAACCACGCTGATTCGTGAGTTTATAAAGGACAAAAACGCAAAATTTTTTGCCGCGAGCGAAAGCACAGCCGCCGTAAATTTGCGGGCGTTAAGCCATATAATCAACGGTAAAAATACGGCGGTTTTTAATGATTATGAAGCGGCGCTTGCTACTATTTTTGAAATGGCAGAAAACGAGCGCGTGGTGTTTGTCATAGACGAGTTTCCATATCTTGCAGATGCAGAACGCAGTATTTCGTCGCTATTGCAAATACTCATAGACCACCGAAAGGACACGTCAAGGCTCATGTTGATTCTGTGCGGCTCTAGCATGAGCTTTATGGAAAATCAGGTGCTTGGCGCAAAAAGCCCGCTGTACGGCCGCAGAACGGCGCAGTTTAAGATTATGCCGTTTAATTTCTTTGAATCCCTGCCTTTTTATAATACCTTTGAACCAACGGACAAGGCTATGCTCTACGGCATAACGGGCGGCATACCCGCATACTTGACTAAAATCGACCCCGAGAAAAGCGTTCGAGAGAATATTATCGCGCTGTACTTGACACCCTCGGGAAATATGTTTGAAGAACCGTCAAACCTGCTCAAGCAAGAATTACGTGAGCCTGCGACCTATAATGCCATTATCGAGGCTATCGCGAGCGGCGCGTCACGTCTTAATGAAATTTCTACAAAATGCAAGCTCGAAAGCAATAAATGTGCAAAATATTTATCGTCGCTAATTTCCTTGGGTCTTGTTAGCAAGGAATATCCCTACGGAGAAGCCTCCACTAAGCGAAGCATTTACAAAATCGAGGACAATATGTTTCGGTTTTGGTATCGCTTTGTGTTTGCAAACACCTCGGCAATCACTGCGGGCTTGGGCGAGCAGGTGTTCACGCATGAAATAGAAACGCAGTTATCCGCGTACATGGGGCTTGTTTTTGAAGCTATTTGCAAGCAATGGCTGTTTGAAGTACAGAAAAACGCAAATATTTTACCGTTTTTTATATCAAAAAGCGGCCGCTGGTGGGGTACAAACCCCGAAACACGCACACAAGAGGAAATAGACATTATGGCGACAAGCGGCAATACGGCTCTTTTTGCAGAGTGCAAATGGAAAAATGAAATTGGCGTTGATGTTTTGCATGAATTACATCGAAAAAGTAAAATGTTTAATTATGCTGTTCGGCATCTTTATATTTTTGCAAGGAACGATTTTTCGGAAAAGCTAATTCGGGCGGAATACGAACACTTTAATTTATTTAACTTAAACGATATGATTAACGCTGTGTCAGTCCGTTAATAAACCACTTCCAAGGGAGGTGTCCCATGCTCCGCATAACCACCCTAGCCACACTCCTGCTCCTAAACTTCGCCATACAAGCCTCCCTGCTACCCCATTTTTCCATTATGGAGGTAACGCCCGACACTGCCCTTGTGCTAATCGTAAGCTACGCTATCCTGCGCGGCGAAATCGAGGGCGGAATATTCGGCTTTTTTGCGGGGCTTATTCAAGACGCGCTTGGCGGCACGGTGCTGGGCTTTTACGCGCTTTTAGGCTTTTTGTTGGGCTATGTTTGCGGAAAGCCGTTTAGGGACTTTTTTAAGGACAATTATTTTCTGCCGTTTTTTGTGGTGCTTGCCGCTTGTGTTGTGTATCAATTTGTTGTATATGTTACTACGGTTATGTTTTTTGCCCAAGCCGATTTTTGGTTCTATTTCCGCACAATTTTGTTGCCAAAGACTATTTACACTGCTTCGCTGTCCGTTCCGCTGTATGCGTTCACCTATTTTGTAAATTCTAAGCTAGAGAGGCTGAACGACTTTGTCTAAATACGAATTTAAAGAGCTTATGCGCGATATTTGGCGGCTTATTTCCCGCTTTTTTTCTAATAGAATTTTGTGGCTGTTTGTGGTTGCGGTGCTGCTGTTTTATATTTTGCTTTCGCGGCTGTTTGAGCTGCAAATTATCACCGCAGAAAGCTATGTGCTTCCGCCGCCGCCTGCACGGTATGTAACTCGCCCTGTGTTGGGGCAGCGTGGCACAATTTACGATAGGCACGGACGGCCGCTTGCGATTAACGCGCCTGTGTTTGTGGCAAAAATGGACCCGTCTGTTTCTATTACAAATGAAGCCTTGCTTGAGCTTGCGTTGCTTTTTGAGAAAAACGGCGAGGACTACGTGGATTCGTTTCCTATTTCGCGGGAAGAACCGTTCGAGTTTATTTTTACCGGGCCAAATACCGCTTGGCAGGAATTTAGATGGAAGGACGATATGGCTATTCCCAACCCGAGGGAAGCTACGGCGCAGGAAGCGTGGGATTTTTTGCGTACGCAGTTTAAAATCGAGCCAGAGCTGTCAAACGAGGACGCGCGGCGTATTATGAACCTGCGCGCCCCGATTTTTCGTCAGCGTTTGTTGGACTGGAACACGTACACGCCCACGTCCTTTGTTGTAGCGTATGATTTGTCCACGGAAACTAAGGCAGTAATCGAGGAGCAGAACGTCACCTTCGGCGCGTTGTTTATAGACGTGCAGACCCTGCGTAAATACCCTGCTGGGCATTATGTTTCCCATATGCTGGGCTATGTACGCCCGATTACCGCCGAACAGCTAGAGCGTAACGCACAGCGCGGCTATACCGAGGACGATTTATTCGGCAGGGCAGGCTTGGAATTGTCTATGGAACACCATTTACGCGGCACGGCAGGAGTACAGACCTTTGAGGTAAACTCCGCAGGGCGGCAGGTCGGAACGCCGCATTGGGAAAGCGAGCCAGAGCCAGGCAACAGGATTTTTCTGACTATTGACCTAGAGCTGCAACAAAAGGTGTATCATATATTAGAGGACAATTTAAGCGAGGCGTTAGTCGGGCGGCTTACTCTGCAAAATAGCCGCGAGCCAGCCGTTACCCTGGAGCAGGCGTTTTTGTCCTTTGTACGCGGTTACAATTTGGACATCAAGCGCGTGTTGGAAGCAACGCCCGACAATGCGGCGTTTGCTATGCGCGAGTATATTCTCGCCAAGCACCCCGAAGCCACGCCGCGGCAAGACAGCGAAACGCAAATACAGGAAATACTAATAGACGGCATAACTGACGGCTCTATTACGCCTGCACAAATACTGCTTACGCTTATCGGCACGGAGCAAATATCCGACACGGACGGAAGCCTTGCCGCACAGCTGATTACGCGGCAAAGCGTCAACGCCGTGCGCGACATTCTTATACAAAAAATACGCGCACGCGAGCTTACGCCGCAGATGTTTAACCTAGACCCGTCCACAGGCTCGGCAATGGTCGTTTGCTTGAAAACAGGCGATGTGCTGGCGGCGGTTTCGTACCCTTCATACGACAATAACAGGCTTGTAAATGTCTTTGATAACGAGTATTTTAGGAAAATAAACGTGCTTGACCCTACACACCCTATGACTAATCGCCCATTTATGGAAACGCGCGCGCCAGGCTCTACGTTCAAGATGTTTACGGCGGTCGCGGCTCTCGAAGAAGGCTTTATTAGCCGAAATTCGCGTATTTATGACGGATTCGCGCATACGGCTTCTGGCGGAAATAGGCCTGTGCGTTGTCATAGCACGGCAGGGCATGGCAGTATCAACGTAATGCAAGCGTTGGCAGTAAGCTGTAACTTCTTTTTTGCGGAATGCGGCTACAGGCTAGGAAATTCTCGCAACCCGAACCGCGGCACACTGGACGGAGTAGCCACATTAAACCGCTATATGGAATTTTTTGGGCTAAACGAATCCTCGGGCGTGGAAATAGGCGAGGTGCATCAGCAGTTTGTAAACCAAGGCTATTTGGGAAACACTATGGCATCGCCCGACTTCAAAATCCACCGCGAACGCCTATTTAACCCCAACGCAAGCGCGTCAGACCTACGCTGGCGCGACGGCGATACCGCACAAATAACCATAGGGCAGGGCTACAGCGATTACACGCCCGCACAAATGGCGCGCGGCATGGCAATAATCGCCAACCGCGGCGTAAACTATCCGCTCCGCCTAGTTTCGCTAGTGGAAAACTACGCAGGCGCGACGGTTATGCAAAACACGCCCGTACCAGTAGAGTCCGACTTGGTAATTTCTGACGATACCTGGGACACAATCCACGAGGGCATGAGATTGGTAACCGAATCTGGCGCAGGCGGCACGGCGGTAAGCGTTTTCCGCGGCTTCCCCATACGCACCGCAGGAAAAACAGGCACAGCCGAGCAAATAAGCTCCCGCTTTTCGCATACGGCGTTCGGCGGCTTTGCCCCCTACGAAAACCCACAAATCGCCGTCTATGTAAATGTTCCGTTTAGTTCATCACAGGCGTATAGGCAAATGGCGGCGCATGTCGCGCGTGATGTGATTGGGGCGGCTATGAGGGTGGACGCGGAGGCGCAGATGGGGCAGATGGTTAATGTGTTGGATTAGGAGTGTTGTGCCTATTCCCAAAAACGAGCCTTGATTTTTTCGTAATTACGCCCTTTCAAGACCTCTGGTATATCCCCGACAGACGGAAACTCATTTGCGATTTCCGCACATAGGCAAGAGAGCAGCTCACGCCCCAAGCTATCTGCGTACACTCCGCGCAGAGCCTTTTCGTACCAATTTTGTAAATCTGATTCTGTTACAACACTTTGAATACGCCCACGCCAGCCAAGCTGATTTAACAGCGAAACTATTATACGCTCGTCTGCGTCCTTGCACACAATCACGATTTTATCGCTTGCCACGCTACCAACAATATCCTCTGCCATCTCTTCATTTAGCGATAGGTGCTTAATTTGAATGGCAGGCCCCCAGTTGGAGTACATATCAAGCCCTCGGTCAGCGGCGTTTGTAACGCCAACACGATAAACCCTTGCGTTTTGTGTTTTCGCCATATTTTCAACATCAAGGCACATAATCATTTTTGCGAAATCGGAAAATTCGTCTAAAAGTTCGGTCTTATCTGCACTGATAGATATTTCAACCTGCAATTCAAGTGCTGAAACAAGCGTAGCAAAAAGGGCATAAACAACAATTTCATAAATTTTGTCTATACTGCGCCGCAAGCCCGCTTCGTGACGAAAAGAATCAATAAAAAATTTAACGTCAAAATTTTCGTTTGTTGCTTGCAGGGCGTAGCCCAACGCATTAGACAGCTGGGAATGCTTGTTCGTAAATTTGCTGTAAATATAGGCTTCTACAGCCCCATTTGTACGAATATTTTCCTTTCCTAGCTCTACAAGAATTGCAGGTGGTATGGCGTTTTCGTTAAACAAATCATCTTGGAATCTCGCGCTGCTGGTGCATATGCGACCGAGAAGAACAAGGCTGACATCGTTACGCCATTTTTTGCTTTTGTTTCGGTAATCCTCTAGGCTAGCGAGGTCAATAGAGCCTGGCTTCGTTCTTGCGTGATAAAGGATTTCCGCAATCTGAATAGGCTTGTACAAATGCACTCTCGATTTACGAATAAGCGTATCGAGTGCTTGCTTTGCTTGTTCCCTTGTTGGCATTAGTAATCCTCTCGCTTTCATATGCTCTAAGTGCGTTTAGCATTTCAGCGGCAACCGCTTTAATCACAGGAACAGCCACGCTGTTTCCTGTTTGCTTTTTTATGCTTGTGTACGGAACAACAATTTTGAATGTATCGGGAAAACCTTGCAGGCGCAACAATTCGCGCGCCGACGGACGGCGTTCATTATTTATGAGGATATAATTTGCGGAAGCCCCTGCACGTAACGCACAAGAAAAATGGTGCGGAGTAATCGAGCCTGCTACATTTTCATGCGTAATATAAGGGCGTTCCAATTCCTCTTTCATGCGTTCAATTCTGCTAGCTTTTATATTTTCACGCACCCAAAGTTTTTTGTCTACACTTTCGTCAGCTTCGAGAATATCTGTTAATGATAATCGTTCATAAAACGGTACAGGCTGTGGAAAATGGAAGTCTACATTGTCGAGGAAGCCGCAAATGATAATACGCTCACGTTTTTGGGGAACGCCATAATCAAGCGCGTTTAAAACCTTTGTATGGACATTATACCCTAGGCTTTCCAAGCGGCTTACAATGACCTTGAAAGTATTTCCATTATCATGCGCCGTTAGGTTGCGTACATTTTCTAACATAAACGCAGGGGGGATTTTTTCTTTTAATATTCTTTCTATATCAAAAAAAAGCGTTCCCTGCGTTTCATGCCCAAACCCCTCTCTATCACCAATAATACTAAATGGCTGACATGGAAAACCCGCCAGTAAAATATCAAAAGCTGGAATATCCTTTGCCTTTATTTTTGTAATATCTCCGTGCGGCATTTCGCCAAAATTTGCGGAATAGGTTTTAGCCGCTTGCTCGTCCCACTCGGACGAAAACACGCACTTGCCACCGACACCTTCAAAACCAAGGCGTATTCCGCCGATTCCTGCAAATAAATCAATAAAACGAAACGAATCCCATTTTGCGGAGAATGCTTCTCTTGTGCGTTCGTTGATGGAGTCAAACAATGTAGGCTGATGTAAATATAATATTTTTTGAGTTTTTTCTGTAATCATGGTTGATACCTCGTCTTTTTCTTTTATAGCTTAAACAATTATAGTGTATAAAGTTTGTGTTAAATGTTTTATATGTTATATAATGGGCTTCTAGGGTATCATTTAAGTAATGTCAATTGCTCCCCCTAATAATTCCACAAACCACACAGAAATACAACCCCTTTAAAAAAACTACCCCATAAAACCCCCGAAAGGAACTCTCACCATGCAAAACGAAAACAAAAAACTAACCCTAGTAAAAGACCAAATCATCGCCCAAGCCGCTAAGCTAGGCGAGAGCCTAGTCACAAAGCGCACGGACGTGCTGGAGGTACGCAAGGAAATGTGGCGCGAGGCGCGTATTGTTTTGCGTGACTTTGATGATGTGGCAGACCTCTCTATTTTTGCGGAGGAGGTGGCGCGGCACGAGCGGCAGTACGTGGAAGCGAGCGAGGAAATAAAAAAGCTAGGCAAAATGTTGGATTCGCCGTATTTTGCTAGAATTGACTTTGCGGAAAATGGCGGCGAGCTTGAGCAAATTTACATCGGCCGCTTCTCGCTGTTTGACGACAAGGCGCAGGCGTTCCACGTATACGATTGGCGCGCGCCTATTTCTGGCTTGTACTATGACTTTGGCACTGGCGCGGCGTTTTTTAAGGTGCCTGCCACAGGCGCGGTCATCGAGGGCGAAATATCGCTAAAAAGGCAATATCAAATCGAAAAAGGCGAGCTTGTGTATATGTTTGACAACGCTCTGGCAATCGAGGACGACATTTTGCGGCGCGAGCTGTCCAAATCGTCCGAGGCGCGAATCAAAGCCATAGTAAACACAATTCAAGCCGACCAAAATTCCGCAATACGCGCGGAAGCCAGTGATATTCTGGTTTACGGGCCTGCGGGCTGTGGGAAAACGTCCGTAGGCTTGCACCGACTGGCGTATTTATTGTACCGCCACCGCGACAGTCTAAGCTCCGCAAAAGTGCGAATTTTCTCGCCGAACGCGGTTTTTTCTTCATATATCGAGGGAATTATCCCCGAGCTAGGCGAGCAGGACGTGCAGACCTTGGATTTCCAAGCGTTGCTGCGGCTACGTAATAAAAATTTCCGCAGCCCATTTGAAATGATGGAACAAGCGGCCGCGCCGCTTGCATTTTCGGCGGACTGTGGTCGGCGTGCGGTATTGTCTGCGACAACACCTTACTGCCTGCTTGGTGGGAATGTCGTCACGAGGGGCAGTTTCCTTGCAGAGGACAAAGCTCGCATAAAATGGCTTGCCGCAAAATTCTCAACAGAGCTAATAAGCGACCTAGAGGGCGTAATTTCTTCGTATAAGCCTGTTTTTGAGAATGTGTTATTTTACGATTCTGTCGTTTGTACCGCCGAGCGTTTAGAAAATTTATACAAAGACCGTACAAACCAAGGCACTCTGCGTTCCAAGACCGAGCGCGTTCTTTTCTATGTAAACCAGTGCTATACCGAGTTTTTTAAGGCAAATTTTAAGAAAATAGCCGAGCTTTTTAATAATATTGACGATGAGAATTACAGCGACGGCATTATTCGCGCGAAATTTGAAGAAGAAAAAAATATCGCGCTTGCCGATATTCGCAACCGCTCTTTTCCGCGTGCGGACAAAATTTACAATAAATTCCTAAACAAGCAGGCCAGACTTCGCGGACTTTGCCCCTCCGCGGCGCGTGACGCTATGCGTACAGACAATTTGTTCTTCGAGGACGCGCTCATTTTGTTTTATATCGACCTGCTTACAGGGCGTACCGCGCCCGACAAAAACGTAAAGCACATTCTCATAGACGAGGCGCAGGATTTGAGCATTCTGCACCACAAAATACTGAAACGCCTATACCCTGCGAGCCATTTTACCGTGCTTGCGGACGTAAATCAGGCACTGTACCCCGACATAAATATACACGACATAGAAGCCCTAAAAGCCCTATACCCCACCGCCGCCGCGCTTCCGCTAACAAAAAGCTACCGCTCCACATACGAAATAATGAAATTCGCTTCCGCGATTATCGGGCGTGAGGAAACGGCGTTTTTGCGTAACGGCAAAGCCCCTGTGATTGTTCGGAAAGACCCAGTACAAGCCGTGCTGGAAATTTTGGGCGGACTTTCTGCCGAGTATAATACGGTAGGGATTTTACTTCCCACAATCGGCGAGGCAAAGGCATTTTACGCGGCGGTCGAGGGCTTTCTTCCTAAGAAAGACAGCCCGCGCCCCCTACAGCATATCACCGCCGAAGCAGGCAGCTTCGGGCAGGGGATTATGGTAATGGCTGTACCCTTCGCCAAGGGCTTGGAATTTGACGTGGTTATTTGCCCTGCTTACAAGGAAGCGCGGACAGAGCATGAGAAAAAGCTGTTTTATTTGATTTGTACTCGGGCGTTGCATGAGTTGTTTTTGGTGGAGCAATAATTTGGAAACTGACAACAAAAAACCCTGCAAGCATACCACTCGCAAGGCTTTTCATCATGGTCGGTGAGGGACTCGAACCCGCGACTTCTACCACGTCAAGGTAGCACTCTACCAGCTGAGTTAACCGACCGCTTGGAAATTCTCAAAAAACAGAAAAATTCACCCCACCTATATTATAGTTGTTTAAGCTAAAAACGGCACTGTGCTTGCGGTCTTTTTGCCGCAATACTTCGTCGCAAAAAACCTTGCGTGCTTCTAGCACGCGGCGGTTTTTGCTCCTCGTCTTGCGACAAAAATCCTCGCAATCCCAGCACCATTTTCAACTTAAACAACTATACACCACCACACGCAGTTTGTAAAGCCAAGAATAACCTCTTTACTTTGCCGCAGATATTTATTATACTTCTCGGGAAGGGGGCAGAGCCATGCGTGTGGAACGAATAAGCGAAACACAACTAAAATTTGTACTTATGACAGACGACTTAGAGGCGCGGGACATAAAAATGAACGAGCTTTCGTATGCGTCCGACAAGACACAGCGGCTTTTTCGCGAAATAATGACAATGGTGCAGGACGAGTGCGAATTTACCGAGGGCGAAGCCCCGCTGATGTTTGAGGCTATGCGCGTAGGCGTAGATAGCCTTGTCGTCATGGTGACAAAAATAAGCGAAGCCATGCAAAAGGAACACGCGCTCAACCTAATCCCCTCCGCAAAGCAGGACTGCCGCTTCAAAAAAAGCGACATAATAAAACAGCCCGAAATATCGGGCGCGGAAAGCTGTAGCATATTTTCCTTCGATAGCATAGATTTGCTCGCGGCAGGCATAGCCCGCTTGCCGCAGAATTTTAAGGGCGAGAGCCAGGTCTACAAAATGAACGCGCGCTTTTACTTAATATTGTCTAACGAAACCGAGGACACCCGCCCCACTAGCGAGCTAGAAGCGGTTTTGCACGAATACGGACAAAAGCACGTATCGAACACAATCAGCCGCCAGTATTTGGCAGAACGTGGGCAGGTTTTTATTGCTGAGAATGCGGCGGAGAAGCTACGAGCTTACTAGCGCGTAATTTTACTTGTCGTTATAATGCCCCTTGCAAGCCAATATTTCAACAAACGAGTTTTCGCTGTTTTTAATAATTTTAAAAATAAGCCTGTTTTTTTCGTCAATCTCTACGCTCCACCAGCCGCTTAAATTCCCTCGTAGCGGCTCGGGCTTGCCTATTCCGTTGTAGCCGTTTCTTTATATGTATTGTTAATCTTCTATCTCTATCAGCTCGCGGCGAACAACATTAACGCCCCGAGCCATTTCGTCAGCCCGCAGAACCAATTCTGCTTCGGTAAGCTCGTAGTCCACGCATACATACGTGTTTCGTAAATCAATGTCAAAGGGTATTCTTCGCTCCCTTATCGCTTGGCGTATAAATACGTTAAATGCAGTCGAGAAATTAAAGCCAAGCTCGGTTAAGAAAAGCTCCGCCCTGTCCTTTAAGTCGTCATCAATCATAATGCTAATTTGTGCCATATGCTTTGCTCCTTTTATAAATTAGATTTACCAATCAAGCGACATAATATTTGTTACACAATCTGATTTTCCCCTGCAATGAAGCTATCATCTTGCACCCCTCTCCTCTCCGCCACCACAACCGTCCCAGCCGCCATATCCCCCAACCTCTTGCACCTCTTAGAAAACATAATAACAAACAACCCCACATAAAGCATATCTAAGCTAGAACGCAAAAGTCCGCGTACGAGCGACTGCGTAAAGCCTATGGGCTGGCCGTTGTCGCGTATTACTCGTAGCCCAAAAATGCGCTTGCCCACAGATTGCCCGTTAGTCACAAGCTCCATAACGATAAAATAGCCGGTCTGAATAACAAACACGCTCACCATGCTTATGCCAAGCGCGACACCGCTTACGTCGTTGCCTAGCAGGGCGTAATCAATGCCGTACATAATGCCGAATACCACCAAAAGCGACATCAACACCTGCAACAAATAGTCAATAATAAACGCCGCAAGCCGAGAACCCACACCTGCCAACCGATATTCCAGCTCTATGTTGGACGGCGTAATGATTGTAATTGTTTTCATTGTAGCCTGCCTTATCTGTTTTTTTAATGCAAATATATAAAAAATGATGGAACGCGGATTTTCGCGGATTTAACGGATTTTCGCGGATTTTTTCCCGCGTTCATTAAATCTAGCGGAACACAGATTGCGTGGATTTTTAATTACACGGATTCTAAAAAACACGCCAGACAGAATCCGTGAAAATCCGCCAAATCCGCGAAAATCCGCGTTCCATGCCCTTAAAAATCCACCAAATCAGTGTTCCGCAATTCGCAACAGCTTATGGTATCACTTCATGCGTTTGCCGTTAGTGGCAACACGCCCGAATATACCGATTAACCGCCGCCGCCGCAAATTCCTCCGCGCTACTCTCCACGTTAGGAATGCCCATAGCCGACAAATACCGAAACATGTCCTCGCGTTCCTCCTTAAACTCGCGCGCGGTATCACGCAAAAGCCTGTCTGCCCGCCCTCGGGGTCTAGGCTTGTCACGACCGTCCGCCGAAGCCACAAGCGGCGAAGCCGCACAAAGCTCGTTAAGATTCTCATTCTCCATAAAAATAACCACAGGTAAATGCTTCCTTTTTAGCATTTTCATATTAAAAATAAGCTCGCGCGCTTCCTCGGGAATTTCAAAATCCGTGAAAATGAACACCAGGCTACGCCGCTTCTGTTTTTGGCAAAGTGCTTGGAACGCGCCGCCGTAATCTGCTGTGGAGCGGTTGTCCTCTACCGTGTAGAGCGTGTCCATTATATGGGTCTTGTGTGCCGCGCCCTGCCCTGGCGCGATGTGGGCGCGTACCTGCGAATCGAATACCATAAGCCCTGCCTTGTCGCCGTTTTGGGTTACTATGTCGCTAAGAATTAACGCCGCGTTTATGGCGTAATCTAGCTTTTTGTAGCCGCCTACAGAATAGCTCATAGGGCGCGAAATATCCAGCAAAATATAGACTGGCTGATTACGTTCTATTTGGAACTGGTTTACTATTAGCTTGTTTTCGCGAGAAGTGGCGCGCCAGTTTATTCTGCGGTAATCGTCGCCGTCTACATATGGGCGAAGGCTCTCGAAATCGCTTCCCATGCCGTAATTTTTTATGCTCCTGTCGCCTATTGGCAAAAGCCTATGATTTTGCAGCATTAGGCGATATTTGCTCAAATCCTTGACATTTGGGTATACCTTAAACTCGATAGGACACAAGAATTTTGCGTACTTTACGCAAAGCCCCAAAACGCCCCTGTACCTGATATAAACGTGCTTAAACTCAAAGCAACCGCGCTTTTGTGCAATAAGCGTGTACGAAAATTGCTCCTGCTCGCCGTTGGGAATGAGTAACGCCTTGCTATGGGCGACCGTGTCAAAATGCCGAACAGCCTCGTCACGCACTTCCACGTCCAACGCCGCCCACGAATTGTTTCTTACATAAATAGTAAGCTCGTTTTCCGCGAGAAAATATAGCTTGTCGTTTGCCGCCCTGCGTACCTGTAGGTTGGCTTTTTTTGGCGTAATGCACATGTCGAGCAAAAACAGCCCAAGGATTGTTATATTCCAAAAAGCGAACACAGCAAAGTACGCCCCGCCATAGACCCATGTGGCAAAAACGGCGGCAACGCCCGCAAACGCTAGGCAAATAAAGGTTTTTGTTACACTCACCGCGGTGCCTTAACCTGCGACAAAATGCTTTCAATTACATTGTCGGCGGTTACTCCCTCTATTTCGGCCTCGGGCTTAATCACTATTCTGTGGCGAAGTATTGGCAACGCGAGCGTGTGTACATCGTCGGGGATAACAAAGTCACGCCCGCGAATTGCCGCAAACGCCCTTGACGCAAGCAAAAGCGCGACACTGCCGCGCGGGCTTGCCCCGAATTGTACCGCCCCCACACGGCGCGTGGTTTCTATTATGCTTACTATATAATTTAAAATATCCTCGTCCACGGTGACTGCTTCTATTTCGCGCCGCGCTTGGATAATATGCTCGGCGGTATACATCGGCGATAGCTGCTCGCCGCTCCTGCAAGCGGTGTAGCCTCGCAGCATTTCCTTTTCCGCCGTCACGCCCGGGTAGGTGATTAGAATTTTCATCATAAAGCGGTCGGTCAATGCCTCGGGCAGGGGATATGTCCCCTCGTATTCTATGGGGTTCTGCGTAGCCATAACAAAGAACGGCTCTGCCATTTTGTACGTTTGGCCGTCTATGGTGATTGCGCGTTCCTCCATTACCTCCAGCAACGCCGACTGTGTCTTGGGCGGCGTGCGGTTGATTTCGTCCGCAAGAAACAGCTGTGTAAACAGCGGCCCTTGCCGCAATTCAAAGCCGCCGCTCTGCTGATTAAAAATCTTCGTACCCAAAATATCTGACGGCATAAGGTCAGACGTAAACTGCACGCGCTTACACTGCACGCTAAGAAGCTGTGAAAGCGAACGCGCCCACAGGGTTTTTGCCAAGCCTGGCACGCCCTCGATTAGCACATGCCCCCCCGCCAGCATAGCCGTAATCGCAAGCTCTGTAAGGCTTTCTTGGTTCAAAATACGGCTGTTTAGCTGTTCCTTTATGCCGTCTACTAGGTCTTTAAGCATTTGGTTTGCTCCTTTATTTTAAATTTCTTGCAAAAATTTTTTAAAGGCATGGAACGCGGATTTTTTAAAGGCATGGAACGCGGATTTTCGCGGATTTGGCGGATTTTCGCGGATTCTTTCTCGCGTTCATTAAAAACTAACGAAACACAAATTGCGTGGATTTTTAGTTACACGGATTTTAATAAACACGCCAGATAGAATCCGCGAAAATCCGTTAAATCCGCGAAAATCCGCGTTCCATAATCTTTTAAATCTGCGCTCCATAAAGCTATTGAATTAACAGCGTACTTATTAGCGTATCAAACAACGCCACATACCTTGACAGTATCCGTTCCCCTATAGAACGTGCTACGCCCTCGTGGTATATATGCGAGGTCATGTTTCTATCCTCTAGCATGGTATACCAGTCCTCGCTGTCTATTAGGTCAATGGAAAACGCCTTTTTCAACACGGCCTTTGGCGTTTTTGCGTCACTGTAGCCCTCTGCTTCCAAGTATTCCTTCATTGCTTTCCACGCAAGCTCAAAGGTAAACTCAAAGCGTTGGATAAGCCCATCTCGGTGAAGCTCATCACCGCTTTTGGCATAAATGGTGCTTGCTTCCTTTAGCTTCAGCACGGCATTTTTATAGTGGTCGGATTTCCGTTCCTTCATATATAATGTAACTCCGTCCTCTTGAATATTTTTCAACAGCCGCTCGTCTGTATCGTCATTGACACAAACAACATTTATTTCATAAAGCGTTGGTACATCATCTACTACCTCAAGGCTAAAAGCAACTCGTTCCTGTTCAAAGTAGCCGTCTGCAAAATATACGGCAATATCAATGTCGCTTTTGGGCGTGTTGTCCCCTCTTGCCCTTGAGCCAAATAAGAGAATTTTATCGACATGGTACTTTGCGGCAATTTTTCTGATTTCGTTGTATATGCTTTCCACTGGCTACTTCCGACCCTTTCCCCTCACCCGCCCATAAAGCCGTGCAAGCGCGTGAATATACTCGTTTTCCTGGCGTTCTACTTCCTCGTACAGCGGTACGGGGTTTCCCATACGTTTTGCGAAAAATAGCACAACAAGCACCGCGCCGATTAGAAGCTGTGCGGCTATTACCTTTATTATAAGCGGCAAGCCCTCGTAAAAGCCGACGGCCTCGCCCTCGGTATGCGTACCGCCCGAGCCGCCGCCGTGCCGTCCGCTATGCGAGCCGCCCGCGCTCCACGCTCCGCCATGCTCCGACAAAATAACGTCCGTCCAGATTATATTATTAAGCTCGCGTTCGGTGTGCCAGCGGTCGAGGGTCGTTTGCAGCATTTCGCCGTAGATATGGCTGTTTATTAGCTCGCCATTGGTTATTTTGTTGACATCGCCTGTAATGATTTCGCCTGCGCCGTGTCGATATATCGTATATCCGCCCGCGCTTGTGCCGCTTCGCAGTGCGGTGTCCACGGGCGTACGCGGATAGGCTTGGTGCAGGAAAATCAGCCGTCCGCCGTCCCTTACCCAGTCTAGCAGCGCGCTTGTTTGCATAGGCAGGTCGGGCTGGACAAGAATACATACATCGCCTGTGTTCGACAGCTTGTGGCGTTTTTTCGCCCTTACGGAATAGCCCATATGCCGCAAAGTGTCGTAAAATACGCTTGTACCCGATTCCGTAGTATTGGTATAGGAATAGGGCAAGCCGCTTTCTGTATCAAAAAGCAAGGATACGGCTAACGCCGTCGCCACGATTAAGACAATTATTAGCGTTCTATTTTTCTGCATGGCGTTCCCCTTTATACGATAAAAGAGCCGTTACTGCCGAATTAAATTCCGCAAAGGCTTGGTCGTTCAAAGCCTTATGTCCAAACCACGCATAATGAAAGGCCTCTGCTACCTGTGAAAAATGCGGCGCGAGTTCTGGCGCGGAGCGTTTTAGTTGCTTCAAAATAATAGAATTTGTCGCGTGCGGCTCAATAAATATGCGGTTTTTTTCGTTAAGCGAAAGTATCACCGCGATATATTTGTAACGAACGGCAAGCCGTCTGTCCGCCGCGCTTTCGCTAAGCTGTAAAAGCTCGTCCAAGGTGCAATGCTTCATTTCCTCAAAAATGTCAGATAGGCTGTGCCGTCTTTTTTTCCAAGAACGCGAACGGACAAAGGCATACACCGCCACCACAGCCATAATAATACCCGCAATAATAAAAATAGCCGCGATTATTCCCGAAGCGTTATTGAACGAAAAAGGAACGTCAAAGGAAAACAGCTCGCCAAGGAAGTCCAAAATACCCTGCAAAAAGTCGGCGATTGCCTCGCCTAGCTCTCTACGCCGACCCATAAGCACGTCATACCGCCTGCGGTCTAGCACCTCGTTCATTGCGTTTGGGAAATTCATAGCTCGTCCTCTAGTTCTTCTCTCATTTTAACGCGCTGGTTATAGTACATAAGTGTCTGCAAAATGGCAGGAAGCGGAACAGCGGCTGCGGAAACAAGAGCCATTGCCGCCATGCCAAACGGAGCGACAATCAGGCCCATCAGCGTACCCAAGCCGACCATTTCCGCAATAGCAACAAGGACAATGTTAATTAGCCCGAAAACACTTTGACCGCAAATCGTGAACGCAAGAATAGAAAGCCACCATATAACACGAAGCCCAAGAATACGCCAGAAATCGCCGTATATCAGCCTGCGCGCCCGAGCGAGCGCACCAAAGAACGAGCGTTCCTCAAAAACAGAAACAGCCGTAGCAAGCGCGAAAAAATTGGTAACGACCAGCACTGCCGCCGCCCCAATAAGCACAAAAAACAAGAGGAAAATCACATACGCCACTACCGCCGCCGCAGAGGAATCAACGTATTCGGCGGCAAAGGTAAGCCCCACAGCAGGGACAGCCGCAATGGCAGAAGCCGCCGCAATAATCAAGCCCTGCACCAAAAGACAGCCGCATACGCGGAACAGCGATTTAAAAACCCAAGCTATGCGGCGTTTTGGGCGGTTCAAAAAAGCGCGCTCGGAATAGACCATATGCCCCGTAACTAAACAAGCGTACCAAAAAAGAGCAAGCCCCGCAACCAAAACAGCGGTAAAGCCCCCGAAAACGCCCGAAAAAAGCAAAGCCGTAATAACAGACGAAATCAAAAACCAAATACCGCCCACAAAGCAAACCAAGGCAGTATGCGCAAGCTGTCTGCCAAAGGCTTTTTTGCATACGTCTACCGAGGTGTCCAGAAGCTCTGATGCGTTCATGTAGGTTGTAAAATTCTGCATGTGTACTCCTTTGCTGTAGCCGTCACGACAACACATGAGATAGGAAGCTGTTGCGAATTATGGAACGCGGATTTTCGCGGATTTAACGGATTTTCGCGGATTATTTCTTGCGTTCATTAAAAACTAACGGAACACAAATTGCGTAGCTCTTTAATTACACGGATTCTAAAAGACACGCCAGATAAAATCCGCGAAAATCCGCCAAATCCGCGAAAATCCGCGTTCCATGCCTTTAAAAAATCCGCCAAATCCGCGTTCCAATCATACGAAAAAAATCCGTATTTTAAAAAGTCTGTAATATTTTTTTAATTCATGCAGTTGTCATGCCGTAGCTGTGGTATACTATTGTATCACATTTTTGAAAAGCAATGTCAATATGTTGAGGCTTGGGCTTGATGACGCAATGAATAACCTTGAAAAGAGCTAACATATGTTTACACAATTTTCTGCGCGATTGTTTGAAAAAGCGGTACGCGAGGACTTTATTCTTTCCAGTATGAACGGCACGGAGCTTTTTGATACAAGTCACTGGGTAGCCAAAAAGGTGGAAATGGCAACCCTTATTTTGTTTAACGTAATAGACGCTACCCAAATTGATTTCGAGAGAATCAGAAGCTACGACAAAAAAATATGCGAAAATACGGAAAAAGTGCTAGATGAAATGCCTGCAAGCCAGGTGGCGAATATTTATATACTCGCAGGGGGCGAAATCCCCGCCTTTGACGGCATAGAGGAATACCTGGGGCAGGCGGTGTACAGCATTTTCTGGCATCTTAACCTCGAAACAGGCGAAATAACAGTACCCACGGGGATTCCCAAGAAGCTGTTTAACCTGCGCGCCCTTGTCGCGGATTCCTGCAACGAAAAGGGCGACGGCGAAAAAACCAGCTTTTCCGAAATAAAATATCGCGCCGACGCGCTTCGCCCAAAGGCAAAGCACCGCCACGCGATTATGTCGTACACGATTATTGCGATTAACGCCATGGTGCTAATTCTCATGTACCTAGACGGCTATCACGAAAATGACGTTTCCGTACCCATTCGCTTCGGCGCAATCGTCGTAGACCGTATTATGCGTTTCGGCGAATGGCGGAGGCTGTTTACCTCCATGTTTATTCATTTTGGCTTTTGGCATTTTATCAACAATTCGCTTGGGCTTTTGATTTTCGGCTCGCGAATAGAGCGTTTTCTTGGGCGTAGGTTTTTTATCTTCATTTACATTTTTTCTGGCTTAGTCGGCTCGGCGTTTAGCTTGTTTAATTTGTATATAAATTACCCCACCATACCCTCCGCGGGCGCGTCAGGCGCGATTTACGGGCTTGTGGGCGCGATGTTTGCGTTCACGCGGATTACCAAGCGCGCCATGGATTCTATCGGCTGGTATGTTATGCTAATTTATATAAGCGCGGGAATGGCGTTAGGCTTCGCCACTCCCGGCATAGACAATTTTGCACATATTGGCGGCCTTCTTTGCGGCGCGATTATTGGCGGAGTGGCGGCTTATTCTCGGAAGCGGTACTAGGCACCTTTAAAAAATGCGGACAGAATTTAAAGATTATGGAACGCGGATTTTCGCGGATTTGGCGGATTTTCGCGGATTTTATCTGGCGTGTTTATTAGAATCCGTGTAATTAAAAATGTACGCAATTCGCGTTTCCTTAGTTTTTGATGAAAGCGAGAAAGAATCCGCGAAAATCCGTTGAATCCGCGAAAATCCGCGTTCCATAAATCTCACTTCAATTCACAAGAGCTATCCTAAAGGGCGTGCTGGAACTTCGCGCCCACAATATCCGCGCGTTGCTCGGCTAATTCCCATGGGTAGTTGTCTATAAATTTGTTGATATAGGCCGCCTTGTTTGTTCCGTATTCCATAAAATACGCGTGCTCGTACATGTCTAGCACCATTATGGGAAACGCGCCTGCGATATGCCCCTCGTCATGCAGGTCTAGCAAAATATTGCGGCAAGTGCCTGTGCGTTGCTCGTATACCAAAATACACCAGCCGCGCGCAGATGTCGCACATGCGACAAAATCCGCTTTCCATTTCTCAAATCCGCCAAAATACTTATCAAAAATAGCCTGCATGTTTTTGCCCGGCGCGGTTTTGCAGTTGCCGAGGTTTTGGAAATACATTTCGTGCAGAATTATGCCGTTTATTGCATAAGTTTCTGTCTTTTTCCACCCGCGGTAATGTCCGCCTGACGGGCTTGCGGTTTGCAGCTCGGGCTGGGTCGCAAGCGTTTTGTCGGTTAGGTTTGTCATGGTTACATAGCCCTCATACAGCGTAATGTGCGCGTCAAATTGGCTCTTGTTTACCACCGATGTGGTATAAGGAAATTTAATTGCGGAAACTTGCATAATATGACCTCCAGTTTTTTTCTTCTGGGGAAGTATATTCGGGAGGGAGGGGAAGTGTGACAGATTGGTGGCGGTAGAAACAAAAAAAGGGCTTCGCCCTTTTTTTGTTTCTAGCTACACGCCAACAAGCCTAAAGGCTCGTAACGACATTCCCACCAACCCCAAAGCAAGCCGTCAAGGCTCGTGACGACATTCCCACCACACTACAGCGGTAAAAAGCGACTATGTCGCCCCCCTAAAACTGCACCACATTAACAATCTTACTCAAATACTCCATTTCCCCCTCATTATCCTTAGCCTTCAACGATTGCGAGGCCGCTACTATTTGCAGCCAGCGTTCTACATATTGCCGCGGAGTGTCCGCTTTTTTGCAAAACGTCTTTAAATAGTATTCGCCCTCCTCCTTGCGGTTGTTAAGCAGGAAAACAAGGTACGTACGCGCTACGTCTGCGGAGGCGTTGCCCTTGGTGACATGCGCCCAGTCTAGTATGCAATATTTGCCGTCAGGCATGACGATAATGTCACTAGGGTGCAGGTCGCCGTGACAGACCTTGTTGTGGCGCGGCATACCGTCTAAATGCGCCCGCAGCTCGTATTTTGTCATATGGTCAAATTCCGTAAGCGCGATTTTATGGGTCATTTTGTCGCGATGGTTTGTAAGCAACGGACACCGCTTCTCGTGTATGTCCATTTGAATATCCACCATCATCTCCAGGTATTTGTTTTTATCGGCGGGGTTTTCTTCCATTAAGTCGGCAAAGGTTTTGCCCTCGATATATTCAAAAGCTATCGCCCACTGTCCGTCTATCATCGTTACTTCCAACACAGCAGGTATGCGTATACCTATTTCCTCCACGCGCGCGTTGTTTAACGCCTCGTTCAAGATGTCCGCCTTGGAATAATCCTTGTTAAACATTTTGATACATCTGTCGCCGTCGCGGTAAATCGTCTTGTTTTTCCGTTCCGCGATAATTTGGTCAAATTTCATGCTGTCAATCCTTTCCAGTTTTTGGCTCGCCTTTAGCGATTTTACGCAGACTTAAAAAGTGATTTATGGAACGCGGATTTTCGCGGATTTGGCGGATTTTCGCGGATTCTGTCTGGCGTGTTTATTAAAATCCGCTTAATTTAAAATCCACGTAATCCACGTTCCGTTAGCTTTAATGAAAGCAAGAAAGAATCCGCGAAAATCCGCCAAATCCGCGAAAATCCGCGTGCCATTTCTTTTAAATCCGCTAAATCCACGTTCTATCTTCACCCATGATAGACGTTCAAATAAATCTCCCGCATTTCCTCCATAAGCGGATAACGCGGATTAGCCCCTGTGCATTGGTCGTCAAACGCCTGCTCCACCATGTCGTCCAGCTGTGCCATAAATTCTTCCTCCGAAATACCATAGTCCTTTATAGACCGTTTTATTCCGATAAGCTCTTTTAATTCGTCTATTTTTTCGAGCAGCCTCTGCGTTTTTTCGTCGTCGTCCTTGCCGCCAAGCCCTACGAAGGAAGCGATTTCCGCGTAGCGTTCAGTCGCCTTGGGGTACTTGTACTGGGAAAACGTACCCATCTTTTTGGGATTGTCGGTGGCGTTAAATTTGATTACCTCGTTAATCAGAAGCGCGTTAGCCACGCCGTGCGGTAAGTGGAACGCCGCGCCGAGCTTATGCGCCATAGAGTGGCATATTCCCAAAAACGCGTTAGCAAACGCCATGCCCGCCAGCGTGGAAGCGTTCGCCATTTTTTCACGCGCTTGCTCGTTTGCGCCGTCCTTGTAGGCTATGGGCAGGTATTTGAAGATATTTTTGATGGCGGTAAGCGCGATACCGTCCGTGTAGTCGGTAGCAAGCATGGAAACATACGCCTCCAGCGAGTGCGTAAGCGCGTCTATGCCCGAGGCCGCCGTAAGTCCGCGCGGCATATCCATCATATAATCAATGTCAACTATAGCAATATTTGGCAGAAGCTCGTAGTCCGCGAGCGGATATTTTATGCCAGTGCTTTCGTCCGTAATAACCGCAAAGGGCGTGACCTCGCTGCCAGTACCCGCGGTAGTGGGAATTGCGATAAAATTCGCCTTTGCTCCCATTTTCGGGAACGGGTTAATGCGCTTGCGAATGTCCATGAAGCGCATGGCTAGGTCGTGGAAGTCTACGCTTGGGTGTTCGTACAAGACCCACATGATTTTTGCCGCGTCCATAGCAGAACCTCCGCCAAACGCGACAATGCAGTCAGGCTCAAATGCCGCCATAGCCTTCGCGCCCTCTACGGCACATTCGAGGGTGGGGTCGGGAAGCACATTAAAGAACGTGGTATGCTTTATTCCCATAGAATCTAGTGATTTTTCCACTGTTTTTGTGTAGTTATTTTTATACAAAAATTCGTCCGTCACGATAAACACTTTTTTCTTGTTGTACACGTCCTTCAGCTCGGCAAGCGCGACTTGCAACGAGCCTTTTTTGAAATAAATTTTTTCGGGTGTTCTGAACCACAGCATGTTTTCCCTCCGCTCGGCTACGCTTTTTATATTTAAAAGATGCTTTACCCCTACGTTTTCGGACGTGGAATTTCCGCCCCACGAGCCGCAGCCAAGTGTAAGCGACGGCGCGAGCTTAAAATTGTACAAATCGCCTATTCCGCCATGAGAGGACGGCGTATTTACCACTATTCTACAGGCTTTCATAGCGTTCTCGAACCGCGTTAAATCCTCATTGCAGTTTTCTATATAAATGGAAGCCGTGTGGCCGTAGCCGCCGTCCTTTATTAGTCTGTCGGCTTTTTCGATGGCTTCGCCAAAGTCGGCATATTTGTACAACGCCAACACAGGCGACAGCTTCTCGTGCGAAAATTCCTCCTCGAAGTCTACGCTTTCTACCTCGCCTATGAGTATTTTTGTGTCCTTGGGAACGGTAACGCCCGCTATTTCCGCTATTCTCGCGGCGGCCTGCCCCACTATTTTTGCGTTAAGCGCGCCGTTTACCACTATGGTTTTTCGTACCCTTTCGCACTCGTCCGCGTTTAAAATATAACAGCCGCGCTTTGTAAATTCCTGTTTAACTGCATCATAAATCTGCGCGTCGCATATTACGGACTGCTCCGAGGCGCAAATCATGCCGTTGTCAAAGGTTTTTGACACAATCACGGAGCTTACCGCCATGGCAATGTCGATTGACCTATGAAACACGGCAGGGACATTGCCTGCGCCTACGCCGATAGCGGGCTTGCCCGACGAATACGCCGCATGAACCATGCCCGGCCCGCCCGTGGCGAGTATTAAATCCGCGTTTTGCATGACCTCGGTGGACATATCCAGCGACGGCGTTTCTATCCACGCGAAAATGCCCTCGGGCGCGCCTGCCTTGACCGCCGCATCGTAGACAATTTTTGCGGCGGCGGCGGTACACAGCTTCGCCCTTGGGTGCGGCGCAAAGATAATGCCGTTGCGCGTTTTAAGCGCGAGCAACGCCTTAAAAATAGCCGTAGACGTAGGATTCGTTGTAGGAATAACGGCGGCGATTACGCCCATAGGCTCGGCGATTTTGCGTATACCAAAAAACGTGTCGTCCTCGACCACGCCGCAGGTTTTTACGTCCTTGTAGGCATTGTAAATATATTCCGCGGCGTAATGATTTTTTATTACCTTGTCCTCGACCACGCCCATGCCTGTTTCCTTTACCGCCATTTTGGCAAGTGTTATCCTGCTGTGGTTTGCCGCCAGCGCGGCGGCTTTAAAGATTTTATCCACCTGTTCCTGTGAAAATTCCGCATACTTTTCCTGCGCGCGGCGTACCTGCGCCATTGCCGCCGCAAGGTTGTCTATGCTGTCAACTGCAAGATTTAATTCCATAAGTGATTTGCCTCCTAGAAGTGCTTATTACTCCGCCGACTGAGCTGGTGTGGAGTAATAGAGAAAATTCCTCTTGTTTCAATTTATGTTATTGGGTGGGAAATGTCAAGGTGATACTGACACGAGGTGGAGCAGGGCAAAAATACGTCACAAAAATTTACGCCCCCTGCAATGGGTAAAAATTGCAGGGGGCGTAAATGCGACCAGTTGCGGAGGCAGGATTTGAACCTACGACCTTTGGGTTATGAGCCCAACGAGCTACCAAGCTGCTCCACTCCGCGCCAACAAAGGTTATAATATCATGTGTTTTATGAAAATGCAAGGCTTAGATTTGTAAATTTAGAAATTTTTTGTTATGGCTTGTATTGCAGTTAAGGTTAATACTCTTGTTGATTGTTATTTATGGGACACGGATTTGGCGGATTTACGCAGATTTTAAAGATATACAACACGGATTTACGCGGATTACGCGGATTTTATCGGACTTGGCGGATTTTCGTGGATTTAGCCGCGAGCCAATCCGCGTAATCCGTGAAAATCCGTTGAATCCGTGTTTAATTTACATATTTCGGCTTCGTGCGTTTGTCCTGTATCGTTTATGGGAACACCTTGAAAATTAACGCCGAGCCGTTTATAATGAGGGGGAAACATTAACTTAAACCCGCGCTTGCTTATTTCCTTGCTCAACGCGGTTTTTGCTAATAAGAAAATCCCGCGCGTTGTAACGGCCGTAACAATCGAAAATCCGAATTTGGAAAAGGAATCAATCGAGGACAAATATTCCATACTGGACATACGCGCAGGGCTTGACGATGGAACGAGCGTTCTCATAGAAATGCACATGTACAGCTTAGGCGAGCTGAAGGCCAAGACAATCCGCACTTGGGCGAAGTCCTTTGGCTCGTATTTAGTGTCGGGCGACCGCTACACGGGGCAACCGCCGACTGTTTCTATCGCGTTTACGAATGGACAGGTCGAGCCGCTAAGGAAAAGCGCGGCCGCAACGAATAAAATCCACAGCCTTTGCATGATAATGGATTGTGAGGATTTTTCGGTGCTGTCCGATGCAATGGAATTGCACTATATTGATATGAAAGCGTTCGCAAAAGCCGTAAACGAGGCAGGAAACCTAAACGCGGGCGTTACGGAGGAGGCTATGCTGGCAAAATGGCTGTCCGTAATCACGCAAAAGGAAATAACTGACAAAACCATAATCGAAAACGCATGTAAAGACGAGGAGGAACTCAAAATGGCAATTTCGACACTAGCACTACAGGGCGAGGACAAAAACCTGCGCTTTGATTATGAGCGTAGGCAGACTGAGATTTATTATGATAATAAGGAGAAGTATGACTTGAATTGTCGGATAGCGGAGCAGGCTGTACAGCTAGAAGAAAAAGACATACAGCTAGAGGAAAAAGACATACAACTAAAAGAACTAGCTACGCTTATTGCTGAGCTTCGGTTGCGGCGGGGGGGGGGGTGAGGGTGTCGGCTGGGGGTGGGTAAAAGGGGCGGTAAGGTATGCAAGGCAATAACGCGGGGATTAGCCGCGTTATTGCCTTGTTTTTTGTGGTTTATATTAGGGGG
>WRLD01000036.1 GCA_009777845.1 Defluviitaleaceae bacterium
GTGGTCAAAGCCAAGGCAAAGGCGTACTATGTCTTAGGCGGCGACCCCGAGGACTTAATCCAAGAGGGCATGGTCGGCTTGTACAAGGCGGTTTTAGACTTTGCCCCCGAGAAAAACGACAATTTCGCGGCGTTTGCGAGCCTATGTATTGTACGCCAAATACAGACAGCCATAAAGACCGCCTCGCGCCAAAAGCATATGCCGCTAAACGACTCTATTTCGCTAGATACCGAGCAAGCCGAAGGCTCCTACATGGAAAAGCTGCCCGACAGCCGCACAAACGACCCCGAGGCGTTGTTTATTAGCCGCGAAGCCCTACGCGATACACAGGATTTTATCAGGCGAAGTCTTAGTCCGCTAGAGCGTGATGTGCTTGCGTTGTATCTGGACGGCAAGGCTCACGCGGAAATAGCCAAGAGCGTGGGTAGGAATTTGAAGTCGGTGGATAATACCTTGCAGAGGGCTAGGAAGAAGCTGGGCAAGCTGCAAGCTCCACAATAAACGAGCTGCGCCCGTTCACTTCCCCTGCGACAAAAACAGAACCCTCTGCTTGGCGTGCGGTAACGATTATTTCCTCGCCAAGGCGCGCCTCGGCTAGGTAGTTTATTTGTATTTCGCGGATATTTGCTGGCGTGTCGGTCACGTTGCACACTAGGTCTAGGTAAACGCTATTGTTCATATGGTTGTTTGTGTCCACGTCTGCGCGGCGGACGGTGTGCGTGTATTGTGCGGTGACCTCGCTTTGAGGTAAAACAATCCTCCGCGGAGCGATTGTCACGCCGTTGTCGCCGTATTCCGTTAGCGACACAGGCAATGCCGACGGCCGCAAAATCTTTCTTGAGGCAATATCAAACAAAATCCACTGGCTTGTCCATTCCAATAACTTCTTATTTACTGGCAAGCCGTCAAGGCTTCGAGGCGACATTCCCACCATAGGTGAGTCGGAGGAAAGGGGCAATGCCCCATCGCCCTTGCGTAGCCATGTCCCGCGTTCAATTGAACTCGGCCAAGTGCGTATTTCCACGGTTTCGTCATATTCGGGCAGCCGCTCTATGCCGAACGCAAACCGCTGTAAAACAAAGCTCATGTTAGCCTTGACAAGACTCTTGAACCCTACGCCGATTTCTGTCGCGTTTATGTCGGCGGCGGTTTGCACTATTTTGGACAATGCCGACAGCTTCAGTCTGCCGTTTAGGTCTAGCTCGTAGTAATTTATTCTGTGTGTGCCTGTGTACATAGGAATCACGCCCTCTGCTTTGAGAATTAGGGATATTATACCATATTCTCTTGCCATAACTAGTCTTTCTTGTTAAAATCCCCATATGGATAATTTTGAGAAAACCGCATACGAAACAAACCCAGTTTCTAGCCCTGCGGACGCGATTTGCGCGTTGGTGGAGGCTTATGATGCGTTGCAAAAAATTCTCGGCGATGGCTCGGGCTTTGCCGCCGCATTGCGTACGGCTATGTATCAGCCAGTTAGTACAAGCAGTACCGCGCCGCCGCTAAGTATTTATGAAATTGGCATGTTTTATGTACCCGAAAAAAAGGTATACGGCATAGTACAGCACAGACTGCAAGCGGCGTTGGCGGAGCGTGAAAATGACATACGCCTTATGCTTGTGCAGGAAAACGGCATTTTGCCGCGATTGTGCCATATGCTGGAGGAATTTTTGGAAAACGAGCCAGACCAAGAGCTTTACTTACACGCACTGCGTTTTTATAATGAATGCCGCCGTACGTTGGCGATATGGTAATCAAAGGGTAGGAGTAGATAAATATGGAAATAGCCAAGGGCTGGCGCGATTATGTACTGCTTGATGCAGGCGGCGGCGAAAAGCTGGAGGTATGGGGCAATGTGACAGTAATACGCCCCGACCCGCAGGCGTTTTGGCCGCGCTCGTTTAAATGGGAAAAGCCCGACATGCACTATCACCGCAGTAAATCTGGCGGCGGTACGTGGGAGCTTCTCAACAAAAAAACGCCGCAGGCGTGGAAAATAGGCTACAATGGTATGAAATTCCATGTAAAGCCCACTGGCTTTAAGCATATGGGGCTGTTTCCCGAGCAAGCGGTAAACTGGAGCTGGCTACAGGAAACAATCGGCGCGTACGGAAGTCCGCCGCGTATTTTGAATTTGTTTGCGTATACAGGCGGCGCAACTGTGGCGTGCCTAAAGGCAGGCGCGGAGGTAACGCACGTAGATGCGGCAAAGGGCATGAACAACCAAGCGCGTGACAATATCGCGTTAAGCGGCTTAACAGCCGTAAAGCACCGTGTACTTACGGACGATGTATTAAAATTCGCACAGCGTGAGGCGCGGCGCGGCAATATGTACGAGGGGATTATAATGGACCCGCCGGTGTTTGGGCGAGGGCCGGGCGGTGAAATGTGGCGGCTGGAGGACGGGCTTTTTGAGCTTGTGCAAGCGTGCGTTGGGCTGTTGTCCGAGCGGCCGCTGTTTTTCTTGATTAACGCGTATACGGCAGGTTATTCGCCGCAAGCGTTCGGCAATGTTTTGGCAGTGGCTACAAATAACGCGCAATTGCTTGGGCGCGTAAATGTAGGTGAAATAGGGTTGTCCGCAAAAAGCGGGGTATTGCTGCCCTGCGGCATGTATGCGAGGTGGACAGTGTGTTAGACTTTTAACATTTCGTAACTTGCGACGGCGTGCTGGGTTTTTAACATTCCGTACACTGCGACAGCCAATCGTCAGCTATTTCTATAAGAGCCATGGGCGTAACAGAGCCATGCGCGAACGCGTGCAGCATGGTGAGGGCTTCGTCGCGGCTTTCCGTGACCGCGCCTGTTTCCTCCCATTCCGTTGGCTCGTTGTCGGGGACACCCTTGGCTACCTTTAGCCCGTAGAGCGTTCCGCCGTCCTCGCCGTCAAAGGTCTGTAAGTAGTAGTCCAACGCCCATTCCTCGTTGGTTTCTGTCCGCAGAGTTGTTTTTGTAATCCACTCGTCACGCACAATTTCTGCAATCATTTTAACATTCCTTTCTTGTTACCTTGAATGTAATTTCAAGGTTTGCTTGATAAAGCCAGTATATACTATTAGTAAACATATTGCAAGGCACAAATTGTATCATTTGTTAAAATATGTAAAAAATAAAGGGGAATATTTTCATGTGGGGCGCAATACTAAACGCCGCCGCTATTTTGGCGGGCGGAGCAATAGGGCTACTGTTTAAGGGGCGCGTAAGCGACAAAATTTCGCAGGCTATCATACGCGGAATAGGCTTGTGCGTTTGCATAATCGGCATTTCGGGCGCGCTGGAGGGCGACATCATGGTAAGCGTGCTGTCGCTTACGCTCGGCATTTTGGCAGGCGAGCTTTTATGTATAGACGAGCGGCTAAACAGCTTCGGAGCGTGGTTGCAAGCCAAGCTCGGCAGGGGCGGCGACAATGCCTTTGCGGAGGGCTTCGTCACGGCGACACTGCTTTTTTGCGTAGGCGCAATGGCAATCGTCGGCTCGCTGGAAAGCGGCCTACGCGGCGATTACAGCCTAGTTAGCACAAAATCCCTGCTTGACGGAATTTCCTCGGTTGCGTTGGCTTCCACCTTTGGCGCGGGCGTTCTGTTTTCGGCGGCGGCAGTGCTTTTGTACCAAGGCGGAATAGAGCTTTTCGCAGGCGGCTTGCAGGGCGTTTTTACTGATGGCCTGATTACACAGCTGACGGCTGTGGGCGGCATAATGATTTTTGGCATAGGCGTGAATATGGCGGTTGGAGTGAAAATTAAGGTAGCGAATATGTTGCCTGGGTTTTTGGTTTGTGGGGTGGTTTGGGGGGTTATGGGGAATTTGTAGGTTTTTTTGTAGGGGACGGATTTATCCGTCCCGAGGTTACCTCGCTTTGCGTTAATAGACGTTATCCGTCCCGAAGTGACGAACGTGCGTACCTCGGGACGGATAAATCCGTCCCCTACATGTAGCCGTTGGGTAGTGACAACCTAGCCCGAATACAAATACAGAAAGGGCATGGAACGCGGATTTACACGGATTACACGGATTCGTACGAACGAATCCGCCAAATCTGCGTAAATCCGCATAAATCCGTGTTTAACTGCCTTTAAAATCCTCGCAAATCCGCGCCTAATCATTTCCCCCAAAATAGCAGGTAAAAATTTAAAATGGTGATTGATTTTTTCTGATTTTTGGGTATAATGAAAACAGGTCAGCTTCGGCAAAGGCTGACCTGCAATACAGCCAAGCGGCTGATTCACATTTCTATAAAGTTATTTTGAACGCCGTTTACCAGACCGTGGGCGGCGTTTTCTATTGCTGTTAAGCTGCATTAGCCTAAGCCCGAGGGCAATTAGGAAAAGCAAAGAAGCATCACATTCAACGAAAACAAACACAAGCATATCATCACCTCCTACTTGCAAAATGCTCGTAGTGCCGTGAGGTGAATCAACCGCCCAGCCGTTTTTACAGTATAACACAAAAAGCCTGTGTGCCTAGGCTTTTTTTAAAACCTACCACGAAAAAAAATCCCCCCCCCCAAGCGAAAAATGTCACAAACTTCCAATCGCCCATTTCCATTATTTTACATAAACTGCATACAGGACAAGCATAAAATAGAGCCTACCTATCCCATCACCCCACCACCACCACCCCCACAGGAGGTCTTTTATGCAAATCCCCATTTCCCAAAAAGCCGCCCAAAACAAAAGCCCTGCCGCAAAGGGCGTAGGCAAGCGAGAGCTTACTGTCGCGCTTATTTGTGTGTTTGGGTTTTTTATCGGGCGCGTGCAGGTTTTTGGGGCAATCAATCCGCTGGCGATTCCTTTTTTGGCGGCGTTTTTGGGCGGACAGGGCTTCTTTCTTACGGCGTTGTTTGTGGCTGTGGGGCTGGTTACGCGGCTTGAGGGGCTGTTTACGGCTAGGTATATTGTGGCGGCAGGGCTTTTGTGCGTGTACTATTTTTTTGTGCTACATAGCGGCGAAAACAGGGCGTGGACAAGGCTTCCGCGTATTGGCTTCGCGGCGGCAGGCACGACCTTTGCGGCAGGCATTTTTGTAAGCGCGTTACACGGAATGGGATTGTTTTTCTTGGCGGTTACACTTTTGGAAACTACGCTTGCCATGGGGCTTACGTTTGTATTAAAACGCGCAAACATAGTGCTTACAGGGCGTAAACGCAGGGCGAATTTGCTATCGGGCGAGGATATAGCCTCGGTTACGATTGTTTTCGCAGGGGTAATCGCGGGCGCGTCTGATATATATGTAGGAATGCTGCCGCTTAGGGTGTTCTTTTGTGTGTATGTGCTGTGTATCGTTGCGTTTAAGGGCGGCGCGTCTATGGCGGCGGCGGCAGGCATGTTGCTTGGC
The DNA here is from genome assembly GCA_009777845.1 of Defluviitaleaceae bacterium. Classification (GTDB taxonomy): domain Bacteria; phylum Bacillota; class Clostridia; order Lachnospirales; family WQUN01; genus WQVC01. The sequence goes on from WRLD01000036.1 coordinate 5,339, forward strand.
TTTTTTCTGCATCTTGCAGGGTACTGGGAAGCGGAATGGGCGGTGGTGCTAGGGCTTGCAGGGCTTGGCGGCGGCTTTGCCGGCGGGCTGTTTAAGCGGTTGGCGCGGCCTGCGGTTATTGTGGGAATCGGCGCGGTTGGCGCAGGCGTTTTGTTTCTGCTTGCGCGGTACTGGCTCGATTTTCCGCTACTGTATGGGCTAATCGGCGCAGGGCTTGCGTTTGTTCTTACGCCGCAGTCCTTTTATTTCAATGTGGCGGCGGCAATAAACCCTGTTTTGGACAGTGCGGACGACTATATGGACAAAATAAAGGAAGAAACAACGCGGCGGCTAGATAGCTTCGCTTCGGCGTTCGGCAAGCTCGCGGACACGTTCAGTGGGCTGTCGAAGCCGAAAACAGGCTTGAACAAGCACGACATCGCGTTGCTTATAGACGACCTGGCGGCGCGAGTGTGCGGCGGCTGTCCAAGCCGCGAATGGTGCTGGGAGGAGGATTTGTACAATACGCACAGTCAAATCTTTTCCATGCTAAATGCGTGTGCAGGCAAGGGCGTGGCAACCTTAGACGACATGGGCGCGAGCTTCCGCAAGGATTGCAAAAGCCCGCAAATTTTCCTAAAGGAGCTTAACGCAATTTTTTCCAACTACAAAACAGATTTACGCTGGCACAATCGCATTGCCGAAAGCCGCGAGCTAATAAGCCAACAGCTACACGGCGTAGCAGGCATTGTAAAATGCCTTTCCGACGAAATAGACATGTCGTTGCGTTTCCACGAGGGGCTAGAGGAGGAAATGATTTTCGCGCTGCTTAAACAGAAAATAGAGGTGTCGAGCGTAATCGTCTTAGAGGATAATTCTGGCAAATACCGCGTTTCCATTAACCACCGCCCATGTATGGGAAAAAAATTCTGCGGCAGGGAAATTGTACCCCTGCTAAACACCGTATTGAAGCGGAAAATGCGCGTAGAGGGCGGCGATTGTGACATAAAAAAAGGCGTATGCCATGTACGCTTTAGGGAGGAACAAAAGCTACGCATAACTAGCGGCGTGGCGTTCCGCGCGAAATCCTCGCGCGGCTCGGGCGACTCGTACTCGGCAATGGAGCTGCGGAACGGCTCGTGCTTGCTGGTGCTATCGGACGGCATGGGAAGCGGCGAGCGCGCACGGCGCGAAAGCGCGGCCACTGTGGGCTTGCTGGAGGACTTTATCGAGAGCGGCTTCGACAAGGAGCTTGCGGTGCGAATGATTAACTCTGTTTTAATATTAAAAAGCAACGAGGAATCATTTTCCACACTGGATATATGCTCCGTGGACTTGTACACAGGCCGCGCGGAGTTTATCAAAATAGGCGCGGCGGAAACATTTTTGTTGCGTGACGGGCATGTAAGCGTGATTAGCTCGGCATCTTTGCCTATTGGCATGTTAAACGACATCGACCTGGAAACGAGCGAGCGCGAGCTACGCCACGGCGACATAATAGTAATGGCGACTGACGGCGTAACTACCGCAGGAGAATCGTCAAAATACGCGGATAACTGGCTGAAAAGCACGTTAAAGACGTGCAGGTACAATAGTCCGCAGGATTTGGCGGATTATTTGTTGGAGGAGGCGGAGCGGCGGTCTGGTAAGGGGTTGAAGGATGATATGACGGTTATGGTGGCGCGGGTATGGGGGACGTAGGGAGCGTAGCCCCTTTTCACCGCTGTAGTGTGGTGGGAATGTCGTCACGAGCCTTGAGGGTGGGGGGTTTTCTTTGGTGGGAATGTCGTCGCGAAGCCTTAACGGCTTCTGAAAAAAGGCAATGGAACGCGGATTTACGCGGATTTAACGGATTTTCGCGGATTCTTTCTTGCGTTCATTCAAAACTGACGAAATGCAAATCACGTGGGTTGTTAATTATGCGGATTTAAAAAAACATGCTAGATAGAATCCGCAAAATCTGCGTAAATCCGCAAAATCCGTGTTTAAAATCACTTGCTGCAAGAAATATGTACAGGATTCAAAGGCAATTGAACACGGATTTACACGGATTTTGCGGATTCGTTCGCGCGTTCATTAAAAACTAACGCAATGCAAATTACGTGGGCTGTTAATTATGCGGATTTTAAAAAGCACGCCAGATAGAATCCGCGAAATCTGCGTAAATCCGCATAATCCGTGTCCTAGAAATCAATAAGCTAGGCGTTTTGGGCGTAAAGCTCGGATTGTAGCTCGGTTATTCGGGATATTTCGATTCCTGTAAGCCTTGATATTTTTGAAATATCCATATCCTCACGAAGCATATTCACAACGGCTTGCTCTAGCCCTTGTCGTCTGCCCATGTCTGCCAATACTCGTACTGCTCGGTTATCTTCTCGTACCATGCTAGGCGTTTTGGGCGTAAAGCTCGGATTGTAGCTCTATTATTCGAGATATTTCAACGCCTGTGTCCTCCGATATTTCTTGAATATCTCGCCCACGGCGAAGCATATTCACAACAGCTTGCTCTAGCCCTTGTCGTCTGCCCATGTCTGCCAATACTCGTACTGCTCGGTTATCTTCCAATACCATACGATTCGCCTCCATTATTTTGAATAATTCCTCGTCGCTTAAAAACGTACTATTTAACAAAAGCATAAGCGATTGCAATTTGTTGCATTTTTCCGTGTCGTCCCTTGCAACCCTTGGCGTGAGCTTTATTGCCGTGTCTAGTAGCTCCGCGGTTGTTTTTCCGCTTTTGCTTCCATAAAGCGGCAGGTAGAGCAAAATCAGCTCGTTAATTTTTTCCCCTGTTTGCAATTTTTTGTGTATATCCGTTAATTCCTTATCGGCATCTCGTTCCTTTAGGTTTATGATTTTTGGTGTAAATGTAAGCGATGGGTTTGAATAGCTTGTTACCGAGGGCTTCCTCGTGGTGATAATCACCGTTGTAAATGGTATTTTATGCTCTCTTGATAGGTCTATGTTGTATGAAGCAAAGCGCAGCATGTCTTTTGTGCTAATTTCGGCTTCCCATTCCGTGCTTATGCCCTTGTTGGTAGAGAGCTTTAATGCCTTGTCGCCGTATGCTTTTTTAGTTGTCGTTTCCGTTATTTCGGTGCTTAAAATTTCGGTCACCTCGCCGTCAAGTGCTTCGTCAAGAAACGCCAGCGAGCCGCCCTTGTACAAGGAAAGGCTCTCCTTTACCACCTTGTCCTGATTAAATAAGGTATCTATGGTATGCTGCATTATTATCCCCAATCAAGCCGATAATCTTACATAGTATGAAATAATTATAAGGTGCTTATGGCTTTGGTGCAAGGGTAAAAAGAGGCTAACCCGCAACCACCGCCACTGCCACCGCATCAGTATCACTATGCGAAATACTAATACGTATTTTCCTTTTACGCAAGCTACCCCTATTTTTACGCAGGACAATATACGGCTGTCCGCTTTTTTTGTGCCTAATTTCGACATCGGCGGGCGAAACACCGCGGAAGCCAGTCCCGAGTGCCTTTACCACGGCCTCCTTGGCGGCGAACATGCCTGCGGCGGATTCCGCGCCCTTGGCGGCGATATATTCGCGCTCGTATTCGGTAAAAAAGCGGCTCAAAAACGCCTGCGAAAGGTTTTCAAAGCGCGCTATTTTTACTATGTCTATCCCTATGGAAAAATCCTGCTTCATAGGCGTACCCCCTTTTTTGGCTCGCCTTCGGCGATTTTTTATGTGCGATTTTACACGAGTTCCCGAGTAAGCACCCGATAAACCTTTGAAATAGGCAAGCCCACCACGGTATAAAAATCGCCCTCTACCCGCGCCACCAACACCGAGCCGCGCTCCTGTATGCCATACGCGCCTGCCTTGTCAAACGGCTCGCCTGTGGCGATATACGAAAAAATCTCGTCGTCGGAAAGCTCGTGGAAATACACATTTGCCTTGTCTGCGAAAATATTCTCATACTCGCCGCACAAAATAGCCACACCAGTATAAACGGTATGACACCGCCCAGACAATGACCGTAGCATGTCAAACGCTTGCTTTTCGTCTTGCGGCTTGCCCAAGACTTGACCGTCTATATAAACCAAGGTATCAGCCGCAATAATAATATCGTCATGCCCCATCGAAGCCAAGCCCATTACCGCCCTTGCCTTACGCTGTGCCAGTTCCTTTACCTGCATATCAGGCTCGCCAAATGATGTTTCGTCTACATCAGAAACAAGCACCTCGCAGGGTATACCTGCTAGCTCCATTAGCTGTTTCCTGCGCGGCGAGCCAGAGGCTAAAATAATACGTGACAAAATTTAATCCCCCCGAATAGCCGCCAAAGCACTAAGCCGCGTAGCAAACCAAGCAGGAGCAAACCCGCTCAACAGCCCAACCCCGCACGCCAAAGCCATTGCCACGCCGCACAAATCCCACGTAATCAACGAAATGGCGGCTTCGGAATCGCCGAGATGCTGCAACAAATCGCCGCCCATGTTCAAGGTGTTTAGAAATTCTATATCGAAGTTGTTCATTACATACGACGCGCCAAGCGCGAGCGCAACGCCTAGCACTCCGCCTAAGAAGCCTATTACCGTAGCTTCGAGCAAAAATAGCTTGCGTATGTCGGAAATAGTCGCGCCGATTACTTTCATTATGCCTATTTCGCGCGTGCGTTCCGTTACGGAGGTAATCATGGTGTTTCCTATGTTTATGGCGGCGATTAACAGGCTGATTGCCGCTATTACCGACAGAAAGGTTTCCATTCCGCGTGACATTGCGCGTTGGTTTTCTATAAAATCGCCGGAATAGTTTACGTTGTAGCCCATGTCGCGTATTTGCTTGGCTATTTCCGTAGCGTCGTTTATATTGTACACTCGCACGTACAGCTCGCCGTAGGTCTGGCGGTTGCCCTGCGTGGCGGAAAACCGCGGCATCCACTCGTTTTCTTCCTCCTGGCGGCGTTGGTCCTCGTCACGCATTTGTACCAGCGACTGTAGGGCTTCTATGTCCATGTAAATTTCGTTGCCGCCGCCGCGCCACATCATCTCCGTGCTATCGGGGGCTTCCAATAAGCCCACTACGTTTATTTCAAAGGAACGCACAGGCTCATAGCTTTCTTCTATATCCATGCCAAAATCGTCGTCGGCGTAGCCGTAGCCCCAATCCCTCGAATTGTAAAAGCTGTCAAAATTGTAAAAAAGATGTATGCTGTCATTCATAACGTCTACGAGCTGTGTATCGTCGCTAAAATCCCACTCGCGCTCGCTGTAATAAACGCGGCGGTCAGTAGCATCAAAAAAGCCGCGCTCCGACCTGCCGCTAAACACAGCCGCGTAGTCCTCGCCCTCCGTAAAAAACCGCCCCTCCGCTAAGGTAAGCCCCATGGCCTCCAACGCGTCAGGCCTAATCCCGACAATGGACGAAAACATGACATACGGGCCGCTGCGTAGCATCAAATACTCGCGCATGGTAGGCGTAGCGGTACGAACGCCCCTAATGCGCGAAATTCTGTCGGCGGATTCGTCGGTAATATCCTGCTGATTAAACTCGACCATTCCGCCGTCCTCCGACCAGCCCATACCGCCCCACTGCGGGTACACGTTGATTACGGACATGTCAAGGCTTAAATCGTCTATCATTTTCACAAACTGCGCGTCAATGGCGTACCCAAGCGACACCATCAAAATAATCGAGCCTGTGCCTATCATAACGCCCAAAAGTGTCAAAAACGTGCGTAGCTTGCGTTTGTACAAATTACGCAGGCACATGCTAAGAACATCTAACGCTTTCAATGAATCACCTCCGTTTTTATGGAACACTGATTTTAGAGATTAAAAGATTATGGAACGCGGATTTTCGCGGATTTGGCGGATTCTCGCGGATTCTCTCCGTGTAAATTAAGGATAATGGAACGCAAAGTTTATCCATGTAAATTACAGGTAGCGGAACACGGATTTAACGGATTTTCGCGGATTTTGCGGATTGGCTCGTGGGAAAATATATCACGTTTAGTAATTTACGCGGACAAAATCCGCGAAATCCGCGTAAATCCGCAAAAATCCGTGTTCCATTGCCCTTAAATCCACTTCTATTGTCTGTTATGCCACGCTCCCTCTGTGCCTCTGTGCCTCTGTGTGAAAAATCTTTTTGACAAATAATGAACGTAGGTAAAGCGTATAACTTCCATTCTTTAGTTAAAAGATTTTTTCACACAGAGGCACAGAGGGAACGAGGCACAGCAGAAGCGAGAAAGAATCCGCGGGAATCCGCCAAATCCGCGAAAATCCGCGTTCCATGCCTTTAAATATATCCTTTACACCTCATCATCAAAATCCAACATCTTCGCGCTCTTTTTCCTTATTACAACAATCGGCACAGCAATCACAGCAATCATAACAACCGCCAAGCCAACCAACAGCCCCCACCGCAGCTTGCGTTCGGTTTCTATGCCCATAAACGGCGCGTTCTCAAAATCAAACTCGCCCATTTCACTGGAATCCCACCATTCGGGGGCTACCTCGCGAGTAAACATATTTTGGAAAAACCGTGCAAAGCCGCTTGTCTGTTTGTCCGCTTCGCCGTCCGCCATTTCCATAGGTCTGCCCATAGGCGCACGGCCGCCGCCCTCGCCCCATTCGGGCATGTCGCCGCCCCATTCGCCAAACTCGCCGCCCCAGCCCTCGTCTATTTCTATGGTAAAGGTATGCGTGTATTCTATAGGCTCGCCTGTATTGTCCTCGCCGCGTACAACAAAGCTGCCGCGGTGCGTACCAGCTTCCAGCGGAACAAAACGGCCGTCAAATTCCGCAAAGCGTTGTGCGTTAATCGGCGTAATAAACCGCTCCGCTTCGGTTACGTCAAACGGGCCTTCGGTTTCTATTCGCATATTAGACAGATTCACGCGCCCAGAGTTGATTATTCTGAAGGAAAACCATACAGGGCTTCCCACTGTGCCTGTTTCTGGTACGTTTACGTTAGCAAGCTCCAGCCGCATAAACTGTGCTAGTTGGAAGCTAAGAATAACGGAATCCTCGCGCAGCACAAAGTTCTGGTCTTGGTAGTCGAAGGATACGCCCATATTGTGTGTACCAGGCGTAGCGTCCGCGGAGGTATTAAAATGCAGGACAACTGTCTTTTCTCCGCGCGGCGCGAGTGATTCTATATATAGCGTATTGCTTCCGTCCACAGGCGTAAGCCCTGCAAAGTGGGTTTGCTGGCCTGTGGTGTTTGTGGTGATTTGCTTCTCCGCAATCAGCACGCGCATATTGTTAATGGAAAGAGTGTTGCTTGTATTGCGGAAGGTAATTTCCATCTCGAACGGCTCGCCTGCGCGCGGCGTAGCAGGCTCTAGCTTATGCGAGGAAACAATTACGCGCGGAATATGCGTGTTGGCGGTTTCCTCGTCCTCGTCTGGGTTGTACACATTAAACGCCGCCACATGCACAAACTCGTCACGAGTACCAGTACGCCCCACATCAAAAACAGTGTCAAAGCGGATTGTATAGCTCCGAGTTTTCGCACGGCTGGTAGGCGAGAAATTGAAGCTAACAGCGCGGCTTTCGCCCGCCGCGAGCGAGGGGATTACCTGCATATTAGCCGTACCCATAGGCACAATTACAGCGTCCTCGGGAGTGGCGGTAATGCGGATATTTCGCGCTTCTATATCGCCGCCATTGTATACTGTGAAAGAAATACGCCCTGTTTCGTCAGGCGATATTCTGCCGACTGGCGCGGTTAATTCTCGTATTTCCAAGGTAGTAAACTCGTCCTCGTCCTCCGCGTACACGTTTACAATAAAAGGAAACACCGCCGTTGTCCGCGTGTTGTCGCTTCCCTCCTCCGCAAAGGACACATGGAAGTCAATGGTATACGCGCCTGTTTCTATGTTTTCCGCCGTTTGGAACGTGAAATTCAGCGTACTGGAATGGTCGGCTTCCATGGTCGCAAACAATGCTTGGTTTAAGTCGCCTGTGCTAAAAATGCCGTCCGCAGGGCGTGAATTGTCGGGCAGGGAAATACGCACATCTCGCGCCGCGGCAGTGCCTAGATTTTGTATATTCGCGCTTACGGTAAAGCTCTGATTAGGCGAAAGCGTACCCGACGGCGTTCTTTGGAACGAGCCAAGGCGTACGTTCGGCGTACCCAACGCCGCGCCTATGCGTACGTTTATTGTATCGCTAGACGTGATTGTGTCGCCTATGCTGTCCCTAAAGAAATGCTCAAGCGCGATTGTGTGGTTGCCATGCTCGGCGTTTTCGTCCACTGTGACAAGCATTGTCATTGTGCGTTGCACGTTTGCATTTATGGACGATACGCTATTGGTGTTACGCAAAAACTCTGCCGTAAACGGCGCGTCCTTGGACGGCGAGGCAATAGTAAACAGGCTACGCACTGGCTGTGTGCCTACGTTACGCAGAGTAATCGTTATTTCCTGCGAAGCTCCTGCCTCTAGGGTGATATTGTGCGGCGAAACTAGGCGTATTTCGCCCTTGCCTGCGTTGTCAATTTGTTCCTGTAGCTCCTTTGCGCGTTGCTCCCAGAAGCTGTCCTCGTTGGGTGACGAGGCTGTTACTGGTAGGGTTAGGGGTAGTGCTAGTAGGATTAGTAGAAGTGGTAGGAATGGTAACATAGTCTGTGCAAGTTTAGTTTTCATGCTGTTGCTCCTTTTTTTGTGTGATTGTAACATGGATTTGTTGAATTTAAAGGCATGGAACGCGGATTTTCGCGGATTTGGCGGATTTTCGCGGATTTTTTCCTGCGTGTTTATTAAAATTCGTTAAATCTGCCTTTCATTGCCTGCTATGCCACGCTCCCTCTGTGCCTCTGTGCCTCTGTGTGAAAAAATTTTTTAAACTAAAGAACGAGGCTTTACACTTTACCTAAGTTTTTTATTTGTCAAAAAGATTTTTTCACACAGAGGCACAGAGGCACAGAGGCACAGAGGCACAGAGGGCGAGAGGCATAGCAGAAATACGGACATGACGTAGATTGTTAAGTACACGGATTTAAAAACATGCCCGAAAGAATCCGCGAAAATCCGTTAAATCCGCGTAAATCCGCGTTCCATTGCTTTTTAAATCCGCGTTCCATTGCTTTTTAAATCCGCGCCCCATCATGTTATACTCTCAATTCTCCCATCACGCACATGAATAATCTTGTCCGCGTATTCGGAAATTTCTATGTCGTGGGTAACGATAATCAGCGTTTGTTCTCGTTCCCTCGCCATTTTGGTGATAATGTCCATCATTTCGTAGGTGGTTTTTGTGTCTAGGTTGCCCGTGGGTTCGTCCGCAAAGACCACCTGCGGATTGTTTACGTATGCGCGCGCTAGGCTTACGCGCTGTTGTTGGCCGCCTGATAGCTCGTGGGGCTTGTGCCGCCACCTGTTGCCTAGCCCTACGACCTTTAGCATTTCACGCGCCGCGATGTTCCGCTTCCTTTTGGAAAATCGGCGAAAAATGAGCGGAAGCGTAACATTCTCCAACGCGGTAAGCGTGGGCAATAAATTGTATGACTGGAACACAAAGCCGATGTACCGCTGTCGGTAAAGGGTAAGCTGTTTTTCGTTAAGTGCTTCTAGCGGCTTGCCTTTAAATTTTATGCTTCCCGACGTTGGTTTTTCCAACCCTGCCAAAAGATTCAAAAGCGTGGACTTGCCAGAGCCGCTTGTGCCGAGCAGGCAGTAGATTTTGCCCTTCTCGAAGCTAAGACTTATATCGTCTAGCGCGACCACTCGCTCCGTACCCATTTTGTAGACCTTTCTTACATTTGTAAGCTCGAACAAATTAGCCATTATTTTACACTCCCTACGCCGCGTATACGGACAAGCCAAATAGCGTGCGGCTTGCTTTTCACTTGGCGTAATGTTTTAAGCATTTCATGGTGCGCGGTTTTCATTAGCTCGACATCTTCTATTGTACACCCTTCGGGCGAATATCGCGCCTTGTAGTATATTTCTGCCAATTGCCCCAAAAAAACGGTGTCGTTCCGTGGGGTTTGAAACGCAAACCGCTTGCCTATACGCTCCGCATACGCGGCGGGCGTTTCGTCCAACGAGGGCGACCCTGCCAAGCAAGCCACCACGGATAGCGTAGCATTAAAATATAGGCGTACTAGCTCATTGTATGACAGCTTTCTTATTTTTAGTTTTTTGACCCATGCCATAATACCCCAAATTGTACTGATAAACAATACAACCGACAAAAGCCATAAAATATTACTCGGTTTTGTAGCTTCCTCGGAAATTTCTTCGCTCGCGCGCGGGCTTGGGCTTGCTGGCGTTTCTCTTTCTCGCGAGGGCGAAAACAGCGTAGAAAGGTCGATATTGGCGAGTTCAAAATCCTGCAATAGCCCCTGCAAGGATTCCAACGCTTCGGGCGAAATACTGCCGCGCGGCGTTTCCGCGAAAGTCGCTGGCGACATCAAAAGCGCGTAAGCAGGCGTGGCTTCCATGATATGCCAGCCGAAGCCTTCAAGATAGACCTCTACCCATGCGTGTGCCATGCGGTTTGTCACGGTAACGGTATCGCCGTCCTGCGCAGGCGGCAGTACGTAGCCCTCGGCATAGCGTGACGGCACTCCTGCGATACGCGACATCACCGCCATAGCCGAAGCAAAATAAGTGCAGTAGCCCTCCTGCGTTTCAAACAAAAAGTAGTCAACAAAGCAGCCGTCCCTCGGAGGGTGGGAGGGCGTTAGCGTATAGGTAAAATCTAGTAAATAATCCCTAATGGCAAGTACCCTGTCGTAGTCGTTTTCCTTGTCGGCTACTAGCTCCGCAGTGAGGTCGTGTACGCGTTGCGGCACGATTTCGGGTACTTCTAGGAAGTGCGCGCGTACGTTGTCGGCGTATTGTGCCAACATGCGAACGGTGGGCGAGCCAGCCGAAGCCGCAATTTCAATGCGCGCGCTTGCGTTGTCTGGGTGCAAAAGCTCCTGCAAATTGTAAAAGCCTGCGTTCGCCTTGCGTAGCACTTCCTCCACAAGCGGGTCTTGCGTATCTACATATAAGAAGTCGATTTGATAGCCTGCGCCGCGCCGCATAATATGCGGCAGTTGCATGTCGCCAAGCGGCGTAATTTCCAAAAGCGCCTCATAGTCGGAGAAGCCCTCGTCAAAGTTTACTTGATATGCTCGCGGCGGTCGGAAAATAGTCCCTGTACGCCTTGAGCCTTGGGAAATAGTAACAGTGTCGCGGCGTTGTGCGGGTTCCTTTATGTCCTTGACCGCGTTAAATGCCTCCAGCATTTCGAGGCGCGAGGGCGTAAGGCTGTTTGTTATGTCGGCTTGCAAGGTGGGAAGCCAGCGCGAGCCTGTGTAGGTGTCGCTTGTCGCGCCCGAAAGATAGGTTTTTGCAGGAGCTTGTACCGTCATCACGTAGCGGTCGTTTTGTATAACCGGGCCGCCGAGAAAGCCGCCCGCGCGTGAAAAGCCGCTAGTGGAAAAGGAAAAATGCGTAGGCGCGAAAAGCTCGTAAATAAAGTCGCTTGTGCGTGTGAAAACTTGTGTGCGAAGTGAAATCCGCGGCGTGTACAGGTCGGATTCCGTTGGAATGTAATGATTTACCAGTAGCACAGCGGCAATGCACAGCGGCAACGCGGAAAGTGACACCGCCTTGCTTGTTCTGCGAATTAACAGCATACAAAACGCGGCGATAAAAATAAAAACCGCCGTTTCGTCACGTACAGGCGCGAGCCGCCACACGAGGGCAAAGGTATATACGCCGATGGTCGTAAGCATATAAAGGTTAAAATACTTCAGCATAAATATAACCGTGGCAAAGGCAATGACCGAGCTTATAAGGCAGACAATCGGCACGGCAAAGTCGGCATTGTATGCGGTTCTGCCTGCTATTACGTATAGTAGCTCTAGGGCTTGGGGGTATTTTTCGACAAAAAGCTCTATGTCGTTGTTGATTGTGAGGGCGGCTATGCCGAGCGCGATACAGGAAATGCCTAGTGTCCATGCGTTGAATAGGACAGCCATGGCGAAAATGAGCGTACCCACGCCAAGCAAATAGAGTGTGAGCGGTGGGATTTGTACGAATGTTAGGGTTAGTACGGCGCGGTTTAGGGCGTATAGAAGGATACTGCCGATAGCTAGGCAGTAGATATGCTCTCTAAGTAGTCCTTGAGATGTTGTCTGCGACAACATCTCAGGACTACTTGGTTTTTGTTCGGGGGGGGCATTGCCCCTTTTCTCCGACTGTGGCGTGGTGGGAATATCGCCTCGAAGCCTTGGGGGGGCATTGCCCCTTTTCTTCGATTGTGGCGTGGTGGGAATGTCGCCTCGAAGCCTTGGGGGGGCATTGCCCCTTTTCTCCGACTGTGGTTTGGTGGGAATGTCGCCTCGAAGCCTTGGGGCTTCGTCGTTTTTCCCCGATTGCCCCATAGAGGGCTTGGCTATACGCTTATTTTTGAACAATAAATACCGCCCTCTGATAAGATTGTGTAGATTCGTTCGCTTTCGGTCTTGTTGTCGGTTTTGTTGCTGTTCTTGTCGTTGCTTTCACTCTTGCCGCGTTCATTCCCACTTTCACAAGAAACAAACAAAACCGCCATACCATGCCCATGATTCGAGCCGTAAATAAGGCGTTCGTATATTTTCGGGTCGAGTGCCGCCGTAACCAAAATCAAGTTTACACAGCCTGCCGCCTCGTGGAAAATTTGGTTCATTGCCGCGGTACAGTCAAACGCACCGAAACGTAGCTCGCTTGCGGCCTTGTAAATTATGTCAAAATCGGCGGCGGTACGCGCGGTTATTTTTTGCCCCATGCAGATAAAATCCACGGACGTGCCTTTTGTTAGCAGGGCTTTTACTATGCCGAGGGTGTTTTCGATTAGGGCATCTTCTAATGTAAGAACGCTGTCAAGGCTTCGGGACGGCGTTCCCATAAAGCTACAGTCGGAGAAAAGGGGCAATGCCCCCCCACCGAGTAGAACTACCGCATGATTTCTGCCGTGGCTTTGGTAATTTTTCACAAGCCATTCATTGCGTTTGGCGGTTAGCTTCCAGTGTACGCGCTTAATGGAATCCGTTGGCAAATACTGCCTAATATCCGCCACCGAGGAATAATCCTCGGCGTGCAGGTCGTACGCAGAAAAGCCCTCAAACCGCGCGGCGAGCGATAAATTATTCGCTTCCGCCACAAGCGGCAGGACGGTAAGCGTTTCAAAGGCATTGACCTGTCGGCGTAGCTTAAAAAGCCCTGTTAAATCGCGGGCGTATATGGCTTCTATTCCCATCTCAAAGTGACCGCGGTAGGGTACGCTAAAGGTCTTGCTTACCACGCGCCTGTAAAATAGGTAGAGGGTTAGCTCGTCCTTGGGCTTGCCGAGGTGGTCGTACTGCTCGGCGCGTAGGATTACGCCGATTTTGCCAAAGGGCAAAAAACCGCGGTTATGTAGCCTTATGGAAAATGCGCCTTGCTCGTTTTTTACCACAGGGCGCGGCGGTACGTAGGAAATTTTGACAAGCCGCAGCGACAAAAAGGCGAACGCGTAGCTAAAAATCGGCAACACGAGCAACACAGCGGCAACGACAAAAAAGACGCGCTCGCCAAGGAAAAACGCGCCAACCACCGCGAGGGCTAGAAGAAATAGCCAGTGGAGCTTCATCTTATTCCTGCTATGGCGTGTCTTATTGCCTCCGTTAGTACATCGTGTACGCTTACTTTTTTAATGCTCGCTTCCTGCTTCATTAAAATTCTGTGGGAAAGCACATGCGGTGTCATTTCGATTACATCGTCGGGGGTAACGTAGTCGCGCCCATTGTACAACGCCCACGCCTGCGCCGCCTTAAATAGACATAGGCTTGCGCGCGGGCTTGCGCCTAGCTGTACGTCCTCGTGCGCCCGCGTAAAGCTCGTCACATTTACGACAAAGCTGTTTATTTCCTTGTCGGCGTGGATTTGCTCCGCAAGCTGTTGTACCCTTAGTATATCCTCGCCTGTAGCCACCGCCGTAAGGCTTTCCAGCGGGCTTGTCCCCTTAAACCTGTCGAGCATTTTACTTTCCTCGGCAGGCTCGGGATAGCCAAGCGAGATTTTCATAAAAAATCTGTCTAGCTGCGCCTCGGGCAATGCGTACGTGCCTAGATATTCCACTGGATTTTGCGTAGCAAGCACCATAAACGGCGCAGGCACGCGAAAGGTTTCGCCGTCCACGGTTACTTGATTTTCTTCCATGACCTCCAGTAGACTGGACTGCGTTTTCGGCGAGGTTCTGTTGATTTCGTCCGCAAGCACAAACTGGCTCATTACCGCGCCCGCGCGGTATTCAAACTCGCCAGTCTTTGGCGAAAACGCCGAATAGCCAGTAATATCGCTCGGCATAATGTCGGGCGTAAACTGAATACGCTTAAAGCTACCGCTTACGGACTTGGCGAGCGCCGCCACTAGGCTTGTTTTGCCTACGCCAGGCACGTCCTCGATAAGCACATGTCCGCGGCAAATAAGCGTAGTGACCACAAGCTCTATTGCGTATTGCTTGCCCATTATTATTTTTTCCACGTTGTTGATTATTAGCCGCATGTGGTTGACGGCTTGTTGGTTTGTTGTTGGCATTGGGGTTCGTCACTTTCTTTTATTGGAACGTATGTTAATCGCAAAGGGAAACGCCGCCCACGGAATGGTAAACGGCGTTAATATAACACTATAATCAACTACATGAGCCAACCGCAAGGCTGTGCTACACACAAGGCGATTCTTGCCCGAATCGTCTTGTTTTTATTATAACCAAAAATCAGAGAAAAGCAACAGCGAATACGATATGTTACACGACAAACGCATGAAGCCGAATTTAGGCAACAATTTACTAGTTTGCAAGATTTGCAGGGGTTTTGTAGGGGACGGATTTATCCGTCCCGAGGTACGCACGCTCGTCAATTCGGGCAGGGTAACGTCCATTAACGCAGAACGAGGCAATCTCGGGACGGATAAATCCGTCCCCTACAAGTACCCATGACAAACGCATGAAGCCGAAATGTGTAAATTAAGCACGGATTTAACATTAGAGAAGCCCCACGCCTTTGCCATTCGTGCGTTTGTCGTGCTATGTGTTGAATCTGATAAGGTAAGTGCAATGTAACGAGGCACAGCAGAAGTACGGACGTAAAAAAGTGTGTTATAACACGGATTTAACGGATTTACGCAGATTTACGCGGATTTTGTCCGCGTAAATTACTAAACGGCGATATATTTTCCCACGAACGAATCCGCAAAATCCGTGTAAATCCGTCAAATCCGTGTTCCACTACCTTTAATTTACATGGATAAAATTTTCATTCCACTGTCGTCAATTTACACGGAAAGAATCCGCGAAAATCCGTTAAATCCGCGAAAATCCGCGTTCCATGCCCTTAAAATCTGCTTAGCACGCGCCGTCATTCCCCTCCCCCTGCACTATCGGGGCTAGACTGCGAGTCGGGGTCGGGCTGTGTATCTGGCTCTGGGTTTGGGTCTTGTGGGTCATGTGGGTCTGGGTCATTCGTGTCGGGGTCTTGGGGGTCTTGTGGGTCATTGGGGTCTGGCTCATGCGGGTCGGGGTCATTCGGGTCTGGGCCTTGCGGCACATACCCCCCCACAGGCCTAAACCTTGCGACAATCCGCACATTGGAGCTACCTACTACAAATGTAGTAGACGTGTCCGTAGGGTCGGCGAGTGTTATATCGCCCTCGGCTATTTCCCATGCCTCAAATTCGCAATCGTCGGCAGGAGTCGCGCTTATGCTTACGGTGCTTCCGCTTTCTTCTTCTGCGGCAGAGGACGTTACACTGCCCCACTCGGCATTGTTTGCTTCTATTATAATGGCGAATATTTGCGGCTGTAGGTCGTCTTGCGATTCGGCTATATTTACTATTTTTTGTGTGGTGGTATAACGCCCTGCGGCGTTGATTGCCACGCCTATTCCCATATATTTCAAATTCGGATTTAGTATATTGTTCCTGTGGTTTGTGGAATTTAGCCAGCCCTGCACGGTTGCCTCGGGCGTAAGCTGGTTGCGGAACACGTTTTCCGCCCAGCCTTGGTGCGTTATTCCTACGGCGGCTAGGCGTTCGCGCGCGCTAGAGCCGTCCGAGCCTTGATGGCCGTTTAGATTATTCGCCACAAGGTCTTGACTGTGGTTGCGCGCCGCCAGTGCTACTAGGTCGTGCCATATTAGGGGCTCTAGCCCGTTGCTTTGGCGTTCTTGATTTGTTAGCGTGAAAACGCGCTGTTCAAATTCCGCGGCGGTGAGTGAGGGCGTTTGCTGCTGCTGCTGTTGTTGCTGTGTCGGCAAAAATACCGCGCGTATTCGCACATTTATTGTTCCCATGACAAAGGTGGTCGTGCGGCTTGTTGTGTCCGCGATTATAACCTCGCCTGCCAGAATTTCCCACCGCGAAAACTCGTTGCCCGCCGCGGCGTTGGCAGTGAGTGACACGGTTTGTCCGTGGGTGGCAGTGGCAACTGACGCGGAAGCCGTGCCGCGGCCGTTTACATTGGCAGACACGCTAATTGAACGCGGCTGCGGCGCGGCGGTCGTAAATACCGCGCGTACACGCACGTTTGCGCTTCCCATGGTAAAGGTGGTGCTTGCGGCGTTAGGGTTGGCTAAAAGGATATTGCCCGATTGTATTTCCCAGCGGCTGAAGGTGAAGCCTGCCTTGGCAGTAGCGGTAACCGTGACCGTCTGCCCCTGCGCGGCGTTCGGGCGTGACGGGCTTGCCGTGCCTTGTGCCGTGTTGGACGAAACGGTCGTGATTGTATACGAGCCTGCGGGGGCAGGCGCGGCGGCTTCTTCTTCCTCGCTTTCCGCGTCCGCAAGCTCGTAATTTATATTGTCCGGCGAATAAATATAAATCGTGCTTGTTTCTTCTTCCCATTCCACTTCTGCGCCTGTCGCCTCGGCGATAGCGCGCAGCGGCAGCATAAAGCGACCGTTTCTGATATGCGGCGGCACCTCGGGCGTAATCATCTCGTCATTTACCCAAAAATGCGCCTCGCCGCGCCGTAGCTTTACTACGTCTGCGCCTGTAAGCGTGGCAAGGCTTAGCTCCTCGTCCCACTGCACGTCAAAGCCCATAAGCTCGAACACTCCGCGGACGGGTACGAGCGTGCGGCCGTCGAGAATGAGCGGATACTGGTCGCTGAATAGTACGGTGGTGTTGTCCACGATTATTGAGATTTCGGAAGCGTGGGCTGGGTGTGGGGAAAGGGTGGAGAGTGCGGGGATAGTGAATAGGGCGATTAGGGCTAGTAGTGAGAGCAGGAAAGTTTTTTTCATGGCTTTCAACTCCTTTTTTTTATGTAGGTGGGGGGGGTGTTGAGTTTTTGGTGGATTATATTATACAGGAATAATGAGGGGAACGCACTAGTTTTTTTGTGGGTTTTTTTGTGGGTTTTTTGTGATTTTTAAAGGGAGTAAAACTTACGCTTGTATGTGAATAAATGGCGATAGGACACGGATTTAACGGATTTTCGCGGATTTTGCGGATTGGCTCGTGGGAAAAGCCGTGTAATCCATGAAAATCCGTGTTCCCAGAACACGAAAAGATATGTAGTGATGAATCAAGTATGGTTGAAAGACACCTTATTTTGCATATTTCACAAAATAGCAGCGGATATTTAACGCCGTAGGGCAATAGTACCTCCCCAAAGAACCACATGGGAACAGTGCGAAAAATGCCCAAGTCATTCTCATATATATACAGCAGAGCATTGATAACTTGTACGTTTTCTACGCTTGCGTTTTCTCGTTGCACAGGCAGATATACTTTATTTTTCCGTATTGTTTCACTGTTATATTCGTGATACTAATTTATCACGTCTTGTAGCATTTTGGTAGCGGGAACACGTCCCGCAAAATTGTCCGTTTTTTCTGATTGGGTTTCCGCTGTTTGTCTTTTGAGTTCCTTAATTGTTTTATCAGTCGCTTTCAACATCAATAGCAACTCTTTAGGGGTAGTTACATCATTATCTATATTATGAACGATACAATTTCTCAACCTCAGCAATCCCTTAATGTTTTTAAAGTCTGTATCTTTTATATCAAGGGTTTCTGATAAATAGTCAATTATGGAAAGGGATTTTGTGGTCTCGCCATGACGTTTAATCGCTTCATGCAGTTCTTTACATTTCTCAAGGGCTTCATATCTTAGCAATGTTTCTTGTGCTTTTTTCGTGCTTATTAACCTATTTAAATTTCGTGGACGGTAAAATGAAAAAGATAACATACAAATACCTATGAAGCCTATTATTGTTGAACCCAATGCGATTAGATTAGTATTAAATACGTTAGGGGCAAGAAGTACAGAATTTATTAGTAGTGTAACAAACCCTATAAAGATGTACAGCAATCCCGATGTGAAAAACATTTTTCGCAACCGTTGTGTCTTACTATACGTGCTATTGACTAAGGGCTTTTTGATTTCTGCATCTATTCTAATCAATTCACTAATACTTAGGTCATCTAAAGACGGTGAATGTGTTAGGAAATTGTTAAAGAGAAGGTTTTTATATTCATTTGAAAGGCTATCAAGATATATATTGATGTTTTTATCCCTCGGGTACTCCATCATAATTATTACTCCTTATAACTCAAAATGAAATCTAGCATAACGGACACACACATAATTATTAGCATTACAATAAACGCTACGTGAATAATTAAATTGTCGGTAAATCCTTTTCCATCGAATAGTAGTCCAGCAAACAAAGTTGAAAGCGTGGCTACTATTTTAAGGATTGCCAAAATCCAAATGTTCTTCTTCTTTACTATTTTATGCTTGTTTATGCTCTTAGTGACAAGCACAACAATATTGCTAGTTACCTCTGCCTCTGCATGTGGTTGTCTCTCTGTTGCTTCGTAATTATTTGCTTCGGATACGAGATAGACAGAATATTTAGTGAGTTCGAGACTGAGAGTTTTTTTTGCATCTTCCGAAAAGTTTGCAAGGGTGCTATCGTCTAACTGTAGTTTTATTTCCAAATGATACCACATCCCCTCGCATGTGTAAATGTTATTATTGGAAATTTCGTATGTTTAACACTGCACACGAGATATTTTCGTGGAGATTCGTTCATTCAGTGTGTTAGAGTCCTTAATCCATAACATAAGAATACTGTTTTTTTTCGACAGAGTCAATTAGATTTTTAAAGAGGGTGCCATTTTTCGATATCCGCTCTCTGATAAACGTATAAATGCAAAGAAATAATTAGGATTACTCTTAAAAAATTTCACACAGGGGGAGCGTGATATATCATGCAAGAAAAAGGATATTCGTTTTTCAGAGGGTAAGTTCGGGAGACGGAAGAAAAAGGGGCAGCACTATTTTTCCTTTCCAAGGATTTGACAAATTTTCCCATATCCCCCACGCTATAATACCCTCGGTGATGCAAGTGACAGTATATGCCGATGTTTTATTCCTAATAAATTTTGTTATGAACGGCTTTGTTTTATGGGTGCTGGCGAAAATCATGCGTAGGCCGCAAAGGGCGCGCTGGCTTTTGGCTGGCTCGGGCGTGATGACCCTGCTGTACACGCTTATTATTGTGGTCGAGCGGCTGCGGTTTGTCAACACGCTTGTGGCTTCGATTGTTATTCTCGCGGTGGGCGTTTGCGTTACGTTTCGGCCGCGGGGCTTCGCCAGCTTCGCCAAGCTCATGGCGGTTTCGTATGTAATTTCGTTTACGGTGGGCGGGCTTGGCATGGCTCTGTTTTTCCTTACCGATTTGCCCTATGCCATTTATTTTATTGCCGAGGATTGGGGCGGCTTTGCGCGCACCATTTCATGGCAGGTGGCGTTGGTCGGCATGGTTTTGAGCTACATATTGATTAAGCTCGGGCTGAAAATGGTGGAGCGGTTCACGTTAAAACGGCAGATGTTTTGTAATGTTTGTGTGTCGCTCGGCGAAAACGCCTGTAGCTTTGATGCGCTGGTGGATACGGGGCATAGCCTAAAAGAGCCGCTTTCGCAAGCGCCCGTGATTATCGCGGAATTTGAACAAGTAAAACAGCTGTTGCCCGACAGCATGAATATACTTTTCCGCGACAAGCTGGAAAGTGACCTCACCGTACTGCTTTCCGTACGCGAGGACGATTTTTACAACCGCATACGCATGATTCCGTTCACAAGCCTAGGCAGAAACAACGGTATGCTAATCGGCTTCCGCCCAGATTTTGTGTGCGTAGAGGGCGCAACGGAAAAACATGATGTGGTTATTGGAATTTACAACGCGCAGCTGTGCCGAGATGGGCGTTATCGCGGGCTGTTAAGCCCCGAATTGGTGGCGTGAATGAGGAACAATCCTTTCTTTTTATACACCTCGCACTCGCCGAAAATTTCATTTAGCTTACGCACGGTACTTTCCGCGCCGTGTTTCTTGTGAATTACGACAAAAAACGAGCCGCCGCGGCTTAGGTGTTCGGCGGATTCTTGGTACAAGCGGTACATGATGTCCTTGCCCGCGTGAATGGGCGGATTCAGCGTAATTACGTCAAAGGCTTCGTGTATTTCCGCGAACGAGTCGCTATGGATTGCCGCGGCTTTTACGCCGTTTATCTCGGCGTTTTTTACGGCATAGCTTAACGCAACGCTGTTTATGTCGCTTTGCGTAAGAATAATGTCGTTTTTCTTGGCAAGCGCAATGCCGATAAAGCCGTAGCCACAGCCAAGGTCTAGCACCTTGCCCGATATAGGCGGCATGTACTGCACAAGCGCGAGTGACGCGCCGTCTATTTTGTCGCAGGAAAATAGCCCGTTGTTGGTGAGAAAGCGTAGGTCGTGGGCAAAGACAGTGGCGGTTATTTCTCGTTCGTTGGTTAGGATTGTTGGGTTTTCTTTGAAATAATGGGTCATGGTGTCGCTCCGTTTCGGGTTGGGGTTGGGATAGGGGAGGTGGGGTTTTCGTTGATTTTAAGGGTATAAAACACGGATTTCAAGGACATTAAACAGGGATTTAACGGATTTACGCGGATTTTGCGGATTCTTTCGGGCTTGGCGGGTTTTTTTCGGTTGAAACTTACGCTTGTATGGGAATAAACGGCGACAGAACACGGATTTAACGGATTTTCACGGATTATGCGGATTGGCTATTGGGAAAAATCCACGAAAATCTGCGAAAATCCGCTACGCCCGATAAAATCCGCGTAAATCTGCGTAAATCCGTTAAATCCGTGTTTAATTGCCTTAAATCCACATTCTATTGTCTGCTTTGCTTCGCTCCCTCTGTGCCTCTGTGCCTCTGTGTGAAAATCTTTTTGACAAATAATGAACGTAGGTAAATCGTATAATTTCCATTCTTCAGTTAAAAGATTTTTTCACACAGAGGCACAGAGGCACAGAGGGAACGTGGCACAGCAGGAAAGAAATGGGGATTGAAATATTGCGATTATTGATGGGATTTGTAGGTTTTTGTAGGGGACGGATTTATCCGTCCCGAGGTATGCACGCTCCCCAATTCGGGACGGATAACGTCCATTAACGCAGAACGAAGTAATCTCGGGACGGATAAATCCGTCCCCTACAAAAACCATGCAAACACGGATTTCAAGGGCATTAAACGCGGATTTAACGGATTTACGCCGATTTCGCGGATTCTTTCGGGTGTGGCGGATTTTCGTGGATTTCCCCACGAGCCAATCCGCGTAATCTGTGAAAATCCGTTAAATCCGTGTCCTATAGCCGTTTATTCCCATACAAATGTAAATTTCAATCCGAAAAAATCCGCCAAGCCCGAAAAAAATCCGCGTAAATCCGTCAAATCCGCGTAAATCCGCGTTCCATGCCCTTAAAATCCGCAAAACCCACGCCCCATTCTTCACAAAAATAGTTGACGATAAAATAAAGCAGTGGTACTATAACAACACACCACTCAAATCCTCAAAGCAAGATAAGCAGTATTCAAGTGGTCTTGCTGTATACCGAGGTAGCGTTCAGTTATTTTCATGCTGCTATGATTGTATATGTTCATTACGATTATAGGGCAAACGCCGTTTTGCCACGAATGATAGCCAAAGGTTTTGCGTAACGAATGGCAAGAGGTGCGTTGCCCTATGTCCTTTGCCGCTAGGCTGATAATGCGGTAGGCTTGCACGCGGCTTATGGCGTTTCCTGTGTGGGCGTTTAGTATAAGCGGCGCGTTTGGCTTTGCTTGCGGACGGTATTTTTTCAGTGCGGAAATCACGTTTTTGTGCAATGCAATTGTCTTGCGCTTCTTGGTTTTGCTTTCGGTTAGGCTTATTTCCGTGCGCGGCTTGCCTGTGGCGAAGTCGTAGACATCGTTTGTTCCAAGCCGTAAAATATCGGAAATCCGCAACGCCGTATGCAGACACAACGAAACAAGTACATAGTTGCGGGGGTGGTTTTGCAGGCTTTTTAATAACCTCCTCACGGCTATGGGGCTACGGATAGGCTCTGTAAGCGACATGCTGTCGTCCTCCTTGGTTTGGCGTGATGTTGTACACCTCCGCCTGTGGCATTTTTGTATAATGTATCATATATTTTAATGTAACATAATATCTATTGTGTTACATGCGGTATTTTACCTAGTAAAATCAAGGGCTTTTCGGGTACATATTTTTGCATTTCGGGCGAGCGGGGTAATGCTCGCTCTTTTTTATGTGCTTTTTTACTGGCTTTTCTTGAGAATGTAACACAATAGATATTTTGTTACATTCGGCAAAAATAAAGCATAAAAAAAGGAGTGTTCACTATGAAAAAGCAACTAAGAAAGGCAAACGGCTTGGCACTGCCTACGGTGGTTTTGTTTATTATTATGATGGCTACTGTAGGTACGCTAATGGTGGTGGTGTCTAACCGTTCTATGAAAATGTCTAATGTTACGCCTACGTTAGACGGACATTTTTACGCGGCGGAAGCGGCAATCAACAGGGCTATGCCAGAGGTAGTGTCAGATTTAGCTGACGATTCTGACAAATTGAAAGACGTTGCAAAGGCTATTTTAGAAGCGGCAAGTGATGTAATAGACGAGGAGCTTACTAAACTTGAGGAAGCCGACAAGGAGCTTACCGAAGAAGCACCTCCGTGTGGTGATGATTCTTGTGATTACAAGGACGCTTGCGTTGGGCAATGGGTTAGAGAGAAATTGTATTACCATGCGACATTTCCTGCTAAGGTTGTAACCGAAATAGGAACGCTATTAGTCGAATCGGGCGTTGCTGTTAAGTTTACTAACGGCGGATATTCCCTTATCTCGGATACTAATCAAGCCGTTGACGGTTTTAATGTACCTGCACATGTAGATTTATTAAAAGAGGGCGCGAGTATCAAGGGCATAAACTTTGATATTCGTACTGGTTACGTTAGTGCAACAGAGGTTCAAATCGACATTATGCCGTATATTACCCTTACGTCCACGGCAGGCACGGTAGAGCTAGAAGAAAAAATTGTTATGGCTACTACTGGGTTTGTGTTGAATACGGAAAAAAAGGGCGGTATTAGAAACGCGGCTTCTTTTGATACATTGGACGGAAACGAAGAAGGCGTGGATATACTAAAAAATACACCGTTTACAACAAAAGACAGTAGTGACCATAGACCTCCCACATGCGTGGCTACGCCCAAAAAAGGTGACGGCAAATGCA
Organism: Defluviitaleaceae bacterium; assembly: GCA_009777845.1. Taxonomy (GTDB): domain Bacteria; phylum Bacillota; class Clostridia; order Lachnospirales; family WQUN01; genus WQVC01. The sequence continues at coordinate 28,869 of WRLD01000036.1, forward strand.
ATGCTGGCTCATGTGACCCATGCGACAGACGTGCCGCACATGACGTAATACTCGAAGGTATAAAGGAAATGCGGCAGGAATCACTGGAGAGGCGGGCTGATAAGTTTCCTGATGCTGATGACCCACCTTTTTCTTATTCTTCTCCTAATAATTATGCGTGGAGTATAAGTGCCAACGGGTGGGTGTCGATTAAGGAGTTTATGGGGCCTTCGGGCGATAATGAGTGGTGGATAGGTAACATTGAAATGAATACCTCTGATGTTCAGCTACAATAGATAGGTAACAAAAAAAAGCAAGGTTCAACCCAAAAGGTGATAAACTGGAGTTACGACACATCCAAGAGACACCGAAGGGGAGAACCGAGCATGGATATGATAACACAAAACGCATATCACCGCGAGCGAATGATAAAATATCAAAAGAACCACGGAACGACAAAAACGGCACTAAGGTACGGAACAAGCCGAAAAACGGTATATAA
>WRLD01000037.1 GCA_009777845.1 Defluviitaleaceae bacterium
AGAATATCGGGTTTTGCATTGACTATTCAAGGCTTTTGACCTATCGTATAAGGAACAAAACAACACGCAAAACATAATTCCTGTTACAAGGTGGTGGTGTGATGAAAATTTACGATTTTACAAGCAAAGAAAGAGAATGGGACAAGGTCGTTTTTGCCCTAATTCTCAACAAAAAACGAATGACAGAGCGTATTATTATCGGGAAATCGCAGGAAGTACGGCGTTTGTTGGAAGATGGCGACGGCGAAGTTTATTATGATGCCGTCAGGCCGCTTGGCAGCTTGCTTTTTACATTTGAAGCCGACACGCGCGGCGATTGGAACGCACACATTTTTACCCTGTGCGAAAGCTACGCAAAAATATTTATTCGCAAGGCGGAGCGGTGGAAAATGACCGCGCCTGTGTCCGAGTTTTTGGCAGAGAAATACAAAAACGGCGAACCGTCTGCCATGTTCGCCGCTATCCGCACTTGGGAGGAATATTTGGGTTGCTTTAATCTAAACTACGGCGCGGCGCGGCTTTCCGAACGCCTTTTTACGCTTTACAAGCCCTTTCAAGTTTACGACACAAGCAAGCCGTGGCAAGCCGAAGCCCCCGCCGCGCTGTCAACCGCTTCGCATGACGGCGAATCCAACATAGAATTGTGGCATATCGAAGAACCCTCGGGCAGAAAAAAACTTAGGGTGGCAAGCTCGCGTTTGGCAAAGCCGCGCATTGAGGTAATTGTTGCTTGCTCGTCTTTTCTGCCGATTATTTTCTATTATATGAATAAGGTCGAAGAATGGCGATTGGTGTTCCAAAGGTGCAAGGTGTGCGGCGGGTACTTTCTTGCCCGAAGCCGTCATTATGAGCTGTGTTCTGCTTCATGCCGTAAGCTGAAAGCAGTAGAAGCCACGCGTGAGTTTAACGAACGTGCCAAAAATGACGAGTGCCAAAAACTTTATTATGCGACATACCAGTTTTGGTTTAATCGGTTGCGGAAGGTACAAAAAAGCGGCTGCGCCGCTTGCAACTTCGGCAATCTATCGTGCCAAGCCGAACAACATCACGAGGAACAGCTTCCTAGCATACAAAAAACCGCCGAAGCGGCGGCAATTTACAAGGAAGCCTTTGGTGATTTTCGCAAAGAAGCGAAGAAACGCAAGGCGGCAGTGAGAAGCAAGGAACAGCTTGACGACTTTAGAGATTGGCTTTTTCGGCAACAGTGTGAAGCTGAATTTCTTTTAACGCAACTAATAGCTTCTTGTCCAAACTCACGATAATACAATCGTCACACATTCCAAGGGCGTTAATGCTTGTATTTTCCAGACGGCATTTGTTTTTGTTATTATAAATGCAATATTCATTTTCACAAGTCATAGCTCTATTTCCTCCGAATCCGCTTACGCCACACTATGGCGTATACCCTTTCCGGATTATACGACACAATACGGCGTAAGTCAATTTGTCGGAGGAAACCAAATGCTTAATGACAGAATACGCTCAACGCGAATGGCAAGAGGGCTTACGTTGCAGGAAACAGCGGACGCACTCCATACCAGCTTGCGTAATTATCAAAAGTACGAAAGCGGCGATTCAAGCCCTACTTTGCAGGGCATTGTAAAACTTGCCGATGTGCTAAATGTGCCTACTGATTTTTTGCTTGGGCGAGATGTTTATTTGCAATCAATCGGCGTTTTGGTTGATGTTTCACTGGAAAATCCGCCGCGACACCTCAAGAGTAAGAGGGGGTTTGCCGCTACTCACGGCAACGGCGCATCAACAAACAACAACTGATGCACCAACCTCGCCCTCGCTTTCATTCCGATTTCCATGTAAACATCACTATACGCAGCAAAGGCTGTGGCAAGCTCCGATGTCGCATTATTCCGCTCGTTCGTGTCTTTATAATTATTTTCTAAGCGGTAATAAATCGGGTCGCTACTTTTTCTAATCCGCATTTCGTAAGAATCCGTATTTACCGCCAGCGGCTTTTCGCCCGTCAGCAGAAATTCCCGAAGCTGCTGTAAATTCATTCTCGCGAATGTGTCCGTAAAATAATCACATTTGCAAAAACCGTCCTTTCCTTGAGTGTCCAACTGCAAAAACTCCTTTCAGGCAAAACCGCCACAATCCGCTACGAATGAGCCGTTGCCTTGATATAATGTATGGTTTTCATAACCACCTTTTATATCATAAGTCCTCTGTGCCTCTGTGCCTCTGTGTGAAAATTCTTTTAACTACAGAATGGGAGTTATACGCTTTACCTACGTTCATTATTTATCAAAAAGAATTTTCACACAGAGGCACAGAGGGAGCGTGGCATAGCAGACAATAGATGTGGATTTAAAGACAATCAAACACGGATTTAACGGATTTACGCAGATTACGCGGATTCGTTCGGGCGTGTTTTTTAAAGCATGGATTGCGGATTTCCCACGAACGAATCCGCAAAATCCGTGTAAATCCGTGTTCCATGCCCTTTCTGTATTTGTATTCGGGCTAGGTTGTCACTACCCAACGGCTACATGTAGGGGACGGATTTATCCGTCCCGAGGTATGCACGCTCGTCAATTCACTAGGGAATCGCAGGCTCTTGTAGGGGACGGATTTATCCGTCCCGAGGTACGCACGCTCGCCAATTCGGGGACGAATAACGTCCATTAACCCAAAACAAGCCAACCTCGGGACGGATAAATCCGTCCCCTACAAAAAACCTGCAACCCCCCACAACAACCCCCAAAAAAAAAGAACAACCGCCAAGCCTTGCCCAGCGGTTGCCCTCACATTCTCTGTATCATAACTATAAATACCCAAAATCCTATTGTCAATCGACAATTGCCCGACACCCCACAGACAATCCCCCGACTTAATCCAAACCCTGCCCATGTCGGCAAATGATTATTGTGCTAGTTGAATTTCTTGCTATTGGGATTACAGTGTTTACATTTTCATTCCGCATCTAATCCACTTCCGTCTGTACCCTCAAATCATCTAAATCATACCCTGTCAACCACCGCAATAACGCCGTAATATTGCTTGCATCTACAATGCCGTCACCGTTTATGTCTGCGATACGCTCATCTGACAAATCAAAGCCTAAATATACAGCGATATGACGTGCGAGCCAAACCACATCTGCGGAGGTTACGTTACCCCTGTCGTCCAAAGACACATTTCCAAGCGTAGCTAAATCGGTAATACGGTTATGTCTGTGGTTACGTTTTCTACAGAATATATCCCATTCGTAAAAAATCCAACCCTTACGGGCTAATACTGGTGCGGTACCGTGCCGTCGCTTGACCTCGGCTTAATAAAAAACCTATCACCTATTTGCCACCTATCATTGACGCTCGAACACTTTGAGGGCTTTGTCATAAATATTTCTTATTTACAGCTTAATCCTTTTGTGGAATAATAGCACTCATAACCTACAAGCACGCTTGTAAACTTAAGTTGTTGCAACTTTAAATTGACCCACTACATGACATAGTTGTTTAGGCTAAAAACAGCACTGTGCTTGCGGTCTTTTTGCCGCAATACTTCATCGCAAGAAACCTTGTGTGCCCCTAGCACGCGGCGGTTTTCGATCGGCGTGCGGCATTGTCTAAGAAAACCACTTAGACAACACCTTACTACCTGCTTGCCTCGCCCCTACAATGTTGGCATTGAATCGAATAGGAGGAAATAAAATGGAACAAGCAACAAGTAGTAAAGCGTTAAAAACACCGAACACCGACCAAATGAAAGCATTTATCGAAAAAGCAAGGTCGGACACAGCTATTCTTGCGAAGCTAGATGCGCTCGGCGCGGCTGGCGCAAGTGCAGATAAGATTGTCGCGTTAGCCGCCGAATACGGCTACACCGTCACAGAGGAAGAATGTCGCGAAGCCGCCAAAACGCATTGCCCGCATTATAAGCATTGAGTGGGGGAGTAGCCTAGGGCGAGTTAGGTGCTGTTGTATGCGAGGGAATCATAGCAATTTGATTTCGGGCAATTGCTGCATAAAATCAAATTGCCGTGCTTACAACGATATTCTTATTTACAACTCAATCTTTTTGTGGAATAATAGCACTCATAACCTGCAAGCACGCTTGTAAATTTAAGTTGTTGCAACTTTAAATTGCCCCACTACATGACATAGTTGTTTAAGCCAAAAAAGCACTGTGCTTGCGGTCTTTTTGCCGCAATACTTCGTCGCAAAAAACCTTGCGTACCTCTAGCACGCGGCGGTTTTTAGTCGGCGTGCGACATCGTCTAAAGACAATGTCTTACTGCCTGCTTAGTCGGCGTGCGAAATTGTCTAAAGACAGTACCTTACTGCCTGCTTGCCCCCCCTACAACAAACCCCATAAATTTTCCAAACGAGCAAATTGCTACCTAAAATCAAATTGCCGTAATTACAACGATATTCTTATTTACAACTCAATTCTTTTGTGAAATAATAGCACTCATAACCTACAAGCACGCTTGCAAATTTAAGCTGTTGCAACTTTAAATCGCCCCACTACAACTATAACCCCAACCCCCACAGGAGTGAACCCCCATTGACCCCCATAATTTTCGTAGATGTAGAAATCGCCTTAGACAAAATCGCCGACATAGGCGCAATCGGAAACCACTCCCAGCTTCGCTCACCGTCCCTGTCCGAGCTTGCTCGCTTTGCCGAAAAAGCGGAGTTTGTATGTGGGCATAATATCATTAAGCACGATTTGCAATATATAGGGGGCGTTATTCCTAACGCAAAGATTATTGATACGCTCTATCTTTCGCCGCTTTTGTTTCCTGCACAGCCGTACCATGCCCTGCTAAAGGACGACAAGCTGCAGGCCGACGAGCTAAATAATCCGCTAAATGATGCTATAAAAGCGCGCGACCTTTTGAATGACGAAATCGCCGCCTTTGAGGAATTGCGTACGGATATGCAAGATATATTGTACGATTTGCTACATACCAAGCCGCAGTTTTCCGCTTTCTTTGAATATCTAACAGCCGTAAGCGGCTTCCGCCGCACGCCCACGGTCAAATTTTTGGTGCTTACCTCCAAGCCAGACACCGCCGCCCTCATAAAAGAAGCCTTCCGCGGCAAAATTTGCGAATTATCCCCCATTAGCGAGCTTATTAGAACACACCCCATCGAGCTTGCGTACTCGCTGGCGTTAATTACAACGGGCGACCCCCATTCTCTCACGCCGCCATGGGTACATAAGAACTTCCCGGCGGTAAGCGGCATAATGAACCGCTTGCGGAATACGCCCTGCTCACATTCCTGTGAATATTGCAAAAGCACGCTCAATCTTCACAAATGCCTAGACACTATTTTCGGACTACAAGCCTTTCGTACATATAACGGCCAACCGCTCCAAGAAAAAGCCGCCCTCGCCGCCTTGGGCGGCAAGTCCTTTCTTGCTGTTTTCCCTACGGGCGGCGGAAAGTCGCTGACGTTCCAGCTGCCTGCGCTTATTGCAGGCGAGGCAGTACGTGGGCTTACGGTTGTAATTTCTCCCTTGCAATCACTTATGAAGGACCAGGTCGATAATCTAAACAACGCAGGGATTCACGGTGCGGTGACGATTAACGGGCTTTTAAGCCCCCTAGAACGTGCCGAGGCGATTGAATGTGTGCATAACGGCTTGGCATCGATTTTGTATATTTCACCAGAGCAGCTACGCTCAAAAACAATAGAAAGGCTATTGCAATCGCGGCATATAGTACGCTTTGTCATAGATGAGGCACATTGCTTTTCCTCGTGGGGACAGGAATTTAGGGTAGACTATTTGTACATCGGCGATTTTTTGGCAGAGCTGAAAAAGCAACACCCCATTCCTGTATCGTGCTTTACCGCGACCGCAAAGCAAAAGGTAATAAGCGATATATGCGAGTATTTTTCCGACAAGCTCAATCTTTCGCTAGACCTGTACGCCACCGATACCACACGCAAAAATCTAAGCTATCAGGTTCTTTACAGAGAGGAAAACGACAAGTATTACACCCTGCGCGACCTAATCGGGACAAGGAGCTGCCCCGTGATTGTGTATGCCTCGCGTACTAGGCGTGTCCAGACCATTGCGGACAAGCTAATCAATGATGGCTACGCCGCGCTTCCCTTCCACGGAAAACTTGATGCAAAGCAAAAGGTAGAAAACCAAAACTCGTTTATGCAGGGGCAAACGCAAATTATCGTAGCAACAAAGGCGTTCGGAATGGGCGTAGATAAAAAGGATATTGGCATGATTATTCACTACGATATTTCCGACTCGCTAGAGGACTATGTACAGGAATCGGGCAGAGCGGCGCGCGACGAGTCACTGCAAGCAATGTGCTATGTATTGTTTAATGACAATGATTTAAACAAGCATTTCATTCTGTTAAACCAAACAAAGCTAAGCATAAACGAAATAAACCAGGTATGGAAGGCCGTAAAAGACCTAACGCGTGAACGAAGCAAAATAAGCCGCTCGCCCCTAGAAATAGCTAGACAGGCAGGCTGGGACGACAGCGTAATAGACATAGAAACCCGCGTAAAAACAGCCATTTCCGCACTAGAGGTGGCAGGCTACCTAAAACGCGGCAAAAACGCGCCGCAGATTTTCGCCACAAGCATTATAGTAAAAACCATGGCGCAGGCATCGGAAATAATACAGCACTCTCCGAATTTTTCCTTGGAACAAAAGGAACACGCGTCGCGTATACTTTCGCGGCTTTTTTCTAGCCGCTCGACACAAAAGGACACCGAGGGCGAATCTCGCGTAGACTATTTGTCAGACATATTGGGTATCGACAAGCAGGCTGTAATTTCGTCCATAGGTCTAATGCGCGAAAACGGCTTGCTCGCCGACACAAAGGATTTGACCGCGTATATAACCGAAAGCGCGAGCAGGGTAAAAAGGATTTTGGGCGAATACGTGGCACTAGAGGACTTTTTAATCAATTTAAAGCCGCAGGAGGATATTACGCTAAAGGAGCTTAACAACCTAGCACACGAAAGCGGCATTACCCATTCCACAATTAAGTCAATCAAAACTATATTATATTATTGGACAATAAAGGGCTTTATTAGAAGACCCTCGAATAATTCGAGTGGGCGTGTATCGTTTTGCCTTGAAATCGACCGTGCAAATATACTAATCAGGTTTTTTAAGCGAACCTCGCTCGCCGCGTTTATTATTAAATATCTATTTGAAAAAAACCAAAATAGCGGAAATTTAGTTTCGTTTTCTGTATTAGACCTAAAGGAAGCATTTATGCAGGAGCTTACAGTTGTTTCAAATGCCGATACTACGCTGGAGGACGTAGAGGACGCACTTTTGTATCTTTCCAAGATACAGGCACTCGCCCTAGACGGCGGCTTTTTGGTATTGTACAACGCCATGGAAATCAACCGAATAAACAAAAACAACCGCGTTAGGTACAAGGAGGAGGATTATTCTCGCCTAGACGAGTTTTATAAGCACAAAATCCAACAAATACACATTATAGGCGAGCTTGCAAGCATAATGGTACGCGATTACAACGAGGCGTTGCAGTTCGTACGCGATTATTTCCAAATGGATTACAAGGGCTTTATCACAAAATATTTCAAGGGCGGCAGAGCAAAGGAAATTTCACGCAATATTACCTCTGGACAGTACCAAAGGCTATTCGGCAGCCTTTCAACCACACAAAGGGCAATCATTGACGACGGCGATTCTAAATATATCGCCGTTATTGCAGGCCCCGGCAGCGGAAAAACTCGCGTGCTTGTTCATAAGCTCGCGGCGTTGTACCAAATGGAGGACGTAAAGCATCAACAGCTCCTAATGCTCACATTTTCGCGTGCGGCGGCGACCGAATTTAAAAAACGGCTAATAGAGCTAATAGGAAACGCCGCGCATTTTATTGATATTACTACATTTCATTCGTATGCCTTTAATTTGCTAGGCAGAGTCGGCAATCTTGAGGATTCCGCACTGGTTGTAAAAAAAGCAACAGAAATGATAAACGCAGGGCAGGCAGAGCAGGGGCTGATTACAAAAACCGTAATAGTAATAGACGAGGCGCAGGACATGGACAGGGACGAATATAATTTAGTTCAAGCGTTGATGAATGTGGGCGAATCCACAAGGCTAATCGCGGTGGGTGACGACGACCAGAATATTTTTGAGTTCCGCGGCTCTGATTCTGGGCATTTAAAGAAAATATCCGAAAATGCCGCAATATATAATATGCTGGTAAATTATCGAAGCAGAGCAAACATAGCGGCAACCGCAAACGAGTATATAAGGGGCGTAAGGAATAGATTAAAGGCCGCACAGGTAGAAGCCGCTACTACAGAAAATGGCGTAGTACAAATTACAAAGCACGAGAGCCGCCATTTAGAAACGCCCATTGTGGAAAAAATCAAGAATACCCTTACGAGCGGTACAGCCGCCGTATTAACGAACACCAACGACGAGGCGTTGCGCGTGATGTGCTTGTTGCAAAAAGAAAATATCCCCGCAAGGCTTATACAAGAGCAGGAGGGCTTTAGCCTAGCGAACCTCTCGGAAATACGCTATTTTCTAAAATGTATAAACAAAAATTCCACCTCTGCGCTTATTTCAGACAGCAGATGGCAGGACGCAAAGGCACGGCTACAGGAGGCATACAAGGCAAGCGCCTGCTTGCCAGGCTGTATGAGCCTCCTAAATGAATTTGAAAACAGCAACCGAAGCAAATACAAAACCGATTTGCAAATATTTATCACTGAATCGAAATTTGAGGATTTTTTCGATGCCGCCCAGGGCGAGGTAATTGTGTCAACCATTCACAAGGCAAAGGGGCGCGAGTTTGACAGCGTATACATGATGCTTCCTAACGCATATTTTGCCAAGGACGAAGAAAAACGCAAAATATATGTAGGGATAACCCGCGCGAAAAAGGAATTATATATACATTATTGCGGCAACGCCTTTGACAGCCTACACCTGCCTGGCATAGAGCGTAAAATCGACACACGCGAATACAACATGCCAAGAGAGCTTATAACGCGGCTATCGCACAAAGATGTGTTTCTCGGCTTTTTTGCAGACAAGAAAAAGCTAATTTTGGGTCTGCGCAGCGGCGAAGCTCTCGCAGTACGCGAAAATAGCCTTTTCTACCAGGGCGAAAATGGCATGAGCAAGGTAGCGGTGTTTTCCAGCAAATTTAAAGCCAGATGCGAGGAGCTAAAGGGCATGGGCTACTCGCCGCAGAGCGCGACAATACGCTTTATCGTAGCATGGACAAGCCCCGAAACAGGGGAGGAGCTGGCTATTATTTTGCCTGATGTGGAGTGGGGGAGGAATGTGATGGGGGGGGGTGAATTGAGGGAAGGTTGCTAATCAAGATTTGCATTTGGCTATTCAAAATGCGTTTAATTTCGACGATAACCGTTTATACTCGTTTTATTTGAGCGAGGAACGATATTCCAATTATGTTATACATTCACCCAATGCCCTTGAGCCGCCGTATGCAGACGAGGTATGCCTGCGTGATGTCCGCTTGAGATATAAACAGCGTATATTATTTTTCTGAAATGCTGTACCCCAGAAACCTTGCGTACCGCTAGTACGCAAGGTTTCTGGTCGAGCTTTGTACATAAAACCAACTATTAGGCTATTTATATCCATAAAACTCTAGCCCCTAGCTCGTGTACTATAATATGCAAATATTGTAGTATATTGGCAAGAGGGTGTTTTTGCATGAAAACTAACCAGTTACTTAGCCAAAATATAAAGAATTTCCGAAAATCACTTGCCATGACCCAAGAAGAATTTGCGCTAGAAATTGGCGTTGAAGCACAGCATATTTCTGCCATTGAGCGAGGCACAAGAGGCATAAGCCTAGAAAAATTAGTGGAACTATGCCGAAAATACAACCTCAAAATGGACGACCTATTGTCGATAGAGGCTTCTGACTGTTCACTAAAAGAGAAATGGATTGAGGATATTTTGGGGTATTTGCGGGGTATGGACGTGGTGCAGGTAGGGGTTTTAAGGCGAATGTTTAGGGGTATGAAAGTGTGAAAAATACGCGAAGCGGATTTTTTGTATCAATCGGCCATGCCGCCACCGTAGGTGGCATGAATTAGTATTATAGTTATTACTGGGGGACTAAATACTACTAACTTTTGTTGTTTTATTTCTATCATAACTGATTTCGCCCTTTAAGGCTTCACTAAAATATATTATACGAGGTGTACAGATGGACAAGAAAAAAGATTTTTTTATAAGTTATACACAAAAAGATGAACAACAAGCGCTGTGGATAGCAGGAACATTAGAAAAAGCGGAATTTAGCACAATAATTCAAGCGTGGGATTTTAATGCGGGAGAAAATTTCATAATAAATATGGATAATGCCCTAAAAAACTCTAAACATTTAATAATTGTGTTATCCGAAGATTACCTTAACTCATTAAATTGTCGTACAGAATGGACGGCGGCTTTTGCGCGGTATGCTAAAGGTGAATTGCGTGCAATTATTCCCATTAAGATTTCAGAAGTAGAACTCGATGGATTATTAGCCCCTATTAGTTATATAAATCTATACAAGCTAGAAGAAAGCGAACGAGAAAAAGCCTTAATTGATGGAGTAACTCCTAATAAAAATAGAATTAGACCCGACACGTCAGGCATAATTCGACGCAGGGGAAAAGGAGAACTTCCCTTAAACAATCTCCCACATTCTCGAAATCCGTATTTTACAGGACGCGAAGAAAAATTGGAGCTTATTTATAATAACTTCCAAGGCGGAGATTCCGTTTCACTTGTCCAATCACTTAGCGGTTTAGGAGGGGTAGGCAAAACATCTATTGCACTTGAATTTGCTTATACTCATTCACATGAATATGAAGAGGCTATTTGGTGTGTTAATGCAGAAAATTCAACTACTGCCTTAGCCGCTTACAGGGATTTTGCTATGAAGAAAAATATAATATCCGAAGATGCTACAGAAGACGTGATTATTGAAGCAATGAAATATTGGTTTAACTCCAATGAAAAATGGCTTTTTATATACGACAACGCAGATTCTGCTGATTTTAATGTATGGCTTGAACCCTATTTACCTCAAAAAAGAAATGGTCATGTTCTCATAACAACAAGAAATAGGTTCTTTCCCAAAAGTAAACCTGTGGATATTGTTGTTTTCAACGAAATAGAAGCCGTGGAATTTCTTAAAAAGCGTACCAACAAAACTGGTGGCGGATATTCTGACGAATCAGCCAAAATATTAGCTGCACGATTACAATATCTACCTCTTGCATTAGAACAAGCAGCGGCATATATAGTCGAAATTCCGGGCGTAACTTACGGTGGCTACATTACCCTGCTTGAAGAATACGGCGTTGCTGTGTTTGAAAAAAAAACTTTAGATGAAACTGATTTTTATATAGTTGATTATTTGTCGATAGTAACTGCAACATGGAAAATTTCAATGGATACGATAACCAATGAAAGCGCGAAACAAATGTTCAATATGTGTGCTTATTTCGCACCAGCTAAAATACCAGTTGATATGTTTATACGAGGCAGTGAAACTTTGGCAGAACCATTGCAGGCTAATATAATCGAGCCGCTAAAACGAAATGACATCTTGAATCAGCTTACACGGTATTCATTATTGTCATGCGAAATCAGCGAAAATAATTTATTTAAAGAAGGACGTGTATTATACATTCATCGTCTATTGCAAGAAGTAGTGCAAAAGGACTTTGGAGAAAATCACAAATGGCTTTCAGCGGGCTTAGATATGTGTAGCCTGTTAGCCGATTGGAATCCCCATGATATAAACTCAATACAAACATTCAAGACCGATACTATTCATATCGAAAAAATTGTCGATATGTCGAATATGGTTTTTTCCAATGATAATGATAAATTGAGATTGCTCACATCTATATACTTTAAATTAACCATTATGTATGGGGAATCATTTAACTTAAATACAGCTTTAAATTATGGTGATAAATCCATTGAAATACTGGAGAGCTTATGTGCTACGGGCAACAACCCCGAGGATTGGTTTAACCTTTTTCAATGTTATTTAAACAGAGAAAGTATTTTTATAGAAACGCGTGATTACAAAAAAGCAATTGTAAACATAGAAAAATGTATTGCTTTGGGGGAAAAGCTCCGATGTGAAAGCAAATTTTTCAATGAATCTGTGTTAGCTACTGCTTATATGACTAGAGGTATTATATACGAATATCTGTCTTTATACGAAAAGGCTCTTATAGATAAAAATAAGAGTATAGAAATTAAAGAGCATCTTTACAATGAAAATAGATTAACTGATGAAAATACTCTAGCACTTGCTTATATGAATAGGGGTGTGACATATAAATCCATGAAAATGTATCGCAACTCCTTGGACGATACTGAAAAGAGCATAGAGATATGGACAAATATGAAAGCGGAGGGGAAACAGGTAGATGAAATAAGCCTAGCGAAAGCATATCTTAATAAAAGTATCCATGATGCTAATCGCTATTTGGAAAAAAACGAGGAGCAAATCAACAAAAAGGCAAGAATCAACATTATCAAGGGCATAATGGCACAAAATAAAAAACCAATAATATCAAAGATGATTAAAATGGACGAAATGGGAATAAATTTCAACGACGCTCCAAACACGATAACCATTTTAGAAGAAAAGAGTAACGCAGGAAACCTCTTAAACAGAAACAATTTGGTTCAAGCATACAAAGTTAGAGGGTTGAGTTATATGAAAACTGGATGCCACGCGGAGGCCGATGAGGATTACAATATGGCATTTGGCATAATCGAAGATATGAGAAAAAACGGCGAATCTATCGATGAAAATACATTTGCTGAAATCCATGCTTGCAGAGGAATTTTACGTTTTAGGTCGGGGCAAATTGACCTTTTTTTGCATGATATTGATATTAGCGTGGGAATTTGGGAGTCCTTAAAAAGCAAGGGTATCCCAATAGACGAAGCGATGTTTAACACAATTCAAGAGTGTAAAGCGATGATTAGTCCTTTTAAAAACGAGGACGAGAATGAATCTCTTGACTTTTTTAATGAACGCATTAGTGCAGAAGAAAAGCGTAAAAAATCAAACCAACCTTACGACAGAAGTGAATTAGCAAATAATTATTATTTTATTGCATTAAATAATATGAAAATTAACAATATGGAAGAAGCTATTGTTAATTTTAGCAATTGCATTGAAACATTTTTAGAGATTGATATGAACCAAATAGACAATGACGATTTAAAAATACTATCATCGTCTTACCTCTGTAGAGGTGAACTATACTTCAGTGCCGACGATGTTGATGCTTCTCTTGATGATTACAATAGAGCCGTCAATATTGAAGAATTACTGCAAAAAAACGGTGTAGAAATGAATGATTTAGACATACTAGACATTATACGACTCTACACAGGCAGGGCTGGAGTCCTTGATTGTTTAGGCGAAACCCCAAAGGCTATAAGCGACTTTATAACTGCGTTACGCCTTCATTATCCAGTTTTTGACGAACACTCAGATATACAGGACGATTATTATTTTTGCTTGAGCAATTTAATTGATTGTTTGATTGAAGAAAATGCTGAATTGGAATACTTAAATGAAATTTTGCAAGAGTTTTTGTTTAGTCTAATTAACACAGAAAAAACAAGTGAAGCCGAAGATAGGCAAAATAATATCTTAAATAAACTAAAAGACCAAAACATATGTTGACATCAATATGACGTTTCTAGGTTCATGGCGTTCAACTACAATCAAGAAGCTGTCTTGAGATTATAGTTGTTTAAGTTGAAAACGGTACTGTGATTGCGAGGATTTTTGGTGCAAGAATGGGAGCAAAAAACATCTCGTGCTAGATGCACGCGATGTTTTTTTGCGGCGACGCATTGCGACAAAAAAACGCAGGGACGGCACGTTACCAGTCATTTGGTTAATAAGCATATCCACGGCGTATGCTATTGCACACACTGCAACCCCAAGCAATAAACCGCAACAAGTGCCTTTCATCACAGTATCAGCACGAAAGCCGATGTCGCGCCATTTGTAGCCCCATATATAAATAGAGAACGCCAAAAGCCCGATACCGATTAGCTTGTGGATAAATGCTTCCCCGATAATGCTCTGGTCGGTACGGAATACAAAATATTATACAGCCCGAAAAACAAAGCAGTCGAAATAGAATAGATATATGAACATAATGTGGCTTTTTCGTATGCCGTTCATACCGTTACCCCCTGACTTCTAGCAATTTCCAAATACTCGGGACAGCTCTTTAACAATTCCTCATGTGTTCCTCGCCCTGCGATTTTGCCTTCCTCCAGTACGAGAATTTGCTCGGCGTTGATAATTGTGCCTACGCGCTGCGCGATTAAAATTACTACGGCGTTTCTCGTGTGTTGCTTTAACGCTTGGCGTAGCCTCGCATCTGTTTGGAAATCTAACGCGGAAAAGCTGTCGTCAAATACTAGAATTTCGGGCTTTTTTGCCAAGGCTCGGGCGATTGAAAGCCGTTGCCGCTGTCCGCCCGAAACATTGCCGCCGCCCTGTGAAATTTCCGCCAAGAAGCCGTTTTTCTTTTCGTTAATAAACTCCATGGCTTGTGCGATTTCGGCGGCTTCTCTTATATGCTCGGGGGTTGTTCCGTATCTGATATTCGACTCAATCGTCCCCGAAAGAAGTATGCCCTTTTGCGGCACGTACCCTATTTTTTGCCGCAGGGCGGCTTGGCGAACGAGGCGAATATCACGCCCGCCCACAGAAATTTTGCCCTCGCTTACGTCATAAAAACGTAGCAATAACTGTGCAATCGTTGACTTTCCTGCGCCAGTCGAGCCGATAATCGCGGTCGTTTGCCCTGCAAGCGCGGAAAAGGAAATATCCTCCAGCGCGAACGCTTCCGCGTTTGGGTAACGGAACGATACATTTTCAAATACGACCGTAGGACAGTCGGGCGAAGCCTCAAAATCTTCTGTGGCTTCTATATCCACAACACTCAACTCCGTCTGCAAAATCTCATTTATCCGCACCGCCGACACCTGTGCCCTCGGAACCATAACAAGCACCATAGAAATCATCATAAACGCAAACAGCACCTGCATTGTGTACTGGAAAAACGCCATCATATCGCCTATATCCAGCCCCACCTCTGCCACCTGATGTCCGCCGAACCATATAATACCAACCTGCGTAAACCCGATAATAAACGTAATCAGCGGATTTACAAACGCCATAGTACGTGCGACAAAAAGCCCCAAATCACGCAAATCTGTGTTTGCTACGCCGAATCGCTCGTTTTCGTATTTTTGTGTGCCAAAGGCGCGAATTACCATAAAGCCGTGCAAAATTTCCCTCGCAATTTTATTCAGTCTGTCCGTTTTTTCTTGAATTGTCTTAAACTTAGGCATAACCACCGCCACAAGCACAGAAACAAGCCCAAAAAGCACAACCACCGCAAGCCCCAAAATCCAGTTTAAGCCAGGAGCGCGCCCAATCGCCATAATCATGCCGCCAATGGCAAGAATCGGCGCGTAAAGCAACATTCTGGGTATAAAATTTACTACATTTTGTACCTGCGTGACATCGTTGGTACAGCGCGTAATAAGCGAAGCGGACGAAAATTTGTCAAATTCTGCCTGCGAAAAGCTCTCTACCTTTACGAACAAATCGCGGCGTAGCTTACGCGCCGCGCCTGCGGCGATTTTGGGCGAAATATATGTAACCGCAATAGAAAAACAGCCCGCAAGCAACGCAAACACTAGCATTTCCGCGCCTGTACGCAAAACAAAGCTAGTGCGGGAAACGCCATGCTCCGCCGCATAAATAATGCCGTCATTCACAATCGCCGACATTCGCGTGGGCAAATAAAGCTCCGCAAAGGATTGCCCAAGCAACAAAAAAACAACCGCCGCGATGCCAAGCCAAAAGGGCTTTAGGTATTTAGCTAGGTTTTTCAAGTGAAATTCTCCCTAATTTCCCGCCGCGAAACTCGTCCAACACAGTAATCGCGGTACGTTCTAAGTCAATTACTCCGCCCTTCATTTTAAAGCCGCGGGCGTTTCCTATTGCTTCCAGTAAACTTAACATATTGCCGCATATTTCCACATTGTACCGCTTTTTTACAATCTCCGGCTCGTGCGAGGTGATTATTTCCAAAAAATGCGTAGCAAGCGTAATTCTGTCAAGCACATTGTCGGAAATCGCGCCAGTACACGCCAGCAAAATGCCGACATGTGGGTCGTCAAATTTGTGCCAAAGCACACCCGGCGTGTCCATTAGGTCAAACTCGCCGTCTACCTTGAGCCACTGCCGTCCGCGCGTTACCCCAGGGCGGTCAGCGACCACTGCGCCCGCACGCCCTGCGAGCTGGTTAATAAACGTGGACTTTCCCACGTTTGGTATACCCACAATCATTGCCCTAATCGGCGCGTTTATTCGTCCGCGTTGCTTTTGCTTCTGTATTTTTTCCTGCATAATTTTTTTTAGCGTAGCGGTTAGCTTGCTTGTACCGCCCTTTTTTTTGTCGTTATCCTTCGCGTTTACCGCTAACGCAAAAAAGCCCTGTCGGGTAAAGTATTCCTCCCATAGGGCTGTAGTTTTCTCGTCCGCAAGGTCGGCCTTATTCAAAACAAGCACCCGCTTTTTGTCCCTTGCAAGGGAGTCAATATCGGGGTTTCGGCTTGCAAGCGGCACTCGCGCGTCCAAAATTTCGACAACTACGTCTATAATTCCCATTTGCGAAGCAAGCATACGGCGAGCCTTGGTCATATGCCCAGGATACCACTGAATATGAGTCACCTAACGCACCCGCCCTACCCTGCCTAACGGCCAAACACGCAACCTCGCTCTGCCGACCATATCGCCCGCAGGCACTGTACTCACGCTCACAAAACGGCTGTCTTGACTGCGATTGCGGTCGTCGCCGAGTACAAAATAGCGGCCGTCCTGCACCGTGACAGGGAAAACCATATCGCCGCCATGCGTATCCTCTGCGGAAAAATCGTCGTCAAGCCGTTCGCCGTTCACATAAAAGGCGTTTTCCTTAAAATCAACTATATCGCCAGGCACGGCGATTACACGCTTGATAAAAAACTCACTGCGTTCGCCTGTGTACAAGAACGCGACAATATCCCCCGCTTGGGGCGAGGAAAAGCGGTAGACTAGCTTGTTGAGAATAACTCTGTCGCCATGGAGCAAGGTGGGAGTCATAGAGCCGCCGTCTACATTTGCGATACGAAAAAGAAACCCATGTATAAACATCACTATCAAGAACGCAAACGCAAACGTAGAAAGCCATTCCACGACAGCTCGAAAAAACGGGTTTTTTATATTTTTGTAAAGCATTATGCTTTTTTAGCTTTGTTGAAAATAGCTTCCTTAACCTTGGCGGCCTTACCTATTCTGTCACGAAGATAGAACAGCTTGGCGCGGCGAACGATACCGCGGCGAACCACTTCTATTTTGTCCACTCTAGGCGAATGCAGTGGCCATGTTTTTTCCACGCCGATACCGCCCGACAGCCGTCTTACGGTAAAGGTTTCGCGTATGCCGCCGTTTTGGCGTTTAAGCACAACGCCCTCAAATACTTGGATTCTTTCCTTTGTACCCTCTACTATTTTAGCATGAACGCGAACGGTATCGCCCACATTAAACAGCGATACTTCCGATTTTAGCTGCGCTTTCTCTAGTTCCTTAATTGCTGCGTGCATTTAAAATTCCTCCTATTTTCAGTAGGGACACTGTCCCTACGACCACGCCCAAAGCCTTGGCTGTTATTTGCCAAAGTTGCCAACTATGACTTATAGGGCAATCTTAGATATTATAGCGAGTTAGATTGAGTTAGTCAAATATTTTTTGCGTGCTTACGACAAACGCATGAAGCCAAAATGTGTAAATTAAACACGGATTTAGCGGATTTTCACGGATTTACGCGGATTGGCTAGTGGAAAAATCCGCATAAATCCGCGTGAATCCGCTAAATCCATGTGCTTTTTGTAGGGGCGAGATTTATCTCGCCCGAGGCTTGCACGCTCGTCAATTCGGGACGGACAACGTCCATTAACGCACAACGAGGTAACCTCGGGACGGATAAATCCGTCCCCTACAAAAACCGTGCGTATGCGGGACGGACAACCGAAATTTGAATTTTTCCACGAACAAATCCGCGTAAATCTGCGTGAATCCGCTGAATCCGCGTTTAATCGCTCTTAAAACTGAAGAAACTACACACTTCTGCCATTCCTGCGTTTATCGCATTATTCCAACAACCCCCGCTTCAACCCCGCAACCTCCCCCTCACTAACCCCAAGCCCCTCCCTCACATACCCCTCAAACCCACCAAACATACCCTCCGCCACATCAAACGCCGCCTGCAAATATTCCCTTTTCATACAAAAAGCCTCACGGAACGCGTTTATTTGTTCCTCGCACATGCCGTATTTTTCTATTCGCTTGCGGTCTTTTTTTGCGTATACCTCGTGCATATGGTTGGAATATTCGACAGATTTAAGATAATCCTCAAATATCGCTTCCGCGGACACGCCCAGGATTTTCAACAAAATCGCCGCCGCAAAGCCCGTCCTGTCCTTTCCCATGGTGCAATGAAACAAAATCGCGCCGTCACGCGGCTTGGCACATTCCTTTACAAACGTGCTGTAGCCTCTCATGGACGACTTGCTTGTCACAAACTCGGTGTAGGTTTTCACGAACTGCTGCCCTACCCCCAAGCGCGGATTGTCCACAAAAATTTTCAGCCAGTAAACAGGGTCGGCGGCTTGTGCGGAATTATCGCCCATTATGTCTATGTGCATGTATGTAACGCCCTCTATTTTGTCCACAGGGCAAGCCGCCACCTCCTGCGCCGTTCTAAAGTCTATGATGTGCCGCAGGTTACACTCTTGCAGTTTTTTTAGCATACATGAAGAAAGCCCTACGGGCTGCTCGGAGCGGAGCAACCGCCCATAACGCAGAGCTTTTCCGTCCGCGGTTTTTATTCCGCCTAAATCTCTGAAGTTTTTCACAAATAACACTCCCATACTTTTTTGGCTCGCCTTCGGCGATTTTTCATGTGCGAGTTTACGCTACCTTTACGTTAGGGGCAATGCCGTATCAACAACATATACCCTTGTTTTGCCGCCAAACTCACTTTCTTCTTCTCCGAAAAACTGCCACCCATATTTTTCATAATATCCAATATGGTCGGTGCAAATAAATAATTTTGAAAAGCCAAGCTCGTGCGCTTCCTTGCGTCCATGCTCAAGAAGCAATGCCCCTAACGCTTTGCCGCGTAAATCTTCTTCAATATATAATGCACATAACCACGGCAACAAGTCTTTTCTTACCATAAAATCGTTTTCAATCAAACCAAATGCGCCTATTATTCTCTCGCCGTCTTTCATAAGATACCAGCGCGGAACGGGCTTTTTGGTGGAAATGCTGTCAGATATAGAGGCGTGATAAATTTGTCGGTCAATTCCCCATTTTGAAGAAAAGTAATCTACCGCCGTTTCCAAATATTCAGGATTCTCTCTTACATTTATTATCTCATAGTGCATATTCGTACCCCACATTCTATAAATTCCCTTACTCATCAAACGATTTCACCGCATTATCACAATACTCACAACGATACTTACCAGAACCCTCCACCAAATGGAAAATATGCGGCACAGGCTCTACCGAAGTAACACATCTCGGGTTTTTGCATTTTATTACATTTGTCACTTTTTTTGGCAAGTCAACCGTTGTTTTCTGGGCGATTACGCCGTCCTTAATATAAATTACAGTCGCTTGATGGTCGATTAAGCCAAGAATATTGATGTCCACGCTTTGCGTATTTTCTAGCTTAATTAAATCCTTACGCCCATATTTTTCACTAGGCACGTTCATTAGCAACGCGACCGAGCCAAGCCCCTTGTCTATGTCCAAATGCTCCAGTATTTTCAGCCCAAAGCCCGCATGAATATGGTCGATTACAATGCCGTTTTGTATATTCTTTACTTCCATTTTATACCCTCCCCAGCAATGCCGCCAGCAACGCCATACGTATATACATGCCGTTTTTCACCTGCGTAAAATAAACCGCGCGCGGGTCATCGTCTACGTCAGTAGACACCTCGTTTGCGCGCGGCAATGGGTGCAAAATCATTAAATCCTGCCGCGCTTCCTTTAGCTTCGCGGCGTTTAAAATATACGAATCCTTTAAGCGGATATAGTCCTCCTCGTTAAAAAACCGCTCCCTTTGCACGCGGGTCATGTAAAGCACGTCAAGCGAGGGCAACGCCTCACGCAAATCTGTCACTTCCGCGTAGTCTACGATTCCATCGCGTACATATTCGGGCAGTCGCAGCTCGTCGGGCGAAATCAACACAAATTTTATACCGCCGTACCGCGCAAGCGCGAACGCAAGGGAATGTACAGTCCTGCCGAATTTTAAATCGCCGCATAAGCCGATTGTAATACCGCCGAAGCCGCCCTTTTCTCTGCGAATGGTAAGCATGTCCGTCAAGGTTTGGGTAGGGTGAAAATGTCCGCCGTCGCCTGCGTTTATTATGGGAATGGTCGATTTTTGTGCCGCTACCAGAGCCGCGCCCTCCTTGGGGTGTCGCATTGCCGCTATGTCGGCATAGCTCGCTACCGTGCGAATGGTGTCGGCGATGCTCTCGCCTTTTTCTACAGAAGTAGAACGCGGCTCAGAAAAGCCGATTACCTTACCGCCCAAGCGTAGCATAGCCGCCTCGAATGAAAGCCGTGTGCGCGTGCTTGGCTCAAAAAACAGCGAAGCAAGCAACGCCCCCTTGCACAGCTCACAAAAATCCTGCGGGCTTGCTATTATTTCCTCGGCGGTATCAAAAAGAAACGTCATTTCCTCAACGGATAAATCCATTGGCGATATTAAATTTTTGCCTTTTAACTCCACAAATTCCCTCCGTTTACATTATTTTCTCCGCTGGTATAAATTTCAATAAAATCCTGTGCAAATCTCCTATGATTATAGGCTTGGAAATAAAATCGTCCATGCCTGCATCTAGGAACATTTCCTTTGCGCCCGTTACCGCGTTAGCAGACAGCGCGACAATGTTTATATCTTTCAGAACGCCGTCCGCTTCCATTTTTCTTATGGCTCTGGTGGCTTCTATGCCGTCCACATCTGGCATCATATGGTCCATAAAAATGATGTCGTATGGCTCTTTTTGGGACGATACTATGTCTATGGCTCGCTGTCCGCCGTCCGCTGTTTGTACGTCTATGCCGTACTGGCGTAACATACCCTCCGCCACAATTAGGTTTGAGGGGTGGTCGTCCACCACTAGCACTCTTACGTCCTTTACCTTAAATTCGCCTAGCTTTACCTCGTCATGGTGCTTGTCTACTGTTTCAGAGGAATGATAGCCCTTTAAAATGCGCGTGATATTGGTAATAAGCATGGGTCTGTTTATAAAGTTTACTGGGTAGCTTGCACTGCCTACGGTGCTTACATCTTTTACCAAAGTGAACATGCGGCTATCCTTGCCCGACTGCTCTACCACTGATTCCGCAGACGAGTCAAACAAAACATGCGTAAAGCTCTCGCCCAGCCTTTCCTCAAAGCTCGGCATATCGGTCACTATCGTGTATTTTATGCCAAGACTGCGAAACATCGTTTCCGCCGCATCGGACTGATACTTGTTAGGCTCAAACAATAGAACATTGTAGCCTGCGGGATTGTCAAGCGGCGCGATTATGTCCGCGCTATGCCCCTTACACACTACATAAAACGAGAATGTCGAGCCTTTTCCGTAAACGCTCTCTACGCTTATTCTGCCGTTCATAAGCTCGATAAACCTACGCGAAATAGCAAGCCCCAGGCCCGTGCCAGTATGGTTGCGGTTGGTATGCGTATCAAATTGTTGGAACTCGACAAACATTTTTTTCATATCTTCTTCTTTTATGCCGATTCCTGTGTCCTTTACAATAAAATGCAGTTTTAGCTTGCCGTTGTCCAGCACCTCGGAATACGCGCCAAGCGAAATATAGCCCTCGTTTGTAAACTTCACGGCATTGTTAAACAGGTTAATCAAAACCTGCTTAATCCGCAGAATATCGCCGACAATCAACGCTGGAATATCCTTTGAAATAGAGGTAGTAAACTGCAAGCCTGCATCGGACGCTTTTATATTGATTAGGTTTACAGTATCGTTGATAAGCGACGAAACGTCAAATTCCTCGCTGAAAATTTCCATTTTTTCCGAGTCGATTTTCGACAAATCTAAAATATCGTTAATTATATTTAGCAACGACTTGGAAGCGGCCTTTATGGAAATTGCATGTGAAAGCTGCTCCGAGTCAAGCGGTTTTAGCATAATCAATTCAAGCATACCGATAATCGAGTTCATAGGCGTGCGTATTTCGTGGCTCATTTTTGCCAAAAAATCACTTTTTGCCTTGGTAGCCATTTCCGCTTCGATTTTTGCCTCCATGATGGGCGTAATGTCCGCTATTTCAAAAATCCGCGATATATGCTGAGAGGAAAGCTGTGCGGAACGTACCATTAGCCAGCGTTTTGTGCCGTTTAGCTTCATTTCGTAGTTTTGCTCCACGTTTTCGCCAGACTCGATAATTTCCTGGAACATCATTTTTAGCTCGAACGAATCGCACAAATCAAGCAACGCCTGGTTTCTCGCGTGCCTAAAGCTCAACAAGCCGAGCCATTCAATCATAGCGGAGCTAATGTATGTAACTCTCGCGCGCGAATTGATAACAACAATAAAGTCTGGTGTCATTTGTAAAAACGTAGCAAAGGTCTTAGACGTTTTTTCGTGTCTTTTAAAGCGTTCAGTAGAAAGCATACAAATAGCATACAAAAATACGCAAATAATAAAGAACACAGCAAGCTGTACAAAATGCCTGCTAGGCGTAATTTCTACGCCCAAAAGAGGTATATAAAAGCCATAAATAACAATTCCCGAAACAAACACGCACAATAAAATATATACTAAAAGTGCGCGCTTGTTTACATAGGAAACGCACATAAACGCGCCTGCGAGCAGATACCAAAAGTGCAGTACATCGCCGCGCGAAATAATAGCGTACGCCACCTGCAAGCCCATCATAAAGGTCGGCAAAAGCCACGCGGTGTGCTGACGGCTTAGTCTGCCGTTAGCGTTTAGCGTAAACAGGGTATCTATAGCAAAAAACAAAAGCAAGCCAAAAATAACGCGCCAATACCAATAGCTTAAATGCGCATTAAAAAAGATATTAACGCTTACAGTCGTGGCAAAATAACAGCCCGCCACAACATAAGTCGCCCGCCGCGCGTAGCGGTTTGGGGCTACCTTGTCCCTATTACTATCCGTCACTACGCACCTCTTTAATGTCAATTCCGCCAGGGCATACAAAGTCTACCGCATTAGGCAGAATTTCAAACTCTACAGAGCTTCCATAAAATGGCTTATCGTCTATATTCATGTTCATTATGCTTTCCGAGCTAATAGAAATTTTCTTGCCCCTGTAGCAGGAAAAAAGCTCGGGCGCGTTCTTGTAATTTCCTGTAAGGAACACCCTAAGACTGGAAAGAAAATGCAGGCGCGACACCTTTTTTGTAAAATAAATGTCAAAAAAGCCGTCACTGGGGTACAGGTCGGCAGAGTTTATTTTGCTTTTTTTGCTGTACGTGCCGTTAGCTATACGCACGGACAAATAACTGCCGTCTAGCTGTTTGCCGTCTAGCTCGATTTTGTACTCGTGTCCGAAGTTTTCGTCGGCAAAGATTTTTTTGAGAATAGTAATAAAATAGGCTAGGTCTTGTCTGCGTGAGTTGTTCTCGGATATAAATACCCGCTCCGAGGCCGACAACGCCTCAAAGCCAACAACGCCCTGGCAAAGCCCGTACCTATGGCCGCATTTAATCGCATCTACCAGAGTTGTACCCGAAACGACTTGACTCCTAATAGACGAAAACAAGTGCATTTTGTCAAACCCAAAATACCGCAAAAAGATATTTTCGTGACCGAGCGGATACGCCGCTATTTGGATATTCGGCAAATTGACCGTGCTGTCCAACGCCTCGGAAAGCGTACCCGAGCCGCCCATTACATGCACGCGCAGTAGCTCCTTTGCCTTGGCGGCGTACTGCCGAATAACACAAAGAGCATCACGCTCCCACCTCGAAACGTGAATTTCGTAACGCATATGTGGATAGCCCGCAAAAAATGAATGTATGCTTGCGAGCTGTGCTTCTACCTTGCCCCGCAGCTTGCTTGCCGCAGGGTTTACTATGAATAAGTGCTTGATGACGACACCTCTTTTCAGCAGGGGATTATTGCGACAAGGGCATGGAACGCGGATTTCCGCGGATTTGGCGGATTTTCGCGGATTCTTTCTTGCGTTCATTAAGAACTAACGTAACATGAATTGCGTGGTTTTTTATTTACTCGGATTTTAAGGGCATGGATAAAATTTGTATTCCATTGTCGTTAATTTACACGGATAGAATCCGCGAAAATCCGTTAAATCCGCGAAAATCCGCGTTCCATAATTTTTTAATAAAAGCGAGGAAGATTTCCGTGTCTGCCACGACAAGCCCATCACTTTAGGTAAGTTTTCACCTTTGACAATAAGGTTTCACTATACGCGGGCTTGACGATAAAGTCGCTTATGCCAAGCTGTATAGCACGCTGAATACGCTCGCGTGAGGAATTTGCGGTTAAAAACAAAATCGGCGTGTCCTTGTGGTTTTCCATTTTGCGTATTTTTTCCGTAAGCTCAAAGCCGTTCATTTCGGGCATTTCTATGTCGAGGATAAACAGCTTTATGTCCTGCTTTTCTATTACCTTAAGCGCGACCTTTCCGCTAGGGGCGCAAAGCGTTTTAAAGTGGTTTTGCAGAGCGGCGTTTACCGTAGTCAATATTTCCGGTCTGTCGTCTACGGCTAGAATTGTTTTTGTTTCTGTGCTTGTGTTTACCTTGTTTATTTTGGACGAGAATTGCAGCTGCTGTGCTAGGGCAATTTCTCGCGCGCTTGCGTATGATGCCATTTCTAGCTTTGACACTAGGCGTTCTAAGTCCATGCCCCTTTTTTTCATGTCGGCTACGAGGAATTTCGCGCTTTCGTAGTCCTCGGCATCTATGAATTGAACCACGGCGGTGAGGTTACGCGACGACGCTTCAAACTGCTCCACATCGCTCATTTCGTAGCATTTCTCACAGCTTTGCGCCTTTTGCATTTCTATGGAAAGCAAGAGAAAGTCGGCGATTGCTTGCTGTAAGCCCTTGTTATTTTCCTCTGTTTTGCCGTGCTTAGACGAGCGTGTAAGCGCGGCGGTATGCGCCTCGTGCCGCTTGGCGTGTATGCTCGACAAAAGCCCCTTAATGGTAGCCAGCACATCGCGGAAGTCGTTCATGTTTTCTTCCTCGTAGGCGCGTTCCAGCCGCTCCGTTTCGCCATCAATTCGGTCTATATAGGTGTTTATGCCCGCTATGATTACATCGTTGTCCGCCTCGAACGGAATGAACAGGCTTGTGATTCCTTTCGGATAATTGTTTGACATAAAAATTTCCTCCTTTATACTTTTCCTTTATATTTGCTCCTCTATTATTGCCATATTTACAAGGGCTTCTTCACAATCAAATTCCTCTAGTGCAAAAATTACTTTCTTTAACAATTCGTCTACCTCGCTATTGTACGAAAACGCCGTAAGCGGCTCAAGTATTTCTATGGCGGCGGTGGCCTCGTAGCCGTCTGCCGCTTCCTTTGCTTCCTCCAGCGCGACCTTTAGCACCTCTAAATCCATTGTTTGCTTAACCACGCTTTCGTCCTCTTTAATCGCGTTGTTTAGCTGTTTGGAAAACTCTACAAGCAGCTCGCGCAGGGGCGGATAATGGGTACTGCAAAAGTCGATATTCGCTTCGAGCGAGGCCTTTTCTAGGTTTGCGGCATCGTTGCCGAGGTTCGCCGCGCCGATATTTCTTAGCACGCCTTTAAGCCCATGTATTTCTATAGTAAAGCCCTTCAGATTTTCCTCCGCCAAGAATAAATCCAGCTTCGCCATAGTATCAGGCAACAAGCGTGTTAGCAAGCGTACTGTTTTTTCGTACGCGTCCTCTAGCCCGCCCATTCTCTCCAGCGCGGAGTCTACGTTTATTTCCTTGATACGCCGCAGCTTTTCCAAAACGGTCTGCGGCTCGGCTTCCTGTGCCGCGCCCTCGGCTTCGCTCGGCTCGGCTTGCTCTGGCTTTTCTTCCCAGTCCTTTTTAGCAAGCCAACTGCTTAACATAGAGGAAATATATATCATTATCGCTTCCGTACCCGCAGGGAAAGAACCGCTCGCCTCGTTCTCAAAAATTACGTAGCCAAGAAGCCGCTCCTTTCGCAGGGGAATTAGGCACACCGAGGTTGTTTTTTCGTGCAAAAATCTGATTTTTTGGCTAACAATTGTTTGCGTATTTAAGAATAGTATTCGGCGTTCTGCGAGCAGTGCCTCCACCTTGTCGTGCGCATCAAAATCGTACGGCGGCAGGTCGTTGGAGTAGGCTATATCTCTTTTTGCGTCCATGCAGACTATAGTGGTCTTGTGAATTTGGAAATATTTACAAAATACGGAGGCAAGCCCTTTAAAAATAGTATTCTTGTCGCCCGATGCCGTAATATAATGCACTATATGCGACTTTATTGTGGATTCCATTTGTGCCTGTTCCATTACCATTGCATTCACGCGGAACTGCTCTACCATAGTATGCAGCGACTTAGAAAGCAAGCCTATTTCGTTCTGCGCGTTCGGCGAATACTCGATTGCTACTTCTATATTGCCCTGCGCTATGGCAGTAGCCGCATGGTTTAGCTGGCTTATGGGGCGCGAAACCTTTCTGACCGCGTACATGAGAATAAACAAGAGCAGAGCCAAAATCATGGCACTCGCAGGCAAAATATACACCAACACAGGCATAAGGCTACGGTAATAAATGGAACGCGGAAGCGATACATATAAGAATAACACATCATCGTAATCCGCGATATACACAGGCTGAAATAAAACAAACGAACGCGTTCTGCTAAACGGACAATTTTCCTCTGTAATAAGAAGCGCGTTTCTATTGCGGAAGGTACGCCATATCATGCTAGTGTTGGAGAAGCCAAGCCCATTGACCGACGCTTCCGACAGCTCTAAGCGCGGCGAATAAAAAACACGTCCGCTTGAATAAAACATTGCTACGGTTGATTCCTGTGCGGCGTGGAAATAGTGGCTAGTGTCCATGAGCGTATCTACCGACATATCTGCGCTTATTACGCCGATAATGCGGGTGTCCCTATAAATGGGCGCGGATATGGTGAGCGTATACATCATGTCGCTTCCGCGGCCGTAATATCTCGTATTGGCGCGCTCGGAGTTTACGTCCATATAGACTTCGCCTGTTTCTGTGGGCGTTACATACCAGTCGGCATATGCCGCATCGTCGAGCCATTCCTCGTCTAGGTCGTGTACAAGAAACGCCTCGCCGTCATGCGCTATATACGAACGAATGAACCGTCCGCTAGGCGCGCCGACATAATCTCTGCGGTGGCGGCTATCTCTGCCGTCAAATGCCTGCGGCTCGAAAACAAGCCTAACATTATATATAGTATCATTAGTAAACAACGAATGGACTAAGCTCTCGACCTCTGGCCTTGCGTTTTCCAGTGTATAGTTATAATTGCCTAGAATTGTTGACATAGACGATACGGCTACGCGCACGCTGTTTATTTGCCCCGACAGAGCCGCCGCGTTGGTTTCCGTAAGCCCGCGCATCTCTAGCTGTATTCTGTCGTTTACATAATTTGAGGCGGCAGAATATATCCCCAGCGATATGACTATAAAGATTACTATAACGGGGATAAAAAACAGCAGTAGTATTTGTTTGCCAAGTGTTGTGTTCATTTATATGGCTTTACTCCCGTCAGAAATTTAGACACATTGCTAGTTGTGTTTGATTTTATATTATTTTATGGGAAATGTCTATTGTATTTGAGTAAAAAGAGGGTAAAGTGGGCGAAAAGGGGAGGTGTGAAGTGCGGATTTGGCGGATTTTAAAGGCATGGAACGCGGATTTTCGCGGATTTAACGGATTTACGCGGATTTTTTCTTGCGTTCACTGAAAGCTAACGGAACGTGGATTGCGTGGGGGTTTAACGGATTACGCGGATTTTTTGTAGGGGACGGATTTATCCGTCCCGAGGTTGCCTCGCTCTGCGTTGGTCGGCGTGCGGTGTTGTCTAAGAAAACCACTTAGACAACACCTTACTGCCTGCTTAATGGACGTTGCCA
>WRLD01000038.1 GCA_009777845.1 Defluviitaleaceae bacterium
GTATGTTTGTTTTTGGGAGGGGTTTTTGGGGGTGGATAGTGTTGGGGGTGTGAGGGTTCATGGGGTCACTCCTGTCTGGGTGGGGGGTTGGGTGTTCGTTGTGGGGATTTGCGGGGTTTTTGTGGAATTTTCGCAGTTTTTTGTGGTGATTTGTAGGTTTTTTTGTAGGGGACGGATTTATCCGTCCCGAGATTACCTCGCTCTGCGTTAATAGACGTTATCCGTCCCGAATTGACGAACGTGCATACCTCGGGACGAGCAAGCTCGTCCCCTACAAAGAACCTGCGCGCTTTTGCTATTCGGGCGTTTGTTGTGGGGATTTGCACGAACGAATCCGCGTAATCCGCGAAAATCCGTTAAATCCGTGTTTGGTTTGTGCCTTTGGGCTTCGGGCGTTTGCTGTGGGTATTTGCAGGGTTTTTACGGAATTTTCGCGGTTTTTGTGGTGCTTTGCAAGGTTTTTTGTAGGGGACGGATTTATCCGTCCCGAGATTACCTCGCTCTACGTTAATAGACGTTATCCGTCCCGAGATTACCTCACTCTGCGTTAATAGACATTATCCGTCCCGAATTGACGAACGTGCATACCTCGGGACGAGCAAGCTCGTCCCCTACAAAGAACCTGCGCGCTTTTGCCATTCGTGCGTTTGTTGTGGGTATTTGCACGAGCCAATCCGTGTAAATCCGCGAAAATCCGTTAAATCCGTGTTTGATTTCTGCCTTTTGGGCTTCGGGCGTTTGTTGTGGGGGATTTGAGGGCTAGGTGAATTTAAAATAAGCGGTTTTCCACATAAAAAGGGAAACCCGCTTAGGTTGGTCGGAATATGAATTGGTCGGCGTGCGGTATTGTCTAAGAAAACCACTTAGACGATACCTTACTGCCTGCTTTTTTACGTGCTGACGTTTTGATATGTAGCCCATACGCCCGCCTCCGTTTGTACAAACAATATTATATGGATTGTTCTTTTATAATAATTTTATTACAATATTCACATAATTCGGGAATATCCGCTTTAAGCGTTTGCCATAAAATATCAACATCAAAATTTTCATAGCCGTGTGCCGCTATATTCCGCATACCTTTTATTTGTTTCCATGGCATTTCATTGTATTTTTCTGTTATACTATCATTATGATATATAAATCCCTTTTCATATTATCCATAAATTAACACCTCGCTTTTTCGCACCTCGTTAAACACCTCGCTATCCATTGCACCGGTTGTCAGCACGTCAACATTTACGCCAAGACAATTTTCTAAATCTTGCTTGAAGCCAAGCAATTTGAAATATCCCCATAAATCGCCAGTTTTCATCAAGTGGAAATCAATATCGCTTTGCGAGGAAGCGTTTCCTTTCGCGTATGAGCCGAAAATGGAAAGTTGTTTTACTCCATGCTTTTGAACAACAGGTTCAACCATTTTTTTTATTTCATCTATGTTGTAGATTTTTTTATCCACTAAATCCACTCCTACAACAACTATACATCATATCCTAACAAATTGGAATACGGACAAGCCGTAAATTCGTGTGAAAATTTTTTAAGTGCCCATTACATTGCCGAGATTCAGTCAAACAAAGGAACAAACTCAATCCTAGAATTTCTGGTTGAGTGTAAAGTATCTGAAAACAGGGCATAAAGTGCTTCAAATTCGCTTTCTGTAATATTTTTTTTCGTGCCGTCTGCCATTCTGTAATAGCTCTGTTCGTTAGCTACCTGATTCCACCCATCTAAGCCAAACGCGTCAATCCGCACCAATTCGTCCTGCGAAATAGTATACACCTCAAAGTCTGTCCAGCCTGCCCCGCCGTAGCCGCTAGTGCGAATTGTCCCTGCCGTGTCAATCTCGCATGTATATCTTTGCCAAAACTCGTGTAATAATTTTGGTTTACCGTCAACCATCGAAAAAACAGCACAAACGATACTGTCCCCCATAGCCAATATAAGCTCGGGGCTACCGTTTCCATTCAAATCTACAATCGCATAGCTATAGTCATTTTTTGTGCGCGGAGTGTCAATGTATGTGCTAATAATCACGCTTCCCAACCACCCACGGCTATACCACTCTATATCCTGCACGCTTGCCCTATCATAGCCCTCGATAGAATACCCCGCAAATCTGCGATATTCTTCAATAATGGAAGCGTAATCCGCAAACTTGTCAGGCGGCGTTCCCATGGGTACTGCCTCGTACTCCTTTATCTCGGCTGTAGCTTCGATAACTGGAAAATCCTTTGCGGTTTCTAATGTATTTGCAGTGGCACTCGCCGTTAATAGGCAAAACAATGAGATTGCATAAATTATATAATCCATTTGCTTCCCCCGCTTTTCTATAAGCTCCGCAACTCACACCGCCCCAACAAACCCCACCGTCACAGCCGCCTATTCTATCGTCCCCTCCGCAGGGCCAAAATTGATTTTCGCGCCAGTCAACAGCGGCGCGGTTTTGCCAGCCTCTATTACGGCGGTGTCGCCGTTGGGCTTGATAAAAGTCCAGTTGTCCTTGGTGGCGTTTGTCAAGCCCCATTTTCCAGTCTGCGAGGGGTGCGGCGACATTTTCCCGACGACGGTTTTGAAGTCGAAGCTGCCAAGCAAATGATGCGCGTAAATTATTGTGTTATAATTGAGCATGACGAGCTGTCCCTTGATATTTAGGCGCGGCGGCGGCGCGATGGGCTTTCCGCAAGACCAGCAGACAGGCTTTTTGTTGTAAAAATTTTCCTTGCTACAGCTTTGGCAGTAGAGAATACTGTTTTTTAGCGTTGCGAACGTGTCCTTCCATTCTTTTTCCACAATTCGAGCGTTTCCGTCACGAAGCCCCTTTGTGAATGCGCGCGTAAACATGTCGCGCAGATACGGCGGATACATTTTCCAAAAAATAATTGCGTTGTTCTGATACCCAGGAATTGGGCGGTTTTTTTCGTTGGCTGGGTCCCATATAAAAATCGGCTCGTGTCCGTAAATTTTTTCCATTGCCTTTGCATCAAAGCACTTGATACTTGCTTCTACTGCGCCCTCTAGCGGGTGGTGCAGCATAAACATGTAGAACAGCAAAACCGCCATAGAGTACAAGTCCGTTTCCGTGGACGGCGATTTTTTTTGTGTAATAATTTCTGGGGCGATAAAGCGCGGCGTTCCGCTTGTCGCGCTTGTGGGGTCGTGGTTTACGGTCACATTGTCGTTGTCACAAATTAGGACATCACCGTTGGCAGGGTCGAAAAATAAATTGCCAAAGGAAATATCGCGATAGCAAAGCCCTTGGGAATGTAGACTTTGGTAGCCGTCAGACAGGTTAATTCCCGCCATGCACAACGCGCTAAAGGTCGGCTCTGCCCTGCGCTTCATTAAATCCACAATGCCCTTGTACATTGGCGGCCGTAGGCGCATAATATACCCAAACAGCCCGTCCTTTAAAATTATATCCACAGGCCAAAGAAAACGCTGGTCTGGCAAGCCGCGCGCGATTAGGTTTTCGATTAGCTTTTTTTGCTCCTTGGTCGCAGAATGTTTAAAATACCATTTAAGCGCGAACCGCTGGCCGCTTTTGTCCTCTACCTCGTATACCTCGCCCTGCCCGCCCGACGCGATAAATCTAATAACCTTGTAGGGCATACGGTGCTTTGACAGCAATTGTTGTCCGTCTGAAAGAGCATAAATCATTTGCGCCTCCGTGGTGAAAGTTTTTTGTTGTAAAAAGTGTATCAAATAGAAATGTAATGTCAACAGGGGAATTGGGATTCGTGCGTTTGTCGGAATTGGGATTCGTGTGTTTGTTGGAATTGGGCTTCGTGTGCTTGTCGGAATTGGGCTTCGTGCGTTTGTCGTGTTTTTCGTAGGGGGCGGACTTGTCCGCCCCGAGGTTGCCACGCTCTGTGTTAATGGACGTTGCCCGTCCCCGAATTATAGAACGTGCGTACCTCGGGGCGGACAAGTCCGCCCCCTACAAAACCCATGGACGTTACCCACCCCGCCCACGTATCGCCCCGCCCCAAATTAACCAACATGTGTGTATCGGTACGGTCGTAGGGGG
This sequence comes from Defluviitaleaceae bacterium, assembly GCA_009777845.1. Lineage (GTDB taxonomy): Bacteria > Bacillota > Clostridia > Lachnospirales > WQUN01 > WQVC01. The sequence continues at coordinate 4,031 of WRLD01000038.1, forward strand.
CGGACTTGTCCGCCCCGAGGTTGCCACGTTACCCACCCCACCCACGTACCGTACCGCCCCAAATTAACCAATATGTGCAACAATTATAAGGAAACGAGGAAAAAAAATGAACATACAAATTTTCGGCAAGTCGAAATGCTTTGATACGAAAAAAGCCGAGCGGTATTTTAAAGAACGGCGAATAAAATACCAGCTTATTGACGTTGCTAAGTACGGCATGAGCAAGGGCGAGTACAGCTCCGTCAAAAGCGCGGTCGGCGGAATGACTGCTTTAATGGACGAAAAATCGCGAGAATACGAAGCGCAGTTTATCGCGTACCTTGCCAGTCAAGAGGACAAAGAGCAACGGCTACTGGAAAATCCAGGCATGTTTAAAACGCCTATTGTGCGGAATGGGAAAAAGGCTACTGTGGGCTATCAGCCTGATGTGTGGGAGGGGTGGGCGAGCGAGAAATAGTGGGCGCGCCACTGATTCTCACACCTATATGACAAGCCCCAAAAGCGGACTTTTGGGGCTTGTCAAAAGAGGCTACATCAGGCTCATTAAAAAATGCTAGTGCATACCTGTGGTCGTTCCGCTAGAGCTTGTCAGTGCCGTTTTTACGGAGTGCATGTCCTGTGGGCTTGCTGTGGGCGAGGTGGCATAATAGCCCTTTTGTTCGGCGATTTTGTAGAGGTCATATTGGAATTTCTCGTCGCCGTCGCGCATTTGTTGGAATGTCTGACGTAGTGTTGGGTTAGCGGTTTCGCTTATAAATGTCGCGTAGCCCGCAAGCCCGCCCTTTACGCTACCCAGTACGTCAAGAACCATGTCTTTTTCCTGCATAATGTCTTTCGCTCCTTTTTTTCTAATAATGGAATCCGCGCCTATTTTACAGCATTTGTAAAAGATTTTGTGCGGCTTGTCTTGCCTTTGTTGACGATTGTGCAAACATTTGCTTAATTTGTGGGTCTTGCACTTGTTCTGAATAGGTGTGCAGCTTGCTTGCCGACATATTGTGTGCCGACACCACTTCACGAATCCAGTTAAGCTCTGATTGTTTTAAATTCTGCATGAAGAACTCTCCTCTCATGGAAAAATTTATATCTAAATTATATTGTTTCAATAAAAATAGAAAATTATACATTTTTGTGTTTGGAAAGGGGCAAGTGTGATAAATCCCCTTGCACTCTTGATAACTTTTAAGTATAATACACCTTAGCGGGGGGGATATTACCTTATGTACGAAATTTATTTTTATGAGGACAAAAACGGCATAAGCCCAATACTTGAATATATACAAGCCTTGGCACATAAAACAGATAAGGACAGCCGCATAAATCACAATAAAATTAACGACTACATTCAAGTATTAAGCGAATACGGCAAAACAGCGGGAGAGCCATATATCAAGCATTTAGACGGCGAAATTTGGGAATTGCGACCGATAAGAGGAAGAATATTTTTTGCGGGTTGGACGAATAACGGGTTTATACTTCTTCACCATTTCCAATTTAAAAAGACCCAAAAGACCCCCAAGCACGAAATCGACCAAGCTAAACGTAATTTGGCAGATATTAGGGAAAGGAGCAAACGTAATGAGGACATGGAAAGAAGTTAGAGCCGAAATATACACCGCCGAGGAAATACGCGAGAGCAATCTAAGAGTAGCTATTATAGGCGAATTGATAAAAGCCCGCCAAGAAAAAAACATCTCACAGAGAGAGCTTGAACAATTGAGCGGGGTTAAACAGCCTATTATATCTCGTATGGAAGCAGGGGAAACAAGCCCACAGCTTGATACCATTCTTAGGTTATTAGCACCGTTGGGGAAAACGCTTGCAGTGGTGTCTATTGATTAAACATTTACAGCTCATCGCCTACAATCGAAGAAAGCAAATCTTTAAGCGGCTGTAATTTTTCCGAGTTGAAATCAAAAGCGTTTTTGCTCATCACTGCTGAAAGTCCCTCAGCAACATACTCGTTCGTTAGTGACAAATATGTATGCAGTCTATTTTTATGAGGGTGATTCAGCACCTCAATTTGTTTTTCATAATTTGTCATTGCACTGTCAACTATAGATAAAATCTCGTTTTGTCTGGGGTGTGTAAGCAACTCTAAATACAAATTTTCCAATGCACCATTTTCATCGTCTGAGTTAAGTTTTGGGAATAAGGCGTAAGCTGTTTTCTGGACGTTATCACTATTTTTACTCATAGCGACAACGCAAGGGCTTGTCGGAACTGGAAAATTCGCTCTACGCAAGGCATCTTTAATTGATTGGGAGCGACCTTTAGGCTTATTATCGGAATCAGCTATGACTACTATGGATTTTAATTTTTCTGCCCCCTTAGCATTCCGAATGAACTTAATAAAACGTGCTATATTGTTAACGCCATCTGCATTGTAACGCTGAAAATCGTCAATCAATCCAAGGTTTTTTAGGAAATGCTCAAAAAACGCCCCGTCCTCTTTGCCCTCGTAAATTATAAGATTTGGGCGTTCAATTTTTATTTCGGGGGCGTACGGTTTCTTAGCCATACTCATCGCACCTCCCAATTGTTGTTGACCGCATATTCAAAGGAATCGTTGCTGAATATTTTAGGCACAACAACACCTTCTACCCTGTCAAGCCTTACAAATCGGAATAAATCGGGATTTTCAGAGCTTGTCGCAAGTTTAAGCGAGCCGTCAATACATTCACTGCTGTGAGTTGTAGCAAAGACTTGACACCCTGTTTCAATGGTAAGTTTACCTATAATCTCCCACAGCTTAGGAAAGAACGAGTAATGAAAACCGTTTTCGATTTCGTCGATGAGCAGGATTCCGTCTGGATTAGAAAACATAGAAAGGATAATACCTAACAGCTTGTTGATTCCATCTCCTAAAATATTTATAGGCAATTTGACAGGCAACCCCAAATCCACCGCAACACCAGGGATTCCATTCGTTGAAGTTATCAACAAATCCTTTACACGATTGTCGAATATGTTTAATATATCGACGATTTTGCCTATCGTTCCATGTCTTAAATGCGAGTCTAATAAATTTGCAATTCGGCTTGTGGAAATAGGCAGTTTTGTCGAAAGATAATTAGGTAAAATTCTATGCAGTCGCCGTGACAGTAGATGCGACCTATATTTCCTATATTTCCTACCTTCCCGCTCTATTGCTATACGCCCTTCGCGCAATAAGATGTAATTAAAATTATTTTCGGTATCATTTTCTATATACTGTACTTTTAGAGGATAATTCTCAACCATTGACAAGGTATCGCCAAAATCTGAATCTGAAATGTCAAATTCAAGAGCCTCGCCACTGCTGAGGCTCAATAAACATTCTGTGCCGTCAAAAACGACACGAATGTTAATAGCTTCATTTGTGTTATAATTTGAAAAAAGCGACTCCCAAACTGTATAAGGAGTAAATGGCATACGATTTAATCCACGAATGTCATTCAACACATTGAAAACTTGGGGGGTATTTCTCCCCATAAAAAGGCACACACTCTCTAACAACGCCGACTTACCGACATTGTTTTCTCCTGCTATGAGTGTAACGGGGCGTATTCCATCGAAAGTGAAGTCCTCAAAGCAACGGAAATTTTTAAGCTCAAGTTTAGTAATCATTCCAAGCCCTCCTGCTAAATACATTATTGACTGCAATGAAACACGTTATGCGACTTTTGAGAAATCAAATTTAGACATAGTACACCACATGGAAAAACCTCCCTTGCAAGGCTAGCGGTTTTTGTGCAAAAACACTCAAGGCTTCCGTAAGGGGGCGGAAGCCTTGAAATCACTCGCTTGTTACACATCTGGGTGACAAGATTTGAACTTGCGACCTCTAGACCCCCAGTCTAGCGCGCTACCAAGCTACGCCACACCCAGAAATTTTATTGCACAAAAACGTGACCCCCCAATGTACCTACTATATATTAGCTTTTGGGGATTGTCAAGATTTATGAGAATATACCCTCAAAACCCACCCTCCACAAATAATAATCGCCAGCAGTGTAAAATCCCTTGACGATTACTAGCCTACAGTGATAAAGTTACATTCGTTCAATGATTTGCGACTAGCATAAGAACCTGTTTAGGCTCTAAGGGACGTGTTGATTTGCTTGCTTCCTATCTTACCCCCGACTTTTACTACGAAACAGTTTTCCTTGTTCCGTACGAGGAATTGTGGAAAAAAAATATACGCGGCATAATTTTTGATATTGACAATACCCTTACGCGCTTTGACGAAAAACAACCCTCGGCGAAAACCGCCGCCCTTTTGCAAAGGCTGGAGAGCATGGGCTTTAGACTGTGCCTTGTTACAAATAATACCAACAAACGGCTAGGGCATTTTAGCGAAAATCTTACGCTGCCAGGTATCGCCAACGCAATCAAGCCGCTTACGCGCGGCATACGCTACGCCATGGAAACTATGGGAACAAAGCCTGCCAATACCGCGATTATCGGCGACCAAGTGCTTTCCGATATTTGGGCGGGGAAAAACGCGCAGATTACTACCATTTTAGTAAGGCCTGTTTCGGAAAAGGATTTTTTGCTTGTTCGCTTAAAACGGCTTGCGGAACGCTGGATTCTTCGCAAATATTTTGCGGACATAGAAGCAGCCGCGCCGCAAGCAGCCGCGCATTATGACAAATAGCGAACGCAAAGCAAAGTCGGGGCTTACACTTTTAGAGCTAACAATCGCGCTTTCGTTGCTAATGGTATTTCTTGGCATGATTTTAATTAACACTAGCGCGAATAATAATGAAGAACGTATTTTGAACAACGCCGCGCGAGTGCTGCAAGCCGACCTACGCTACGCACAACGCCGCGCCATAATGGAGGGCAAGCGGTATGGTATATGCTTTAAAGATGGGGACAGCTATCATTTAGTTACAGATATTGTCAGAAGCTCTTACGATACGACTATTCGCACGGTGGAATTGCCTGACGGAGTTGAAGCAAGTATCAATACTAGCTCCAATTTCATAAATTATCTGCCGCGCGGGACAATTTCTGGAGGGGCGACAGTTACATTAACGCTTGACAAATGGAAGCAACGGATTACTCTCTCGCCTAGTAGCGGACGAGCGACAATTAACGAAATTGAAGAAAAATGAAAGCAATTACAAGCAACCGAAAGAAGGCGTTAGAAATGGAAACCGAATTTAAACTTCAAAATTACATGGAGGACCTCATTCGCCACAAAATGCCTAGCGTGCTAGATAGTATGCCCCATATTTGCCGCTGCGAACGGTGCGACATGGACAGGCTCGCCTACGCGCTAAACAATAGCACGCCTAAATATGTCGTCACGCCCAAGGGTCAGCTATACACGAAGCTAAGCTCGCTGGAGGGGCAGTTTGATACAGATTTAGTCCTCATTATCACCGAGGCGGCTATGCGTGTAGCCCAACGGCCGCGCCATGAATAATATTTTAATATAAAGGAGAAATTTACTTATGATTTCAGCAAGCGAATTTAAGAACGGAATCACAGTCGAGATTGACGGCGGAATTTTTATCATTACGGACTTTCAGCACGTAAAGCCTGGGAAGGGTGCGGCATTTGTACGCACAACCATGAAAAATCTGGAAACCGGCTCGACCGTGGAAAGAACCTTCCGCCCTTCGGAAAAAATGCCAAAGGCGCATATCGACCGCCGCGACCTGCAATATCTATACAGCGACGGCGAGCTGTTCCACTTTATGGACAACGAAAATTTTGAACAAATTGGCTTGAACGCCGACGACATAGGCGACAAGCTCACCTTTGTAAAGGAAAACGAAACCGTTCAAGTGTTAATGCACAATGGGCGTATTTTCGGCATAGAGCCGCCATTGTTTGTAGAGCTGGCGATTACCGAAACCGAGCCTGGCTTCAAGGGCGACACAGCCCAAGGCGCGACAAAGCCCGCCACAGTAGAAACAGGCGCGACCGTAAAAGTGCCTTTGTTTGTCGGCGTGGGCGAGGTTATTAAAATCGACACACGCACAGGCGAGTATCTCGGGCGCGTGTAGGAATTACCAGCATACAAATCTCCTCCCTGCTAATACTATCTCTGTAGCAATGGACAATTTCATGTACCGCCGCGATATAAGGCGGTCACAGGCGTAAATGCTTGTGGCGTTTGGATAAACCAAGCGTACTACGCTACAACGATTGACGATGAGGGGAGAGATTTATTGTGTCTAGGAATAAAGCAGTCGTTCCCGAAGCTAGAGCCGCGTTAGATGCCTTCAAATATGAAGTAGCAAACGAAATAGGCGTACCGCTTTCTAAGGGTTACAACGGCAATCTTACATCTTACCAGAACGGTTCCGTTGGGGGCTATATGGTTAAAAAGATGATAGAAGCACAACAACACCAAATGGCAGGAAAATAATCGGCTTCGCCGCATGTAGCTTATGCGAAGGTTTTCGCAAAGCGAAAATGTGAGATGATTATCTGCCAAGCAGAAACAAGCGACATCTCGAAGATTAAGATTAGTAAATTAGTAAGTAAGCCTATAAAAAAGTGCCTGTTCCTTTTGGAGTGGGCACTTTTGGGGTTTATTGCAAATAAGGGAATTGGCAGAGTTTTGTTTTTTTACTTTCATATACGCTTATAAATTTCATTTGTGATGTGGAAATTTTTGCTTGACTTTTCAGACTTTTTGTGATAACCTTCCTTTGTTAGCACTCATATTTGACGAGTGCTAACAAAGGAAGGCGGGTGGTTAATTTGATTGCAAAAAAAGAGCATTGAGTTGACTGCGAAAACAATCAATCTCAACGCATAGAAATGTTTGTTACTTTGAAACTTACCAAATGCAATGATAGCAAACATTATATCATATGTCCATAGAAAAAATATGGATAGGTCTGAGTTCTTGTCAGAGGTAAGGATTCTATATCAATCTCAAAATTAAAAGAGAGATTATTAAGGAGGAAAAAATGTACATTCAAAACATAAAAGGCACAAGCGAAAGGCATCCAGATGGGTATAAGTCATGGATAGAGTTTTGGGAAGATAAAACCAATGAAACAGCGGGATATGGCAAAGTTGGGGGGCATGTAAAAAAAGCATATTCCACAGATAATACGTGGTACATTGCCGCCATTACAGCTGAACAAAATGCATTAAACGTACCATATGAATATAACGGCAAATTAGCCAAACTACGCTAATAATGGAATTACCAAACAGCGAAAAAGCAATAAAAAATCCACTTCACATTTTTTCGTGAAGTGGATTTTTTTGCTTATTCATGCGTATATTTGTTTTTTTCTGATTTACCTTGATATTTTCCAGCGAGTTGAACACATCAAAATCCTGTTGTAAATCCGCGAAAATCCGCGTTCCATAAATCTTTAGTAAAAGCCAGAAAAAATCACTCTCAACCAAACTAGGCATACCGCTTTCTAATGGTTATAACGGCAATCTTACATCTTACCAGAACGGTTCCGTTGGGGGCTATATGGTTAAAAAGATGATAGAAGCACAACAACACCAAATGGCAGGAAAGTAAATACCTTAAACAAAGTGCCCGTTCCTTTTGGAGCGGGTACTTTTAGGGTTTGCTATAAATGATAGAGTGTGATAAAATACATTTACACACGATGAGACTATTTTGGAGGTTACATGAAAATGAACGTAGTAAATCTAACACCACTAGGCTACGTAGAACTAGCAGACGGCAATTTGCCAATCTTCCCAATGAATGACATCTTTATAAATTTCACCTTTCAGCACATCAATAACTGGGAAGCCCTGCGTTTGGCAATTAACATTTTCATAGAGCGTTTTCAAAAAGAAAAGCCCGATACCCTGCTAGCCACAATCAATGGGGAAATAGGCGTAAAAACTCAATTTAAGCACCTCATAGGCAAGGACACAAAAACTTCTCGTGACCAAGACATCAAAATCACGGAAAATGAAGCAAAAGAGGGCGTATACTTCATAGAATTTCAAAACAGTGCATACACAAGACCGCCTATTCCCGATAGGTCGGTGGTGTATTTCGGGCTAGGAATAAGCCACGCAAAAGGCAAGCCTGCGAACCAAATATGGCTGCTTGCCGAAACTGTCCCCTCCGTCCTGCACGGTAAAATATTTACTCGCTATATTCTCAAGGACGAGGTAACAGGCAAGAATCACCCCGAAACCTCGGGTATTATGTTCGTAGACTTGGAAAAACTATCAGAAGAAAAAAGCCAAACGGGGGAGCTAGCCGCGTTCTTTCTTGGCAAAAATCTCACTCCGCAGGACGAAGCGGTAAAAACTGTAGCGGCGGCGATTAAAGCAAGTTTTCAAGATTTTAAGGACGATAAGGATGTGGTGGAAGTGTTGACATTTAGAGAGCGTTGGGAAAATGACGCGGAGGTTAAGGGGGAAATTAGGGGCGTAGCTAATACCGCAGATAAAGTCTTAGAACTACTTGAAAATGGAACTGACCCAATGGACGTAGCAATACTTTTACGCAAAATGAAAAGCGAATACGGCGAGCAAAGGGCATTGTCACTCCACTGAATTTCCAAAACTATACAACAAAAGTCATGCAAGATTTTAGGGACGATAAGGATGTGGTGGAAGTGTTGACATTTAGAGAGCGTTGGGAAAATGACGCGGAGGTTAGAGGTGAGGTTAGGAGCGAAGCCATTGGAAAAGCCATTGGGGTGATTAACACTGCCGATAAAGCATTAGAACTACTTGAAGGTGGAGCTAACCCAATGGACGTAGCAATACTTTTACGCAAAATGAAAAGCGAATACAGCGAGCAAAGAGCATTGTCACTCCATTAAACCCCCAAAACTATACAACAAAACCCATTACCCTCTTGAGAAATTTAATTTACCACAAAACATACAAGCACCCCCCGCCCGACGAAAGAATAACCCCTTTTATCGGGCTTTTTACTGATTATAAAAGCTATAAAAAATCACCTCCCTATCCCAAAAAATTCTTGACAGCGATATAAACTTAGTCTAACCTAGAAATAGTGATTTTTTGCAGTTTGTCTATTTAATTCAACCATCACTTAATAAAGGCAACCTCGGAAAACCTAGCTCGTGCGAGAGCATGTGTTTTCAGAGATTCCTTGAAAATATAAGGAGGACGAGAAATGTCGAAAGTAGTGGAATTTCGCTGGCACGGCAGAGGAGGACAGGGTGCAAAAACCGCGTCTATTTTGCTTGCCGATGCCGCGTTTAACACAGGAAAGTATGTACAGGGCTTTCCAGAGTACGGCCCAGAAAGAATGGGCGCGCCCATTGCGGCGTTCAACAGGATTTCCGACCAAGAAATTAGGGTTCACAGCAATGTTTATGAGCCTAATTTTGTTGTTGTTGTTGACGAAACCTTGTTAGACTGCGTAGACGTTACGGCGGGAATTAAGGCGGACGGCGCGATTATCGTAAATACGCCCAAATCGCCTGACGAAATAAGACCCAAGCTAGACGGCTACACTGGAAAAATTTGTACAATAGACGCTACAGGCATAGCCGTGGACTGCATAAAAAGGCCTATTCCAAACACGCCCATGCTTGCCGCCGCGGTAAAGGTGTCAGGAGTAATGAGCGACGACGAGTTTATCAGCGACATGGAAGGCTCGCTAAAACATAAATTTGCAACCAAGCCGCAAGTTATCGCACTTAATATGGACGCAATAAAACGCGCCATAGGGGAGGTTAAAGGACTATGAATATAGGCAAAACAGTTGCAAACGAAACATGGAAAACCATAAACCACGGCAGCCACGTTTTCAAGGCGGGCAGCGCGGCAGATTTCCACACTGGCGACTGGCGGAGCAATAAGCCTGTTTGGAACGAAGCAAAGTGCAAGCAGTGTCTGCTTTGCGTGCCAGTTTGCCCAGACGTGTCTATTCCCGTAAACGCGGACGGCAAAATATCTGGCTTTGATTATGACTACTGCAAGGGCTGTTTAATATGTGTAAAAGCCTGCCCATTTGGTGCTATAGAAAGTGAGGACGCATAACCTATGGCGATAAGAGAGCGTTTAAGCGGCAATGAAGCTGTTTCCATTGCTATGAAGCAAATAAACCCCGATGTTGTAGCGGCGTACCCCATAACACCGTCTACAGAGGTTCCGCAATATTTTTCCAACTACGCGGCAAACGGCGAGGTAGACACCGAGTTTGTGCCTGTAGAATCTGAACACAGCGCGATGAGCGCATGTATCGGCGCGCAAGCGGCGGGCGGCCGCGCTATGACTGCCACAAGCTCCCAAGGGCTTGCCCTTATGTGGGAAATGCTGTATATCGCTTCTTCCTACAGACTGCCCATAACAATGGCGACCATCAACCGCACATTGTCGGGACCTATCAATATCCACTGCGACCATTCCGACTCCATGGGAGCAAGGGACAGCGGCTGGATACAAATTTACAGCGAAAACAGCCAGGAAGCATACGATAATTTCATACAAGCGGTAAGAATCGCGGAACACCCCGATGTTATGCTGCCTGTAATGGACTGCTTTGACGGCTTTATCACCTCGCACAAGGTAGAAAACCTTAACCTAATCGAGGACGATGAGGTCAAAAAATTTGTAGGAAAATACAACCCTCCATACCATTTAATGGACAAAAATAAGCCCATGTCCATGGGACCGTTGTCGCTTCCTATGTACTATTTTGAATCGAAACGCCAGCAAGCCGAAACAATGAGAGGCTCGATTAAGGCAATTCTCGAAGTGGCAGCCGATTTTGAAAAATTGACGGGCCGCAAGTACGGCTTGTTTGAAGAATACAAAATGCAAGATGCGGAAACAGCTATAGTAATAATCAACTCCACCGCAGGAACAGCTAAGGATTGCGTTGACCAGCTTAGGGAAAAGGGCGTAAAGGCGGGGCTTGTCAAAATCCGTGTGTTTAGACCATTCCCAGTAACACAAATAGTAAGCGCGTTGTCGAAATGTAAGGCGGTAGCGGTTATGGACAGAGCCGATTCGTGCAATGGCGCGGGCGGCCCGCTGTTTACGGACGTTACCTCGGCTATGTATGGCCGCGCAGACGGTATCAAGGTCGTAAACTATATTTACGGGCTTGGCGGCCGCGACGTAAAAATCGACGATATTCACAGCGTTTACAATGATTTACAGGAAATCGTAAAAACTGGAACAGTTAAAGAAGTATACAACTATCTTGGCGTTCGGGAGGGTTAATCGAGTATGGCTTATAATTTAAAAGAATGGGCGACACGCCCAGAAAGACTTACAGGCGGGCATAGATTATGCGCGGGCTGTGGCGCAACCCCCGTAGTACGCACAGTTTTACGCGCGTTAAAGCCCGAGGACCACGCCGTTGTTTCCTCCGCTACATGCTGCTTGGAAGTGTCTAGCTTCTTGTACCCATATACGGCATGGAAGGACTCGTTCATTCACAGCGCGTTTGAAAACGTAGCCGCTACAATTTCAGGCGTGGAAGCCGTGTACAAGGCAAAGCTACGCAAGGGCGAAAACGTCAACGCTACTAAGTTTATTGCGTTTGCGGGCGACGGCGGAACGTACGACATAGGCTTGCAGGCCTTGTCTGGCGCAATGGAACGCGGACACGACATGATGTATGTATGCTACGACAACGGCGCGTACATGAACACAGGCATACAACGCTCGGGTGCTTCCCCAAAATATTCCGACACATCTACAACCCCTGCGGGTAAAACAATCCCAGGCAAGGTACAACACAGCAAAAACCTCACACAAATAATAATGGGACACAATATCCCCTATGTGGCACAAACCATGCCCCTCAAAAACTTTAAAGACCTAAGCGAAAAAGCCGAAAAGGGCATTTATACCCCAGGCGCGGCGTTCCTCAACGTCCTCGCCCCATGCCCGCGCGGCTGGCGGTACGACACCGCCCTGCTCATGGAAATGTGCGAGCTAGCACTAGAAACCTGCGTATGGCCCATCTACGAAATAATAGAGGGCAAGCTAACACTCAACTATATCCCCAAGGAAAAGAAACCCATTGAGGAATACTTGAAGCCGCAGGGTAGATTTAGCCATATGTTTAAGCCTGGGAATGAGTGGATGATAGAGGACGTGCAGAGTAGAGTGGATAGAGAGTGGGAGAAATTGCTTAATATGAATGAGATGAAGTAGGTAGGGAAAAACACCCCCTCAATCACATAAAGTGATTGAGGGGGTGTTTGAAAATATGAGGAATTATCTCTGCGTGGCGTTTAGTGGATTTAAGGGATTCAAGGGCTTCACACGGATTTAACGGATTTTCACGGATTACGCGGATTGGCTCGTTGTAAAATCCACGAAAATCCGATAATTCCGATACGCCCGATAAAATCCGCGTGAATCTGCGTGAATCCGCCAAATCCGTGTTTAATCGCTTTTTAAAACCGAAGAAACTACATGGGAGCGAAAAAAGCTAATGTATAAAAACTTTGTTAATGACTGCTTGAACGCCGATGCTACTATCCAAGATTTAGATGGCTACATTGAATATTGGCACACGAACGAAACAAATAACACACTGCAAGAGTTTTTAGGGCTATCCGATTATGAATATGAACAATGGGGGAAATCGAGCGATTCGATTTTCCGCGATATATTGTCATGCAGGCAATGAATCGTGCATATAATGGTATGTAAGAAAGGAGGCAATATATGAATTATCAATTTATTTCACTAAGGTATTATAACGCAAATTTCCAACCAACTAGAGCACAGCAAGATTCTATTAGTAACGCGTTAAATGAAATGGCTACGAAGGATAACCGTGCGGTTGTGCTGGAAGTGAATTTTGTAGATGGCGGCGTTGATTTTGTTCTCTATCTCTATACTACGACTGAAATTAAGCACCAGCATATTCAAAGACAATCAAGCAAGCTAATTAACGAACATGGGCTTCCATATTATGAAACGCAAAATGGAGACCGCCGTCTCTTTAAGTTTCACAAGAGCTTATTGAGTGAATCTCTTTAATTTTACATTTCTAGTAAATTTATTACGAATAGCATTATACGTGTCATAATATGGAAAACCACATTTCATAACTACCTCACTTCCTCCCTCATTTGACAACTTTCCCCTTTACCCTACTGCAAAATGCAGTAGATGTCAATACTGCATTTTGCGGTAGGGTATATTGTCCCCGAGGTGGGACTATGTATCGCCGAATACGTGATTTGCGTGAAGATAAAGACTGGACACAAAAACAGGTTGCGGACTCCTTAAACTGCTCCCAACAGGTCTATTCCAACTATGAGCTAGGTCAACGTGACATACCGACACAAACCCTGCTCGCGCTTGCCAAGCTACACAATACAAGCGTGGATTATTTGCTAGGGGCTACGAATAATCCAGTACCGTACCAAAATAGACCCCTCACCCCCAACAAACTCCACTAATTACCTTCTATACCTATTTTCCAAATCCCCAATATTCAATTGACATTCATTGTCAATATACGCCTTTATCAATTCTATATACTCAAAAAATTCCTCGGCAAAGCTCTGTGTATACACCGCCGTACCGCCATGCGGATAACGCGATTCGTTCATATATTTGCGTACTGAAACAAAAACATGCCGCAAATTTACCGTTGAGGGGTACTGCTTCATTAAATCCCTTGAAATCCCGATAACATCATGCGTTATGCCCAATTCCGAATTAGGGAACAGAACGGCATGTTTTGATTTTAGATACATCTCGACTGCAAGGCAGGAATGATAAACAGAATCCATATATTGCCTATTGTCGAGTAAGATACGAGCCGTTTTTTGATGGCTTTCAGCCAAGCTGTAATAATCCACTTATGTCCACCCCATCACGTTCGATATATTTTTGAACCATTCCATACATGTCCTTGTTTTTATCATATAACGCGCCAGATAGCGCGATTATATCGCTTTCTACATAAAAGCCCGAATCCGTATCAGGCACACAATAATACAAATCGCCAAGCGTTACATCGTCTATTTCGTCGCCGACTACGGCAATATCAATATCGCTATCGTCCAAAGCCTCGCCCCTAGCACAGCTGCCAAAAAGGATAATTCGTTCTATTTTTTTTGCGTTTTCGAGCCTGCTTGCGTTGTTGATAAATATATCCAAAAACATTTTGTGCTTTTTTGGTGCGAGCAATTCGTCTAGTGAACTAATAAATCTCATGGGACACCGCCTCTCTGAGCGTTTTATTTTCAAGGATTGCCCTTATTATATGCAAAATCGTATTTTAACGCAAACAAACCGCCTCACCCCACCCACACACACAAACCCCACGACAAACGCACGAACGCAGGTTCTTTGTAGGGGACGGATTTATCCGTCCCGAGATTACCTCGCTCTGCTTTAATGGACGTTGCTCGTCCCCAAATTGACGAATGTGCGTACCTCGGGACGGATAAATCCGTCCCCTACAAACTGCGTAATGGACGTTGCTCGTCCCCGAATTGACGAATGTGCATACCTCGGGACGGATAAATCCGTCCCCTACAAACTGCGTAATGGACGTTGCTCGTCCCCAAATTGACGAATGTGCGTACCTCGGGACGGATAAATCCGTCCCCTACAAACTGCGTAATGGACGTTGCTCGTCCCCAAATTGACGAATGTGCATACCTCGGGACGGATAAATCCGTCCCCTACAAACTGCGTAATGGACGTTGCTCGTCCCCGAATTGACGAACGTGCGTACCTCGGGACGGATAAATCCGTCCCCTACAAACTGCGTAATGGATTTAGCTTCGTGCGTTTGTCGTGCCACAAACCCCACCAAACCCACAATACCGACAAGCCCCCCCCTGCCCTGCCCCTCTAACATACGGCCGCGCCGCAATATCCCCATCAAAAATCCTAGCCCCTAGCTCCCTCACCTTGCCCTCTACCTCACCGCCAAACTCCAAAAACGCCGCCTTCGCCTCGTCTGCCTCTAGCCCCGACATTTTAAAGCATTTGAGCAGGCTCTGCTCGCGGCTGGCTTCGTCAAGCACGGTGTCCGCGTTGATAATCGGGTCGTCTATGGGGAAATAAAATACCCCGCCAGGCTCAAACGTACGCTCCATACGCAAAAACGCGTTCATGTAAAGCATGAGCTGTAGCTGTACGCCCTTTAAAACCTCGGCGGTGTTAAATTTTGTGTTGCCAGATTTATAGTCGATAATTTTCACGCGGCCGCTTTCCTGTGAAATGTCAATGCGGTCGGCGCGTCCGCTTAATATTAGGCTTCGCGCGTTGTCCAACGCGATTGTCGTCTTTATTTCATGCTCGATTAGCAATGGGCGGTAGCTGTCGCTCTTGACCTGCTCGCACAACGCCCAGCACGAAGCCGCCGCCACGCGCCGCACCTTGTCCAAAATGTACATATTCCTTGCCGTGCTGTAAAAAATCGAGTTTTCTAGCTCCAACGAGCCGACCATTTCGTCTACTATGCCGTTTATTTCGGCGCGAGAAGGGCTGTCCCCTGCCCCACTCCACACGCGCTGTGTAAAGCCCGCGATTACATCATGGAAAAATTTACCTAAATCGGCAGGAAGCACCTCGTACAGCTTCCGCGGCCGCGCCTTCAATATATAGTTCATATAGTACGCGAACGGACAGCGCGCAAAGGCCTCTAGGCGAGTGGCGGCGGTGTAAATTGTGTTGCCGTACAGCTTGTCCGTGGTATCGCGTGAAAGCGCGAACGGCGCGAAAAATACGCTATGCGAAACGGAAAATTCCTCGGGAATTTTTGCCGTTCTCACCGCCGTTTTTGGGAACATTTTTTTCACCTGTGCAATTATAGGCGCAGGGCGCAGCGATTTTTCCTCGGCGTAAATAAAAATGAGCTTTTCGCTAGGCTGTGAAACAGCACAATACAAATTGTAGTTTTGTTCGCTTATTCTATGGGAACTATTCGGCGCAAGCGATAGCTCGGTATTTTGCAAGCTCTTACGCTCATGCTCGGTAAAAATGCCCGATTGCGTGGGAATAGGCGGCAATACGCCGTCATTCGCGCCTAGTACAAGCATCGCCTTTATTTTCGGGTAGCGCGTGCGTGTGCAATCGCCCAAAATAATCTGGTCGTTGGTCGGCGGAATACGCCCCAAGCCCACTTGACACAGCCCAACGTCCAAAACCGCGGCAAATGTTTTAAGCGTGACCCTTTCGCCGCCCAAAACCTCCACGAGCTTATCAAACACCTGACAAATCTTAGGCCAAATCTGTGCGTGAAGCCGCGCCGTGGCAGGGTCGCCGTCTTTCATGCTACGCTCGAACCATTCCTGCAAAGCCTCAGGCACTCCAAGCGCGAAAAGCATGTCGAAAACACGGCGCGCGTGGGCTTCCACCGTAGCGGAAGAATCGGGTCGCAGTTTTGCAAAATCCTTTATTGCGTTCAAAAATTCCTGCCGCGCCGCTTCCGCCGCCTCGTCTGAAAACTGGTAATTCCAACGGTACGAATGAATACCGTTAGCCAAAACATAATTTTCCAGCACATCAATGTCTTGCACAGTGGTCAGCCGCGTTTTCAAGAACCTAAAAACACTCTCGTAGTCGCGGTTTCGCAGGGGAATTTCCAGTACGGCGCGTACCATTTCCGTAAGGGGGTGCGCCAGAATGTCGATTTCCGTGTCTATGAAAATAGGTATATTTAAACGGTCAAACACCGTCTGCAAAATTTTTTCGTAACTCGCGCGGTCGCCGCAAAGTATAGCAATATCGCGGAAGCGGTAATTACCGCCGCGTACTAATTGTAACACCCTTTCCGCTACAGCATAGACAGAGGAATACTTGTCGGAAGCGGCGATTATTTCTATGCCCTCGCTATCGTGTTCAAAGGTCAAATTTGCCCCAAAATTCTCCGCAAAAAATGCAAGCTGTTTATTTTTATGTCGGAAATTGCGCTCCATATGCACATGCGGCAGTGTTTTTACACCTGCCGCCGCCGCCGCAGTTTCTAGCTTTTCCATGGTTTCACGCGGCGCGGGCGAAATAATATCGTTAATCGTCAACGTCATTTTAACCATATCGGCGCGTTTTAAAATATGTACAAGCACCGCGACCTCCTGCGGTGTAAAGCCCGAAAACCCGTCAACCCAAAAAAACGCGCCGTCCAAAAGCGGCAACGCCTGCGAACTCGGCACGTCCGACAGCTTCCTGCACAAAATTTCCAACATATCGTCAGTTAGCAAATATTGCCCCGAAACAATTTCGCGGTACTTAGTGAGAATAAGCGCGGTATCACGCAGCTTTGCCGCCGTTGACGGCTTCGCGCCAGCCGCGCGGTCAAGTAAATCACTCGCGTTCACCATGTAATGGTTCATTTCCGTTATTGTGCTTGCCAATTCCGCAATAAACCCGAGCTTGTCCGCCGCGCTCTTGAAAAATTCCAGCTCGTCCGCCGTTTCAAAAAGTGCCTTACGCAACAGCATTTGCTTTGCGAGGTCGTCGGCGTGCTTGCCCTCTGGCGCACCAAGCGCAGAAAACAAACGATACGCCAAGCGATTGAAGCTCAAAACCTGCACCTTTATACTGGCTGTATAGTCCTTTTCCAGCAATAATTTTTCCGATTGTAGCGAGAATTGCTCGGGGACAAGGTAGTACAAGGGCGCGTTTTGGGCTGTATTCTTGTGAATTTCGTCAAGCGCGTATGTGGTCTTGCCTGTACCAGGCTTCCCGAGAATAAACTGGAGTGCCATGCGTTCACACTTCCCTTGTCAATTTAGCCAAGCTCGCCATAAGTTTTTTTCGCCCTGCGGTGTGGAATTGCACGGTTATTTCGTAGTCCGCGCCTGCGTTGTCAATCGCCAGTACAATGCCTATGCCAAAGCGTGACTGACGTACCGTATCGCCTACGGAAAAATCGGGCGGCGTAGCCTTTGCGGAAATGGGTCTAGGCGCGGGCGGCTTAGGGGCTTGTCCCTCGGGTCTTGCCAACGCCGCAAGCGCAGGCGGCAGAGCCTTGGGTAGCTTTGCGTACGCCAGAGGCACACTTTTTGTGGTGTCGGGTACGGCACTAAAAGTGCGCGGCTTGGCCGCACGTTCCCGTCCGTCTAGGCTTACAGTAACCATGCAATTAGGCGGAATATCGTCTATAAATCGACTTATTCTATTATGCGCGATTTGGTCGAAGCGGCGGCGGCTCGCGGCGTGCGTTACATACAAGACTTTTTTCGCGCGAGTAATTCCCACATAGCACAATCGCCGTTCCTCGTTCATTTCGCCTTGGCTTAGGCTAGTGATACTGCGCGAGGTGGGGAAAATATGCTCCTCCATGCCCACCATAAAAACCGTGTCAAACTCCAAGCCCTTTGCGCCGTGCAGGGTCATCAGTGCGACAGCGTTTGCGTTTTCGTTGTAATTGTCTATTTCCGCGACCAGCGCGACATCTTCCAAAAATTTGGCAAGCGAGGTGTCGTCCGACTCGCTCTCGAAGGCTTGCGCCTTGACTAAAAGCTCCTTAATGTTCGCTTCCCGCTCCTCGCCCTCGGGCGTGCCGTCCGCAATCGTTTTGATATAATCGGTATCACGCAGAATTTTTACCAGCAATTCCCATACGGAGTTTTCGGCGGCAAAGTCCGCACATTCCTGTAAATACGCCGAAAATTTCAAGATTGCGGCGGCTTTTGCCTTTAGGTCTGGCACCTCGTTTGCTCGTTTTATTGCCTGGGAAAAGCTCAGCGCGTTTTCCGTAGCAAACGCCTGCACCCGCTCAATCGAAGCCGCGCCTATTCCGCGCCGCGGCACATTTATAATACGCAGATACGCTATATCGTCCGCAGGGTTATTTATTGCCTTTAAATACGACAAAATATCCTTTATTTCCCTGTGTTCATAAAAGCGCGTGCCGCTGAAAATTCTATACGGAATACTCGCCGTCACAAACTGGTCCTCTATGCTCCGCGACTGCGCGTTCGTGCGGTACAATACCGCAAAATCGCTGTATCTCGCGCCCGCGCTTACCCTGCTCTCTATCATGCTTGCCACAAACGCGCTTTCCTCGCGTTCGTTGCTTGCGGTGAATAGCTTCAACGGCTCGCCGCGTTCGTTTTTTGTCCATAGTGCTTTGTCGGCGCGTTCTGTATTTAACGCGACTACGGCGTTTGCCGCGTCTAGGATTACTTGGCTGGAGCGGTAATTCTGCTCTAGCTTAATCACCCTCGCGCCAGGGTAGTCCTTGGCAAACTGCAAAATATTTTTAATATCCGCGCCGCGCCACCCATAAATGCTCTGGTCGTCGTCGCCTACCACGCATAAATTATTCGCGTAGCCCGAAAGTAGGCGTACCAGCTCGTACTGCGCATGATTTGTGTCCTGATATTCGTCTACGAGAACATAACGGAAGCGGTTTTGGTATTTTAGGCGAATTTCCTCGTTTTCGGAGAGAAGCTGTACCGTTTTAAAGATAATATCATCAAAGTCCAGCGCGTTACTTTCTTCCAACCGCTTCTGATAAACAGTGTACACATCGGCGATATTGCCATTCCTAAAATCGCCTGCCGTGTACTTTTCGTACTGCGCAGGGGTAATCAATTCGTTTTTTTGTGCGGAAATAATTTGTGCCACATACCGCGGTGAATATTTTGCTTCGTCTAAATTTTTAAACTTAATGCAGTCCTTGATAAGGCGTAGGCTGTCCGTTGTGTCGTAAATCGAAAATGTATTGTTATAGTCACGCCGCAAAATGCGCGTACACGCCGCGTGGAACGTGCTGACCCATACTTGCTCGCCCAAGGGCGTAATATCGGAAATACGCTCGCGCATTTCCCGCGCCGCCTTGTTGGTAAACGTAATCGCGATAATATGGTACGGGTCGATGCCCTGCTCAATCAAATGTGCCACGCGGTATGTAAGCACGCGCGTCTTTCCCGAGCCAGCCCCTGCGAAAATCAAAATCGCGCCGTCTGTGTGGGTTACGGCTTGGAGCTGTGAGGGGTTTAGGTTGGTTAGGTAGTTCATGGTAGACCTCCGTGGCGTATTCGTTTCCGTCTTTCTCCCTTTGTACGAGGATTTTATTGTTTCTTATTACATTTTCATAAAAGCTACTTTCCCCCCCGCCAAAAGGTCACTACCACGCTAAACAATAACGGCTGTGCCAGTACCTCTAGCATACCAAGGCTCATACTAATCGGCATATCCTCAATAGGGGCTAGATAAATTAACCCTTGGATAGAACCTTGGGCAGGCCCATAGGTATTAAAGATACCAAGTATGATAAGAATAGCCCAAAGTTTGAGCCACGCCCATTTTTTACCAATAATGCTGTCCTTAATCCACCAAATTACCACACCAAGCAAAAGCCCTCTGCTTATTTGTGCAATCAATACCGCACTCATACTGATTTCGTCTAAGGGTCTAAAGCCCATAAGCTCTACTACGCTATCTGCGTAATCAAACGTAAGGGGCATAGCCATTAAGGTGACAATAGCGTAAGTGATAACATGTGTCACTGTTATTTTCGTAAAAAATCTGAGTTTTTCATTTGAAAATATATTCCGTTTGCTTTTCATGCCTACTCCCCAGTACCCAACCAATAAGCCTCCTGCTCCGCTGTCAGCACATCAAGTCCCAAGCCCATTGCCTTGGCTTTCATTAGCGCGATTTGGCGGTCGGTTTCCACAGGAATGGAATACAGCCCTGCTTTCAAGCTCTTTCCTTGCTGTGCGATATGCAGCGCGCCCATTGCTTGCAACGCAAAGGACATGTCCATAATATCGGCGGGGTGTCCGTTGCCTGCTACGATGTTTACTAGCTTTCCGTCGGCGAGTACGTTTAGAATCCTGCCGTCCTTCATATGGTAGCCGTCAATGTAGGGGCGGCGTTCCTCCACCTTGGTGGAAATCGCGAGCAGGTCGGGCTTGGAAAATTCCACGTCAAAGTGACCTGCGTTAGCGAGAAAGGCGTTGTGCCGCATTACCTCGTAGTGGCGCGCGGTGATTACGTCCTTACAGCCCGTTACGGTTACGAAAAATTCGCCTATTTTGGCGGCATCGTCCATTTTCATTACGCGGAAGCCGTCCATCACGGCTTCCATTGCGCGCCATGGGTTAATTTCTGTGACGATTACTCTCGCGCCAAGCCCCTTAGCGCGCATTGCCACGCCCTTGCCGCAAAAGCCATAGCCAGCCACAACCACGTCACGCCCTGTGAGCATTACATTTGTTGTGTACATAATGGAGTCCCAGACAGACTGACCTGTGCCGTGGACATTGTCAAAAAGGTGCTTGGAATCGGCATCATTCACCGCAAGCATGGGATATTTTAGCGTACCCTCACGCTCGCGCGCCTTGAGGCGGTTTATGCCTGTGGTTGTTTCCTCACAGCCGCCGAGAAGATTTTCGCCGTAGGCGGCATACTCGCCGTGCAACAAGCTGATAAAATCGCCGCCGTCGTCGATTATTATATGCGGCTTAAATTCTAAGGTTTTCTTTAAGTGTCCCCAGTATTCTTCCTCTGTGGCGTTGTGCCATGCGTAAACCTTGTAGCCCTGCGAAGCAAGCCCTGCGCATACATCGTCCTTGGTGGAAAGCGTGTTGGAGCCAGTTACGGCTACGTCCGCGCCGCCCGCCGCAAGCACCGTGGCGAGGTACGCCGTCTTTGCTTCAAGGTGTACGCTTACGGAAATCCTCATTCCCGCAAACGGCTTAGTTTTCTTAAATTCTTCCTCGATTTGACGTAAAACGGGCATATATTCCTTTACCCATTCGATTTTTTTAATGCCTGCTGGGGCAAGCGAGATGTCGCGAATTAGACTGTTTGACGTTAAACTGTTTGACATTTTGGGTTTGTCCTCTCGTTAAAGTTGTATTTTTGTTGGTTTGCATTTTTGGTACTCCTTGACTTATTTGAAATTATAATGCTTTACTGGAATAAACAGTTTTAGCCCTCGTTTGGGTGTTTTTTGTTGCGTGTTTTGTGAATTATCCTGCGAATAACGCGGACAACCACGAAAATAACTAGCCCTGCTTGAATAGCTAAAGGCACAAGAAAGAATGGGTGAAGCCACATACTGTGGAAATACTCAGCTAGAATACTGCGTACATCTACAAGGCTTCGCAATAGAGTTGGGCGGACATCTAGCACAGCAATTATCCCGCTCTCAGTTTCATAAAATCCGAGTTCGTGACCAAAATCATATAGGTCTACCATACATACCCTAAATGCGTCACGATGATACCTAGCTTCAAAAAAATAGGAATCTTCGGAGAGGTCTAATTCATTATATACAATACTATATCGTGAAATAAAGTCGTCTACCGATTCTATACCCTCTATAGCAATGCTTAATACTGGGGGTGCTTGCATCACTCCACGCCTATATCTCTCGACATAAAATGTTTCATTGGGGGCTAAATCAAGGTGAAACGCAGAAATCAATCTTTCAAGATGTTCTTGTTTCTTAAATTCGCGTATCTCGATTTGCCTACCGCCCAAATCAAAGCTCGCCGCTACTAGCCCCATTAGCACAGGAGAAGTCATCAGCACGGCTACTACAATAGCAGTTATATCCCAAGCAATTGACTTCCTCATGGCAGCACCAAGGTGGGTTGATTTTCAGAACCAAACCGTTGCTTTCTCTGCCAAGTGAGTTCAATACCGTGGACATAACCGTCAATACGGTATGATTTAGCCCATCCATACAAGTGTAGCTGTGCCATTTCAGCATCTAAGACAAGCCCAGCTCCATCTTCAGAATTAAGCTCCCAATCGTAGTAATCGTCTAAGAAGTAGTTGATTGTCGCTGTGTAGGAATCGCCGTTTCTGCTGACAGTGCCAACTATGGCAGATGTAGAAGCTCCGATGAAACTTAACCAGTCATAGTCACTCACCGCACCAAACCATAATATAGGTTTCGGGGGCCAAGTAATCCCTCTGCCTCCGCGGTCGCCTGATGCCCAAAGTCGCCGTGGGAACATACATTCACAAACAGGTTTACCAGGTGTACAGGTGCATATAAACGGAACGGTGGCAGGGTCAACAGAGGAAATAATTGCCGCCCTGCCGTCCATAACCATTTGCTCGGCGGCGTTCATAAATATATCCATATTTACTTCAAAATGTCGCCGTCCATTTTGTGTATCTAGCAGTGGACGAATTGAAATCGTTAAGATATAGATTCTACGTGCAAGAAAGAGATACAGTCCTGCTGCGGCATGGGGTAAATGAAGCCCCGCTCCCCCTCCTATTGATAGAAGCGTTCGGTATTCAATGTCCCTAAGCTCGCCCTCTGTCAGCATACCAGGGTTACCCACCCTTAAAATTCCTTAT
>WRLD01000039.1 GCA_009777845.1 Defluviitaleaceae bacterium
GTTCTTGTAGGGGACGGATTTATCCGTCCCGAGGTACGCACGTTCGTCAATTCGGGGTGGGTAACGTCCATTAACGCAGAGCGAGGCAACCTCGGGACGGATAAATCCGTCCCCTACGAAAACCTGCAAATGCCCACAACAAACGCAATATTTTAATTTGCGTTTCGTGTCTGCTGTGCTTCGTTCCCTCTGTGCCTCTGTGCCTCTGTGTGAAAATCTTTTTTACAAATAATGAACGCAGGTAAATTGTATAGCCTCATTCTTTAGTTAAAAGATTTTTTCACACAGAGGCACAGAGGCACAGAGGGAGCGAGGCACAGCAGACAATAGATGTGGATTTAAGGGCAATTAAACACGGATTTTTACGGATTTTCGCAGATTTACGCGGATTTTTTCGGGCGTGTTTTTTTAATCATGGATTGTGGATTTCCCACGAACGAATCCGCCAAATCCGTGCAAATCCGCATAAATCCGCGTTACATAAATCATTTGTTAAACCACAGGTTAAGGGGAATCGCAGATTCTTGTAGGGGACGGATTTATCCGTCCCGAGATTACCTCGTGCTGCGTTAATAGACGTTGCCTACCCCGAATTGACGAGCGTGCATACCTCGGGACGGATAAATCCGTCCCCTACGAAAACCTGCAAACCCTCACAACAAACGCAATATTTAAATCTGCGTTTCGTGTCTGCTGTGCTTCGCTCCCTCTGTGCCTCCGTGTGAAAAAATCTTTTAACTTATTATGCTTGTCTATTGGCTTATGTGCTTGTGGCAGGTTTTGGAAAAATTGACCCTGTGTCAATTTTTCGGTACAGTACAATCTAAAGGAAGTGGTAAAAATGCCAACTATACAAACGCAACCGACAAGAACTAATAAATGCCCCAAAGACTGGAAATCTATACACCGCTGTTACGTTCTCGCCGAGTTAAAAAAGGCAGAGGAAGCAATGAAAGAGCCTAACGCAAAATGGTACAGCCATGAGGAAGCATGGAAATTTATTCGTGGTGAAACTGATGTTTAAACTGTTATGATGTGGTATACTTAGTCTATGGTTTGGTTTTGACTTTGCACGCCGTAAAGGCTTCGAGGCGATATTCCCACCACAGAACAGTCGGAGAGGAAAGGGGCTTCGCCCCTCGGAGAAAGGGGGCAACGACCTTGTGGATTATTTTCGCACTTAGTGCCGCATTATTCGGCGGTGGAGTTGCCGTTTTAACAAAAATAGGCATAAAAAACATCAATTCTAATTTAGCCACCGCCATAAGAACGGTCGTAGTGGCGGTTTTTGCGTGGCTTATGGTTCTTGTGGTCGGCTCGCGGCATGGCATAACCGATATAGACGGCTTGACGCTGTTGTTCCTTGTGCTGTCGGGTCTAGCTACGGGCTTTTCGTGGCTATGCTATTTCCGCTCGCTACAGCTCGGCGATGTGAATAAGGTCGTGCCTGTAAAAAAAGCAAGCACGATACTTACAATGGTGCTGTCGTTTTTGTTGTTTGACGAGGGCTTGACATGGCTCAAAGTGGCGGCGATGGTTTTAATCGGCGCGGGGACATATTTAATGTTGGAACGCAGAGCGGTGAAGCCACGCCTTTCCGATTCCCAAAAAATGGGAACACCGCCCCAAGGGGCATTGCCCCGAAGCCGCAACAAAGCAAAGCCCCGCGCAACATGGCTATTTTACGCCATACTGGCGGCGGTGTTCGCGAGCCTTACCGCCATTTTGGGCAAGGTCGGCATAGTGGGCGTGGAGTCCAACCTCGGCACAGCGATTAGAACAATGGTTGTGCTTGCCATGGCGTGGCTGATTGTCTTTTTCCAAGGCAAGCACCGCGAAATAAAAAAAATAGACGGCAGAAGCTGGTTTTTTCTTGTGTTGTCGGGCATTGCTACGGGGCTTTCGTGGCTGTGCTTTTATCGGGCGTTGCAGGAGGGGCCGGTTAGCGCGGTAGTGCCGCTCGACAAGCTAAGCATTTTGGTGACGGTGGCGTTTGGGTACTTTGTTTTACGCGAACGGCTGAACAAGGCGGCTGTGGCTGGGCTTGCGTTGATTGTGGCGGGTACGTTGATGTTGTTGGTGTGAATAATTTTATACTTATAATGGGTACGCTCGAAAGGATAGGCTATGGATAAGTTAAAAATCTATCTGGATAACTGCTGTTATTGCAGACCGTTTGACGATTTGTCGCAAGAAAAGGTTAGAAATGAAGCGACAGCAAAAAGGTATATACAGTCGCTGATAAGGTTCAAAAGCGTTGTTTTGTATTCCTCGTTTATGTTGCTTCGTGAAATGAATGATATTCCTTTTCCGAGTATCAAGGAACACGTTTTGGATTTTGTAAAAGAGAATACCGCGGTTTTTATTAGCGATGAGAATATAAGCAAAATAAAGCCGCTTTCAGAGGAAATAATGAAAACTGGAATTAAGAAAAAGGACGCTACTCATATAGCTTGTTCAATAATTGCAAAATGCGATTATTTCATAACAACAGACAGGCGTGTAATTAACTACAAAACGGACAAAATTAAAATAGTAAACCCGATTGAATTTGCAGAGCTATGGAGGAATTTAACATGACTGATAACACACAAACGTCCGCTATTATGACAGCAGGAATGAGATTATTGCGTGAATATCTTGGCTCTATTGAATGTGAGATTTTCATAGCAAATATTAAACAAGACCGTTTCGATTACACCGAATGGCGAGAAAATCTTTATGAGGATATGAGCCTTGACGAGCTTCTTAATAGTGCGGCAACGTATATGAGGGAACACCCCGAGCTTGTCCCCAAAAACGCGGCTATTATTTAACGCCATAATTTTAAAATTTGACAACTCCCATAAAAAATGATATTTTCAAACAAACAATATCCGCTAGGGGTGCTTACGTTCCCACGTAGGCTGAGAGTTACCCTTTGTACCTGCTCCGAGTAATGTCGGCGAAGGAAAGCGTATTTATTGCCCCCGAACAAATCGGCGGAGCAATAGCTACTCGTACAAGCCCTCTTGCGGAAAACGCGATTCCCTCCTCGGGAACGCTAGACGGGCGTGTTAAATAATGTAAAATTTGCACTGGCATTGCTTCGCAATTGCCCGTTTTTTGGGCTTAGCCACAAAAAACTCGTGCAAATTTACTGAATTTTTAACACGCCCTAAAACAGGAGGTTTTTTTATGCAACAAAACACCATTTCCAAGACAAAAATGCTCACGGTGGCGGCGTTATGTATCGCTATTGCGTTTTTGTTAGACCAAATAACCATTTTTAGAATGCCGATGGGCGGCTCGGTGTCGCCTGGTAGCTTGCTGCTTATTGTGCTTGCGGGCTACTGGCTGGGGCCGTTGTACGGCATTGTTGCGGGCATTGCGACAGGGTTTTTGGATTTAACCACGGGCTTTACGAATGTTCACCCGTTTCAAGTGGCGTTGGATTATATTCTGGCGTTTGGCGTGCTTGGGTTTGCGGGCTTCTTTAGGAAAATGAGGTTTGGACTGCAAATCGGCTACGTGGTGGGTACATTTTGTTCGTTTTTTATGCACTTTCTGTCTGGCATTATCTATTTTGCGGAATACGCGCCGGAGCATATGTCGGTGTGGGGCTATTCGGCGGTTTACAATATGACGCATGTCGCGCCGGAGGTGGTTGTTACGCTGGTGGTGATTAGCCTGCCCGCCATGAAGCACGCCATTGACGTGGTGACAAAAATGGTGGTTTCGCCTGCGGATTATGCCGAAATTACGGCGAAAAGCAAGGGTTCTGTTTCCGCCGCGGCGCGCAGTGTTTCGGGCGCGCTAATGGGCGTGCTGGGCGGCCTGGCGTTCGTTTTTTCTTCCTATATAAAACGCTTGGAAGCACTGGCGATTACACAGGCGACAACTGGCGCGGAGCTGTTCGCGGAGGAGCCAGACCGTTTGGCGCGCATGGTGGAGCGAAACACGGAGTACATTTTTGCATTTGAAACGCTTGGCGTGATTTTTATCGTGATTGGCGCGGCGTTGTTGATTTCTACTGTGAATGGGCGTGCGGATTCCTAAAATTTAAACACGCACTGCATACAAAAAACTAAATTAGGCAAAGATAGCAATGAGAATCCTCACTAAGGGGGCGTTAATTTGCAACGCAAATTAAAAATCATTGCTATCTTATTTTTTTGCATAATTTCTGGGTACATGGCGGGCAGTCTTACGTATTTGTCACAGCTGCCTGCGGAAATACGGCTCACGGAATTTTCTACGCATAGCCTGCATATTGGGCTTCCTTTTTCTGCTACCTTGCAGGAAACAACCGCCGTGTCCAAGGTGGACGATTCGCGCCTTGGCTCGCTTACTCTGCAAACGGAAAGCAGTGGAACGGCACAAATGACAATAGGCGCGTTCGGGCTGTCGTTCAGGCGCGTGACGTTGGACATTGTGCCAGAAATGGAGATTATTCCGCTAGGGCACGCTATCGGGGTACGCATAAACACGGACGGCGTAATGGTTCTCGGTACTGGCTCATTTTTGGGCGCGGACGGCGAAACGTACCGCCCTGCGCAGAATTTGTTACACGCGGGCGATTTAATCATGTACGCGGACGATACGGAAATAACAAGCAAGGAGAGCCTGAGCGACTATGTAGCGGCTTCCCAAGGCGAAATAATACTGCGCGTAAACCGCGGCGGCAGTGAAACAAAGGTCACGCTTGTGCCGCAGGTGGCCGCCAAGGACGATGTGCGGCGAATCGGCGCGTGGATACGCGATTCGACCAAGGGCATAGGCACGCTTACCTTTTTTAACCCTGCCACAGGCGAATTTGGCGCGCTCGGGCATGGTATTCTCGATGTGGACACAAAAACTCTGCTAAGCGTAAAAAGCGGTACGATTATGCCGTCCTCGGTATTGTCGGTAAGCAAGGGCGTACGCGGAATCCCAGGCGAGCTAGAGGGGCAAGTGGAAGCGAGCATTATTTGGGGCAGAATAAAAATAAACTGCGCCAACGGCATTTTCGGCGAAATAGACAGCGCGTCTGCGAGCAGGTTTGCGGATTTGCCGCGTTTTCCTGTGGCCTCACGCTCGCAAATAAAAGAGGGCAGAGCGACAATTCTAACAAACGTAAGCGGTACGGACGTGCGCGAATACGAGATACAAATAGAGAGCGTAAACGTAAACGCCGCGGACGAAACAAAGGGCATAGTAATACGCATAACCGACCCCGAGCTACTCAAGCAAACAGGCGGCATAGTGCAGGGCATGAGCGGCTCGCCCATTTTGCAGGACGGCAGAATAATAGGCGCGGTTACGCATGTTTTTGTGCAAGACCCTACTAAGGGGTACGCAATTTTTATTGAGGGTATGTTGAAGGCTACTGAGGGGGTGAGGAGGGTGGAGGTGGTTTAATGCCTATTCATGCTTTAAGCTCTCGCAACGCTTCTTCCACGTCTGCGTAACGCTTGACAGTGGTGTCGTTGACGAGCCTTTCCGCTTCAAGCAGGGCATCTATGGTTGTTGCGTTAGGGGTGTTGACGGTAATATTTGTTGTGCTTGTAGCCATATAAATCACCTCGATTTTTTGGTTCGCCTTTGGGGATTTTTCATGTGAATTTTATGATAGCTATATTTTACTAGGTTTCGTTAGTTTATCAAGGGTGGTTTAATAATAGGACATGGATTTGGCGGATTTTCGCGGATTGGCTCGTAGGGAAAATCCGCGTGAATCTGCGTGAATCCCTTGAATCCTTTAAATCCGCATTGCATTGCCTGCTGTGCCTCGCTCCCTCTGTCTGTGACTCTGTGCGAACTACTGTGTGAAAAGCCTTTAACCTAAAAAGTGGAGTTCTACATTTTACCTACGTTCATTATTTGTCAAAAAGATTTTCACACAGAGGCACAGAGGCACAGAGGGAACGTGGCACAGCAGACAATAAAATGGGAGTTTAAAGGTGATTATACGCGGATTTAGCGGATTTTCACGGATTACGCGGATTGGCTCGTGCGAAAACCCACGAAAATCCGCTAAACATGAAAAAATCCGCGAAAATCCGTTAAATCCGTGTTTGATAACCTTCTTGTAGGGGACGGATTTATCCGTCCCGAGGTATGCACGTTCGTCAATTCGGGACGAGTGCCGTCCATTAACGCAGGCAGTAAGGTATTGTCTAAGTGATTTTCTTAGACAATACCGCACGCCGACCAACGCAGAGCGAGGTAACCTCGGGACGGATAAATCCGTCCCCTACAAATAACCTGCGTTCGTGCGTTTGTCGTGGCATATTCCCCCTCCCATGTCCATATAATTAAAAGGTACATCTATAAAAAATCGCCGAAGGCGAGCCAAAACCAAGGGGGTAATCACATGTCAGCACCTTTGCGTATGCCGGGCGAGGAAAAAAAGCGTTCGCCGTCTAAGCATAGTATCACCATAGACAAGCGCGAGAGCATAAACGTATCGGGCGTAACGGACGTAATTTCGTTTGATGAGGAGTCTGTAATAGCGGAAACAGAAATGGGCATAGTAATAATACGCGGAATAAATCTGCATGTTAAGCGGATTAACCTAGAAATAGGCGAGCTGTCAGTCACAGGCGAAATAGACGGCATTTCCTACGAAAACGCGGGCGCAATAGGCAAGAGCAAATCCTTAATGGGGCGGCTGTTTAAGTGATTCTAAGCATGAGCGGCCAGGCGCAGCTGTTCTTGTGGACTGTGCTTGTGGGCGCGGTTATTGGGCTGTTTTATGACTGCTTTAGGATTCTGCGTAGGGTCGTCCCGCTTTTGGCGTTGCCGTTTGCGGTGTATCTGGAGGATTTTATTTTTTGGGTAGCGGCTACAGGCGGCACGTTTTATTTTATGCTTAACCAGAATTACGGCGAAATCAGAGTTTTTTCGGTGCTGGGGGCAGGGCTTGGCGCGGTGCTTTATTTTGTTACTATCTCGCGCCTTGTTATGCTTGTGTTTGTTACGGTAATTGAATATATGAAAAAGGTCATCGCCGCCGCGTTGCGAATTATATTTTTCCCACTGCGTGTGCTTGTGTCGTGGCTTTCGCCGTATTTGAAAAAAATATATAAAAAAGTACGTTTTGTATTGCGAAGTGTACGCATGTATGGCAAAATTAGGCTAAAGAAATTTTTACGCGCATTGTTGATTGTGCGTAGAAAGGTGTAGGCATGAGCGAAAGCAACCGCCCCGACGGCAGAAAACGTACTCGCATAAAAAAGCCCGAAAACAAGGTCGTACTCGGGCTGTTCTTTCTTTTTTGGGCGGCTATTTTGATTATGCTTTTCGCGCTTTTTGTGGGCGAAATGGAAATGTACAACGAGCTGCAAACACAGCTTGCCCGAGAAAGGGCTAATGTCGAGGCCGCCTTGACAGAACAGGAAAGCCTAGAAATAGAGCTTACGTTCTTTGACAGCGACTCATATTTAGAACAGCTCGCACGAGAACGGCTCGGCATGGCTCGCCCTAATGAGATTGTGTTTAGGAATATAGCAGAATGAATTAACGGATTTTAAGGGCATGGAACGCGGATTTTCGCGGATTTAACGGATTTTCGCGGATTTTTTCTCGTGTTTATTAAAAACTAATGGAACGCAAATTACGTGGATTTTTAATTAAACGGATTTTAATAAACACGCCAGATAGAATCCGCGAAAATCCGCCAAATCCGCGAAAATCCGCGTTCCATTGATTTTTTTAACCTATTAACAATGAAGTCTATTATTAAGCGTAAGGAAGTGTAAAATGCTACCAGATTATTTGACACCAAACAAGCAAAGCCTCAAAGACCACACGGAGCTACGCGCCCAAACGAATACCTCCAAGCGTGTGGCAATGCTTGCAGGCAACATGGTAACAAACTCGCAGAGCGAAAAGGGCGGCGTGGCGGCGCGTGTGTACCGCGGCGGTACGTACGGCTTCGCTAGCGGCGCGGAATATACGCCCGAAAGCGTAAAAAATGTACTCGCGGCGGCTACGGACAACGCCGTTTTTATGGACACTCGCATACGGAAAGGCGAGCCGCCCCTGCCGCCGCTGCCAAACGGAAAAATAGAGCTGTGCGCGCCGATTTTTGACGATATTCCGCAAAGCGTGCTTATTGACTATGCGCGTGTTTTGGACGAGCTTATTGCCAAGAAATACAAAAATTTAACGAGCCGTACAATTATTGCGGACGTGCTGTACAAGGAAAAGCTAGTAGCCGTAAGCTGTGGCATGGACAGCCATTTTTTTCAGCCGCGAAGCTCGGTATATGTATGGCTTACCTCGGAAACGAGTGACGGCGTTCCTGTAGAGCTGTTTAAGGCGTTTTGCCATGTCGGGCGGTTTGATACATTTTTTAAAGAGCCGCAGGAGCTAGAGCAGGAAATCGACAATTTGTATAAGGCGTTGATGGACAAGCGCGAGGGCGTTTACGCCAACGCAGGGCTGAAAAAATGTGTGCTTCACCCAGATTTGTCGGGTATGCTGTCGCACGAGGCTGTGGGGCATACCGTGGAGGCCGACCTTGTTTTGGGCGGCTCGGTAGCAGGGCATAATCTCAACAAGCAGGTGGCAAGCGAGCTTGTTTCCATGACCGATTTTGCACACACCGCACTAGGCAAGCCCTGCCCCTTGCCTGTTTATGCAGATGACGAGGGTACGCCTGCCGAGGACGCTATTTTGATAGAAAACGGCATATTGAAAGGCTTTATGCACAATCGCGAATCGGCAAGGCATTTTGGTGTGAAGCCGCAGGGCAACGCGCGCGCCTTTGAATTTTCGGACGAGCCGTTAATCCGTATGCGGAATACGGCTATTCTGCCTGGCAATAGCAAGCTAGAGGATTTAATCGCGAGTGTAGACGATGGCTATTATTTGGTTAAAACTGGAAACGGACAGGCGGACAGCACTGGCGAGTTTATGTTCTCCGTAGACCTTGGCTACGAAATAAAGAACGGCAAGCTAGGCAAGGCAATACGCGAAACAACCATAAGCGGCGTTGCGTTCGAGATGCTAAAAACCGTGGACATGGTTTCTGACGATATGGCATGGGAAATAAGCGGCTATTGCGGCAAAAAGCAAGTAATGACGACAAGCATGGGCGGCCCTGCGCTTCGCTGTGATATGAATATAGGAGGTAGATAGCCATGAAGGACTTAGCACAATACGCGCTTGGCGCGCTAAAAAAAGCTGGTGCAGACAAGGCCTCCTGCTCTATTTCAAAGGGGCGTAAGGACGAATTTAATATAGAAGCCAACAAATTTACGCTATTACGCACGGTGTTTACTGGCTCGTTGCAATTGAAAGCCTTGGTTGGCGGCCGTAAGGGCGTAGTGGTAATAAACAAGCTAGAACGCGAAAATATAGACGAGGCCGTGACCAACTGTATACAACTCGCCAAAGCCGCCGCACCTGACGAAGCCGAGGACATCGCGCCCTTGGTCGAAAACAAGGACGAAAACACACGCAAGGAAACAGACATAGATGGGCTTTTTTCACGCAGTAAGGAATATTTAGAGCAAATCAAGGACGAGTTCCCAAAAATTCTAATTGACGGCTTTTCCACGTACAGCAATAGCGGCGAGGTCGTGTACGCCAATTCTAACGGTGTATGCTTTTCTTGCCAAAAGCAATATTACTATTTCAATAGCATGTTTGTGGGCAAGGACGGCGAAAAATCCTCGTCCTTTAACTATGACGGCGCGTATCTCGCCGCGCTCGACAAGCCGTTTATGGACGCGGGTATGCACAGGCGGCTTTTGGAGGAAGCCCAAGGCTCGCTCAATCCGCGCATGGTAGAGGAAAAATTCACAGGGAAAATAATTGTCACGCCCGCATGTGACGATATGCTGTGGGACACCTTGCTTGGCAATTTCCTTTCCGACCGTCCGCTAATCGAGGGGACGAGCCGTTGGAAGGACGCGCTAGACACTGCTGTCGCGGACAAGAAGCTATGCTTCCGCGCCGCGCCAAGCAATCCGCTTATGGTAGCCGAGCCGTTTTTTACACCTGACGGCTTTTTGGCACAGGACGTAGACTTTATCAAGGACGGCGTACTGAAATCGTTCGCGCTTTCGCTATACGGCGCAAACAAGGTCGGCAAGCCTTGCGCAAAAACGCACGCCAGTAATTTTGAGGTAGCGGCAGGCGATGCCTCGCTTGCGGACATGGTAAAAAATACCGAGCGCGGTATTCTGCTCAACCGCTTTTCTGGCGGCTCGCCAGGCGCAAGCGGCGATGTTTCTGGAGTAGCAAAAAATAGCTTCCTTATCGAAAACGGACAGATTACTGACGCATTGCAGGAAACTATGATTTCGTTTAATATATTGGAAGCAATAAACAATATAACGGCGATTTCTAGGGAGCGCGTGGCTAACGGGGTTACTATTTTGCCGTGGTGCTGTGTTGATGGGGTTACTGTTTCGGGGAAGTAGGCGAGAGAGATTTACTGCCCTTGATGTTAGACTTGTTGTGAATTGGTATGAGTGGCGTTTTTTGGCTCGGTTATGGAACGCGGATTTTCGCGGATTTGGCGGATTTTCGCGGATTTTTTCTTGTGTGTTTATTAAAATCCGCGTTCACTGCCTGTTATGCCACGCTCCCTCTGCTTTGTGCCTCTGTGCGAAATCCTGTGTGAAAAAATCTCTTAACTAAAGAATGGGGCTATACATCTTACCTACGCCCATTATTTATCAAAAAGATTTTTTTCACACAGAGGCACAGAGGCACAGAGGGAGCGAGGTACAGCAGACACGAAACGCAAATTAAAATATTGCGTTTGTTGTGGGGATTTGCAAGGTTTTTGTAGGGGACGGATTTATCCGTCCCGAGATTACCTCGCTTGCGTTAAGAGCCGTTACCTGTCCCGAATTGACGAACGTACATACCTCGGGGCGGATAAATCCGCCCCCTACAATTGTAAACTTTCGCAAGTGGTAGATTTAAAGGCATTAAAACACGGATTTTACGGATTTTCACGGATTACACGGATTGGCTAGTGCGAAACCCCACGAAAATCCGCTAAGTCCGAAAAAATCCGCGTAAATCTGTGTAAATCCGTTAAATCCGCGTTCTATCTACATATTCCTGTACTGACTAAAATAAAAGCATAGAACGCATACCACGCGGAAAGAATCCGCGAAAATCCGTTAAATCCGCGTAAATCCGCGTTCCGTGCCCTTACTGACCGCCATTGATTCTCATGCCTGTATATTCAAAGCCCGGCTCTATTGAGCCGTATACATATTCTAGCATTTCGGAAGCGGTAACTAGCTCGTAGCCCATTTCCACAAGCGCAGGGACGGCGCGCGCCATAGCATCTATTGTGCTTTGATAGATGTCGTGCGTTAGCACAATCGCGCCGTCGCGCGCGTTTTCGATTATGAAATCGTAAATATGGTCTGCGTCACGTATTTCCCAATCGCGCGGGTCAATCGACCAATTAAGCACGCCGTAGCCCGCATCTCTGGCGGCGTTGCGTACCCGCGAGGTGTACACGCCGTAGGGCGAACGGAAAATAGGCGGCGGCGCTTCGCCGATAATTTGCTCGATGATGTCGGCGGTTTTGTTAATATCTGCCAAAATCGTGGCGGCGGCAGTACGCGTAAAGTCTGGGTGCGACCACGAATGACCCACGATTTCGTGGCCCGCCTCGTGCGCGCGCGTAATCGTGGCGGCGTTATTCGCCACTAGATTCCCGATTACACAAAACGTGGCTCTTACCTCATATTCGTGCAGAATGTCCAACAGCTGCGGCGTAAGCCAGCCCGGCCCGTCGTCAAAGGTAAGCGCGATTCTAGGCGCGCGGTACTCGCCTGTATCGCCCAACGCAATAAGCTCTGCGCGCGGCAACGGCGGCGTGGGGTCGAAGTCCTCGTCCAAAATAAATTCGTCCATGTCTGCATCTTCCTTTATTGTCGTTTCTTGGTCGGCGTGAGCTGCCGCCGAGCTTGCGGCTTCGGGGTCGGGTTCAATTTCTGGCTCGTCCTCAAGGTCTGTTTCGTATGTAGCTCCGTCCCCCGAAAACGCGGGCTGGGCTTTTTCCCTAGTAAGCGTAAAAAAAACAGCACTGCCCGCCAACAATACAAGCACGATTACAAGCGCGATGTTTAGCTTGATTATGAGGTTTCTTTCGTCTGCTAGTTTTGAGCGGTACATGGGGGGCCTCCTCGGGGGTGGGTAGGTGTGGGGGTGTGGTGTAACAGGACGAGCTTCTGCTTTGTTACGGTCTTGTAAATTATAGTCTATATTTTGTTATTGTGCAATGTGGGGGGAGGTTTCACGACGATTTGATTTGAGGGAATAATTGTCAGTTCGCAACCAAAAGTTACCTTAAATCAAATCACCGTGAATTTTTCACACAGCGATTTGATTCTTTAATCAGCCGAAATAATATATAATCTCAATCATCGGCGGGTTTTCTATTACGGTGCTACTGCCGTCTGGCTCTAACAATATACACGTTTCTTCATCTAGCCAAACCACCATAGCATCAGAAAAAGTGGCTTCGTAAATAGCCCCTAGCGGGTGGTGCAACAATAATTCGCCGTTCATATTTAGAATATAAATCTTGCCATGCTCCTCCGAACGCCAATCAATATGATCGTATGAACGAGCGATTACAAAAGCCCCCCACACAGCAAGCATGTCATATGTGCCGAAAGGAATAATGACGTTTCCGTCCTCGTCCTCTAGCTGGAACATGTCCCATGTACCCATGCCCCTCTGCTCACGGCGATACCGCAAATTTCCTACCTTGTATTCTCCCGCTTCGTCAAACCAGTTAATATCCACAACCCCTATGTGCAGCTCGCCCGTATAGGCGTTAAAAGTATAATCATAATCATTTCCATACCTACGTTGCCCCATATTTTGTATGTTTACTTTTTTTTCGCCGAAATCGTACAAAATATTGCCGTCATAGTCTAAAAAATAATATTGCCCATCTTTTTCCGCATAAATAACAGTAGGCAAAAGTTCAAGCCTGTCATATTGCGGCTCAATAACTACTTGCCCCGTGGTTAAATCAACCAGCCCCTTGTCGCGGAATCGTGTAGAATTGGGCCTAAAATTTCCCCTTATAACCATGTATCCATACCTGATTGAATAATGCCAAACATTGCCCCTCTCGTTGATGTTCGGGTCTTGTTCAAACTGGTATATAATGTCGCCAGCCGTGTTCATAAATACATATTCATAATCGGGAGAATTGCCCAAATAGAGTACGTAACCGACGGCTATGCGATTAGAGCTATCCCAAACTGCGATAGCCAGAGCCACATCTTGCGGCAATGGGACAATCGAGCCGTCACGGCGAATAAATGTTGCATCGCCGATAATCTTATAGTTGTAGACCTCGCCAGAATTTGTAAGCGGTACAATTTCCGGCTGTGGCGGAGTGTAGTCACGCGGTGGCGAGTTGAAGATTAGTGGGTATGTGGTTGTGTCGGTTGTGTCGTCTGTTGGCTCGTTTGGTTCGTCTGTTGGTTCGCTTGTTGGTTCGCCTGTTGGCTCGTCTGTTGGCTCGTCTGTTGGTTCGTCTGTTGGTTCGTCCGTTGGCTCGTCTGTTGGTTCGTCTGTTGGTTCGTCCACTTGCTCGTCTGTTGGTTTGTTTGGTTCGTCTGTTGGTTCGTCCGTTGGTTCGTCCGTTGGTTCTTCCGTTGGTTCTTCCGTTGGTTCGTCCGTTGGTTCGTCCGTTGGTTCGTCCATTTGCTCGTCTGTTGGTTTGTCCGTTAGTTCGCCTGTTGGCGTGGGTGTTTCGGTGGGGGTGTCGGGTGTTGCTTGTGGTGGGTTTTCAATGAGGGGCTGTTCGGGTGTAGCTTCGTCCTTGTTTGTGCTTGTTTCTTCATATGGCTCTATGGTTGTCGTTGTCGGCTCGGCTATCTTTCCACACGCCGAAAACGCCATTAAACAAAATAAAAACGCTACTGTTAAACTTCTTTTCATTTCCCCATTCCTCCGTTCTGCGTACCTTATTTTATCACATGCGTTCGCAGACTGCTACGTTTTATCACACGGATTCATGCAAATCCCCCACGAGCCAATCCGCATAAATCCGTGTAAATCCGTGTTTAACCGCCTTTACGTAGGGGACGGATTTAACCGTCCCGAGGTATGCACGTTCCTCAATTCGGGGAGGATAACGTCCATTAAGCAGGCAGTAAGGTGTTGTCTAAGTGGTTTTCTTAGACAACACCGCACGCCGACCAACGCAAAGCGAGGTAACCTCGGGACGGATAAATCCGTCCCCTACAAACCCACACCACGTATTAAACCCCACCACCAAGGCAAAACTCCAACAGGTGATAAACTTGTTAAAACTAAACCTCCCCAAGCTCCTCCCCCTACTCGCCCTCCCCCTACTACTAACCTCCTGCATGGGCGAAAGCCCCCAGTTCATAGGCACGCCTCGTTTGCAGGGCGGGCTTTTGCATGAAACCGTGGCGGAGGAAGCGCCCGAGGCCGAGCTGCTAGAATATACCGTATTTTTCCAAGAACCCGCCGCCAATTTTGCTCTATACGAGCCTAGGGACGGCGCGTATATCGGCGCGTGGCTCTCGCAGGAAACTAGCATACGCGTTTTTGAACACCAGACGGAAAAACGCCACGCCGTTTATGTAAATGAAATGAATCTAGGGGACGAAATACCGATTACTTGGCTGTTGCAGTGCATGTCGGCGCAGGCTACGCCCTTATTTGTCATTCACCCGCCGAATAATCCAGACTTGGAAGCCGTGCCTGCGTTGGAGCTTGCCGCAGGGCTTGCGGAACGGCTAGGCTCGTTCAATTTGCCGATGTTTATCGCGTTTTATCCCGAGGCGGAGCTTAACGGCTTCATGCCTGCGGAATATACCTTGCTTTTTAGTCAAGCGCGAAATATTTTCAAGGCGCACGCGCCTATGGCGGCGTTTACTTGGCTTGCGCCGAGCTATTTATCCACGCCGAAAAATCCGTATTTCCCTGGCAATCAAAATGTGGATTGGGTCGCGCTGTCGGTGTTGGACGATGCGGAAAATTTTGAAATTTTTTACGAGAGCTTTTACAAGCACGCGCCGATTATGATTTTGCCGCTGGGAATCAGCCATTTTACGCGCGGCGAGTACATTTATCGTCTTACGCAAACCGCCGAGGAAATATCGGCTCTTTACAAGCATTTGCAGACATTCCCTCGGCTTGGGCTAATCGTTTACGGCGATGCGTTTACGCTGGCGCGTACCTACCACGCCGATTTTTCCATTTCTATAGAGGAAAAGCTAAGCGCGGCGTATGCCAAAGCCGTGGCGAGCGACTATTTTTTGCACAGCTTGGAAAAAAGCGGCGCGGCTGATACAAGGTGGGTACGTTTTCCGCACAGCGGTTATGTTTTGCAGGAACAGACCTTTTTGCCGCTGGAAATTTTTGAAGCAGTAATCAAAACCGCGCCGCCGCGACAAATTTTTACAATAAACAATCAAAATTTTATTGATACGCAGAAGGTTAATATTAAAGAAATTTTTTTATGCGAAGAAAAACGTGTAATTTATATTGCTCGCACGTCCTAATTTTGGTATACTTACATATACAGGACATGTTATTATTTGAATATTTTCACGAAGCATAAATTTACTCTAAGTTATACACATTCTGTGGATAACTGTGTGGATAACTATAGCAATTTCCAAAAACTCACTGTGAGCTGTGCCGCATAGCAAAGTATCCGCGGCAGTAGGCGGATACTTTGCTATGCGGCATATGCGAACAGATGAGTTTTTAGAGATTGCTTTCGGAGGTTTTCTGTGGATATTAACGCCGTATGGTCAGAAGCTAAAAATTTATTATCAAAAAGCCTCTCCGAGGTGGTTTTTGATACCATGATTAAGCCCGTTGTTCCGATTTCTTACGAAAACGGAGTATTTACTATACAAACGCGCTCCGAGTTTTACAAAACCTCGTTGTCGCGCCATCACCGCGAAATGACAAGATACCTACGTTCCATCATCAACGACGATGTAGAGCTGCAAATAATCTCGCCCGAGAGCCAAACGCCCAATAAAAAGGCAGGCTCATACGAAAAAACGGGCCTGCGCGCGCGTTACAATTTTGATACGTTTGTTTCGGGCAAATGTAACGAGCTGGCATACGCAGGCTCACGCGCTGTCGCCGATTCGCCAGGCGTTACCGAGGAATACAATCCGCTGTTTTTGTACGGCAATGTAGGGCTTGGCAAAACGCATTTAATCCACGCTATCGGCAACCAAATACACGACAATCACCCCGAGCTTAAAGTGCTGTACGTACCCTGCGCCACATTCACAGACGAGTACATCACGTCTATACGCGAAAAAACTACGCCCGCATTCCGCAAAAAGTACCGCAACACGGACGTGCTTCTTATTGACGATGTGCAATTTCTGGCGGGTAAAAAGGAAACGCAGGAGGAAATGTTCCACACATACAATTACATGACAAGCATGGGCAGACAAATTGTATTCACCTCTGACGTTCCGCCCAACGAGCTAAAAGACCTAGAAAACCGCCTTACCTCGCGCTTTTCCTCGGGGCTAATCGCAGACGTAAGCATACCCGACTATGAAACACGTTCCGCTATTTTGGAACAAAAGCTACACGCCGACCAACTAGAAATTCCTGTACAAGTAAAGGAGTTTATTCTAAAAAATATAGTGTCAAATATCCGCGATATGGAAGGCGCGTTAAACAAAATCCTTGCGTATTCGCGGCTTACCAACGCTACGGTAAACCTTGACCTCACTAAAATCGCGTTAAAAGACCAAATAATCGGCGAGGAAAAGCCTGTTATTACATTAGAATTTATTCGCCAGACGGTAGCCGATTATTTTAATGTTTCGCTAGAGGATTTGGGCAAGAAGTCGCGTAGCCGTACCTTTGTGCTTCCGCGGCAGATTGCTATGTACCTTTGCAGGAAAATACTCGATACGCCGCTTCCTACTATCGGCAAGTTTTTCGGCTACCGCGACCATTCCACGGTAATTCATTCCTGCAACAAAATAGCCAACGAGCTAGAAACAGACGAAAAAATGAGAATGGTTGTTGAGGAGTTGGAGATACGCATAAAAGGCGACTGAGCGGTTGCACCGCAGGCATCTTCGGGCGGTTGCACCGCGGCATCTTCGGTGAACTATCATGCTAGGACAAGCGACATCTCGAAAATTTACAGCGAATGGAACGCGGATTTACACGGATTTAACGGATTTTCGCGGATTCTTTCGTGGGAAAATCTGCATTTCGTGTCTGCCATGCCACGCTCCCTCTGTGCCTCTGTGTGAAAAAATCTTTTTGACAAATAGTGAACGTAGGTAAAGCGTATAACTTCAATATCTTTATTTAAAAGATTTTTTCACACAGAGGCACAGAGGCACAGAGGGAGCGTGGCACAGCAGGCAATAAAATGTAGATTTAAAATCAATTAAACACGGATTTAACGGATTTAACGGATTTACGCAGATTTAACGGATTTCCACGAACGAATCCGCGAAAATCCGTTAAATCCGCGAAAATCCGCGTTCCATAACACACTTCAAATTACGAGAACAATAAAAAGTACATGTGGATAACTTAACACTTACCCACTCCATATAAACAGCTTATATACAACCTTACTAACACAAAAAACCCACACCCCACGCCGTCTACCCCACCTTATCCACCATTCCACACAGCCTACTATCACTACTGCTATTAAATAATAATAAAATAAAAACAAACAGGTGAAAATTATGGTAATCAATTGTGACAAGCAACAGCTACAGGACGCGCTGGCATTAGTATGCCGAGCTGTGCCTACACGTACCACCAACCCGATTTTGGAATGTGTTCTGCTTAATGCGGACGAGGAATCGGGCATTGTTCTTATAGGAAACGATAAGGAAATATATATAGAAAGCGCGGCGATTCCTGCGCAGGTGGAGCAGGGCGGCAGTATTGCGCTAGATGCTCGGCTGTTTTCTGATATAGTCAAAAAGCTGACTGGCGATTCCGTTGCAATCGAAGTGGACGAGCGGTTAAACGCGCTGTGCAAAAGCGGCCGCTCGCGCCTAAAAATAGCGGGGCAAATGGGCGAGGAGTTTCCCGTGGTTTCGGAAAATGAAATCGGAAGTGTTACCTCGCGGTACAAAATAAACGCGGGCGTTCTAAAGGATATGATTAAAAAAACCATTTTTTCTGTTTCGCTCGACCAGTCGAAGCCTATTCTTACTGGTGAAAAGCTGGTTATAAAAAACAATATACTAGAAATGGTAACAATTGATATGTTTAGAATTTCATATATTTCGGCGGATTTGGGCGAGGCTGTGGATACTGAGGCGGTTATCCCTGGCAGAACGCTTGGCGAGCTAAGCCGAATACTTTCCGACGATGAGGAAGAAATAAATTTCTATTTTACTGAAAATAAGGCAGTGTTTGAATCGAATAATTTTCGGCTGGTGTCCAATTTGCTTTCTGGGGAGTTTGTTAGATACGACCAGATTTACAACGAGGATTTTTCCACTATGGCGGTAGTGGAACGTCTGCCGCTGTTAAACGCCATGGAGCGTGCTATTTTAATAGCCTCCGACAGCCGCATGTTGCCCATAAAAATGGACATAAAAGAGGACGATATAACCATATGGGCGGAAACAGAGCGCGGCACGGTAGACGACGGTATTCCATGCGAAACGGACGGCAAGGAGCTAGTGATTTATTTTAACCCAAAATATTTTATCGAAATGTTGCGCGCCTTGGACGATGAGCGTATTGTTTTGAAGCTGAATACGCCGCTTAGCCCATGTACAATACATGGCATGGAGCAAGATAACAAATACAGATATTTAATAGTGCCGTTGCGGCCGCCTGCGTAGGGCTGCCCTTTATGCACATTAAAAATATATCCGCTACTGGCTTCCGTAACCTAGAAATAAAAAAACAACAG
This sequence comes from Defluviitaleaceae bacterium, assembly GCA_009777845.1. Lineage (GTDB taxonomy): Bacteria > Bacillota > Clostridia > Lachnospirales > WQUN01 > WQVC01. The sequence continues at coordinate 18,884 of WRLD01000039.1, forward strand.
CTATCACGCGAAATAAACGTAATCTACGGCGACAACGCGCAGGGCAAAACAAATTTAATAGAAGTAATATACTTTTGTGCGTTTGGGCGTTCGTTACGCGCTAAATCGGACTCGGAGCTTGTCGCGTGGGGTAGTACAGAGGCATTTATCCGCTTGGAAACGGAGCGGCTGGGCGTTTCGTCTACCATAGATGCGTCCTTAGGGGCTTCGCCCCTTGTAACCTCGGCGGACGGTAGTGGGAATATCGTCACGAAAAGCAGACAAAAATTCATTAAGAGCATCTCAATAGACTGCTTAACAGTCAAACACATCAAAGACCTATTCGGCAACCTACTAATAGTAGTATTCTCGCCAGAGGATTTACGCCTAGTCAAGTCCGGCCCATTGGAACGCCGCCGATTTATGGATATGGAAATTTGTCAGCTGTTCCCTGTTTATTACAGCGATTTACGCGAATATCACCGCGCGTTAAAGCAAAGGAACGCGTTACTAAAAATGTTACAAAAGGATAGGAAGGAAATAGAAAGCCTTTCCATTTGGGACGAGCAGTTAATTAAATACGGCGCGAAAATAACAAAGACCCGCGCGGCTTTTATGAAAAAAATAAGCGGAATAGCCGCCGAAATTCATAAAAATATAGCGAAAGATGAAACACTTGTACTGGAATATAAGCCGAGCATAATACCCGAGGATTTGTCTAGGACGTGGGAGCGGGATATTTTCCGCGGTACTACTGGCGAGGGCGTACACAGGGACGATATAGATATTACGCTCAATGGCATGTCGGTCAGGGGCTTCGGTTCGCAGGGACAGCAGCGTACCGCCGCGCTGTCCGCCAAGCTGGCGGAAATAGAGCTAATAAAGCAAAGCAAAAACGAAACGCCTATTTTATTGTTGGACGATGTTTTTTCGGAATTAGATAAAAAACGGCAAGGGTTTCTGTTAGAATATATAAAGGGACAGCAAACAATTATTACTTGCACAGGAATAGAAGAATTAGGCTTCAAAAACCACAATTTGTTAAAAATGGAAGGCGGACAGCTCAATGTCAAATGAGTATTCAGCAGATAATATACAGGTACTGGAAGGGCTAGAGGCGGTAAGGAAACGCCCTGGCATGTACATTGGCTCTACGGCGGCAAAGGGCTTGCACCACTTAGTATACGAAATAGTAGACAACGCCGTGGACGAGGCTTTGATGAACGTATGTAACGAAATAATAGTAAAAATCCACAGCGATAACTCTATTTCCGTAAGGGATAACGGGCGCGGAATACCTGTGGGAATACAGGCGCAGACGGGCTTGCCTGCGGTCGAGGTTATTTTTACCGTGCTACACGCAGGCGGCAAATTCGGTACTGGCGGCTATAAGGTGTCGGGCGGCTTGCACGGCGTGGGCGCTTCCGCGGTAAACGCGCTTTCGGAATGGCTCGTAGTGCGTGTTTTTGACGGAAAACAAATACACGAACAGAAATTTGCGCGCGGGCCGAAGGAAACGGATTTGAAGGTAATAGGCGAAACGAGCGAAACAGGCACGCTAGTGCATTTTAAGCCTGACGCGGAGATTTTCGAGGAGCTGGAATACAACTTCGATACGCTTAAACAAAGGCTACAGGAAACGGCGTTCCTCACCAAGGGTCTAAAAATAGATTTGATTGACGAACGGCGCGAGCCTAACCGTTTGCGTTCATATAAATTTGACGGTGGAATAAAGGAATTTGTCGCGCATATCAACAAAAACAAAACGCCCATAGTCGAGGAGGTTTTTTACTGCGAAATAAAGCACGAAAATGTGCTAGTAGAAATTTCCTTACAGCATAATGACGGCTTCTTGGAAACGACATACTCCTTTGTAAATAATATAAACACCACGGACGGCGGCACGCATGTCACGGGCTTCCGCGCAGGGCTTACCAAAACGATTAACGACTACGCGCGCAAGTTTAATTTAATTAAGGAAAACGACAAGAATTTGTCTAGCGAGGACGTTCGCGAGGGAATTACGGCGGTAATTAGCATAAAAATAGAAGAACCGCAGTTCGAGAGCCAGACCAAGGCTAAGCTAAATAACAGCGAGGCCAGAACTGCCGTAGAGAGCGTTTTGAACGAGCATTTGATGTATTTCTTGGAAGAAAACCCCAATGTGGGCAAGGCGATTATCGAAAAGGGGCTAATGGCGGCGCGCGCGAGAGAGGCCGCAAAAAAGGCGCGCGAGCTTGTACGCCGTAAATCGGTATTGGAAGTAGGGCGTTTGCCTGGCAAGCTGTCCGATTGCTCCGAAAAAGACCCCGCGCTGTGCGAAATATTTATCGTAGAGGGCGACTCGGCGGGCGGCAGCGCGAAAAACGCAAGAACGCCGCAAACGCAAGCGATTTTGCCGCTACGCGGTAAAATAATGAACGTAGAAAAGGCGCGGCTCGACAAAATCCTGGACAACAAAGAGATTTTGGCCATGATTACGGCTTTTGGCACAGGAATACACGAGGATTTTGACCTAGAAAAGCTACGTTACCACAAAATAGTAATTATGACTGACGCGGACGTGGACGGCTCGCATATCCGTACGCTGTTGCTCACGTTTATGTACCGTTTTATGCCAGATTTGATTATGGAGGGCTTTGTGTATATCGCGCAGCCGCCGCTTTACAAGGTAGAAAAGGGCAAAAAGGAATTTTATGCCTACAGTGACGACGAGCTAAAGGGCATTTTGGACGAAATAGGGCGCGACGGAATAAAGCCAATCCAACGCTACAAGGGCTTAGGCGAAATGGACGCAGACCAGCTATGGGAAACAACCATGGACCCCGAAAAGCGTATTTTGTTGCGTGTTTCTTTAGATGACGCGATTGCGGCGGACTTGGTGTTTACACAGCTTATGGGCGACAAGGTAGAGCCGCGCAGGGAGTTTATACAGGAGTATGCTACGCAGGTTAAGAATCTTGATGTGTAATGGGAGGTAATAAAAATGGTGCATTTAGTCTATTGTGACGATAAGGAAAAGGTTCTTGAAAAAATATTGGCAGGCGAAAAAACAATGATAGTGAGGGGAGCCGCTGGGCGGAAAATTCCCCATAGCCGAGTGTTTGAGGGCGAAACGCTCTACTTTATGAAAAAAGGCACATCAAAAATCACCGTTACCGCAACGGTTGACAGTGTTCAAAATTTTGTAAAGCTATCGGACGGCGAAATAATAAGCACGCTTGACGACAACCAAGACAGATTAAACTTGTCCGCCAAGCAAAAGGATAGATGGCATAAAAAATGTCTTTGCCTTGTGGGCTTTAGAGCTGTTAAACAAATTGAGCCACTAGATTTTGACCGTCAAGGGAATATGGACGATTGGTTGATTATAGAAAAAATAGAGGACGTAGTGGTGGGGACGAGTGTGCCGTTTAATTATGAGAAGGCTAGGTTTTGAGGGGTTTTGTCTGCTATGCTACGCTTCCTCTGTGCGAATTTTTAGTTAAAAGATTTTTTCACACAGAGGCACAGAGGCACAGAGGGAGCGTGGCACGGAAGAAATTAAAATATTGCGTTTGTTAAGGAGCTTTGCAGGTTTTTGTAGGGGACGGATTTATCCGTCCCGAGGTTAGCTTGCTCTGCGTTAATGGACGTTGTCCGTCTTTGAATTGACGAGAGTGCGTATCTCGGGACGGATAAATCCGTCCCCTACGATGACAAACGCATGAACGGCAAAAGCGTGTAGCTTCTTTAGTTAAAGGGATTAAACACGGATTTAACGGATTTACGCAGATTATGCGGATTCGTGCGAGGGAAAATCCGTGTAAATCTGCGTAAATCCGTAAAAATCCGTGTTAAATTCTCTATAAATGTCCCTTTTGGGTAGATGAGTTGATTGAAGATGAGCATTTTTCAAACAGGAGCTTTGTTAATTGTTGGGCTTATTGTTTTAGGTGTAGGCATAAAAAGGAAAAAGAAGTGGGTTATGGTTATATCGGCAATACCTTTATTAGTCGTACTATGGCAAATTTTGTTACTTGTTGGCATGGCGTTCAGCTAAGCATTTTCTACATTGAGCGTAATTTACATTTGTAGGGAGAATGAATTATGGAAAATTTCGGAATGTCTATGTTATGGTTTTGGGTCTGCTACATTATCGTAACTATCGTCGGGATTGGGCATACTGCTTTTAACATCTATGTTTTGCACATGAAGCCTATGGACAAGGACGGAATGGGCGAAGGGTACGAAAAAACAAAACCGTGGCACCCGCTTTACAATATAATTCTGTTCTCGCTGTTCGGTTGGCTTTATATGCACGGGCTTGAAGTGCCTACTATTGGGGAAGCACTGAGAACAGGGGCGATATGGGCAGGGATTTGTATTGTTTTTGATGTAGTTGGCTGGGTAATAATAAAACACCCATGGAGCTTGAGTTTCAAGGGTTTTTATGTAGATTATCAGCCGTGGATTACTTTAATTTATTTGGCTATTTTTGTAAGTCCGCTCGTTGGGTATTTATTTGTTTAACGAGCTAATAAGCGTTTACATTTTCGGGAGGAAACAACCTTGATAAAAACAGAGCTTGGCATAATTGACGAAATAGACTACTCAAAGGATTATGGGGCATACGAACCCGAAAGGTATAACTGTATTTATATTGATGATGAATACATAAACGATTGGTGGGAGCGGTTGCGTTTAATGAAAACATATTTCCACAATATGAGCCGACCGTCATTTGCACTCGCGCGTTCTGGAGTAACAATCATACCGCCCGAGGCATTGCCGCTGTTTCAAGACATTGTGGCTACAGACGAGCGGACAAATACCGATAATAATCTTTTGAATTTAGCGGCTAAGATACAGGAAGCCATTGATACGGACAAGCATATGATACATTTCGGGGTATAGGCTTTTCAACAGCTCGTGGTTGGCGTGTAGGGAGCTTATCCTAGACCCCCTCGGGAACTGAGCAACCTAGCATGAAACAAGAAAAAATAATAGTTGACAAAAAATGCTGGGGGGGGGGGTATAATTTTCCAGTCTAGCAATGATTTTTGTCACGAAGCAATCAAAAAAATATCAAGGAGGAAAGACATGGGCTTATTAGACAATCTTATGAACGACCCTGAAATCGGGGGAAGATTAAGCGATATATCCTCGGGAACAAACAAATACAGTAGCCAAGCAGACAGATATAAAGATGTTCCGTACGGTAGCACTCAAGGTGGGCGTGAAGCATACGACATGGCAGACAAACTTGGGTCAGACATGCGTGGTGACGGCAAAAAATGGTAATTTGAATTAGTTAATGGGTGTTTTAAACTCCGTGACAGAAATTATCGCTAGGCTTTTTGTTGAAAAAAAATCATACTAAAAAATATGACTAAAGGGGCATGTCAAAATGAAAGAAAAATTTGAAGGTTTATTGGAACAGGGCAAAAGCTATATTGAAAGCGGCAAACAGAATGAGGGACTCGCATTGATTAAAGAAGGGCTTGCGGGCTTAAAAGATGAAGTATCTTTTGGGCATTGCTTTGAAATAGGCATGGTGCTTACAGCTGTTAAGGATTCTAATGGTTACAGGATACCCGAATGGCAAAGGTTGAGCGTGTGGCTTCTGCAAAAAGCTGTGGATAATAAAACAGGTATAGAATTTCTTGAAGCGAACGGTCAACAACAAGTGGTTGAAATGCTTAGGAGAATGTTAAACGCCGCAAAAGGTGAACTACAAGCTCGTGAAAAAATCGAGGACATATATCAAAACGTAATGGATTTTTTAAACAGGGCTTGACACAACCTTTTTGTTGGAACAAATTCGAGGATTAAGCGGATTTGTTCGTAAAGGGTGGGTGAGCAGTGGACAAAAGGGAAGCTACATTGTACGAGCCAATAAAAAACCTCCTTACCGCGCAGGGCTTTACTGTGCGAGGGGAGGTTAATTATTGTGACATAGCGGCGGTACGCGGCGGTGAGCTGTGGCTGGTGGAAATGAAGCTGTCGGCTAATTTGACATTGATTTACCAAGCCATGGAACGCAAGAAAATAACAAGCACCGTTTTTATCGCTATTCCGCGCCCGCGTAATTCGCGTTCAAAAAACTTTATGGCGTTAAAAAAATTGCTAAAAAAGCTAGAAATAGGGCTAATTACGGTTGCGTTAGACAGCCCTGTTTTGCACGCCGAAATTATAGCCCTGCCAAGCCCAAGCACGTCAAAAAAGGAAAACAAAAAAGCCGCCGCCGTGAAAAAAGAAATCCACGGCAGGAGCTTCGATACCCTCGGCGGTACAACCAAGACAAAAATAAACACCGCATACCGCGAACGCTGTATCAAAATCGCCTGCTTCCTCGAACAGCACAAGGACGGACTAAGCGCGAAGCAGCTACGCAATATGGGCTGTGAGCACGACGCGTGGAGCATTTTAAGTAACAATAATTACGGCTGGTTTGTGAAGCTGGAGAAAGGCGTGTATGGCTTGACGGAGAGCGGGCGGGAGTTTTTGGCGGAGGGTGGGGAGATTGTGGGGTATTATAGGGGGCGGGTTTACCCGTCCCCTACAAAAGATATGTAGGTTTTGTCGTTCGTGCGTTTGTCGTAGTGGTTATTGTAGGGGGCGGATTTATCCGCCCCGAGGTATGCACGTTCGTCAATTTGGGACGAGCAACGTCCATTAACGCAGAGCGAGGCAACCTCGGGACGGATAAATCCGTCCCCTACAAAAGATATGTAGGTTTTGTCGTTCGTGCGGCTGTCGTAGCGGCTCGCGGATTTAGCGGATTCACGCAGATTTCCCCACGAGCCAATCCGCGCAATCCGTGAAAATCTGCTAAATCCGCGTTTAATTTACATATTTTGGTTTCGTGCGATTGTCAAACCATCGGCAATCCTCTGCTCAAAATCGTCCATAAATTCCCTAAAAGGTTGGGTATGTCCAGCTTCTACCGCCGCTCTGCCCTCTGCAAGCAGGTGATATAGTTCTTCCCTCGAATTTTCAAGGCGAGCCGCTTGGGCTTGGTCGCTGTTTCGTAAATCGGTGCTAGATTTTATGGTAAGCATGTAAGCAACTCCTTTTTCCTTTGCTAAAATTTATCGCATTTTAACCAACCGCACTACCTTGCGGATTTCAAAGAATAGGGGCGTTGCCATTAAGATAAAAAGCAAAATATCCGTACCGAGAGAATCAAAAGCAAATATGTTTACCTTGTCGAATACATATCCTATGCCTAAGAGCATTGCGATACCTACCACGAACCCAATTATATAATTTCTCGTGAGTTTAATTGCAAAAGCAAAAATCGTGAGTACCCAGTATAGAATTAAAAACATAGCAGCAAGTCCGAAAATAGATGGTCGCTGTATCAATTCGTTATCCGAGCCGTACATAAAATATAATATTGCACCAGCGATAATTGATTTTATAGCCATAGAGCCTATTACTCTTGAAAGTATTTCCTCTTTTACCACTGAAAATTCAGACGTTTCGGGTGTTTTGTTCGTGTTTTCGTCCATGGGTGTGTTCCTTTCGGTCGTGCCGAGCATGGAGTGTACTTTCTCCACTCGCTACTTATTTATAGTCGGCATCGGTAATATTTTCATTTCCTTGACAATAATATCATTCTAGCACACGTAAATCTTTTTTACAAGCTAAAGACTTACCTCCCACAGCGATTTGATTTTAGGGATAATATGGTAATTTATTGTAGGGGGCGGATTTATCCGCCCCGAGGTAGGCACGTTCGTCAATTCGGGACGGATAACGTCCATTAACGCAGAGCGAGGCAACCTCGGGATGGATAAATCCGTCCCCTACAAAAAGACTACTAAAATTCGTCCCCTACAAAAGATATGCAGGTTTTGTCGTTCGTGCGGTTGTTGTAGCGGTTATTGTAGGGGGCGGATTCACGCAGATTTCCCCACGAGCCAATCCGCGTAATCCGCGTAAATCCGCCAAATCCGCGTTTAATGTACACATTTAGATTCCGCACGTTTGTCATATCCCAAAACATCGGCGGGGGTCTGGGGGGGAACCTTCCCCCCCGTGGGGGTTTGGGGGCACAGCCCCC
>WRLD01000040.1 GCA_009777845.1 Defluviitaleaceae bacterium
ATAACGCGGGCGTACCTGTTCCAACTGTTCGTCCGTTATCCCTGCCTTACTGCTTGCTACACCAGCCCGAGCATTAGCATACTCCTTGGGGTAGCGGTAGTCCACCGCCACGAAGTCGGCGGCGTTGTCCCTTGTGTTTTGGAAATTGACCCTACGCGCCGATACCTGCCGCGACATACGCATTGCGTTGCCCTGCCCTAGATAATGCGCCACGAAGTTTGAGCGAGTTTGTGGGTCGTTAAGCACGCCGACAAGGTCTATTACGTTGCCCCATTCGCTTTCTGTTATGAGGTTGGATAGCGGCGTTTGGTTGTTTACAAGCGCGACAACCATGTTGCTATTGTCAAACTGCAAGCTCCAGCCTATGTCGTAATCTCTAATGATATAACGCGGATTGTGTTCGCTGTTCCCAGTGTTAAACCAAGCCGTACTGACGATTAGCAATGACGAGAACGGCTCGATTGTGTAGCCAGTGAGCTTTAGCATGTTCCACGGATTAGCCCCTGCGCCGTTGGTTACTTGCAGTGAGTGGTTGTCTAATTCTACATACGAATCAGTCGGATTGTAAAGCTCGATAAAGCCGTGGGAAATGGCGTTGTTGCCCTGCGGGCCTTGACCGTGTACCTGGTTAATGATGATTGAGGGCGGCGCAGGCTGTGGTTCAAAGGCTTTGAAGTGTACCTCCACGGTACAATCGTCCGCAACGGTAATAAAATCGCCGTGCTTCCGCTCGCCGTTTACCGTCCAATAGTCTACGGCGTAGCCCTTGTCGGGCGCGGCGGTTATGGTGATTTCTGTGCCTTGGAAGTAGTTACCAACTGCGGAGGCGGCTACTGGTCGGGTGTTCATGGTTGCGTTGCCGTGGTCGGCTACGGTGAGCGTGACGGTGAAGCGGTCGTCCTTCTCGTAGCCGAGGTTTCTTTGTATGCAGATGTAAATTGTTTCGGGGCGTTCGTTGGCGAAATTGCGGATAGATTGGCGATTTCTTGCGGTGCTGTTTACAGAGGGTGAGCTTGTATTGGTTGGGTTAATGAGGTTCATTCTTAGTGCGTAGTGATGTTCGTTTTCTATTTTGGAAATTAAACTGTCTAAAACGCTTATTGCATTTTGTGGCGCGAAAGCGTATTCCATAAGGTCTACAAAGGTATTGGCGAGCCTTGCGCGTGTTTCGGGGTGGTCTACCATAGCGTACAAAAATGCCGAGCTGTTAGTATGCGAGCCTGTACCACGTAAAATATCACGCATATTATCTTGGTTTGCCATGCCACGATTGTTCCACCCGAAATCTATATCCTGCGTTAAAACGCGCCATTTTCCGTCACGTACAAATTCATGCAGCGCCAAATTATTTTCTTCTTCTTCAGTAGGGTAATATCTCCAAAATTCTATATTTCTGTTAGGCCAGTCGATATTGTTTATATAAATCTGCATTGCGTAATACAAGATTAAGCTGTCTAGGCAAATACGGCTTTTAAATTCTTCAAAGCGTTCTTCGCCGCCCTCGCCTGTAAAGCCGTCCATAGCTAACTGGCTTACCTCGTGCATGTCAGAGGCCGCTCGGGGTTCGCCGTCCCATACGCTATTGATAAATCTCATGTCGCCACCAGCCACAGTATCATAGCTGTCCGAATCGCCGCCGAATATCCGCGCCAGATGGTTTCCGCTTCGCGGGGATTTTAGCCACGCTACGCCGTAATATTCACCGTTAATAAATACCGCAGCGGGGGCGTGTGATTGTGTAAGAGGGTAGCCCGCTTGGCGAAATAGGGCTTGGCTTAGCTCGTCACGAATAAAGCCAATGGCTCTGTCACCTCCGCCGCCATTACGTAAGCGTACGCGCCTATAGCGGTCTACGAGCCGCCCATCTGCGGTAAACTCATTGTCAAAAAACGCAAAGGGCATATTGTTTCTGTCGCCGTATTCTTCTCGTGCATATAGCTCTAAAGATTTAAGAGGGGTTTGCGCCCGAGAAGCCCCGCCTTTTACGCGGATTCCTACGTGCTGTGAAATATGGCTTGTGCCAGTGCTGTCAAACATTTCCACATGGGCGAGCCGTTCTGATTCTATGCCTGTGCGGTTAAAATTGGCGGGCGAGCCTGTGTATTCTTCACTATTGGCACTACTACCCACTACAGGCATCCGTCCGTGTTGTTCACGGAACTCCTGCCGAAAAATTTCGCGGTCTATGCCCGACCTAAAAATCCCATTTTCGTGACCGTATAAACCATCGGGGTCGGAGGTAAGCGCGAAAATGTACGTATCCTCGCTAAACCGCGTAAAAACGTCCGTACCCATGACAAAGTTGCGCGTGGTGATGTCGGAGCTTGTGCCGTCAAAAACAAGGATAGCGCGCAGATTAAACACGCTCACGCCCGACACCGTGTCCGCACCAAAATTCGCAACAGGAACAATCGGGCCGGGTGCCATGACTGGAATGGGGTCGGTGTACCTTGTCGATTCCTCCGTAGGCGGCGAGCCGTCAAGCGTGTAAAAAATCTCCGCGCCAAGGGTGGAGGGAATAGGGGAGTGCAGCATTAAATTGAAGCCGCGCTCGTAAAAGCCCGAGTCGCGGGAAATAATCGGCGGTACGGGATTTTCCGCAAAGGCGATAATCGTGTTTGCCACAGCAATAGGGCCTTGCGGCGTAAATGTGTTCGCGCTTGCGGTGAGGGGGATTGCGGATAGTATGGTGAAAATGAAAAGGGTGGTGGCTAGTTTTCTTATGTTCATTTGGGAATGCTCCGTTCTATTTTATGTGTGGTTTGTATTGACAGCATTTTTGGGGACATATCCTATTTGACACGGATTTATGCGGATTTTCACGGATTACGCGGATTGGCTCGTGGAAAAATTCGCATAATCCGCGAAAATCCGTTAAATCCGTGTTCCATAAATAATAATCGGTGGCGGTTAATAGTGGTGACGGTTATTTGTAGGGGACGGATTTATCCGTCCCGAGGGTATGCGCGTACCAAATTGACAGGACGTTATCCGTCCCTAATTAACGAACGTGGCAATCTCGGGACGGATAAATCCGTCCCCTACAAATTCATGCGTGGTTCATATGATGTGGGTTTCATATGGACAGCATTTTTGGGGACATATCTTATTTGACACGGATTTATGTGGATTTTCACGGATTTGGCGGATTGGCTCGTGGGGAAATCCGTTAAATCCGCATTCTATACCTTAATATAGCTACTTATCGTCATTTAGTCATCGTCTACCTCTATAAGCTCGCGGATTTTGCCCTCGCCCTTTGCGAGTTGTTCCATAGAGCAGTCGAGCATGTCTAAATAAGCGGCGTTTTTGGCGGCTTTAATAAGGGCGTTGTATTCGGCAGGACAACAATTCACAGCTAACATAAAAGCACGTCCTCTCATTCCCCCACGACCAACCTCTATAATATCACTTATACCACCGCGGCACAACCAAATCAATCGCGCCCTTTTCGCAGAAAATCTCAATAGGCATTTTCGGCCCTGGCTCGCCGTCTATATCGGTGTCGATATTGTCCTTGCCGAGGTACTCTATTTTTATTGACGATTCGTGAGAAAACAAAACGCGCGGGTCATTCAGATGCTCGCCTGTAAGCAGTTTTAGGAAAAGCCCTGCGATGTCTTTCATTGCCATTGAACGGAACGCGATAAAATCGAGCAGGCCGTCACTTATGGAGGCGTTTGGCGCGAGCTTGTTGAAGCCGCCGCAGCTGCCGCTGTTGAGTGCGAGAAAGAGCGCGAAATCGTCCTCGTGGGTCGCGCTTTCGGTCGTTATTTTGAGCGGAAGCGGCGCGATATTGGGCAGCTGTCCCAGCCCCTTGATGTAGTACGCGAGCTTTCCGAAAATGCTTTTGAAATCGGTGTTCATGGAGTGCGAAACATTGATAAACAAGCCGCCGCCGCAGACATTGTTGAAAAAATGGCCGTTTGCACAGCCGAGGTCGGCGGAAATTAGCTTGCCGTACGCCAAAACCTCCGCCGCGTCCAGCGGGTCTTTGGGCATGTCCAAAAAGGACGCAAAATCATTCGCCGTACCTGCGGGAATTATGCCGAGCGGCGAATTTTTTTTGTGCCGTTTCATGGCGTTGATTGCCATGTTTACAGAGCCGTCGCCGCCTGCGATTACCAGCGTGTCGTCATGGGCTAGGTCGCAGATGGCGGCGTTCATGGTTTCCCCGTCCACGATTCTGACAATATGTGTCAAATATCCCGCGCCGAGGAAAATTTCCGCACACGAATCAACCGTTTCCTTAAAACGCCTGTCGCCGGAATGGGGATTGTATACTAATCGGATTTTTTTCATATGAACTCCTGCTTTGGGGGGCTTTGAGGGCTACCCCTTATTATTACATAATTGTTACAAAAAAACCATCTTGTTATTATCCCACGAATTAGTTACAATAAACCATTAAAGGTGGTGTATTCCCATGAACGAAAAAAGCACAGTCTTAATTATAGACGACGAGGCCGCCAACATTATGACACTTACGCATATTTTGCGTGACGAATATGTCGTCAGGGCGGTAAAAAGCGGGCGGGAGGGTGTCGAGCTGGCAAAGGCGCATTTGCCCGATGTTATTTTGCTCGATATTCTTATGCCGGATATGGACGGCTTCCAGGTGCTAAAGGAATTGAAAACGGACGGCACTAGGGATATTCCTGTTATTTTTATAACAGGGCTTTCGTCTAGTGCGGACGAGGAACAGGGGCTAAAGCTCGGCGCGTCCGATTATATAACCAAGCCGTTTACCTCGTCTATTGTAAAGCTGAGAATTAGTCGCCAAATTCAAATGAAACAGCAAATAGAAGCAATCGAGCATTTGAGCCTTACCGACCATACCACGGGCCTGCCGAATAGGCGCAGCTTTGAGCAACGCCTGCTTGTGGAATGGACGAGGGCAAAGCGCGAAAAGGAATCGCTAAGTATTCTTATCGCCGATTTGGACAATTTCAAAAAATTTAACGATACATACGGACATTTACAGGGCGATATGGCGTTAAAAATATTTTCGGTTACCTTTGGAAGCATAATGAAGCGTATGGGCGACTTTGCGGCGCGGTGGGGCGGTGAGGAATTTGTCGCATTATTGCCGAATACGGACGTTTTTGGCTCGTTGAATGTGGCGGAACGTATACGCGCGGGCATAGAAGCTCTCACGCCAGAAAAAGACGGCATAGCGTCACAAATAACGGTGAGCATAGGCGCGAATACGCTCGTCCACCCATTTGAATCGTCCTTTGACGAGTTTTTCTCGCACGCGGACGAGGCTCTTTACCGCGCGAAAAATAGCGGACGGAACAAGGTCTGCCATTTCCAAGAGGAGGAAGTGACCGCCGTTCTTGCACCAAAGGCTAGGGCGGAGGACAAGGTAAAAAAGACAATTTTCATTGTGGACGACAACGCTACAAACCTAGCCGCCGCAAAAAACGCGCTAAAGGATTCCTTCCAATTATATACGTTGCCGTCCGCCAAAAAAATGTTCGATATGCTAAGCAAGGTCAAGCCCGATTTGATTCTGCTAGACATAGAAATGCCCGAGGTAAACGGGCTGGAAGCGTTAAACATTCTAAAAACAAACCCTGCGTACGCGGATATTCCTATAGTGGTACTCACAGGCGTAAACGATACAGACATAGAGCTGCGCGGCTTCCAGCTAGGGGTAGTTGACTTTATTTTGAAGCCGTTTTCCGAGCCTGTACTAAAAAGGCGTATTCAGTCGCATTTGGACATGGACTACCTTATCAGGGAACGCACGCGCGAGCTGCAAGACAAAACAGACCAGCTGCAATCGCTGAAAACTGGAATAGTAGTAGTCTTGGCAGATGTGGTGGAACGGCGTGACGCGACGACAGGAAGCCATATCGACCGCACGACACTGTATATTGACCTGCTTATAAAAAAGATGCTCGAAACAGGCTTGTATTCCGAAATCGTTTCCAAGTGGAACAATTTGGAGCTGCTTATTTCTGCGGCGCGCCTGCACGATGTAGGCAAAATCGCCATTCCCGATGCAATCTTAAACAAGCCAGGCAAGCTAACCGACGAGGAATTTGAAATAATAAAAACGCATACGACCGAGGGCGAGGAAATTATCAATAAAATTATTTCCCATACCGCCACGCAGGAGGCGTTTTTGGAGAACGCAAAGCTATTCGCGGGCTATCACCACGAACGCTGGGACGGCGGCGGCTATCCCTACGGACTAAAGGAAACGGACATACCCATACAGGGCAGAATAATGGCGTTTGCGGACGTGTATGACGCTCTGATTACCATACGCCCCTACAAAAAGGCGTTTACCCACGAGGAATCAGTAAAAATAATAATGGATAGCAGGGGCAAGCAGTTTGACCCATATATCGCAGACGTTTTTTATTCTATACAGGAGGAATTTAGGAAGGTTGCGGAGAGGTTAAAATGATGGAAAAACAATTTGAACAGCCAGAACAGCACGAACAGCACGACTTTGTAGAAGCAAAGTACCGCAGGGTGGGCGGTTGGTTGCTTGTGTGGGTGATTTTGGTTAGTATTGGTGCGGTGGGTAACATCGGCACGGCGGTGACAGAGGTACAGCTGTGTATAGAACATATGGCAGATTTTATGGCTGAGCATGTGTTTTATCCTGTGCTATTTTCACAGCTTCTTGTATTTGTAGCTGTAGGGCTTCTTGCTACAAGTATTATTCAAGTATTCTTACGCAAGCATATGTTTTTGTTGTTTTATCAAATTTCCCAAATGTTGATAATTTTCTCATGTATAGTAGATATTGTAGTTGTTATCGTTATTTTCCGCGAAAACATAGAGGAAGCCCAAATTGTGGTCGAGGTTTTAGGGAATGTTTTCGGAAACACCATTGGATTTTTCCTGTGGGCGTTATACTTTAGTAAATCGGAACGTGTCCGTACCTATATGGGCGGTACTGAGTATATGGATAAGGCTATTGTTGCGTTTAGGGGGAGTGATTAGAGGGGGTAATAAGTACGGTGATTTGATTTTAGGAAACAATTGCCATTTTGCAAAATTTGCAGGGGTTTTTGTGGGTTTTTGTAGGGGACGGATTTATCCGTCCCGAGATTACCTCGCTCTGCTTTAATGGACGTTATCCGTCCCGAATTGACGAGCGTGCATACCTCGGGGCGGACAAGTCCGCCCCCTACAATTAAAACAACTAGAAAGCAGGTGTAAAATGAACCAAACAAACCAACCAAACCAACCAAACCAACCAAACCAACCAACATGTTCAAAATGCGGCACGATGCTTGTCGAGGGCGCAATGTTTTGTGACGGCTGTGGTCTGCCGACTGTGCAATCCAAGCCAACACAGCCAACGCAATCAATCTCGCACGAACAAATGGCAGCATCATACGAGTACGGCAGGCTCGGCGGTTGGTTGCTTGTATGGGTAATTTTGGCTAGTATCGCTGTATTTCTGAACATTGGCACGGCGATGTCAGGGCTAAGTGAGTTTATAGAGGATAGGGTATTTTTTATGGAAATTAACGTGTTTTATCCTCTTATAATTGCACAGTTGCTTATATTAGCAGCTGCTGCGTTTATTGTTACTAGTATTGTGCAGGTATTTTTACGCAATCATAGGTTTTTGTTTTTTTATCAGCTTGCTCAGCTTTTGTTGCTTGCCGCGCTTATATTAGGGGCTTTTGTTCCTACGATTATTCTCGGAACAAATTTATTTGAATCCGCATTTTTGGCGGAGGCTACAAAGGGTCTTGTGCAAATCGCTGGCGGCTTTTTCCTGTGGGCGTTATACTTTAGCAAATCGGAACGCGTTCGCACCTACATGGGCGATACCGAATATATGGAAAAAGCGATTTTTGCGTTTAGGGATAGGTATTAGTTTCTTAAAGTGTAGTATCCGCGCCCCCATATTTCCGCAACCAATAATCCGTCTGAATCAAATACGCCATCATCTGCGGGCCTGCCATCAATTGCCCAAACCACGGCTTGCCCACTTGCTCGGCGTGCGGTGTTTTCAACACCTTACTGCCTTCTCCCTGCGGCGAATCCGCAAACACCCGCACTTTCTTAACGTCCACCAACTGCCTAATAGGCGAGGACGTGTCGTTTATTATGTCCAACAATCGGGCTTTGAGAATGGCTGTATAATTCGGGTGATATGTCTTTGGATATGGGCTTTTTTTGCGGTTTATTAGCTCTGGCGGCAAATAGTCACAAAAAGCGTCACGCACCAAGCCCTTGACTACGCCGTTTCGACATTTCATAGCCCACGGTACATTCCACAAATACTCGATAATCCTGTAATCCGCAAAGGGTACGCGCGCCTCTAGCCCAGTGTACATGCTCGCCCTGTCCATTCTCGTCAAAAGGGTCTGCATAAACCATTGCAGGTTCAAATACGCTACCTCGCGCCTGCGTGCTTCGTTGGGCGCTTCGCCGTCTAGGCGCGGCACCTCGCTTAGGGCTTGGTGGTAGCAATTTTCGACATAATCGTCAAGCTGTAAGGTGTGCAAAAGCTCTGGCGAAAGCAGGAGCTTACGCATAGTCAAGTCCTTCGACCACGGAAACGAGCGTGCGTGAAGCAGCTCGTCACGATAAAACCACGGATAGCCGCCAAAAATCTCGTCGGCACATTCGCCAGTTAGCGCGACCTTGTTGCGTTGCTGTACCAGTCTGCAAAAATAGAGCAGGGACGCGTCTATGTCCGCCATTCCTGGCAAGTCCTTGGCATCGGTCGCTTCGTACAAATAATCTAGCAGCATTTCCTCGCCGCACTCTAAAAATGTGTGGTTGAGCGTGTACTGCTCCAGCATTTTTTCGACAAAGGGGCGGTCGCGTTCTGGCTGGAATGCGTTCGCTTCAAAAAATTCGTCATTGCCAGTAAAATCAAAGGAAAACGTGTTTAGGATTTTTCCGCTTTCCGCAAGATTCTCGGAGGCAACGGCGGTGATTATACTGGAATCTACACCGCCCGACAATAGGCTACATATGGGGACATCGGAAATCAACTGGCGTTTAATGGAATCGCTTACTAAATGTCGAACCTTGCCGACGGTTTCCTCGTAGCTGTCCTCATGCGGGCGGCTCTGTAGCGACCAGTATTTTACTAGGCCTGCTCCCGTGGAAGAAAATACCAAATAATGCGCAGGTAAAACCTCATGTACGCCTTTGAAAACGCCGTTGCTGGGCGTTCTCGCAGGCCCTACGCCGAAAACCTCACGCAGGGACGAAATGTCTACAATCGGCTCTAAATCGGGGTATACAAAAAGTGCTTTTTGCTCGGAAGCGAAAACAATCGAGCCGCCGCAAAAAGCATAAAACAGCGGCTTTACGCCGACATGGTCACGGTACAGATACAGCCGTTCGCCGTCCCATATCGCAATCGCAAAAATACCGTTTAGCTTTTTCACAAAGTCCTTGCCATAATGTATAAACGCGTTGAGAATAACCTCGGTATCGCTTGCTGTTTCAAAGCTAAAGCCTGCCTGTGCCAAGTCCCTTTTGATTTCGTCCGAATTGTACAGCTCGCCATTGTACACAATCGCGTGCTTGCCGCGTACCATGGGCTGTGTGCCGCCCACAATATCACGCACGCACAGCCGCGCATGAGAAAGCCCCACACGCTCCCTGAGGTATTCGCCCGATTGGTCTGGCCCGCGGCGGTTGAGCCTTTGCCGCATGTCAATTAACACATTATTCCAGTGTTCCTTGGCATTAAAATAATTTATTTTGTAATCGCAAAAACCTGCTATTCCGCACATAATAATCTCCCGCTCTCGCTTTAGGTTCGGTTAATTTTATGCGGGAAAGTTTATTGCGTTACAATGATTTGTATTCGGGCTATGGTGTGGTATACTAAGGGTCAAGGTGGTGTTTTATAATGACAAACAATGCTTTGCACAGAAATATTTTGACTAACGCAATGCCTATCACGCCAGAGTGGGAGCGAGAAATGGCTGACATGCTCGACGACCAGTATTTGCTTGCGTTAGCGAACGAGCGAGAGCGTAACAGCAACGGCGTGACGTATTCCTTTGAAGAAGTGCTTGCCGAACGAGGGCTAACGCTTGCGGATATTGATAGCATGGAAGATGTGGAAATCGAATGAAGCGGTGGGAGGTTGTTTACACATACGAAGCAAAAAAGGATTGTGCTTCACTTGACCCTGCCGCACTAAATCAAGTGGATAAAGCAATACGCAAGGTGTCACAAAACCCACTGCCGCAAAGCGAGGGCGGCTACGGAAAGCCGCTCGGGAATAAAAACTCGAACAACCTTACAGGGCTACTAAAAATCAAGCTATTAAAGCTAGGAATACGTGTCGTTTACAAATTAGTCAGAACAGATGAAGCCATGAAAATAATTGTGGTAGCGGCTCGTGCCGACAACGAGGTTTACGCAATCGCCGCCAAGCGGATTGATACGTAGGTTATGTAATTTGCGTGAAGCCGAATAGCTTTTATGTAGGGGGCGGACAAATCCGTCCCCTACATAAAATCTGCCCTACGCCGACAACCCACAAAAAACGCCAACGCCACCACAGCCACCAACCCACACACAACCATAACCCACCACAACCCCCGAACATCAACAACCCCAGTAGGCACACTACCATGCCACATACAAGGCTCGTCCTTTGTACATGTCCGCTCGAACAACACTTCCCCACAAGCCAAACACGCAATACAATTCTTCTCCATGTCGATTTCGTGGGGGCAATCGTCCCCCGCGCTTACATGCACGCCAAACGGCGCGGTAGTGAACTGCACAGGAATAAGCCCGTCCGCCACTGTGCCAGTTATGGAAATAGTAATGTCGGTAATATTGTAATTTCCTGCGAATATGACGGCGTTGCCCTCTTGGGTATATCGCGCCTCTGCCTCGGACACCTCCAAGGTGTCAATCGTAAGCACGTCTGGGAAAGTAACGGTAACTGTACCTTCGTGCGGTGTTTCCGCACTGTAGAAGTAGCCGTCGCGGTCGGGCTGGTCTAGGCGGAAAAGGTTGGTGTTGTTGGTAAAGGTGGCGTTAAACAAAATGCCGTGTACGCCTGTGTAGTAGCCTGTAGAATTACTGACACGATTGATAGCAGAGCCGCCTTGAATATTACTGCCAGTTACATATATGCTAGAGCTATTTGCGTTGATGTATCGAGTAGCAGAACTACCGTTTCTAATCGTACCGCCGTGGATAGAAAGCGCGGAACCGTCGCCAATCATTACCGTGTATTGTTGGGTCGACTGGTTTTTAAGCTCTCCGTCGTTAATTATACCGATTGCATTATGAAATTGAAGTGCGCTGGCATTTTGTGCTTCTAAATACCCGCCATTCATAGTAAATTTTACACCATTACTAACGTGTACTGCTACTGGGGTGCTGCCACTGCCACCTGACTTATTGACTATTTCTGCGTTTTCTACAAGCTCAAATTCGCCTGCCCCTTGTCCCAAAAGCTGTGATATATTGACTAAAATGCCAGTAGGATTCCCCTCATACTTCGCGCCCCATACCACTTTTTTGCCCTCGGGGATTTGTATACTTAGCTGACTATCCGCTTCCGCAAACCTACCAGTAACTCGCACCTCGCTTACTTCCTCGTCCGCAAGCGCGGTGTCAATCGCGGCTTTGATATTCTCTACGCTTAGCTCTGTCACCGCTACGCCGTTCACCAGTATACGCGGTGTGGGGTCGCTCACATGCACGCCAAAGGGGTCTGTAGTAAACTGCACAGGAATACGCCCGTCCGCCACCGTGCCGGTTACGGAAATAGTAATGTCGGTAATATTGTAATCGCCTGCGAATATGACGGCGTTGCCCTCTAGGGTATATAGCGCATCGGCGTGGGACACTTGCATGTCCGTAACCGTAAGCCCCGCCCCGTGGAAAGTGACAGTAACTGCGGTAGTGGGGGTTGTCGGGTTGTACGGAGTGCTGAGGTTACGCAGACCTAGTTGGAAAAGGTTGGTGCCGCTAAAGGTGTTAAACAACGAGTAGTGTTCGCCTGTGTAGTAGCCTGTAGATGTATCAGAAGGAGAATTGTCGCGGCGAATACCGTGGTTTTGAATATTACCGCCTGTTACATATATGCTAGAGTTGCTTAGGGTAATTGCGTTAGTGGGAAGGCTATTGTTTTTAATCGTACCGCCGTGGACGGAAAGCACGGAGCGGGCAACATTTACCGTGTATTGTTGTGCCGAATTATTAACAAGCTCGCCGCCGTTAATTACAGCTATTGTGTTATTCTCAAGACGAAGCGCGGGGGAAGTTCTTGCTTCTAAAGAACCGCCGTTCATAGTAAGTTTGCCGTTGTCAACAAGCAATGCGTTTGCGATTTGTGAGCCAGCACCAGCGACAGTTTGATTATTAACTATTCGGGCGTTTTCGGTAATTTCGATTTCGCCATAACTTATATTGATTAAACCGCCATTAGAGCTTCCCTCATATTTCGCGCCCCATACTATTTTTTTGCCCTCGGGGATTTGTATATATAGGACACTATTCGCCCCTGCGAACGTGCCTGTAACTCGCGCCTCGCTTGTATTCTCGTCCACAAGCTCGGTGTCGATTGCGGCTCTTATTCTCGCTACGGTCGGCTCTGTTACCTCTACGCCGTTTACATATATTTGCGGCGGGCTGTCTATATTTATGTTGAAGCTCGTGGTAGTAAACGCCACGGGAATAAGCCCGTCCGCGACTGTTCCCGTCACCGCTAGGGTAATATACGAGAGGTCGTACGTGCCTGCGAAGGTGACGATATTGCCGCGGAAGCTGTGCAGAGCCGCGGCAGGGCTTGCCGTCACGCTAGTAATCGTAAGCCCCTCGGGGAAGGTGGCGATGATTGTACTGTCGTGCGGAGTTGCCGCATTGTAGGTGTAGCCGCCGAAGGTGGGTCGGTCTAGGCCGAAAAGGTTGTTGTTGAAGGTGCTGTTAAATAAATCACGGAATGTGAGTGCGTTGTAGTAGCCTGTAGATGTATCTGTAGAGCCGCCGCGGTTAATCCCTTGTCTTTGAATAGTGCCGCCTGTTACGTATATGGTAGAGCGGGTTAGGGCAATTGCGTTATCGGCAACGGCATTGTTTCTAATTGTACCGCCGTGGACGGAAAGCGCGGACGAGTTGGCAACTACCGTGTATTGCGAGGAATCAAGAGGGTGAGAGGAAGCATTGACAAGCTCGCCGTCGTTAATTACGCCTATTGTGTTGGTAAGCCTAAGCGCGGGGGCTTCGCGTGCTTGTAAAGAACCGCCGTTCATCGTAAAGCTACAGTGCGTAACATGCAATGCGGGCTGGGATTCGGATTGAGGCAGAGGAGGGTCAGATAGCGTATTGACTATTTCGGCGTTTTCGGTAATTTCGATTTCGCCCGCACCGATTACATAGATTAAACCGAGGATATGGCTTTCTCCGCTATACTTCGCGTCCCATATTACTTTTTTGTTCGGGGGTATAGTTATAACGAGGTCACTAGTCGCCCCTGTGAACGTGCCTGTGACGTGTACCTCGCTTATGTTGGCATCGTTGAGAGCGGATTGGAGGGTTGTTTGGATAGAGGGGACGGTTGGGAGGGGGGTGATGTCGAGGGTGAGGGTGAGGGTTTGGGCGCGGAGGGGGGTGGGGGGGAGGGTGAGGGTTAGGAGTAGAAAGAGGGTGGTGAGGGTGAGGAGTAGGGATAGGGGGGTGAGGGTGGGGAGGGTTTTGGTTTTCATGGGGTTGCTCCTTTTTTGGGGATTGGGGTGGTTTTGGTTGGTGGTGGTGTTTTTGACTTTGTGGGCTTGGTTCTTTGGTGTTTTGGCTTTGTGGTGGGTGGTGGTTTGTGGTTGTTTTGGCTTTGTGGTGTGGTGGTGGTTGGTGGTCTTGGTGTGTGGTTCTTTGGTGGTGTGGTTTTGGGGTTGGTTGGCGGTGTGGTTTTGGTGGGTGTTGTGGGTGGTTGTTTTGGTTTTGTGGTGGGTGTTTTTGATTTGTGGTGGGAGGTGGTGTTTTGGCTTTGTGTTATGTAGAGTTTGTTGTAGAGATAGTTTAGCATGTGGGGGTGAGTATGTCAAAAAAAGGCGTAGAACGCAGATAAAAATTGAATAACAATAAGCAATATATGTGGTATAATAACAACTGCTTGGGTGTGCAAGCAATGGTCTTATGGAAAAATATTCCTGCAAGAATTGTGAGGTGGGCTTGTGACAAACCAACAACGATTAAATTTAACTGACGTTATAAATTATCACGATTTTATTTTGGCGTTGGGTACATTTTTGGACGGCTTTAAACGCAGTGAAAATAAAGCCGAATTGATTGCCTGTCCTCCGCAAGCAGAGGGCGCGGAAAAGCTGCATTTATGTATGTTGGCGGCTGTGACCCACAAACTGGCATCAGATTACGGATTACCCACTCCAGAATGGGTTTATTCCCCGATATATAAAATGCCGCAGCCATATTTTGCATTTGACACAAAAAACAAGGAATATCAAGCATTTTTGTTTGAAGATACGCCCCCCGAATATGCACAAAGGAATTTATTTATTGGCTCAAACGCGTTTGAAAGGGTGTAAGTGATGGCGGAATTAAGCAGGGCTGATATTTTGAAATATTTTGAAGAAATAAACAATCGTCTTGCATTTGACGGTAAGCATGGTGAAATATTGCTTACAGGCGGCGCGGCATTAACGCTTGTGTTTAATGCGAGAAATTCAACGCGAGATATAGATGCCGTGTTCCGACCAATGCAGGATATGCGAAAAATAATTAGCAGTATCGCCAAGGAGCATAGCCTAGAAAGTGACTGGCTGAATGATGCCGTAAAAACATATGTCACAGACAAATTGACGGTTGAGCCGTTCAAGGCGTATTCAAATTTGACAATCACAACCGTAGATGCCAAAAGCCTACTCGCAATGAAGCTAAATTCGGCACGTTTCGGCACGAAGGACATGGACGATAGTATTTTTCTTATGAATCTGCTTAATATAAAAACCGAAAAAGAAGTATTTGATATACTAGACAAGCATGTTGACCCTTTTTTGCGAAAAACTAGGGTAAAATTTTTCACGCAGGAAGCCTTTCAGAAATACTTGCAAGCTCCCTAGTCGTGATTTCACACATCTTTGCATGTTGCTTTTTGTAAAAGTATGTTATACTACACAAGCAGTCGGGACGGCTGGTTCACTCCGAAAGGAGTGAGGCTAATGAGCGTATACGAATGGTTATCCGTGCTGATACAATTGGCGGGGTTATATCTAAACTACCAAAACAGCAGACATAGTAGCGAGGAAGAATGAGCAAAACGCAAAATAGCCGTCCTAGGTAGGGTAACGGCTATTTTAATTTAAGTTTCAACAAAACCGTGAACCAGCCGAAACGACTGCGTAACACGCAAGTCACACGCTACAACGTGTGGCTTGCTTTTATTATACCCATAAATAAAAAAATTTCAACACATAATTTCTCGCACAAATATCACACCAACACCACACTAACCAACTTAGAAATCCCCTGCTCCTCCATAGTCACGCCATACAGATTATCCGCGGCCTCCATAGTACCCTTGCGGTGTGTAATAATGATAAACTGCGTGCCTTTCGCGTATTGCTTCAAGAAATTGGCAAAGCGCGCGACATTCGCGTCGTCCAGTGCGGACTCTATTTCGTCAAGCACGCAAAAAGGCGACGGCTTCATTCGCAAAATGGCGAAAAGCAAGGTTATGGCGGTAAGCGCGCGTTCGCCGCCGGAGAGAAGCATGAGGTTTTGCAGGGATTTGCCGGGGGGCTGTGCGATTATTTCTATGCCCGACTCCAGTACGTTGTCCTTGTCCAAAAGGCGTAGGCTCGCCTTGCCGCCCTCGAACATTTCCTTGAAAACAGCTTGGAAATGGGCGGCGATTTCCTCGAATTTTTCCGCAAACTGCGATTCCATTTGTGCGGTAAGGCTCGCGATTAGCTCGTGGAGCGTATTTTCCGCGCCGATAATATCGTCGCGCTGTGTACACAAAAAGTCGTGCCGTTCGCTTATGGTTTTGTATGCTTCGATTGCGCCGAGGTTTACGTTAGTCATTTGCGAAAGCTCGGCGCGTAGCTGTTGGCCACGCTTGCGTATGTCTGCTAAATCGTCGCGTTGCAGCGGCTGTGCGGTCTGCTCGGTTAGCCCGTATTCCTCCCATATTTCGTCATGCAATCGGCGGCTGGACGTGTCGAGGTTTTCCTTGCGGGCCTCCAAGCGGGCTATTTCCCGCCCCATTACTGTTGCCGCGTCCGCGCTTGCGCGTTCGTCCGCTTCGGTTTTGGCAATCGCGCTGTCAAGCGTGTTTTTTTCTGCTTCGCTTTGGGAAAGCTCGGCACGCGCGGTCTGCAAACGCGCCTGAATTGCTTCCAGCTCGGCGGTTTTTATTTTGACTGCCGCCGCCGTTTCCTTTATTGCGGCTTTGTTCGCTTCCGTTTCCTTTAATGCTCGTTTTTGTTCCTTGCGTAGGGCGGTCATTTCGTTTTGCAGGCGTTCTATGTTTTGGGCGGCGTGGGTGATTGTGTTTTGTCGTTGGTTGATTTCCACGCGCAGCTCGGTGTATTCCTGGCGGCTTTGTTCTATTTCCTTTTGGTAATTTTCCAAATCGGCGCAGGCGGCTTCATATAGCCCTTCACTCTGCGAAAGAACGGCCTTTGCTTCACGGATTGCGGCGTTGGTGGCGGCGAGCTGTTCCATTAGCTTTTCGTTTTCCTCGGCTTGGTCTAGGTTCAATTTCCTGAGAAGCTCAATGGATTCCTCGGTGTCGATTAGTCTTTTTTGCAAGCTCTGCTGTTCTATTTTAAGCGAGTTTATTTTTTCGCGTACAAGTGCAAGCGCATCACGGGCGGTTGTGCGTTTTTCATTTAGCTTGACCTGCTTTACCGTCAATACGTCCAATTCTTTTTGTAGCGCGTCTACCTCTGCTTTTAGTTTCTCTAGCTGTGCCGCACGCCCGACAATGCCCGCCGTTTGGCGCGACATGCTACCGCCCGTAATCGCTCCGCTGGGGCTTAGGCGTTCGCCGCTTTTTGTCACTAGCTTGTACGAATATTTGTATTTTTTGTGAATTTTTAGCGCGTTTTCCAAGCTGTCTATGATGAGAATATCGCCCAGAAGCTGTTCCATAACTGACATGTAGTCGGACGTAACTAAATCGCAAGCAAGCCCGATAAAGCCAGTTTCGTTCTGCACCTCGCTTGGTATTTTTTTTACGCCGCTCCTGCCGCTGGCGGAAAGCGGCAAAAATGTGGCTCGTCCGTTTTTTGTGCTTTTCAAAAATTCGATGGCTATTTTTGCATCATTTTCGGTTTGTACAATGATGTTCTGTGCCGAGCCGCCAAGCGCGATTTCGATAGCCGTTTCAAAGCCGCTCTGTACGCTTATTAGCTCGCCCACCGCGCCGCATATTCCGCCAAAATTTACGTCACTGCTCTTTTTGTCCAAAACCGCCTTTACGCTCCTGTGGTAGCCCTCGCGTTGCGATTCCAGTGCAGAAATAGCGCGGTACTGCCCCCTGCTTGCGGTCAAATTTTCGCTTATTTCGCGTATGCGTTCTTGCGTTTCCTCGTTTTCACTGCGTAGCTGTGCGTAAATTTCCTCGTATTCGCCTTGGCTTTTTTGTGCGGCGGCGAGTTCCTTTTCGCATAACGATAACGCCGTGTCCTCGCTGGTGTGGGCGGCGGTTAGGTTGGCTAGCTTTTCCTCGGTGTTTTCCGTTTCGATTAGTAGCTTTTCCTTGTCGTCCTCTAGGCGGTGATAGGCGTTTTCTGTTTCGAGCAGTGCGGCGCGGCTGTCTGTGACGGTGTTCATGGCGTTCATTACGGCTTGGTTAAACGCCTCGATTTCTTCCTGCGTTTCCGCCTGTAGCTGTGCCGTAAGGCTCTCTAATTGTTCCGTAGCGGTCAAGACTATTTGTGCCTCGCGGGCGTGTTCGTTTGTTTTTTCCGTTATGGCGGCTTCGTGTCGTTGCCATTCGTTCTGTAGCTGGGAATTATTTGCTTCTAGCTGTTCTATGCGGCTTTCGGACAGTCTTATTTCGCCTTGGTGTTGGTCGGCCTCCGAGGTTGTTTCCAAAATTAGCTCCGAGGCGCGGCGATAATTTGAATCCGAAAGTGCGGCGCGCGCCTTTAGCTTTTCGTTAGCGTCACGCGCTTCCAGTAGCAAACGGTTATTTTCCTCGGATTGTGCAATAATAGTAACAAGTGATTCCGCTGTTTTTTTCAAATCCTCGTCTATTTTTTTTATGTCCTGCAAAAAAATATTTACGTGAATGATTTTGTATTCGTCACGCAGGGTGAGAAAACGGCGGGCTTGCTCTGACTGCGCGGCGAGCGGTTCTAGCTGTTCTTCCAGTTCCGCGATAATATCGTCTACTCGCTCGCGGTTCTGTTTTTCCCGCTCTAGCTTAGAAAAAGCCTCGCCGCGCCGCGTTTTAAACTTGCTTATTCCCGCGGCTTCCTCAAAAACATGCCGCCTGTCCTCGGAACGCAGGCTCAGAATCTCGTCGATTCGCCCCTGCCCGATAATGGAATAGCCGTCACGCCCCACGCCAGTATCCATAAAAAGCATTTGAATATCCTTTAGCCGACACGTTTCGCCGTTAATCGAATATTCGCTCTCGCCCGAACGGTAAACGCGCCGCGCTACGAGAATTTCTTTAAATTCCAGCGGCAGCATACTGTCGCTATTGTCCAGCCGCATAGAAATTTCGGCGTAGCCCACGGGCTTCCTATGCTCCGTTCCCGCAAAAATGATGTCCTCCATTTTTCCGCCGCGTAGCTGTTTCGCGCTTTGTTCGCCCAAAACCCAACGCAACGCGTCCGCTATATTCGACTTTCCGCTGCCGTTGGGGCCTACCACGGCGTTAAGCCCTGGCGCAAGCTCTAGGGTAGTACGTTCCGCAAAGGATTTGAAGCCTGTAAGCTCAATTTTTTTTAAATACACACTTGTT
The DNA here is from genome assembly GCA_009777845.1 of Defluviitaleaceae bacterium. GTDB lineage: Bacteria > Bacillota > Clostridia > Lachnospirales > WQUN01 > WQVC01. Next base: position 18,914 of record WRLD01000040.1, read on the forward strand.
CACTCCGAAAAAAGTATAGTTGTTTGCAATGTAAAAAAATTTGGGTTTGCTTTAACAAATATTATGCTATAATGGGAGTGAGAATACAAGTATAGAATGAGGAGGCGGTTCTATTGGTACAATTTTTGGCAGGAATGAAGGGTGAGGGAAAGACCCGTAAGCTGATTCAAATGGCCAATGAAAACGCAAAGGTAACAGACGGCAATTTGGTGTACATCGACGACGACAAGCGTCACATATTCGACCTGCATCGCGACATACGCTTTGTGGAAGCGGGCAAGGGCGAGCTGGCAAATTATCGCGAGCTAACAGGCTTCATTTTGGGAATTTTGTCACAAAACAGTGACATAAAACATATTTATGTAGACGGTCTAAACAACATTTTGGCTAGTGATGCGGTCAATGCCGAGTCGCTGGTGAAATTTAAAAGCCGTCTGGATTCGCTTACGGCGGCGGAAGCGGTGAGCTTTACGGTGAGCGTGCATTATGATAGGGATAGCTTGCCCGAGGAAATAAAGGCAGTTCTGATTTAGACTTGGAGTGGTAAGTTAATGAAGGGCATAACCTACAATTTGGAAAAGCTCATCGCAAGCGGAAATTTTGATACAGGTGTAATCGAGCGGTTTTATTATGACAAGCAGGAATATTTTGACGCGCTTACAGATTTTCGTTACGACTACAAGCGCGATTTAACAAATTATACTCCTGCATTTGTAATAAACAGCAAAGAGGACAGCGAAGAATTTATGAAAGAGTGCTTTGAAATACGGGCGATTTTTATCAAGCTCGGCTTTACCGCGGTTTTGGAAACCCTAGTAAGGCTAGAGGACGCGGCAATATCGCATAGCGAAAAGGCGTTTTCGGACGCGCAAATACGCTTCCGCGCTACGCTGAAGATATGCAAGGACGAATTGCAAGCCGCGGCTAACCGTTGGAAAATAACGCGGTGAAAAACACAAATAAGGCACGGCGATTTGATTTGGGTCAATAATTACCATTTCGCGAGGTTTTCGTAGGGGACGGATTTATCCGTCCCGAGGTTGCCTCGCTGTGCGTTAATGGACGTTGCCCGCCCCGAATTGACGAACGTGCGTACCTCGGGACGGATAAATCCGTCCCCTACAAAAACCACCGCAAATTTTGCGAATTGGTAATTGTTGGCTTAAATCAAATTGCCGTGGGTAAATAAAGTTTGACATAGGCGTGTGTTATGCCTATAATATCAAAGTTGATTTGTGGCTGTACATGATTACACGGCTGTACATGGAAAATCGCCGAGCAAGGAGGAAATGTCATGGCAAAATGTGAGGTTTGCGAAAAAGGTATTCAGACGGGGCATAGAATAAGCATTACGCGTAGCCAAGTATCCCGCCGCGCTAACAAAATGTGGCGCGCGAATATCAAAAAAGTCCAAGTGCAAGAAAAAAACGGCACAGTGCGTAGGGCTAAGGTCTGCACTCGCTGTTTAAGGTCTAAAAAAGTGACCCGCGCTGTATAAAGCGCGGGATTTTTTTTCATATACTAGGAGGAGCTAGAATGGCAGAAATAAAATACGAAATAAAAAAACATATAGGCGTTTTGTCAGAAAGTGCCAAGGGCTGGACGAAGGAGCTGAATCTCGTAAGCTGGAACGACCGCGAGCCTAAGTACGATATACGCGACTGGTCGCCAGAGCATGAAAAAATGGGCAAGGGCGTGACGCTTTCGGAGGAGGAGATGGCGGCGTTGAAAGGATTGTTATAATGACGGTTTTTTGTAGGGGACGGATTTATCCGTCCCGAGGTATGCACGTTCTATAATTCGGGGCAGGTAACGTCCATTAACGCAGAGCGAGGTAACCTCGGGACGGATAAATCCGTCCCCTACGATAACAACGCCTTACTGTCTGCTTGCCCCTCCCCTACAAAAAACCTTGCGAGTTGGAATAAAATCGTCACTGGTTAGCAATAATAAAGGTAGTGCAAATTCGCACATGAAAAATCGCCGAAGGCGAGCCAAAAAAGTACGAGGTGATTCGTATGAAAGAGCATGAGGAACTAAAGATGGAAATCGCCGAGGAGCTTGGGCTTTTGGAAAAGGTAACGACTAACGGCTGGAAAAGCCTTACAGCCAAGGAAAGCGGGCGGATTGGCGGTATTCTTGCACGCCGCAAAATGAAAGCGGACAGAGAAAATGAGTGAGGCGTACAGGGGCTTTGCCAGTGTATATGACGCGCTTATGACTAACGCACCCTATGACGATTGGGCTGCGTACATAAATATGCGCTTGGAGGAAGTGTACGGCGGCAGGGAAAAGAAAAATATAATCGTGCTAGACCTCGCGTGCGGTACTGGAAATATTACCCTGCGTATGGCGAAAATGGGCTATGACATGCTTGGCGTGGATATTTCCGAGGATATGCTTGCGGAAGCGAGCCGCAAGGCGTGCGAACACGGCGCGAGTATTTTATTTTTGTCGCAGGATATGCGAGAATTAAACCTATACGGCACAGTGGACGCGGCGATTTGCGTATGTGACGGCATGAGCTATATTTTGGAGGAACGCGAGCTGTCGGAAATTTTTGGGCGAGTACGCCTTTTTTTAAATTCTGGCGGAATTTTCATTTTTGACATGAATACGGAATATAAATTTAAGGAGCTGTATAGCAATTTCATATTTGAGGGCGACGGCGAAAACGGCGAGCTTTACGAATGGCAAAATAAGTATGAGTCGGACACGAAAATAAACGAGTACCAAGTTGTGTTTCACGGAAGCCGCGAGCCTTTTATGGAAATTCACCGTCAGAGGGCGTACGCGCCGCAGGACGTGTGCAAAATGCTTGCCGAAGCGGGCTTTGCTTCGGTGGAAACGCAGGACGGGTACAGCGATAAGCCACTCACGCCAAAAAGCGAGAGGGCGGTGTATGTAGCGAGGGCGTGATTTTTTTGAAGAAATTGCTTTTTGTGGTTGTTTTGGTGTTTTTTTGTAATAATTTGGCGGCTGGTGGAGTGGCAACTAGTGACGTGGCGGCTAGTGAGGTAGCGGCTAGGGAATTAGTACCCATAGATGCGGTTTTGGTGCTAGATGTGAGCCGTTCTATGCGGACGGCAGACCCAGACGGCGTGGCTCGCGGCGCGATGAATCTTTTTGTCGAAAAACTCACGCCCGAGCGTGACCGTGTAGCTCTCGTGGCATACGCTGGCAGTGTCGAAAATCAGTTGGAATTACATACCATAGGCGAAATGGAAATGTTTGGGAAGTTTATTAACGAACAGGCGCTTGCTTCTTGGACAGACCACGGCTTGGGGCTTGTGGAGGCTGTGGGTATGTTGGGGGGGGCTTTTGGGAATGGAGCGGGCGAAGAAAGCGAAACGGACGGAGAAAGCGAAGCGGAAACGGACGAAGCGGAAGCGGACAATATCCGACAAGGCATAATTATTTTTTTGACGGACGGCAATATGAACGTAAACCCAAGCGGTAGCCGTACCAACGAAGCCGCGCAAGCGGACGTGGCAACGGCGATTTATACCGCGAAAGAATTGAACGTACCAATCCACACAATAGGCTTAAACTTTGACGGAAATTTGGCTACAGAGTATTTGGCGGACATATCGCAGGCTACACGAGGGCTTTTTTTTGAAGCGGTTAGTGCGGACGGTATACCAGAGATAATTGACGCGTTTTTTTATGAGATGGTGGCAGTGCCTGAAATCGTGGATATGCAGGAACCTGACCCCATGCAAGAGCTTGACACGTCCTCGACTGATTCCATGCAAGGAGTTGACACGTCCTTGACTGATTCTATGCAAGGGCTTGACACGTCCTCGACCACTTCCATGCAAGAGCTTGACACGCTCCCGACTGATTTCATGCAAGCAACTGACACGTTCCTGTCTGCTTCCACGCAAGAAGTTGACACTCCCCTGTCCGCTTCCATGCAAGAAGCCGAAAGCACGCCCGAACACGCTTCCGAAGCCACAGCCCCCTACAAAGAAACAGAAATAACAAAAAAGCCCGATTATGTAATGGGCGCGGTGGGCTTGGGCTTGGGCGGAGCGGTTTTGTTGGCAGGTGTGTTTTTTAGGGCGAGCGGCAAAAAGCGCGTGTTTACAGGGCAGTTAGAAATATATTTGCCTGCGGAAAAGGTTACTAGCTGTCACAATTTAATAGAGTACGGAAAGCGCGTAACGCTCTCACGGCTGTTGGAAGCGAGCGAGCAGACAGCAAGCCGTCCCCAACACAGCACGCCAAGCGAGCAGACAGCAAGCCGCCCTCAACACCGCACGGCAACCAACACCGCCCTATCCGACATTATTTTCATGCCGTCGCCCACCGCGCCGTCCCATTTGCCGCGGCTTCAAGTAAAGCTAAAAAACCCCAATGTGCGGTTTTTTAAGGATTTTGTAGAATGTGATATTTCCAAGGAAATCTCGCTAGGCATGGGTACGGAAGCGAGTATCGAGGTGGGGCAGATTAGGGTGAATTTGAGGTATGTGGCATAGTTTCAAAAATGCGGTCTATGGATAGGCGTACGGACTTGTCTACGTCCATTCTTATTTCAACGGTTTCTTCAACACCATGCAAAAATGGCACGGCATCGAATACAACACGAGCTTCCCCATAATTGAAATATAAAGAATAAATGGGCATCTCTGGTTCAATAGGAGGAATAATAGGGGGAAAACGGCGTATTTCGCTATCTGGTAAATAATTCAATATTTCCGCAAAGGTCATTCCCAGTTTTGCTCCTAATATGTCGGGGGATTCGTCACAAATTATAAACATAACCTTATCTACATACACAAGTTGCCAGTCTTTTGGGGTAAAATTTACGTCTGGACGATAAAATTCATATCCAAACGCAATGGTTATGCCATATTCCTCATAGAAATAACCCCTATACAAACCCTCCGCCCCTGTGGGTACAATTTCATAATTAGCCCCCAACCACGCCAAAACATCATTTTTCGTCATAAGAAAAAGCTCGCTTAAATTATCGAGATTAGGCGTAAATGAATCGCGAAGCACGTCATTTGAAACAACGGCAGGCAATGCTTCGTATTGATGTAAATTATCTTGTATTCCCAAGCCGCTACAAATAAATACACAAACCGACACAATAACTGCTTTTATCATTCCAGCTTCCCCCTAAACAAATAAATTCCCAGTACCGCGGTAAAGCCATTTACGGAAATCAAATTACTAAGCCTTTGGAACACGCCAAAATACTCGGGCGGAGCTACGCCTGTTCCGATTGCGCCCACAAGCATAAGGCTCAACGCTATTGTAGCACATATTGCGAGCGAAACAAAGCGCAGTTTTCGATAACCGCCGAGCATGATTAGGACAAGCGCCGCGATAGAAAGCAAAACAACCGCCGCCGTCACAGCGATGTGCATTATGTCTTGCATCGTTGGCTCGTGCATTTCGCTTCCAGAAAGCGGAAACGCGGCAAAGCCCACGACGGACACCCACCACATAGCCGCAAACATGTAAATGCCAAGCCGTAGGGCTTTGGTCAGCTTGCCCTGCACGGCGATACATACCGCCGTAACGCAAGCAATGCCGCATACGCCATACAGACTAGACAGCTGATTCCAAAGCGCAAGCGAGGGCGCGTTTTGCGTACTTAAATCGCTGACCGCTTGGCGTTTCCAGTCATAATCGGGGTAGGCAAGCGGAGCAAATATAACCGCGGCAGCGTATGAAAGGAAGCTAACAGTGCCGAGTAGCCCGAGGTAGTGGGGTAGGGGTTTTTTTTGGGTCATTTTTTCACCGTGGGGTCGGATTTAGGGGGTGATGGAACGCGGATTTACGTGGATTTAAGGGATTCAAGGGCTTCACGCGGATTTAACGGATTTTCACGGATTACGCGGATTGGCTCGTTGTAAAATCCACGAAAATCCGACAAGTGCGATAAAATCCGCGTAAATCTGCGTGAATCCGTTAAATCCGTGTTTGATTTACATATTTCGGCTTTGTGCGTTTGCCGTGTATACCTCGGGACGGGTAACGTCATATCAATTTGGTACGTGGTAACCTCGGGACGGGTAAACCCGTCCCCTACATAAAATCCGCAAATTTCGTCGTTCGTGCGTTTGCCGTGGTGTTTTACCATTCGTGTATTTGGCATGACGGTTATTTGTAGGGGGCGGACTTGTCCGCCCCGACCCTTGTACGTTCGTCAATTCGGGACGGATAACGTCATATCAATTTAATGCGTGGTAACCTCGGGGCGGATAAATCCGCCCCCTACAAATAACTGCCGTCAAGCTCTCAATTCATACAAATCATACCCCACCAACCACCGCAACAACGCTGTAATATCGCTTGAATCTACAAGCCCATCTCCGTTTATGTCTGCGACGCGTTCGTCTACCTCTCCAAAGCCTGCATGACCTGCGATATGCCGCGCTAACCAGACCACATCTGCGGAGGTCACGTTGCCCCTGCCGCCCATAGACACATTTCCGAGCCGTAGCCAAATCGGAAACACAATAATATCATAGGTTACATTTTCCAACTCCATGTCCCATTCGTCAAAAACCCAACCCTTGCGATAGACTACTGGTGCGACCGCTTCACTGTTGTGTGGGATTATTTGAACAAGCTCACCGCTGATTAGCTGTACATCATCTTCCACGACAAAATCAACCCTTACAGGGGCTGTGTATGCAGGTGGTACATATATTCGTCCTTCTACCACGGTTACTCCGTTTGCTATTATTACTAGCCAGTATTCATCGCTGTCGTTTAGCTCGCCCGGGAACATTGTAACATTTATTACGCCGTTTATTGGCGGAATCATGGCTACTGCTATTGCTTCGCCTATTGTTCTGTTTTCTACTCCTACCGTTGCTGTATCTGCCAGAATATTTACTGCTTTGAAATCTAATAAGGTTAATTCCGCATTATACTCTAAGTACGCTATATATGGCATGTCGTCTAATGCTGTGCTTCCGATGACCTCTATCCCCATAAGTAAAGTAAACACCAGTACCCACGCCAATCTTTTTGATATGTTGTATTTGTTCATTTTTATGACCCCTCGCATTATCTTAAACAACAGGGCAATAATTTTTGGAAAATCCCAAAAATTATTATTCTTATGATGTCAAGGGTATTTCAAATATTAAATTTGTAAACTTTTATATTCATTGATTGTAAATTGAAACACATACTCTATACGGGGTTTTTGTATATAAAAGGAAAAGGCGATTTTTCAATATTCTTTTGAAAAGTCGCCTTGTTTGTTTTTATGCTTATTACCTACTTCTTAACAAAAAAGATACATATTAAGATTTAATTTTGTTCAGCTACAATAGATAGGTAACAAAAAAAGCAAGGTTCAACCCAAAAGGTGATAAACTGGAGTTCTGACACATCCAAGAGTCACCAAAGGAGAGAACCGAGCATGGATATGATAACACAAAACGCATATCACCGCGAGCGAATGATAAAATATCAAAAGAACCACGGAACGACAAAAACGGCACTAAGGTACGGAACAAGCCGAAAAACGGTATATAA
>WRLD01000041.1 GCA_009777845.1 Defluviitaleaceae bacterium
CCCACACCTCCTCCCTACCCCCCCCCGACATCCCCCCCTCCGAAATAACCGCCATAAACGCCCTGCGCGAAAAATACGACCATTTTACTTACGGAATGATTCCCTCTACGGAGCTGTTTACCACGTCCGACAATCGGCTTGACGGCTTTGCCGCGCTTTTTTGCGGCTGGCTGAGCGAGTTTTTTGACATACCGTTTGTTCCTGCGCTGGCGGACGGCTCTATGGAAACCTTTCTCATAGACGGCACGTTCGACTTTTCGGGCAATATTATGCAAACTCCAGAACGCGAAAAATTACTCTATATGAGCGATACGCTAGTAAACCGCAGCTTTATCATGGTGACACTCGAAGAAGCAACGCCAACGACCACTCCTCGCTACGCATTCATAGAAAACACCCCGGGCGAAAGCCTCGTTACCCAAACGCGCCCCGCTGGCTCGTTCACTCCTGTACGCTTCGTGAATGTCGCAGACGCACTGCAAGCCCTCTACGACGGCGAAGCGGACGCAATTATTCTCACTAGCTCCACGGAATCCGTTTTTTACGGCAAGCAGGGCATAGTCGTACAGAATTACTATCCGCTGTTATTTAACCCCATGTCCATGGCTACGGCAAAGGAAGAGCTAGCCCCCATTATTTCCGTGGTAAGCAAGGCACTACGCAACGGCGCAGACGAGCATATAAGCAACCTGCACAGCCAAGGCACTCTCAGCTACAACAGACATATTTTGCGTAACAGCCTTACGCCGCAGGAGCTGTATTACATCACGCGCTATGCACAAAATCCTACGCCCATTGCCATAGGGGCTACCGCCGCAAACTATCCGCTGTCCTTTTACAATACCCACGAAAGCCAGTGGCAGGGCATATTTTTTGATGTGCTTGGCGAAATTGCACAGCTTACAGGGCTAGACTTTTATGTAAATAACGAATCAACAGCCACATGGCCCGATATTGCGCCCCTACTGGAAAACGGCGAAATAGCCCTTGTCCCAGACGTGGTACGCACGCCCGAGCGCGAGCGGCTTTTCATTTGGCCGAATTATTCTATTAACGAGGACTACTATACCCTCATTTCACGTAGCGATTTCCGAAACATACACATAGGCGAAATATACAATATGCGTGTAGGCTTGGCTCGCGGCACGTTCTTTTCCGAGGTATTTAAGCAATGGTTTCCCAACCATGGGCATATCACCGAATACGACTTCCTAGATTCTGCCACAGATGCCCTTTTACGCGGCGAGGTAGACCTAGTAATGAGTACCGAACGCAGAATTTTGTATACCACTCATTATTTAGAGGTCATTGGAATTAGGGCAAATATCACCTTTAAGCAGCCCATACAAACGCTCATAGGCTTCAATAAAGACCAGGAAATACTGACCTCTATTTTCGAGAAGGCATTGACACAAATCAACACAGACCAGCATGTTTCCTACTGGACTACTAGGAGCTTCGACTATAGAACAAAAATAGCGGAGGCGCAAACAGCCGCAAGGCGTGAATGGCTTGTTATCACCATTGTTATTTCCGTGCTGCTTACCGCGTGCGTTGTTTTCCTTGTAGTGCTGTATCTCAAAAATAGGCAAAAGGACATGGTTATTACCAAGCAGGCAAGTGACATTATCCAATCCTATAACCAGGCCATGATAATGCTCGATTCCTGCCCCATTTGCACCCAAATCTGGAACAAAGACCTAGTCACCATAGACTGCAACGAGGCGGCGTTTAGGCTATACGGCTTTAGCAGCAAGCAGGAGTACGCAGACCGCTTTGTACACGACTGCTCGCCCAAGGTACAGCCCTGCGGCACGCTTTCCGCGGTAAAGGCTATGGAGTGCGTAAAAAAAGCCTTTGACGAGGGCTATTGCCGCTTTGAATGGTTACACGTAATGCCAAGCACAGGCGAGCTGTTTTTCGCCGATATTACGCTCACGCGCGTGCTGTACAATGACGAGTACGTGGTAGCTGGCTATACGCGCGACCTGCGCGAGGAACGCAAAATGATGAAGGAAATAGAATACCGCGGCAAGCTAATGAACGCTAGAGCCAAGGCATCTGAAATGCTGCTCAACTTTGATGTCTATTCGTTCAAGGAGGATTTTATAAAGAGCCTGCGAATAGTTTTAGACACAATGAGAGTAGACGTGTTGAATATATGGCGTAACGAGTTCTTTGACGGCAAGCTGCACGCCTACCCGTACACGGAAATATCTACCGACGGCAAGGTGAATATAACCAACCCCGAGCGGTACAGCTACGACCAGTATTTCCCAGGCGTAGCCGAGGTTATGGAAACAGGAACGAGCATAAACAAGCTAGTACGCGACATGAGCAAGGAAGCGCAAACGCAGTTTAGCGGCGTTAAATCCGTGCTTATTGTGCCTATTTTTGTTAATCAGAAGTTTTGGGGTACTATTGCCGTGTACGACTGCCAAAACGAGCGCGAGTTTTCGTCTGTAGAGGAGCTTACCCTACGCTCCATAAGCTCCATGGTATCCAGTGCAATGATGCGTAACGAGCTTATGTTCGACCTTATTTACACCGAGGAACAACAGCGTAAGAGCATAGCCAAAATAGAAAATATTATCAACAACGTACCAGGCATGATTTACCAATGCCAGTACAACTTCCCATATTACACCATGCTGTACGTAAGCCAAGGCAGCTTCGACCTCATAGGACACAACCCCGAGGAATTTGCAGACGGCGATAACCTGTTCCAAAAGCTAATCCACCCCGACGATTTGGCACAAACAGAGGAAAAGGCCGCCGCGACACTGCCGCATGGGCTTGTGTACGATAATGTGTTCCGTCTGCTTATGCCAGACGGCTCAATCAAATGGGTATGGGAGCGCGCGAGCGTATTCAGCCACGACTATGACGGCAATCCCGACATAATAGACGGCTACGTAATAGACATCACAGAAAAGCACCTAGCCGAGGAGGCGACCCACGCAAACCGCGCCAAGTCTGAATTTTTGGCAGTAATGAGCCACGAAATAAGAACGCCTATGAACAGCATACTAGGCTTTGCGGAGCTTGCGCGCCAGTGCAAGGACATTCCGCCGCAGATTTGCGACTATCTGGACAAAATAGTGGGCGGTACGCAGTGGCTTATTATGATTATCAACGACATACTAGATATTTCCAAGATAGAATCGGGCAAAATGGAGCTAGACCTTTCTCCGTTCAACCTGCAAGACCTAGTGTCGCGCTGTCAGTCTGTGCTTTTGCCCTCCGTAAAGGAAAAAGACCTAGACCTGCGCGTGTACATGGAGCAGGTAGCAGGCAAGAAGCTAATAGGCGACTCCCTGCGGCTGTATCAAGTGTTGCTTAACCTAGTGTCCAACGCCGTCAAGTTTACCGAGCATGGCACAATAAAGCTGTCGTCCGCTATCCGCTCCACGTCAGAGAGCAAAGCCGTAATATATTTTGAGGTATTCGATAGCGGCATAGGCATGACGGCGGAGCAAATAGACAGGGTATTTGAACCCTTTGTGCAAGCCAACACAAGCACCACACGCCACCACGGCGGTACAGGGCTAGGGCTGTCTATTTCCAAGCGACTAATAGAAATGATGGGGGGCAAGCTAACAGTGGAAAGCACACCTGGCAAGGGCAGCCGCTTTGGCTTCGAGCTTACCTTCGATACCGTTAGCCACGCCGAGCCTACGAGAGAGGAAAAATTCATAAAGCGTGAAAAGCCCAGCTTCAAGGCCGAGGTGCTAGTAGTAGACGACAACGAAATGAACCTACAGGTAATGTGCGACCACCTCGCCAACGTAGGCATACACGCCATAATCGCGCGTAACGGCAGAATAGCCGTGGACATAGTAGAATCGCGCATGAACAACGGCGAGGAGCCGTTCGACCTAATACTAATGGACATCTTCATGCCAGTGATGGACGGCATAGATGCCGCCGCGCGCATAATAGAAATGGGCGTAACCTCGCCCATAGTGGCAGTTACCGCCAACGTGATGTCCAGCGAAATAAAGAACTACCGCAAGCACGGTATGCACAGCTACCTAAGCAAGCCCTTTACCGCACAGGAGCTGTGGGCGCTGCTATTGAAATACCTAAAGCCGCAAGCAAACGAAAGCGCGCTAGAGCCTATGGACGACGTGCTTACCAACAAGCTAAAAATCACCTTTGTGCGAAACAACAGGAACAAATTCGAGGAGCTATCCGCCGCTATGGAAGCCTGCGACTTTACGCTGGCACATAGGCTCGCCCATTCGCTGAAAAGCAACGCCGCACAGCTAGGCAAAGCCGATTTACGCCAGACCGCCGCCACTATTGAGAGCTTTATACAGGAAGCCGCGCCCACAGGCACGGTCATTTTGCCGCATAATTTGCTGACTACGTTACGGCGAGAATTAGAAGCCGTGCTTGACGAATTTTCGCCGCTTGTGGAAGCCGTGCCTGCGTTGCGTGAAGCCGACCTTGCGGAGCTGTTGCCGTCCTTGGTGGAAAGGCTAGAGCCGTTGCTGTTAAGCGGCGATACCGCCAGTGCGGCGTTCGCCGAGGAGATACGCGGCATAGTGGGACTGGAGCAGCTGATGGAGCAGATTGAGCAGTTTGATTTTCCGTTGGCGTTAAGGACTTTGGAGGAGCTTAAAATACAATGGTTGTAGGGGGAATGGAACGCGGATTTTTTAAAGGCATGGAACGCGGATTTTCGCGGATTTGGCGGATTTTCGCGGATTCTTTCCGTGTTAATTGACGGTAGTGGGATAGATGTTTTATCCATGTGAATTAAGGGTAATGGAACACGGATTTAACGGATTTACGCGGATTTTGCGGATTGGCTCGTGGGGGAATATACGGTAACGGTTTTGTAGGGGACGGATTTATCCGTCCCGAGGTACGCACGTTCGTCAATTCGGGACGGATAACGTCCTATCAATTTAATGCGTGGTAGCCTCGGGGCGGATAAATCCGCCCCCTACGAAAACAACACCGCACGCCGACCAAAATCGCCCTTGGGGTGTTGTAGGGGACGGATTTATCCGTCCCGAGGTACGCACGTTCGTCAATTCGGGACGGATAACGTCCTATCAATTTAATGCGTAGTAGCCTCGGGGCGGATAAATCCGCCCCCTACGAAAAACTGCAAATCCCCCCATGGCAACGCAATATTTAAATCCCCCATGACAACGCAATATTTAAATCCGCATGATACTGTCTGCTATGCCACGCTCCCTCTGTGCCTCTGTGCCTCTGTGTGAAAAAATCTTTTTGATAAATAAAAAACTTAGGTAAAGTGTAAAGCCTCGTTCTTTAGTTTGAAAGATTTTCACACAGAGACACAGAGGCACAGAGGGAACGAGTCACAGCAGAAGCGAGAACGAATCCGCGAAAATCCGTCAAATCCGCGTAAATCCGCGTTCCATGCCTTTGAAATCCGCGTAATCCGCGAAAATCCGCCAAATCCGTGTCCTATCACCGTTTATTAACGACCGATAATTAAGTCAAAACCCACACAAGGAGCTTACAACACAATGGCTATAAAACATATAGGCAGTATCGCAAGGCTTCTACTCGCAGGCATTATAATAATGTGTCTGTTCCTTGTTTCTGCGTGTGGACGGCAAACCGAAACCACCTCGACCCAAGCACATGAACAGAACGAAGTAACAAACGAAGTAACAAATGAAGTAACAAACGAAGTAACAAACGAAGTAACAAACGAAGTAACAAACGAAGCAACAACCGAAGCAACAACCGAAACAACAACCGAAGCAACAACCGAAACAACCACCGAAGCAACCACCACAAAAATTATTATCAATGAAAGCGACATACATTTTCTTGACGGCTATCGCATTAACGAGCGTGATTATTTTTTGCTCGATTCTATTGCCGAAATGCTAAACAATACCCATGTGCAATTTAGCTTTGACTATGACAGCTCGTGGTTAGATGTTCACATAAATAGGGGCGTAGCGTATACCGACACACCCTTTAACGCAGACGAAAATGATTTTGGTTACGCAACAACTACTGTTGGGACAGCTCTAGGGAGAGATGATTTAGCTACAGACTATCCAACATATACCACGGAACGCGGTATTTATTTTGCATTGCAGGATATAGCGAGGTTTTTCGGGTTTTCCGTAGACTATGAACCTGACGGCACTGTTTCTATTGACACAAATGAGCCGAATATAAGCGACTACGGACGCATGGTTGCGGAGGAATTTTTAAGCACGAAGCTGACGTTATTTACATCAGACTGGGACGATGAACTTCTCGCGGCGACAGAGGGCTTATCTATGCAGGAGCTTGCTGGGTATCGACCGGAACTCTATTTATATCCAACAGATTTTATCCTTTATGATTTCAACAAAAACGGAATCCCCGATATTTTAATGGTTTACGATGTAGAACCGTGGGCTATGTTCCGCGGCTATGTGATGTATGTATACACTGACGGCGGCTATGTGTGGGCGGATACGGTTTCTATGGCGTGCGAATTTTATTATGATAACAAAGACAGGGTTTTCGTATTCGAGTACAGTCATTATGACGATTGGGTTTTGGCATCTTTTTTGGATTTTACTGACGGCGGCATACAGTGGGATACAATTATAAGCCAGCCTTGGGCACTAGAGCTAGACGATGAGGATAGAGAAGAAATTGAAAAGAATTATTGGGATTTTTGGGCGAGATGGGATTATTTTAGCCCAACCTCGCCGCTTGATTTAACTGAACCGATTACGTCTATACGACCGCTCACTGCTTTGCGAAATGCTCTGCTACGCGAATTGACGGAAGGGTTTGAAATGTCGGAATAAATTTTATTCACTATACCGCTATCAAGAGGTATAATCGGTTAGTGTAGGGGCGAGGCAAGCAGGCAACACCGCACGCCGACCAAAATCGCCCTTGAGGTTTTGTAGGGGACGGATTTATCCGTCCCGAGGTACACACGTTCGTCAATTCGGGACGGACAACGTCCTGTCAATTTAATGCGTAGTAGCCTCGGGGCGGATAAATCCGCCCCCTACGAAAACCTGCAAATTCCCTTAATCCAGTGGTGTAACAAATGATTTATGGAACACGGATTTAACGGATTTACGCGGATTTTGCGGATTGGCTCGTGGGGGAATACACGGTAACGGTTTTGTAGGGGACGGATTTATCCGTCCCGAGGTACGCACGTTCGTCAATTTGGGACGGATAACGTCCTGTCAATTTAATGCGTGGTAGCCTCGGGGCGGATAAATCCGCCCCCTACGAAAACCTGCAAATCCCCCCATGACAACGCAATATTTAAATCCACACGATAACGCAATATTTAAATCCCCACGACAACGCAATATTTAACTCCGCATGATACTGTCTGCTATGCCACGCTCCCTCTGTGCCTCTGTGCCTCTGTGTGAAAAAATCTTTTTGATAAATAATGAACGCAGGTAAAGTGTAGAGCTTCCTTATTCAAGTTAAAAGATTTTTTTCACACAGTAGTTCGCACAGAGGCACAGAGGGCGAGAGGCACAGCAGAAGCGAGAACGAATCCGCGAAAATCCGTCAAATCCGCGAAAATCCGCGTTCCATGCCTTTGAAACCCGCCAAATCCGCGAAAATCCGCCAAATCCGTGTCCTATCACCGTTTATTAACGACCGATAATTAAGTTAAAACATACACAAGGAGCTTAAAACACAATGGCTATAAAACGTATAGGCAGTACAATAATGTTTTTGTTAGCAGGCACAATCATCGCCTTCCAACCGATTCAAGGCCTAGAGCAAAACGGCCAAATCATGCTCGGGGCTATGCTTGCGGCGTTATGTATCTGGATTTTTAAGCCCTTTGGGCTTACATACGCCATAGGGGGCTTGGTGCTGGCGTTGACTGGCTTGGTTATTGGGCTAGACCCTGTTGTTGTGTTTTCGGGCTTTACACAGACGGCGTTGTGGACGCTTATACCTGCGTTTTTTTTCGGCTATACCCTGCAAAAAACAGGGCTAGGAAAGCGGATTGCGCTTTCGATTATTAAGCTGTGCAGACCTACGTACACCTCGCTTATTTTTACGTGGGTACCTATCGGCGTTGTGCTTTCTATTCTTACGCCTGCCACTACCGTGCGAGTGGCGATTATTGTACCGATTGCGGTACAGTGCTGTGAGCTGTTCGACATGAAAAAGAACTCGCGGGGCAACTCGCTTATTATCCTCACCGCCTTTGCCATGGCGCTTGTGCCAGGCTCGGGGTGGCTCACTGGCGTAATTTGGGGGCCGTTCATACAAGGGCAAATCAACAACGCGGGCATGGTGGGGCTTGTTACGTTCAATAGCTGGTTGCAAACGCTTTTGTTGCCTGTGGCAATTTCCACCATTTTGCTTGTGGCGCTTGGGCTTGTTTTTATCAAGCCAGAGCAGGAGCTTTCCAAGGAAGCGTTCGACAAAGTAAAAAATCAGCCAGTCACCAAAATGCACAGGCACGAAATAATTACCGCAATTATACTGTCGCTTGTGTTTGCGGCCTCGCTTACTGGCGGTATGCACGGGCTTTCTACCGCGGTTATATGTATTATCGCCATGCTGTGCTTTTTTCTCTTTGGCGTATTGGAAACCAAGGACTTCAACGCCGCCGCAAACTGGAATTTAGTGGTATTTATCGCTATGGCTCTTGGGCTTGGCTCTATTTTTGCCGCTACTGGAATTTCTGCGTGGCTTTCGGGTATAGTCGTGCCTGCACTCGCGCCGATTGCGGGCAATCCGTGGCTTTTTGTCATGGCTATCATGTGCGTGATGTTTGTATGGAGCTTGGTCGATGTGGCTATGTTTATACCCACGATTGCCATTTTAGTGCCTATTTTGCCAGATATACAGGAAGCGTACGGCATATCGCCGCTTGTGTGGGTGGCTATGTTTATCCTTGCAGGCAACGCCTTTTTCCTCGCGTATCAGAATATGTGGGCGGTGATGAGCCGTTCGATTGCCGAGGACAAGGACAGGCCGTGGCGTAATAGGGACATGAGTATTTATGGCGTGTTTTACTTTGTTTCGTGTATAATTGCTTTGCTGTTTACTATTCCCTTGTGGATAAATTTGGGGTTTTTTGGAGGATAAAAACATGATTAGAGAAGCCATTCTAGCTCTTTCCAAGAAGCAAGACCTATCATACGAAATGGCAGAGGGCGTAATGCACCAAATAATGACAGGCGAGGCCACGCCTGTACAAATGAGCGCGTACCTTACCGCGCTTAGCCTAAAGGGCGAAACAACTACGGAAATTACTGCCTCCGCTTCGGGAATGAGGGCGCATTGCGTGCGGTTATTGCACGATACAGACGCGCTGGAAATAGTCGGCACAGGCGGCGACAATTCCAATACGTTCAATATTTCCACCGCGGCGGCAATTATTACCGCCTCGGCAGGTATTCCCGTAGCCAAGCACGGCAACAGAAGCGCGTCCAGCAAATGCGGCGCGGCGGACGTGCTGGAAGCCCTTGGCGTAAATATTAACATTCCGCCGGAAAAAAGCGCGCGGCTATTGAACGAAATAGGCATTTGCTTCCTTTTTGCACAAAATTACCATATCGCCATGAAATATGTCGCGCCGATTAGGCGAGAGCTGGCGATTCGTACCGTGTTTAATATTCTCGGGCCGCTCACAAACCCCGCAGGCGCGAAAATGGAGCTAATGGGCGTATACGACCGCGATTATGTACAGCCGCTCGCGCAGGTGCTTTGCAACCTAGGCGTAAAAAACGCCATGGTGGTACACGGCGAGGACGGCTTGGACGAGATTTCGCTAAGCGCGCCCACGTATGTGTGCGAGGTACGCAATGGGTGGGTAAAGCCCTACACGATTACGCCCGAGGAGTTCGGCTTTACGCGCTGTACCAAGGGCGAGCTGCGCGGCGGCGGCCCGAAAGAAAACGCGGCGATTTTGCGTGACATTTTCGGCGGCCAAAAGGGCGCGAAGCGTGACGCGGCAGTGCTAAACGCCGCCGCCGCCATGTACGTGACTGGTAAATATGAGGCAATAGGCGATGCGGTGAGGGTAGCTAATGAAGTGATAGATAATGGGAGCGCGGAGGAGAAGTTAGATGAGTTTATTAGGCGTTCGGGGGAATAATATGGAAAACATTTTAACCAAAATAGCAGAACGCACCAAGGAGCGTGTCGCAGAGGAACGAAACCGCACCCCCCTCAACGAGCTACAAAGAGCCGTTGACTTTATCGTAGCCCACACACCGCCGAGCATCTTCCCATTCGAGCAGGCATTACGCCAGCCCGACATCTCTTTCATTTGCGAAATAAAAAAAGCCTCCCCCTCCAAGGGCATAATCGCCCATGATTTCCCATATTTACAAATCGCCAAGGACTACCAAGCGGCGGGCGCGGCGGCTATATCTGTTTTGACTGAGCCGTTCTGGTTTATGGGCAGTGACGAGTACCTACGCCAAATCGCCGAGGTGGTGGAAATTCCGCTATTACGCAAGGATTTTACCGTGGACAGCAGCATGATTTACGAGGCAAAAATACTTGGCGCGAGCGCGGTTTTGCTAATTTGTTCCATTTTAGACAAGCGCGAGTTGGCGGAATATGTAGAAATTTCTCACGAAATAGGGCTGTCCGCCCTAGTGGAGGTGCATGACGAAAACGAGGTAGAAATGGCGCTCGGCGCAGGCGCGAGAATAATCGGCGTAAACAACCGCGATTTAAAGACCTTTACCGTTGACCTTTCACTAAGCGAACGCCTGAGAAGCCTTGTTCCGCCCGACATAATCTTTGTTTCCGAAAGCGGAATAAGCGAAAGCGCCGACATACAAAGGCTACGCGAAATAAACGCGCACGCCGCGCTTATAGGCGAAAGCATAATGCGTAGCCCCGACAAAATAGCGGAAATAAACAGGCTGCGAGGGGCATAATGAAAATAAAAATCTGCGGGCTTACCCGCAACGCCGACATACAGGCGGTAAACGCCGCAAGGCCCGATTATATAGGCTTTGTTTTTGTGCAGCAGAGCAAGCGGTACGTGACCATGGAGCAGGCGAAGCAGCTTCGCGCCGCGCTTTGTGACGAGATTGTCCCCGTTGGCGTTTTTGTAAACGAGCCTATAGAAAATGTACTGCAAGCCGTTCGCCGTGGTATAATTAGCGTGGTTCAGCTACATGGCGGCGAGGACGAGGACTATATACGCGCCCTAAAGGCCGAAACCGCCGTGCCTATTATCAAAGCCGTTTCCGTACGTCAAAGGGGCGATGCCCAAAGGCACGAAAGCACCGCCGCCGATTATCTTCTGCTCGACCACAAAAACGGCGGCACAGGCGAGGCGTTCGACTGGAACAATATCGGCGGGCTGGAAAAGCCGTTTTTTCTCGCAGGCGGTTTAAATACACAAAATATAAGCGAAGCTATTAAACAGGTACAGCCGTTTGCGGTAGATTTAAGCAGCGGCGCAGAGGTAGACGGAAAAAAATGCCCCGAGCGGATTAAGGAGCTGTGTGGTGCTGTACAAGCCTAAATATACAATTACTGACAAAATCCTTAGCCTTGCCGCGCTTATAGCCGCTCGCATAGACGTGCTTATTCTACAGGGTGCGCTGGAAAACCCCAAGCTACGCCGCTTAAACCGCTTGCGTACCATACATTCGTCACTTGCGATTGAAAACAATACGCTGTCATTTGAACAAATTACGGCACTTTTTGACGGAAAACGCGTACTTGCGCCGCCGCAGGATATTTGTGAAGCACAAAACGCTTTCGCAGTGTACAATAGACTAATGGAGCTTTCGCCGTACGACATGGAGCATTTGCTTACGGCGCATGGTATTTTAATGAAGGATTTGGTAAAAGTGCCAGGCAGCTTCCGCCGCGGCAATATCGCCGTAGTGCGAGGCGAGGAGGTCGTACACATTGCGCCGCCCGCCGCCAATGTTTCGGGGCTTATGGCAGACCTTTTTGTCTGGACAAAAAACGCAGAGGTTCACCCGCTTATAAAAAGCTGTGTGTTCCATTATGAATTTGAAATTATTCACCCTTTCCCCGACGGCAACGGACGAATGGGCAGGCTATGGCAAACGCTTATTTTGCGTGAGTGGAAAGAGGCATTTGCGTGGCTGCCAGTAGAAACGATTGTTTTTGAACGTCAGCAGGAGTATTATTCCGCGTTGACGAACTCGAATAACGCGGACGATTGTACGGAGTTTGTCGAGTTTATGTTGCAGG
Organism: Defluviitaleaceae bacterium; assembly: GCA_009777845.1. Lineage (GTDB taxonomy): Bacteria > Bacillota > Clostridia > Lachnospirales > WQUN01 > WQVC01. The sequence continues at coordinate 12,196 of WRLD01000041.1, forward strand.
CTATTTGGGATATGATGGAGAAACAACCTCACGCAACCACCGACCAAGTAAACGACCAAGTAAACGACCAAGTAAACGACCAAGTAAACGACCAAGCAAGCGACCAAGCAAGCGACCAAGTAAAACAGCTTTTAGACATTATCGGAACAAAAACGCTATCAGCACGAGAAATAATGGAACACCTTGGATTAAAGCACCGTGCAACCTTCCGCAAAAATTATTTACGCCCCGCGTTAGACATGGGCTTGATTGAAATGACCCTGCCGCAAACACCTAGTGCTAGTGGACAGAAATATAGAATTAGAAAGGAACATTTTTAATGAAAAAATCCCTAGTCAGTCTTGTGCTAATCAACACCATGGTAATGGTAATGTGTTTCCCCCTAGCTTACGGTGATGTCGCTACACCGCCCGACGAATACTCGTCAAGCTATGTAGTAGCCTTTAACGCCGACAATGAAATAACCTTGGCGTTACTTAGTCTGCAAGGGCGGATTGATTCTGCAAAGGAGCTTTTGAGGGAAACACTTATAAGCACAGACGGCAAGGACATTTTATCAAGCCAGTTTTGGGTTACTCAGCAAACGTACTTTTCGCTTGCTAACGTAGTAAAATCGGCACAGGCAATGCTTAGTGATTATCAGTTATATAGTGAAAATTTTTTAGAGATAGAGGGCGTTCGCGTTTCACAAAAAATTACACGAGTGTCTGGCTCGGAAAATCTTATAGATGTAACACTTTCGCTAGATTTGAATCCAGGGATAGGCTCATTAACCGCAGATGTACTTTTTGACGAGGATAAGCTAACGCCTGTTTTGATTACAGACGAGGGCGGTCTAAATGAATTTACGACCACAACATCGTCAAGGGAGGGTGGGATTTATACCAACCGTAGAATGTTCTCGATTATGAGAGTTGACAGCATATCACATGAAACGGGCGTAATCGGTACTGTTAGATTTATGGTGAACGACGGAATAGACCAAATTTTACCAGTTGCTCTTGCGTGCTTTGATGTAGCAATCCGTGATACCCTTTCCGCCTTTGATAACACAGTAGAATTTGCGGTTTTGGCAAATAATGAAGTCCTAGAGCTGTATGGGCTTCCTGTTTATGAGAATGAAATCGGTGCGTTTTCAAGCTCGCCAAACAGCAGATACTTACTTGGTGACATCACAGGGAACGGAACATTAACCGCCGAAGATGCACGGCTTCTTGCACGGTATGTAGCGAAGCATCAAGGTATAGTCGGTTATTTTGGCATGAATAGGGCAGACGCTAACAGAGATGGGGTTATAAATGCCGCGGACTGTACGTATGTCCTGCGTTTAGTGCTGGGTGAGAAACCTAGATATTTAAACATGGAGTACAGGATTCTTTCAAACACTGCGGGAGGTCAAGGTACACTATCCCAAGCAGAGGGAATTATGAATGACGTATCTCGCATTTTCTCGGATACGTTTAAGGTAGATTTAATTCGGGAATTTAGCGGAATGGACACAGCTCTTAATATAAGACAGGGCTGTTCTGTACACGCAACAAGAGCTGATGTTATTTGTGATGCTAGATGTGGAGCTGTTTCGAGCTGTGCAACCTCTCATCATAGGTCGGCAAGGTGGCTTCTTGGTGTTTTGTCTGACAGCACTCGCAATATTAACACCTTTAGATTTGTTAATTACGCGCTCTGCGGATTTGACAGCGTACATCGGTCAGTAGGCGGCTCGGGCAATGAGTCGGGCGTAGATATGATAGCTACACTGCATGGGAATAACGGTAGCTTTCACCGAGTAATAGTTTTGCATGAAATATCACACATGCTAGGTGCTGTGCATTGTAACGCTGTTGATACAGTCTGTATTATGAAGGGCAATGCAACCGATACCGCTTTAGCTAGTCTATGGTGTGCAAGGTGCGAAAGGGAGATAAAGGCTACAATAGATAGAATAGGTCGTCCGCTTAGATAGAGAACTGTTAAGCGATACGAAAGGGGTCTAGCATGAAAGTTCAATTTTTGTCAAAATGTGCTATGCTTTTCTTGATTATGGCATTAAGCACCATATGGCATATAAAGCCCGAATCCCAAAGGCTCATTGCTTCGATACCTGTTTACAGCTTGGAATTTTCCTCGCTCGAAGAATTTATCTATTTGCATATGGCGGTACGCAGGGACGAGGAGCAGTTGGAAGAAGCGGTTAGGGCGAGGGTGGAAGCCCTTGATTTTACGGCACTGGACACAATTCACCTGCTTGCAGGGCTTCCTAGCGATTTTAGACTTGCTAATATTACGGTGTCTGAAAATTCCATATTGTACCTTTACATGCCGATTGCAGGAAAGCCCGCAATGCAAGCGGTTAGTCGTTCGTTTGCTAACAATCAATACATTAGGCTTGTTCTTGCTCGTCATACGCATGAGGTCTTGGAAATTGACAATAAATTTGATGACCTTGACTTGTCGGAATTGCATGAGATAAATTTGTATGACGAGGTTCACATACGTGCGTGGAGTGCAGGGGATTTTTCAATGTTTGGGGATATTTGGGAAGTGCAAACAATGGATAAGTTTTTTGACGTAGCGACAGCCGAGCCTTTAGCCATTAAGCCAGTAACTGCAAAGGTTATAGTAAACGGCAAGCCCTTTGAAATTCAAGCATACAACATTGACGGACGTAGCTTTTTTTATCTGCAAGATGTAGAATACGCATTAAGCGGCACGGCTTCCCAATTTAATACACTTTTGAATGATGGCGTTCATGGCGTTCATATTACGGCGGACATGTCAGCCGAAGCTCCATTTTTATCCAGTACAGGGACTACTGCAATAGAGGAAAGCAAAAAAGCTAGTCACACCTTTGTCTATGCCGAAATAAAGTTTGATGACTGGGACTGGGATTTAGCCGCGCTTAACATGGACGGACAATATTGTTTTATGCTCCGACATCTTGCCATTATTTTAGATTTTAGTGTAGACTGGGATAATAATGAACGTGCGATTTTAATAAAAACCCACAGAAAAGGAGCAATAACATGACATCAGGCAAATTCGGCGAATACGGCGGCCAATACGTAGCCGAAACGGTAATGAACAGCCTAAAGGAGCTAGAGCGCGCGTACCTGCATTATACAAGCGAGCCTGCCTTTAAGGCGGAGCTTCGCGACCTGTTGAACGATTATGCAGGGCGGCCGTCGCGGCTGTATTATGCCGAAAAAATGACGCGCGACTTGGGCGGCGCGAAAATATACTTAAAGCGCGAGGATTTGAATCATACAGGCTCGCACAAAATAAACAACGTGCTAGGGCAAGCCCTGCTTGCCAAAAAAATGGGCAAGACGCGCGTAATAGCCGAAACAGGCGCAGGACAGCATGGCGTGGCTTCGGCTACGGCGGCCGCGCTAATGGGGCTTGAATGTGAAGTGTTTATGGGCAAGGAGGACACGGAACGCCAGGCGTTAAATGTCTTTCGCATGGAGCTTTTGGGCGCGAAGGTTCACCCTGTGACTAGCGGAACAATGACACTAAAGGACGCTGTGAACGAAACCCTGCGCGAATGGGCTTCTCGCCTAGACGATACCCATTATATAGTAGGCTCGGTGGTCGGCCCGCACCCGTTCCCAGTAATGGTTCGCAATTTCCAAAAGGTAATAAGCGAGGAAATTAAGGAGCAGGTGCTTGCGTTGGAAAACCGCTTGCCAGATGCGGTAATCGCCTGTGTGGGCGGCGGAAGCAACGCCATAGGCGCGTTTTATGACTTTATCGGCGACAAGGAAGTGCGGCTTATTGGCTGTGAAGCGGCAGGGCATGGCGTAGATACGCCCAAAAACGCCGCCACGATTGCCAACGGAACGGTAGGCATTTTGCACGGCATGAAATCCTATTTCTGCCAAGACGTGTATGGGCAAATCGCGCCTGTGTATTCCATTTCCGCAGGGCTAGACTACCCCGGCATAGGCCCGGAACACGCCCATTTGCTCGACATACACCGTGCGGAATATGTTCCTATCACGGACGACGAAGCGGTGGACGCGTTCAATTATCTTTCGCGTACCGAGGGCATAATCCCTGCCGTGGAAAGCGCGCACGCCGTGGCATACGCGCGTAAGCTCGCAGGCACAATGAGCAAGGACAAAATAATCGTAATAAACCTATCGGGGCGCGGCGATAAGGACGTAGCCGCGATTGCAAGGTATATGGGGGTAAAAATACATGAATAGAATAAAAGAAGCGTTTAAAAACGATAAAAAAGCGTTAATATCCTTTATAATGGGCGGCGACCCCGACATAGAAACCACGGAAAAGCTAATTTTTGCGTTGGCGGAGGCGGGCGTAGATTTATTTGAAATAGGCATACCTTTTTCCGACCCTGCCGCCGACGGAATAGTCATACAACAAGCCAGCGTTCGCGCCTTGGAAAAGGGCTGTACCGCCGACGATTTACTGAATATGGTAAAACGCCTGCGCGAAAAAATCACCGCGCCCATAGTGTTCCTTACGTACGCCAACTCTATTTTCGCGTACGGAAAGGAGCGTTTTATGGAGCGTTGCGCGGATTGCGGCATAGACGGCGTAATTGTTCCCGATATTCCCTACGAAGAAAAGGCCGAGCTTGCCGAGGTTTGCCACAAATACAATATCGCGCAAATCGCGCTGGTTGCGCCTACGTCTAAGGAACGCACAGAAATGATTGCCAAGGAAGCGCAGGGCTTCCTGTACTGTGTTTCTACGCTTGGCGTAACGGGCGTACGTGACGAAATACGCACAAACATGGCGGAAATTATTCAGCGCGTGCGTAGTGTTTCAGACGTTCCCTGCGCCGTGGGCTTCGGCATTTCTACGCCCGAGCAAGCGCGTGATATGGCTTCCGTGTCTGACGGCGCGATTGTGGGTACTGCCATAGTGAAGATTGTCGGCGAGTATGGGCGTGATTGTGCCGAGCCTGTTAGACAGTATGTGTCGAGGATTCGGGAGGAAATGGATACCTTATAGGAGGTTTAAAAATTGGGCATTATTTTTGATAAATACCGCAATGGTATAAATTTGGGCGGCTGGATTTCCCAGTGCAGCTACGAAAAAAGGCATATTCTGGAATTTATCACAGAGGCCGATGTAAAAAAAATCGCTTCGTGGGGGCTTGACCATATACGGCTGCCCTTTGATTACCATGTTCTGGAAAACGGCACGGGCTACGAGGCTATGGACAACTGCCTAAAATGGTGCAAAAATGCAGGGCTTAACCTAGTTTTGGACTTGCACAAAGCGCCTGGCTACTCCTTCGGCAACAATGCCGAGGACAATATCCTATTTAGTGACGGCGTTTCGCAGGACAAATTTGTAAATATATGGCAGGACGTAGCCGCCCGCTACAAAAACGAGGGCGACAGCTTGATTTTTGAGCTGCTAAACGAGGTGGTAGATGCGCAGGGCGATGCGTGGAACAAGGTCGCGCGTAAGGCAATCGAAGCCATTCTCGCTATTTCGCCCACGCGCTATATTTTGCTTGGCGGCCCGAATTATAACTCCGTGCATGGCTTAGAAACCTTGGAAATATGGAATACTGAATACGTGCTTTACAATTTCCATTTTTACGAGCCTATGTTTGTTACGCACCAAAACGCGCGTTGGACGGCGTTGAAGGACTCGGGTATTTTCCAGCCCTACCCTGGCAAAATAGAGGGCTTTGCACAGCTTGAACAAATTTTTGCCGAGGGCAGCCAGTACCCGCACATGAAAGAAAACACCGTTTTTGACATCAATTTTTTAGAGCAATGTCTTTCGCCCGCCATTGAGTTTTCCAAGAGGCACAACAAGGAGCTGTACTGCGGCGAATACGGCGTGCTGGAGCTTGCAGGGCTGCAAGGGCGAATAAATTATACCAAGGACACCAACGCGCTTTTTGAAAAATATGGTATCGGCAGGGCGTTGTGGACGTATAAGGACATGGATTTTACTACGGTGGGTAAGGACGGCGAGGCTGTTTCTGGGGAGATTATTGAGGCTATACGGAGGAAATAAAATCCATTTCCATAAATCACGAAAGGGGGTCTATCGGTGAACCTTCCAAATAAAATAACGCTACTGCGTGTCGCGCTTATTCCTGCGTTTTTGGCGGTGTATATTTTAGAGCCTTTTAGCGTTGTCCCAAACATGTGGCTCGCGCTTATTTTATTTGTCGTGGCCGCCGTAACAGATGCCGTGGACGGCTACCTCGCCCGCAAAATGGGGCTTGTCACCAACTTCGGCAAGCTAATGGACCCCCTAGCCGACAAGCTGCTAGTTTGCGCCGCGTTTATCGCGTTTACCGCGTCGGGGCAGCTGCCTGCGTGGGCTACGATTATCCTCATAAGCCGCGAGTTTTACATCTCGGGGCTACGTCAGCTTGCCCTCGAACAAAAAACCGTCGTCGCCGCAAGCAATTCCGCAAAAATAAAAACCATTGCACAAATGGTTTTAGTTATCTATTTCCTGCTTCCGCCGCCGTTTACGTTTTTTTACTTCGAGCCTGTTGCCGTTGGGTTGGTTATTGGGACTACGGTGATAAGTGTGTATTCTGCGGTGGAGTATACTTATAGGAATAGAGGGGTTTTTGGTAATCATACTAATTCCGATTAAAAATCCACCCGCAAAAGCACCAACCCCTGCGGCGGCATGGTTTTACCTGCGTTTTTACGCTCCTTTGACAAAATAATCTGCGGAATATCGGCGGACGAGAGCTTTCCCAAGCCTACATAAAGCAGAGTGCCTGCGATAATGCGTACCATGTTGTATAAAAACCCGTTGCCAGTGACTTTTATGTTATATGAAAGCACATTCCCAAGCGACATTTCGCAAAAAACCTCACACCCAAAAATCTCACGCACAGTAGTTTTAGCAGTGCTTCCTGCCGCACAAAAGGCGGCGAAGTCGTGCTTGCCTACAAATAGCCCTGCGGCTTCCTGCATAGCAAGCAAGTCCAATTCATGCGGCACAAGGACGGCGTACCTGCCCATAAGCGGGTTTGGCGCAGTGATTATTTTATACAAATAGGTCTTTTGTTTAGCGTCAAATTGTGGGTGGAAGCTGTCGGGGACAATTTCGGCGCGAGTAACGGAAATGTCGGAGGGCAAAAGCCCTGCGAGGACAAGGGGCAGCTTTTCTGGCGGTATTTTAAAATCTTGGGACACGAAAAAAGACGCGCGCTGTCCCAATGCGTGAACGCCAGCGTCTGTACGGCTTGCGGCGCGCAGCGTAACGGGCGAACCAAGCAGCTTTTCTAGCGCGGCCTCGACTTTTTCCTGTACGGTCACGGCGTTGGTCTGGCGTTGCCAGCCTGCGTAGCTTGTGCCGTCATAGGCTATGGTTAGTAGGATTTGCATGTCAATCCGCCAACTCAATCCGATTACGCCCATTAGTCTTAGCCTGATACAGCGCCTTGTCTATTCTTTCGCAAAACGCCTCCGCTTTATGCGGATACGAGCCATGCTCGGGAACGGTCGCGCCTACGCCTATGCTGGCGGTCATTTTTATTTCCTTGTTGTCTATTTTCAAAACGGAGCCTTCTATGTTGAGGCGTACCTTTTCGGCTACGAGCAACGCGCCTTTTATGGGCGTTTCGGGCAAAATAACGGCAAATTCCTCGCCGCCCCAGCGATACACAAAGTCCGTGCCGCGCTTGACAGTTTGTACTATTACGTCTGCTATGCTTTTTAGTGCGAGGTCGCCGTGGGCGTGGCCGTAGGTGTCGTTTAGCTTCTTGAAATAGTCGATGTCGAGCATAAACAAGCCGAGGGACGAATGGTTTCGGCTTGCACGGTTCCATTCCTGTTCCAGCTGTTGGTCGAAACAGCGGCGATTGCTTACGCCTGTAAGGCCGTCCGTTAGGCTAATCCGCTCGATTATGCGCGTTTGCGTAATCAGCTGCATGTGAATCCGCGTACGCAAAATTACGACCTCTGGCACAAACGGCTTGCGAATGTAGTCCACCGCGCCGCTTTCCAGTGCGTTCACCTCGTCGCCCGTGGCGTTCCTTCCCGTTATAAAAATGACGGGAATGTCCTTAGTCTGCGAGTTTTCCTTTAGCTTGGCTAAAACCTCGTAGCCCGAAATGTCCTTCATAACGACATCTAAAAGTATCAAATCTATGTTGTACTTTTCGGCAATACGAAGCCCTGCCTCGCCCGACGAGGCGGCCTTTACGCTGTAGTACGGCGAGAGTATTTTTGCCAGCACTCCTAGCATCAATGGGTCGTCGTCTATTATGAGAATGACCTTTTTTGCGTCCATTTCCTCGCCTCCAATTCAGCATTTAGCTCGTTCAGAGCAATTAACGCTTGCGGAAAATCGAAATTTTCCAGATGGTGAATTAGCTTTTCGTTGTTCGGCAATGCGTGGAGCTGTTCGGTAAGCTGTATGGCTTCGGCGGAATACGTTGACAACAGCTCGCGTAATGTGCCAAACAGCTTGCTTGTTTCCTCGATAGTCAGCGGCTTTTTAGGCTCTGGTTTTCGTGCAATTCCTGCAAACACGGTGGTTAGCTCGCGGTTAAGCATTTCCAAAAGGCGTGCAGGAATTTCGCCGCGTGCAATCGCCATGTCGGTATCGGCGGCAATATTTGCCAAAATAGGCTCGCCCACCATGCCCGCCGCGTTTTTTATTGCGTCCAAAAGCCAGCGCGCCGTGCGATGCTCGCCATTGCTTAGGGCTTCGGTTATTTCGGTGAATACGTGCTTGTGCTTGCGTACAAAGGAAAGGCGAAGCTCGCTTTTTATTTCGGAATATGTGTCCGTTTTCTCCGTTTTTTGCACCTTTGGCTTTTTTCTAGTTGCTACTGTATCGAGAATTTCCTGCGGCTGAACATTTTGCACAAAGCGGTGTAGGATTTCGTCCAGCTTTTTTGGGTCTAGCGGCTTGGAAATATAGCCGTCAAAGCCGTGGTTTATATAGTCCTCCTCCTGCGAAAACGTGTTAGCCGTAAGCGCGACAATCGGGCGCGTGTAGCCCATTTCGCGTATAGCCTTGGTGGCGTGTACGCCGTCCAGGTCGGGCATAATATGGTCCATAAAAATAATATCGTATACATTTCCTGCCATTATTTTTTCGATTGCGCCGTAGCCAGTGGTCGCGGTGTCCGTTTGTATTTCATAAAAGCCCAAAATACCCTGCATAACAAACAAACAGCCCGATACATCGTCCACCACCAAAACTCGCCCATAGGGCATAGGCTCTCTGACTGGCTGTGTGACACTCCTTGTACTTTTAAAACGCGCTAGATTAGTAGCCTTTGACTTGCCGAGCAGTGAGTCGCTTTCGTATTCCTGCGGTATGCTTATACGCACGCGCGTACCCTCGCCATGCACTATATTTGTGTTTATTGTCGCACCCAGCATTTTCACAAATTCGTCATTTTCCGCGGTTTTGTGTATTCCAGTATAGCTTAGCGTAAAAACAAGCGCGCCTTTTTTCGGCTCGCAGGGGCATTGTTCCCATTGCGCCTTTATTTCGATAGTGCCTAGCTCCGTGAATATAAACGCGTTGGTAAGAAAGGTGTCCAGCACGCGCTTGATTCGCAGCTCGTCGCCGATTAGCTTCTGCGGAATACTGGGGCTGATGTCCACCTTATACTCTATGTTTTTGTTCAACAAATGGATTAAATGAAGCTGTGTAATGTCGCCAATCAGCTTGGCGGTGTCGTATTTTGCATTTTTTAGCGGAAGCTCGCCGTATTTCACCTTTGTCAGAGAAATAATATCGTTAGCCGCACCTAGCAGAATATTGCCCGAGGTATATATTTTTTCAAACGCCTCGTGGGCGTGCAACGGCAAAGCCTTGTCGTGAAGCATGACCTCCGATATGCCCAAAATAGACGATATAGCGGTACGCATACTGTGGCTCAGGCGCGCTATGAGCATGGTTTGGGCTATGGTTTTTTCGTTGGCGAGGGTGGTGGTTCTTGTGATGTTGTGGGGCTTGGTCTGACGGTTCGCCGACATTGAAAGCGGCTCAGCCGCTTTTTCGGTGGAGAGGGTACTGTTAAGACCTTGGGGCGACATTTCCACCATAGGGCAATCAGAGGAAAGGGGCAAAGCCGCTTTTCCGTGTTCGGGGGAGTTGTTTTTTGTATGTTTTGGGGTGGTTGAGGTTTTTAGCGTGGTATGTTCTTTTTTCGTCTGCATAGCGATAACGCCTCCAAGGGGAAAGGGGGGGCTTTCCGTTTTATGTAGTATACACCAAAAACTTCTAAAAATCAAAAGGGGAAACGAACTAAAGTTTTAGCAACGTGTGTTCAGCTACAATAGATAGGTAACAAAAAAAGCAAGGTTCAACCCAAAAGGTGATAAACTGGAGTTCTGACACATCCAAGAGTCACCAAAGGAGAGAACCGAGCATGGATATGATAACACAAAACGCATATCACCGCGAGCGAATGATAAAATATCAAAAGAACCACGGAACGACAAAAACGGCACTAAGGTACGGAACAAGCCGAAAAACGGTATATAA
>WRLD01000042.1 GCA_009777845.1 Defluviitaleaceae bacterium
CCGTGATGTTTACTACGTTTTCTCGCTCCTACGTGCCACTCGCCTTGCGGGAGCGACAAAGGCTATTATAGTTATGCTCGCCCACCTTGTCAAGTAGTTTTTTTCCCTTTTTGTCAAAAAGTTTGAAAAAGTTTCTACGAGGCTAGCATAGAATGGATTGCACTGCCCAAAACGAACATAAATACCCACGTCACAATCGTCACAATAGCACACAGCGTCACGCGCTCCGCAACCGACCTATTCATTTTTGCAATATTCGCACATATAACCATGCCGCCCATTCCAAACATCGCAGGCAACGCTCCGCCCAAAAACACCATAATCAAGCACGCCACGATAAAAATCATCGACCACTTGGGCAGCCTTATATACGGCTCGCCGCTACGGATAAGCACATCGTCCACCGAAATATCAGGCTCGCCGCGCTTAAACACAATCCGCGAATGTATTCCGTCAAAAATAAATTCCTCGTCTATGCCGAGAAAAGCACTCAAAAAGCCGATTTTCACCGCAATAGGAACATCGTTTACTGTAACCACATGCTTCCTTTTTACAAATTCATATGAAAAAGCATACGCCTTGCCGTTTATTTCGCTTTCCCACTGGACTGCCTTTTTAGCCATTTCAAGCCTCCTCTTTTGGTCGTTTCCTATATTATATCATTACCCGAGAAATAATTGTTAAAAAATTTCGTAACAATTCAATTTTTTTGTTATAATAAGCTCTGCCACAAAAAATCCCCTTGAAAGGCGCGGCAAAATGCAAAACAAAACACAAAAGGAATACGGAAACGAAAGCATAACAGCCCTAAAAGGCGCAGACCGCGTAAGAAAACGCCCCGCCGTCATCTTCGGCTCAGACGGAATCGAGGGCTGTCAGCACGCCATTTTTGAAATTATTTCCAATTCGATAGACGAAGCGCGCGAGGGCTACGGCAAAAAAATAGAAATCACGCGCCACGCCGACCTTTCCATTACCGTAAAGGACTATGGGCGCGGCGTTCCAGTCGATTACAACCAAAAGGAAAAACGCTACAACTGGGAGCTTGTTTTCTGCGAGCTTTACGCAGGCGGAAAGTACACAAACAACGAGGACGACGCAAGCTACGCCTACAGTCTAGGGCTTAACGGGCTTGGGCTTTGCGGCACGCAATATTCTTCCGAATACATGGACGCAGAAATTATCCGCGAGGGCTGGAAATACAAGCTACACTTTGAAAAGGGCGAAATCGCAGGCGATTTGCAAAAAGAGCCATTCGGCGGCAAAAACACGGGAACGACAATAAAATGGCGACCCGACCGCGACGTTTTCAAGGAAATAAACGCGCCGCTGGAATGGTACCAGGACATGCTAAAACGCCAGGCAATAGTAAACAGCGGCATTTCCCTTATGCTAAAGGACGAGGAAAGCGGCGGCGAGTTTGTTTTTTTCTACAAAAGCGGAATAACCGACTATATACAGGAGCTTGCAGGCGAAACGGCGTTGACCGAGCCGCATTTTCTAAGCCACGAAACCCAAGGCCGCGACAGGGACGACCAAAACGACTATAAGTTAAAATTTGACGTGACCTTTTGTTTCTCCAACGATGTAAACGTGCTGGAATATTATCACAATTCCAGTCATCTAGTATACGGCGGCGCGCCCGACAAGGCAGTAAAGCTCGCGTTTAGCGCGGCTGTAGACCTATATCTGCGAACGGGCGGCCATTACAAAAAGGACGAAAAGCGCATTAGCTTCGCCGACATAGAGGAAAGCCTAATCCTCATTATCAGCTCGTTTTCTACCGAGGTTTCTTACGAAAACCAAACAAAAAAGGCAATAACAAACAAATTCATACAGGAAGCCATGACCGACTTCTTGAAAAAGCAACTGGAAGTATATTTTATCGAAAACAAAAACGATGCGGACAAACTATGCGCACAAATTCTAGTAAACAAACGCAGCCGCGAATCCGTAGAAAAAACGCGCGTTGCCCTAAAGAAAAAACTAACAGGGCAAATTGACCTAAACAACCGCGTGGAAAAATTTGTAAACTGCCGAACAAAGGACATCTCGCGCCGCGAGCTATATATTGTAGAGGGCGACTCCGCGCTCGGCTCGTGCAAGCTAGGGCGCGATGCGGAATTTCAAGCGATTATGCCCGTCCGCGGCAAGATTTTCAACTGCCTAAAGGCAGAATACACACGCATTTTGCAAAACGACATCATCACCGACCTTTTGCGTGTCCTAGGCTGCGGCGTAGAAATAAAACGCCAAGCCAAGCAAGCCCGCGATTTGAGCGACTTTGACATAAACCGCCTAAACTGGAACAGAATAATAATCTGCACCGATGCCGACTACGACGGCTACCATATCCGCACGCTTATTCTCACCATGCTGTACCGCCTAACGCCCACGCTAATCGAAACAGGAAAGGTCTTTATCGCCGAATCGCCGCTCTACGAAATAACGGCAGGCAAGGACACCCACTTTGCCTACACCGAACGCGAAAAAGCCGAAATTCTCGCAAACGCAGAAAAAAAGGGCGCGAAAGTCCATATCCAACGCTCCAAGGGCTTAGGCGAAAACGAGCCAGAAATGATGTGGCAAACCACCATGAACCCTGCCACACGCCGTCTTGTGCAGGTGATTCCTGCCGACGCGGCACGCACGCAGGAGATGTTTGAAATTTTGTTAGGTGATAATTTGAAAGGACGAAAAGAGTTTATTGAGGAATTTGGGCATTTGTATATTGATTTAAGCGAAACAGGCTAACTCCTGCGGAGGGCGACTTCGATTAACTATCGCACGAAAACACACCACGTCACGACCCGCTCGCGCGGGGGCGATTTCGGCGGACTGTCGCACGAACACACACCACGTCACGAAAATGGGCTTGCGTGGGGGAGGCAATACTAAAATATGGAAAGGCGGCGTTATTTTGAAAAAACTAAAGCTCTATATTGACACAAGTGCAATCGGATATTTGGAGGAAAATGAAGAACTCTACCGCAAAGACAAGAACGCTATGCTCGCACTCTGGAATAGAATTATAAACAATGAATTTGTCGTTGTAATATCCGAACTCACGCTTGACGAATTAAACGCTAATCAAAACACAGCTAAACTTAAAGCACTAACAGACTATTTGGCTCAAATTGAATATACTATAGTGGAAACAGGCAGTGTTGCCGAGCATATTGCCAACCTAGTCAAGATTAACGGTATGCTAATTGCCGACAAGCACAAAAACGACAGACTGCATATTGGCACGGCTATTGAAAACGACTGCGATATTATTGTTTCCATGAACTTTAAGCATTTGGTGAATGTTAGGACAATTAGGGGCGTTCGTGCGATTTCCACACTGGAGGGTTATAACACCATTGATATAATTCAACCAATCGCAATGGTTGCCGAGGAGATGGACTAAAATGACAGTACCCGAAGTTAGAGCAATCAGGGAAAAAAAATCCATAGAATGGGTCGGCTTATCCTTGGAACAACGCAATTCAGAAATTAAAAAAGGCGCGGAACAAATGCAGGCACGGATTGAGGAAATACGAAAAAACACAGATTACACCCACCAAAAGAAAGGCTGATTGCAAATGAACGCACCAACCCCCGACCCCCTAACAAAAGAACAAAAACAAACCGCAACAAACAAGCTCCGCGACTACCTCTACGAAAATTTCGATACAGAAATAGGCAACATGCAATCCGACTTTTTTCTCGACTATATTTCCGAAAACATAGGCGCGTATTATTATAATAAGGGCATAGCCGATGCCATGGCGTTTATCGCCGACAAAACAGAGGATATGTACCTGCTAATGAAAGACGAATAGGAGCGGCCATCTTGAAAAAAACCAAAACCAAACCCCAACCCACCCCCGAAAACCACATAACGGAACAGCCCATAACAAACGCGCTCGAGCTAAACTACATGCCATACGCCATGAGTGTAATTGTTTCGCGCGCTATTCCCGAGATTGACGGCTTCAAGCCCGCACACAGAAAGCTGTTGTACACCATGTACAAAATGGGCTTGCTTGCTTCGGGGCGGCGTATCAAATCGGCGGACATAGTGGGGCAAACCATGCGGCTAAACCCACACGGCGACGGCGCGATTTACGAAACCCTCGTACGCCTTACACGCGGCAATGACGCGCTTGTTCACCCATTCGTGGACTCGAAGGGCAATTTTGGCAAGCAGTATTCACGCGATATGGCGTACGCCGCGAGCCGTTACACCGAGGCGCGGCTTGACGTTATTTGCCGCGAAATCTTTCGTGACATAGACAAAAACGTGGTAGACATGGTGGACAACTACAACGCCACCATGCTAGAGCCTGCCCTGCTTCCCACCACTTTCCCGAATCTGCTCGTTACGCCCAACCAAGGCATAGCCGTGGGCATGGCAAGCACCGTCTGTAGCTTCAATTTAAGGGAAGTCTGCCAGACGACTATTGCGTGGCTAAAAAACCCTAGCCACGTCATAAGCAAAACCCTACTCGCGCCAGATTTTTCCACAGGCGGCGAGCTTATTTTCAACCCCGAGGAAATAGAAACGATTTACGCCACTGGCCGCGGCTCGTTTAAGGTACGCGCCCGATACCGCCATGACGAAAAAAATTCGTGCATAGAAGTCTTTGAAATACCCTACACCACGACCATAGAAGCCATAATCGACAAAATTGTCGCGCTTGTAAAGGCAGGCAAAATCCGCGACATCACCGATGTACGCGACGAAACCGACCTACAAGGCCTACGCATTACCATTGACATAAAAAAGAACACAAACGCGGAGCAGCTAATGCACCGCCTTTACACGCTTACGCCACTGCGGGAGAGCTTTAGCTGCAATTTCAATTTCCTCATAGACGGCCGTCCGCGCGTTATGGGAATAGCGGAAATCCTGCACGAATGGAAAATTTTCCGCATAGCCTGCATAAAACGCCAGCTAAAATACGATATTGCGAAAAAATCAGAAAAGCTACATCTGCTAGAGGGCTTGGCAAAAATCATTCTGGACATAGACAAGGCGATTAAAATAATACGGCAAACGCCGTCCGAATCGCAGGTAATCGCAAATCTAATGGCAGGCTTTGCCATTACGGAAGCACAAGCCGAGTTTATAGCGGAAATAAAGCTGCGCCACCTAAACCGCGAATATCTGCAAAACCGCATAGACGAACGAAAAGCCCTACAGGAAGAACTCGCCACGCTTTCCGCCACCTTTGACAGCGAACAAAAAATTTGTGAGCTAATAATAGAACAGCTAAAGGAAATCGTCAAAAAATACGGCGCGGAACGCCGCACACAAATAGTACACGCCCACGAGGAGCCCGTTCACACAGAGGAAAGTTTTATCGAGGACTACAATTTAAAAATCTTCTTGACAGGGCATAATTATATAAAGAAAATCTCCTTAGTCAGCCTACGCTCCGCAGACACGCAGTACCTAAAGGACGACGACTTTATCGCGCAGGAAATCGAAGCCACTAACCGTGACGAATTGTTGCTCTTTACCGACAAGCAAAATGTCTATAAAATAAAAATTTACGACCTGCCCGACTGCAAGGCCTCCTCGCTAGGCGAATATCTAACAAATATTCTAGGCATGGACGCTGGCGAAAAAGTAATTTACCTTACCGTAGCCAAGGATTACGGCGGATTTATGCTCTTTGGCTTCGCCAACGGAAAAATCGCCAAGGTAAAATTCGACACCTACGCCACAAAAACAAACCGCAAACGCCTAATTAACGCCTATTCCGCAAAATCGCCCATAGTAGCCCTACACCGCAGTGACGAGGAGCTAGACATCTACCTGCGGCGCAGCACCGACAAGGCCGCAATCATAAGCTCCGCGCTTATTCCGCTTAATACCTCGAAAGGCTCTGGGGGGATTACGGCGTTTACGCTACGGAAAAATACACAGCTTACGGTCATGCGGCCGGTCACAGAAGGTGACGATGCGGAATATTATCGGATTGACAAAATACCTACTACGGGGCATTTTTTGCAGAGGCAGATGAGTATATGAGTGTGAAAAATACGCGGAGCGGATTTTTTGCACCAACCAACCACACCGCCGCCATAGGCGGCATGAATTAGGAGGAAAATTTATGGGAATTACTGGTGTTGAGTTTAACGCAGATGTTCGTGTAATCAAGCACGGATTTGCTATGGAGTTTTCAAAGGGGATAAACGTGATTATTGGTGGGAATGGTACGGGAAAGACTACACTGTTAAAAAGTTTATTTAATTCTAAGAACAACCCCCGCAAAAATACTGACGTTAAAAATAAGGCTGTCCCTAAACAGAACCCCGCTATCAAAGACAGGGAACACATTACTGTTGACGAGAACCCCGCTATCAAGAACAGTGAACACATTACTGCTGACGTTGAACTTCACATTGAGATTAAAAATGTGATAGAGGTACACCTCGACAACGAACCCCCTCTCCCCTACGTTTACATTCCCGAAAAAGACATACTCTCTATCGCCCTAGGGCTTCCCGAAACCTACGAATACGGAAGAACCGAGTTAGACGTTACCGATGTAGAAATCATTAAAAAAGCACGAGTATCCCCACAAGTACCCGAACAACCCCTCTACAGAGAAATATGCGACTTTATCAAAGGCGAACCCGAACACGATGGCGAGAGATTTTTTATGAAGCGTTTTAACCTCGATACAATAATACCCTTTTCCGAAGAAGCCTCAGGCTACAGAAAGCTAGGCTTGCTTGCCCTGCTTGTTCGCAATGAGCAAATTAAACACGGCACAGTCCTTTTTTGGGACGAACCCGAAAATAGCCTAAACCCCGAAATCATGCCAACGCTCGTTGACTTTCTAATCAAATTACAACGCATGGGCGTACAAATATTTCTTGCGACACATAGCGAAATCTTAGCGAGTTATATCTGCACCCTGAGAAAGTCCACAGACCATGTTGAATTTTTCTCACTGTACAAAGAAGAATACCAAGATGGCGAAGAAGTAAAATACGACAGTAGCGAGCGTTTCGACTTGTTGTCCCCCAACAAACTAACGGCAGAAATCGTCAACCTCTACGAAGCAAGGCTAGAAAAAGGGCTTGGTGATGACGATGAGTGATTGTTTTTCACATGATAAGGATACGAACAATGACCATTTCCCATATTTTAGCGGCATGACATTTGTTGCTGACAATGCGTACCCTTTCGAAAAACTAACTAAAGGACTAAATAAAAATAAAAAATACAAACATGTTAAGAGTGTCGAGTTTATTCGCGGACGAGGCAAAAAATTGTTTTTTATCGAAGCAAAAACATCGTTTGCAAACCCAAATAACACCAAAGGCAAAGATAATTTTCGCAATGAAATCAACGAGGTGTTTTACAAATTTCTACATTCGCTCAACCTATACTTCGCTATCAAGTTAGGTGTTGTTCCAGAAACGCCTCCCACGGTAAATGGTATTGGGTACACCCTCCACAGTCTCCACAGCTTCAATCTCGAACATTATGGCTCTCTTAATTTTGTACTGGTTATCAACAGCACACCTAAAGGCTTCAAAGAGGACTGGTGTCGCAATATTCAGGTCGCACTAGAAAATAAGCGTACTGAACTTAACGCACTATTCAACATATGGAATCTAATGCCAACGATTCGTGTAATGACTGACGTACAAGCAAGAAAATCCAACCTAGTTACATAGGTGTTCTAACCCCACACATGAAACCGCCACAAACAAACCAAAAAACAAGGAGGAACCCACCAATGCTTACACCAACCAGACCAACCCTAATAAACGCCACCCTATCCCACCTAACAGACGGCGAAAAAATCCTATGGGAGAACCACCCCTGCTACCAGGCCTTTCGCGCGACCAAAATCCCAGCCATATTATTTGCTCTGCCGTTCACTATCGTACCCGCCATTGTCGGCGTAGTCATTGCATTGTCCGTGG
This sequence comes from Defluviitaleaceae bacterium, assembly GCA_009777845.1. Classification (GTDB taxonomy): domain Bacteria; phylum Bacillota; class Clostridia; order Lachnospirales; family WQUN01; genus WQVC01. The sequence goes on from WRLD01000042.1 coordinate 7,939, forward strand.
CACTGGCGAGTGACGGCCTTGGCTCGCTTATGCCCCTACTGCTTATTATTCCGTTTTTCGGCGCGTTCCAAATTCCCATGATTATGGCTATTGCACAGCTAGTCACCGCGCGCTCCGCATGGCAGGACACGTACTACGTTGTCACAAATAAGCGCGTGCTTATCCAGTCGGCAGGCATTGTCCGCCGCGAAATAAAAAGCAACCTCATTTCGGAGCTTTCGGGCGTTTTCCTAAAAATTGACTGGATAGACAAAAAATACGATACAGGAACAATTAAGCTAATATTCAACAATCTCAATTTTATCTCCGTGCAAGGCATGACGGCACTAAACGAAATACGCCACATAGACGACGCGCATGACGTATTCGCAAAATTACAAAATATGGAAATTTCCACAAGAAAGGAAAATAAAAATGCTTGATGTAAAAACCCTGCGTGACAATTTTGGAGCAGTAAAAACCGCACTAGCCAAGCGCGGCAAGGATTTTGGGCTAGAACAATTCACCGCCCTAGACAGCCGCCGCCGCGAGCTTCTACAAAAAACGGAGCAAATGCAAGCCAGACAAAACGCCGTTTCCAAGCAAATCCCTGCGTTAAAAAAGGACGGCGTAGACACCACCGCGCTTATGGCGGAAATGAAAGAGCTAGCCAACGAGCTAAAATCGCTTGAGCCGCTTGTAAAAGCCGCGGACGAGGAGCTGGACAGCTTTTTGGCAGCCTTGCCGAACATGCCGCACGAGAGCGTTCCCGAGGGTCTAACCGAAGCCGAAAACGTGGAAATCCGCAGATGGGGTACGCCCACCGAATTTGACTTCGAGCCAAGGTCGCACTGGGATTTAGGCGAGGCACTGGGCATTTTTGACCCTGCCACGGCAGTAAAAATCACAGGCTCGCGCTTTATCATGCTGCGCGACCTCGGCGCGAGGCTACAGCGCGCGTTAATCAACTTTATGCTAGACAGGCACACGCGCCACGGCTACGAGGAAATTATGCCGCCATGTATCGCAAACCGCCAAAGTATGCTAGGCACAGGGCAGCTGCCCGACAAGGAGGGCATGTTGTTTGCCCTAAGCGATACGGACTATTTCCTTATCCCCACCGCCGAAACGCCGCTTACAAATATCCACCGCGACGAAATTCTGGACGGCGAAAGTCTGCCAATAAATTATTGCGCGTACACGCCGAGCTTCCGCAAGGAAGCAGGCGCGGCAGGGCGCGACACGCGCGGGCTTATCCGTTCGCACCAGTTTGACAAGGTAGAGCTATTCAAGCTCGCCCGCCCCGAGGATTCCTACGCCGAGCTAGAAAAGCTCACCGCCGACGCGGAGGAAATTTTGCAAAGACTGGGCTTGCCCTATCGCGTATCTGCCCTTTGCGCAGGCGACATGGGCTTCAGTGCCGCCAAAACCTACGACCTAGAGGTTTGGCTACCGAGCTACGGCCGTTATGTAGAAATTTCCAGTTGCAGCAATTTCGAGGCGTTCCAGTCGCGCCGCGCAAAAATCCGTTACCGCGACAGCGCAGGAAAAACCGCATTTGCACACACCATCAACGGTAGCGGATTGGCGGTCAACCGTACAACCGCGGCTATATTGGAGAATTATCAGTTAGCCGACGGCAGGATAAAAGTGCCGGAGGTGCTTGTGCCGTATATGGGCTGGCTGCCTACAATTTAGGGGGGGGGGGGCATAGTCCCTTTTCTACGGTATACTGTGGTGGGAATGTCGTCTCGCAGAGTAGTTTCCGCGCAGGGGGGGGCATAGCCCCTTTTCTCCGAATATTGCTTGGTGGGAATATTGCCTCGAAGCCTTGACTGCTACTTGGCGAGAATGTCGCCCAAAGCCTTAATAGCTTCCTCGCAGGGGCATAACCCCTTTTCTACGAATCTCCGTTGATGTTTTGCGTTTTGCGTTAAACGCAAAACATCAACTATATGGTGGGAATATCGCCTAGAAGCCTTGACTGCTACTTGGTGGGAATATCGTCCACGACAAACGCACGAAGCCCAAAAGGCATAAATCAAACACGGATTTAACGGATTTACGCGGATTATGCGGATTCGTTCGTGCAAAATTCGCATAATCCTGCGTACATCTGTTAAATCCGCGTATAGAAGCCTTTTAAAACAAAAATTTCCACAGGAAGGGGGCAACAGCTAATGAACAACAAAAAAGCGTTAATTATTAGGATAATCCTCTTGGTTGCCGCCATAGCGGCGTTGATTTTATTGTATCTTTGGCGGCTTGGGATTATCTAGGGACACAGAAATCAATTTATTACCGTTCACGGCACTACCCTAAAATGGGGTAGTGCCGTGTTTTTGTGGGGCTTTTGTGGGGCTTTTGCGGGGCTTTTGCAGGGCTTTTGCAGGGCTTTTATAGTGTTTTTGTAGGGGACGGATTTATCCGTCCCGAGGTTACCTCGCTCTGCGTTAATGGACGGTTACCCACCCCAAATTGACGAACGTACATACCTCGGGGCGGGTAAACCCGCCCCCTACAATTAGCCATCACCAAGCCAACGCCCAAGCCCTAACCTGTTTACATGGGTCAATACCGTGTTATCTTAGGCTACACTTTACTGTCTGCCCTGTAGGGGACGGATTTATCCGTCCCGAGGTTACCTCGCTTTACGTTAATGGACGGTTACCCACCCCAAATTGACGAACGTGCACACCTCGGGACGGATAAATCCGTCCCCTACAATTGTAAACTTTCACAAGTAGTAAATTTAAAGGCATTAAAACACGGATTTAACGAATTTACGCGGATTTTCCCACGAGCCAATCCGCAAAATCTGCGTAAATCCGTTAAATCCGTGTTCTATCGTTATTTATTAACCTCGACAGACGGCGTTAAGCGACTATCAACACAGCCTTACGCTATGTCAACGCCCCACATCTTCCACATAAACCCCCACCGCGCGCCCCACCATGCCCCCATACTCATTCCACACCGCCACAATAACCACCGCCGAGCCGTCCGTAGGCAACAGCCCCAACAACCCCACCACCTCGGGCGTTACATCAGGAGAATCTATCGAGCCAAAGGTTATATCGTTTTCGCTATCCCTAAAAAAGAGCCACACGCGATAGGTGCCCACGCCTAAATCCTGTGCGGTTTGCGTAGCCTGTGCAATTTGTGGTGTTGCTTGGATTGCTTGCACAGCTTGCATCATTTGTGGTGTTGATTGGATTGCGTGCATGGCTCGCTCCTGCACGTTGTACGACATTTCCCCCCCCATACTATCACGCACCGCAAGCATTATACCCTGTGCCGCAAGCTGTGCCTTGTAGCCGTCCTCTGCCGCCGTGAGGTTTCGCCCTGCGTGGCTTAACAACGGCAACGCCCCCAAAAATAAAATAGCAAACAAAGAAAGGGCTATTACAATTTCCATGTATGAAAGCCCTTTTTTGGTCGGCGTGCGGTGTTGTCTAAGAAAACCACTTAGACAACACCTTACTGCCTGCGTGTTGCAAAAACGGGTCAAAGCCCCTTGCCTATTCATGCTTCTGCGTTTTCTTGTAACGCTTCGTCTATGCTCTCGGCGGCATATTCATATCCTAACGTGTTCCCGCGTATCGCGCATTTTTCCCCTGCGTCAGGGTGAACAAAGGACACCGCATTGACTGTATTTCTCGTCATAATTACGCCGAAATTATTTTGCAAATATTGCTGAAATTCCTTGCGGTTCTTGCAACAGCCCTTTGCCTCATCTATGGCTTGCCGCAGGGTATCTTTCCATTCTGTATCTTCCAAATTCCGCAAAGCAACCCTCACAGCCTCGACCACAAATGCGGTAAATGTGCAGTCCTTACCGCTAATCGCCGCTTCGACATCACTAATAACATTGTTCGGGAAGCGGATAGTCTTTGTTGTGGTTGGCGGAATATTCGGTATTTTGAATTTTGCCATGGTATTATCCTTTCTGCCGTACAGCATAAAAGGACAATACATTTGTAATACGTTTGTAGTCTGTATTACGTTTGTAGTTTGCAATACGTTTGCGTTCCTAAATGGGTCACGTCCCATTCCAATTCAACTTAACCCTCTGCCGCTCTGCAATCCCCAACGCACAGGGCGGCAAATAGTTTTATTCGTAGTCGGTGGAATATTCGGCATCTTGAATTTTTCCATAGCATATCCTTTCCGAATGTACAGCAAAACCCCCTAGCCCACCGCTATACCCTCACGATATTTTTTAAGTGCCGCTATTTCGTCCGAATCTAAATCCAGCCACGCCATGTCCTCCAAGCCGTCTATGCTCGTCACAGCTTGCCTTGTCATGTTCGCGACATCTTCGGGGCTATAATGTATCTTAATTGTATAACCATGCTTATTTATTTTTTCCGCAAACGGATTTTTGCGTGCCGTAGAAGAGTCTGTTATCGGCGGTATGTCGCTGTAATCTATTGACATTACCCCTCACCCATTCCAATTCAACTTAACACTCTGCCTCTCCCGAGCAATCCCCAACGCACAAGGCGGCAAATCCTCCGTAATCGTAGACCCAGCCGCCACAAATCCGCTCGCACCTATTTCCACAGGGGCAATTAAGTTCGAGTTGCTTCCTATGAACACGTTGTCGCCTATTACCGTGCGGTGCTTTTTTGTGCCGTCATAGTTTGCCGTTATTGCGCCGCAGCCGTAGTTTACGCCGCTACCCACGTCCGCGTCGCCGATGTACGCCAAATGCGCCATTTTCGTAAAATCGCCTATGGTGGAATTTTTTACCTCCACGAAGTTGCCGATTTTGCACTGCTCGCCTATTTCCGTACCCGGCCGCAAATACGCGAACGGGCCGACCTCCGTACCTGCGCCGATTTTTGCGTCAACCGCCACGCTCTGCCGCACAAACGCGCCCTTACCGACCGCCGTGCTTGTCAAATGCGTGTTCGCGCCGATTACCGCGTTTTCGGCTATTTCGCACGCGCCCTCTAGGATTACATTGGGGTAAATCACCGCGCCGCGCCCGATTTTTACCGTGCCGTCCACAAACACCGTCTGCGGCGAAATCATTCTCACGCCGTTTGCCATATGCCGCTCGTTGTTACGCTTCTGCATGAACGAAACGGCTTCCGCAAGGTGAGCCTGCGTATTTATGCCAGTAAACACGGACATGTCCTCACGCGTATGGAACACTCGCACGACCCTGCCCTCGTCCTTTAGGATTTTGGGAACGTCCGTCAAATAATACTCGTTTTGGCTATTTTCGTTTCTTATTTGGGAAAGCCCATGCAAAAGAGCCTCGCCCTTAAATACATAAATTCCAGTATTTCCCCAATTTGTCGCGCCATGCGCCGCCGTAATGTCACGCGCTTCCACTATTTCAATAAAATCGCCGTCACGGTCGTACACTCGCCCGAAATCGCCCATTTCCTCACGCCAAACCGCCGCCACCACAGCGGCACAAGCCGAGGCGCGATAATAAGCCGTCAGCTCCGCAATAAATTCGCTGGTGACAAGCGGCATATCTCCGCACAAAACAATTACATCATCGTTTCCGCTTATACGCCCTGCGCCCGACAACACTGCATGAGCCGTACCCAGCGGCTCGCTCTGTACCGCAAAAAAAAGACCGCCGCAAGCGGCAAGCCCGTCCACAATCTCGTCAGAATCCTTGCCAACAACAACGGTAACATCATCAAAGCCAGCTTGCTTAGCCGCTTCTGCCACATACTGTACCATAGGCTTACCCAGAATCGGGTGCATAACCTTTTGCAAGTCCGAGTTCATTCTTTTTCCCTTACCTGCCGCCAAGATAACTGCTTTTAAATTAGCCACGGAGAATCCCCCTTACTTTTTTGGCTCGCCTTCGGCGATTTTTCATGTGCGAATTTACACTACCCTTTAATGCTCGTGTTCACGCTCTGGAGGCGGTTCTAGCCCCTCTATTACAATGCCCTGCTTCTGTGCATAATCCCACAGCGCGGCGCGTACTGCATCCTCCGCCAAAACGGAGCAATGCCGCTTTACCGCAGGCAGGCCGTCCAGCGCGTCCAGCACGGTCTTATTCGTCACCTGCATAACCTCCGTTATGCTCTTGCCCTTAATAAGCTCCGTAGCCATGCTAGACGTAGCCACCGCCGCGCCGCAGCCAAAGGTTTTAAAGCTAACGTCTACGACTATATCGTTTTCTATTTTCAAAAACACGCGCATAACGTCGCCGCACTGCTCGTTACCCACTGTGCCTATTCCGTCTGCGTTTTCCAGCTCGCCCACGTTACGCGGGTTCATAAAATGCTCCATTACTGTCGGGTTGTAGTCCATCTAAATTACTCCTTCGGGGGCATAGCCCCTTTTCTCCGCAGACCCATGGTGGGAATACCGTCACGAGCCTTTATTGTTCTTCAAATAGTCGTCGTACAACGGCGAAAGCATACGCAGCTTTTCCACCGCTGGCTTTAAAATTTGCATTAGTGCATAAATATCATTTTCCGAGTTTGCCGCCCCTAGCGAAAACCGTATCGCGCCGTTAGCCATTTCGGGGCTTATTCCCATAGCCGTCAGTACATGCGACGGCTCAAGCGAACCAGAGGAACACGCCGAACCGGTAGAGGCACAGCAGCCTTGCATATCCAAAATCAATAGCACAGACTCGCCCTCGATAAACCTAAACGACACGTTCACATTGCCAGGCAACCGCTTATCGCCCGTTGCTCCGTTAAGGCTCGTGTGCGGAATTTCCCTGAGAATTTCTGCAATCAGCTTGTCACGCAACGCCGACACGCGCGTTATTTCCGTGGGAAGCTCCTCTAGCGTAATTTTCAACGCCTCGCCCATTCCGACAATTCCTGCCACGTTTTCCGTGCCTGCGCGCTTGCTTCTTTCCTGCGCGCCGCCCCAAAACAGCGGAAAAACAGGCGTACCCTTTTTTATATACATCACGCCTATTCCCTTTGGGCCGCCAAACTTGTGGGCGGAAAAGGACAGCATATCCACGCCAAGCTCCGATATATTTATGGGAATATGCCCCACCGCCTGCACCGCATCTGTATGAAACGGCACGCCGCGCTGCCTTGCTATTTCCGCCATTTCCGCAATCGGCTGGATTGTGCCGACCTCGTTATTAGCAAGCATAACAGACACAAGCGCGGTATCGTCACGCAAAGCGCGCGCCAAGTCCTGCGCGTTCACGAAGCCCTCGCCGTCTACGTCAAGGTACGTTACCTCACAGCCGTTTTTTTCCAAATGCTTGCACACATACAAAATGCCGTGATGCTCCGCGGCAGAGGTGACAATATGCCGCCCGCGCGTAGCTTTCTCCAGCGTACCCTTTATAGCCCAGTTGTCCGACTCCGTACCGCCCGAGGTGAAAAAAATCTCCTCCGACGACACACCAAGCGCATCGCCAATAAAAGCCCGAGTATCGTCAATGGCGGCGCGCACCTTTCGCGCAGGGCTATACACACTAGACGGATTATAAAAATTCTCTTGTAAATATGGCAACATCGCCGCAAACACCTGCGGCCGCATAGGGCTTGTCGCCGCGTTATCGAGATATAACATAGGGCAAGTTCCTTTTTTGGAAATTATTCTTCATACCGAACAAACGACACACTATCAATAACAACATTCTCATACGGACGGCTCGAACCCTGCTCTACAGGCACCTGCGCGATTTCGTCTACCACGTCTAGCCCGCTTACTACATGCCCAAACACCGTATGGCCGTATCCATTGTTGCTCCACTGCCAGTCTAGCCACGGCGTTCCGCCGTAGGTCAAAAACTGCTCCAGCATAGCGGCAGGATACACGTCTTTTACATATATATGCTCGCCGTCAGAAAATTCTCCCGCTATTTCGTCTTGTTTTTCCATTAAAAATCTATAGTACCTATCCATGTTGGGGTCAAGCTCCGAATTTTGCACGATATAAAACTGACTGCCAATCGTTCTGCCAGGCCCTCTATGCGCCGTAGCCAACGCGCCGCGGAAATGGTGTACATTGAAGCTGCGCTCCAAGCCCAAGCCGTCCTCGTAAATGCTCTGACCGCCGTTGCCTAGCCCATTTGGACAGCCGCCCTGTATCATAAAGTTTTCCATTACTCGGTGAAAAATAAGCCCGTCATAAAATCCGTCCTTGGCGAGCGTAATAAAATTTTCTACCGCGAGCGGTGCTTCCTGCGGAAAAAAGCGTATTGTAATATCGCCGTGATTTGTGTGCAAAACCGCCAGCTCCTCGCCCTGCACAAGCGGCGTAAGCTGAAGCACTTCTGCCGATTTGCCGCGTAAACGCTCGTAAATTGTGCCGTCTAGGGCTACTACTTCCCCTATCTCTCTTATTGTCGGGCGGAACTGCTCGCCCATTGCTTCCCCTGCCAAAGGCCCCATTGTACTCATCTCGCTTTCTATAGCTTGTGTGTTGCCTGCGTTATCGTCTTGCTTGCCTGCACATGAACCAAAAGCCAAAAGCATGGCTAACATTATAATGTACTTCTTCATATTGTTCCCTCTTTTCGTAAAATTTTCCCTACAAAGGTCTATTATAACCTAAACTCACATATTTGTGTATCATTTATTGCTATATCTGACAATTTTGACAGCTCCGCCAAGAATCGCGCCTCCATAGCCTCTATTATCGTGGCGTTCGGCTTGTTTTCGGGGTGCTTTGCCACAAACACCGTGCAACAGTCCTCATACGGCCTTACGGAAATTTCATACGTGCCTATTTTTTCCGCCATGTCGATAATATCCTGCTTGTCCATAGCCGCCAACGGCCGCAATATCGGCAGAAACGCCGCCGTTTCTACCGCCGCAAGACTATGAATCGTCTGGCTTGCCACCTGCCCTATTGAATCGCCAGTAACCAGGCACAGCGCGTTTTCCTTTTTTGCCACACGGCTTGCCACACGTAACATAGCACGTTTTAGGAAAATAGTCAGCTTTTCCTCCGCCACATTCGACTTCAAGAACACCTGTATGTCCGTGAACGGAACAATATACAGCCGTATCTTTCCTGCAAATTTAGCCAGCTGCGCCGCCAAATCACGCGCCTTGTCCGCGGCACGCTCCGAGGTAAACGGCGGCGAATGAAAATACACCGCCACAATTTCCACGCCGCGCCGCGCCGTCAAATAGCCTGCCACAGGGCTATCGAAGCCGCCCGACAAAAGCAAAACGCCCTTGCCAGACGAGCCATACGGCAAGCCGCCGACCCCTCGCAACGAATTTACATAAAAATACACATCGTTACGAATTTCTACCCAAAGCGTAATTTCCGGGCGGCGAAGCTCCACAGCGAGCTTTTCGTCCTTAGCCATAAAAATGACCTCGCCGATAGTCGCAGAAATTTCCGTAGACGTACTGGGATAATTCTTGTCACTGCGTTTTGTTTCCACACGAAAATTTTTTACATGCTCGGGCAAATTTTTAATGAAAAAATCACGCCCGATTTCCGCCAGCCTCGCCAAGTCGCGTTCGCTTGTTTTAATAGCGTAGCAAAAGCCAGTTATGCCAAAAACGTCCTTAATCAGCGGCACAACCGCCGCCGTATCGAGGTCGCCCGCCGTGTTTTCTATAAGGAAACGCCCCTGCTCGCGAGCGACACGGATATTTTCCATGCCCTTTAGCCGTAAACGCAGCGTGTCTAAAAGCGCGTGTTCAAAATGGGCGCGATTGCCCTTTCGCAGGGATATTTCTCCGTATTTTACCAATAAAACGGATTTTGTATACATTTGGCGACTTCCTCTCGTTATGTTCGGCGATTTGATTTGAAGTAACAACTACCAAGTTTGCAAAATTTGCACGGTTTTTGTAGGGGACGGGCAAACAAGGTTTTTGTAGGGGACGGATTTATCCGTCCCGAGGCTACCTCGCTCTGCGTTAATGGACGTTATCCGTCCTAGAATTGACGAACGTGCATACCTCGGGCGGGGCAAGCCCGCCCCTACAATCAAATCGACTTGCCTGTAATTGCTTTTATCTGCCCCACCGCATAAATAATTATTTCCCTTGCCGCGCGTGCTTCCTCCAACGTATTCATATGCGAAAAGCTAAACCGCACCGCCGACCTTGCGCGCTCCGCGTCCATTCCCATAAGCTCTAGCATGGATTTTTGCTTTTTTCGGCTCTTGCACGCCGCGCCCATGGACGCGTATACGCCCTTTTCCGACAACAAATGCACGAGCGTTTCGCCGTTTATTCCCAAGAAGCTCATATTTAAAATGTACGGCGAGGCATCGCCGCGCGAGTTTATTACACAGTCCGCACCGTTTGCAAGCTGTGCCAGTTCGTTTCTTATTTGCGCGACATGCGCGTGAAATTTTTCGCGGCTTTGGTACAAAAATTTTGCGGCGTTTACCGTCTGCAAAATGCCGTTTACGTTTTCCGTGCCGTGCCGCAAGCCTGCTTCCTGTCCGCCGCCGTACAAAATCGGCACAAGCCGCAATCCCTCGCGCACAAACAAGCCGCCCACACTCGCACCGTGTATTTTATGTCCGCTAAAAGAATACATGTCCACGTCGCGCATGTCCATTTTTTCCTTACAAAAGCCCTGCACGCCGTCCACATGAACAATTACGGCGCGGTTTTTTGCCTTTAAATACGCCGCCGTTTCGGCTATGTCGTTTATATCGCCTGTTTCGTGCGATACATGGCTAAGGCTCACTATGTCCGCGCTTTCCATGTCCGCCGCACGAACAAAAAAGCCCTGCTCCTCGCAAAATTTAATCGGCGCGGTAACAGATGGGTGTTCCCACGCGTTAGCGAAAATCCGCGGCGGCTTACGCTTGTTTGCCAAGGCGTAGCCTATTAGCGCGAGGTTGTTGGATTCTGTACCGCCTGAGGTGAAAATTATTTTGCCAAGCCCTCGGGCTTGGGCAAGGGCTTGTTCTTGCACAAGTCCCCCAAAAAGCGAAGCCATTTCCGCACGAGCAAGGCTTAAAGCACGCTCCGCGCCCAAGCCCAAGGCGTGCGGCGAGGACGGATTGCCAAATATCCGCTCGCGGTCAGGCTCTATAGGCGCGGTAGTGGCGGCGTTGTCAAAGTATATTTTTTGTGACAAGAAATCACTCCTTGGGGGGTCGGCGTAAGGTGTTGCCTGCTTGTTAAGGGGTGTTATATGCTCTTTTTATACACAAATTCTTTAGAACCTGACAGCGTTACAGCTTGAACATACTTTTCAAACCCAAGTTTTTCATAAAATCCTTGTTCACCGCTGATTAAATATACAACATCAAAACCCAGCGAACGTGCAACATCAGAAACGGATTCGAGCAGCTTTTTACTCAAGTGCATTCCCCGAAACCTAGGGTCTACGTATACAGCGGTTATGAATGGCGTTAGCGCGGGGTCAATATCTGTTCCCCAATCATCTTTCTTTTCAAGGATACAAAATCCTGCATATTGCAAATCAACAGTTAAAACCACAACTGTTTCCCAGTCATTGAAATCCTTGTTGGTTAAACGACTGGCAACTATTTCACCAACACCCCAATCCCACTTTATCGCCCATTTAATTATGTCGGAGCAATCGGTTTCTTTGCTGCCAACATTGAATTTTGATATTTTTATATCCATAACACACCTCATGCTATAAGTGACATTCAATGAACGCCTCTAAAAGCTCGAAAAATTTTTCAAACGCCTCGCGTTCACTATTGCTGTGCGAAGCGATATTATTATACATGCTATCATACCATTCGGGCGTGTCGTCTTTAAGATTATAATGCTTCCGCACATAAAACTGAAATTCGGGAAAAATTAAATCTTCGTTTTGCTTCCTCACATAAAATTGAAATTCGGGAAAAATTAAATCTTCGTTTTGGTCGGCGTGCTGTGCTGTCTTGCACGACACCGCACTGCCTGCCGCGTGAAGCTCCTCGTCCATGTCAAGCCGACTTTCCCAATACCCACCGATATAGTCACTTAAACTTTGCAATGTAGGGGCGTTGAGAAAATATTCTGGTTTTTCCTTTATTTCTAGCAGTTTTTTGCAAATATAATCCATGTAATACCTCCGTGCTTGATATGAGAATCCGCGGTCATAGCCACTCAAACCGCCTTGTCGGTCGGATTTTCCCACGAGCCAATCCGCCAAATCCGCGAAAATCCGTTAAATCCGTGTCCTAACAATTTCTGAATCCTCGTTATATTGTCTGCTGTGCCTAGTTCCCTCTGTGCGATTTTCCCACGAGCCAATCCGCATAATCCGCGAAAATCCGTTAAATCCGTGTCCTAACAATTTCTAAATCCTCGTTATATTGTCTGCTGTGCCTTGCTCCCTCTGTGCCTCTGTGCCTCTGTGTGAAAATCTTTTAAAAAACTCGATTTCTCTCGCCGTCACTTCTTCCGTGCCACCACAGCACACCAACCCTCATGCTCCATTTCCTCCACCACACGAAGCCCACTATCCCCAAACGCCGCCAAAACCTCCTCCGCGCGCTCGTTTATTATCCCCGAAGCAATAAAAATACCGTCCGCGGCAAGCTGTTCTTTCACAAAGGGCAAAAGCTCGATAATCACGTCCGCTACAATATTAGCGACTATTACTTGATAACCGCCACTGGATTCACCGCTAATCTCACGCCTTGCCTGCCCCACTCCGTCTATCTCACCGCCAATCTCGCGCCTTAATCCCTCGTCCGAAAGCACATCACCTGCCAACACCTTTAAACGGCTAGGCTCGATTTTATTCAACGCGGCGTTCTTTTTCGTGGCAGAGATTGCCCCTACAGGGTCTATGTCACAAGCAACAACACTCCGCGCCCCCAACAACAGCCCAATAATCGAAAGTATTCCACTGCCACAGCCTATGTCAAGCATGGCAACGCCCTTTTTTGATTGCTCCTGCAAATGCGCCTGCTCCTGCTCTAGCAATCGCCCCTGCAACTGCTCCTGCAACGCCAAAATACACAGCTTCGTGGTCTGATGCTGCCCTGTGCCAAACGCCGAGCCAGGGTCAACCTTAAAAACAATCTCGCCCTCGCATGGGCTTACGTCCTCCCATTCGGGGACGATTTTTACCCTGCCCACATTAAACGGCTTAAAATGCTTTTTCCATTCATTAAGCCAGTCGCTATCGTCCGCCGACTCGACCTTTAGCTCCAACGCGCCAAGTCCGTCAAGCTCACTCGCCAAGCACGCCAAGGCTTTTTCGATTGAACGTATTAACGCCATGCCGTTTTTGCCCTCTGCTTCCGCGCTGTCCGCTTCCGTGCCGTTCTCGCCCCCTGCTTCCGTGCCGTCCGCGCCCCTTGCCACATAAAAAATCACATATATCTCATTATCGCCCACATCAAACAGACTTTCCTCGGCATAATCCCATGTCGCGGCGGCTTCGTTCAAGTGCTTCACTCGCTCCCGCGGATTGATTATTTCCATACTCGTGACATTGTTCGCCAACAGCACGCCAGTCACTACTTCCGCGCCTATTTCTGTTGTTTTTATCTGCACTTTAAGCCAGTCCATACGCTACCTCAATTTCTGATATTGTGTTTTCTAAAGACGTGTTGGAATTTCGTGATATTGGATATTGAGTTTTTCTTATCATTTCTCTTGCACAGCCCTACACACAACCCACTATACTAAACCTACTCCCAAAATGCAATTTCCACAACACAGATTCACTCAGATTTTCCCACGAACGAATCCGCCAAATCCGTGAAAATCCGTTAAATCCGTGTTTTAACGCGCCTCCTTTTAGTCCATGCTTCTGCTGTGCCTCTCGCCCTCTGTGCCTCTGTGTCTCTGTGTGAAAAAAATCTTTTAACTAAAGAATGAAGTTATACGCTTTACCTACGCTCCTTGTTTGTCAAAAAGATTTTCACACAGTGGTTCACACAGAGCCACAGACAGAGGGAGCGAGGCACAGCAGACAATGCAACATAAATTCAGAAAGCTATTAAACACGGATTTAACGGATTTTCACGGATTACGCGGATTGGCTCGTGGAAAATCCGCCAAATCCGTGTTTACTTTACACATTTTGGCTTCGTTCGTTTGTCGTGGGCTTTATAGGGGCTTTTTGTAGG
>WRLD01000043.1 GCA_009777845.1 Defluviitaleaceae bacterium
ATACACCAGATCACGTTCGGTGTATGTGTCGCTGCAAAAAAAAAAGAAGAAAACCACGAGAAAAAAAAAAAAAAAAAGGGGGGGGGGGGGGGGGGGAGCTTTCCCCCTTTCTTCGGAATATAAGTAATGCCTTGCGGAGCGCGGATTTAAAGGCATGGAGCGCGGATTTAATGAGCTTAAAGGCATGGAACGCGGATTTTCGCGGATTTAACGGATTTTCGCGGATTCTATCTGGCGTGGTTTATAAAATCCGCTTAATTAAAAATCCACGCAATCCGCGTTCCGTTAGTTCTCAATAAACGCACGAACGAATCCGCAAAATCCGTGTAAATCCGCGTTCAACTGCCTTTGAATCCTGTACATATTTCTTGCAATAAGTGCCTTTAGACACGGATTTAACGGATTTTCGCAGATTTACACGGATTCGCTCGTGCGAAAATTCACATAGTCTGCGTACCACTACCCTTAAATCCGCGTTCCGTTAGTTCTCAGTGAACCCACGAACGAATCCGCAAAATCCGTGAAAATCCGTGTTCAACTGCCTTTAAACCCTCGTGAACCTGCATAAATCCGTGTTCCGTTAGTTCTCAATAAACGCACGAAAAAATCCGCGAGAATCCGCCAAATCCGCGAAAATCCGCGTTCCATGCCCTTTACAAGCTATCAAGGCTCGTGACGATATTCCCACCATAGTTCAGCGGTGAAAAGGGGGCTATGCCCCGCTCGTGACGATATTCCCACCACAGTTCAGCGGTGAAAAGGGGCTATGCCCCCCCTAGTACGCAAACACCTTGTACCTACTATCCCTATCCATTATCAACTTAAACTTAATACTATCCATCAACGCTTCCCAGCTTGCTTCCACCACGTTTGAGGACACGCCCACGGTAGACCATTTCCGCTCGCCGTCCGTGGATTCAATCAACACGCGAACGCGCGACTCCGTAGCATCGCTGCCGTCCAGAACGCGCACCTTGTAATCCGTCAGCTTTATGCTTTGCAGCTCGTCGTGGTAAAACTCGTCCAACGCCTTACGCAACGCCTTGTCGAGCGCGTTCACGGGGCCGTAGCCCTCCTCGGCGGCGAGTACCCTAATCGGCTCGCCGTCGCCTACCACGTCCGTATCGTCAACGATAATTTTCAGCATAGCGGTGGAGTTGACCTCGGAAGCGGCGGAGGCCGCGTCCTCGCTTATTATTTTGAATTTTTCCAGCTCAAAAAGCGGCACATGCACGCCAAGCACCTTGCGTATTTTCAACGCGAACGAGCTTTCCGCGCCCTCGAACTGGTAGCCCTTGTGCTCCTGCTCCTTCAGCTTTTCGATAATGCCTTCCATTTCCTTGGAGCTGCGTTCTAGGTCGGGCTGTACCTTTTGTACCTTTTTTAATAGCGTGCTTCGTCCCGATACCTCACTCATTAGGTTTCTGCGAGCGTTGCCGATTTCCTCGGGGTTGATATGCTCGAAGCTAGAGGGATTTTTTTCCACCGCATCTATGTGCATACCGCCCTTGTGGGCGAACGCCGTCTGCCCTACGTATGCGGCGCGTTTGTTTAGTGAAATATTCGCCACCTCGGAAACGAAGCGCGCGGTTTGCGTGAGGTTTTTTATGGCTTCCGCAGGAATACAGGAAAAGCCGCGCTTTAGCTGTAGACTGGGAATAATCGCCGAAAGATTGGCGTTTCCGCAACGCTCGCCAAAGCCCGTGAACGTACCCTGCACCTGGGTCGCGCCTGCAAGCACCGCAACAATGGAATTGGCTACAGCCATTTCGCAGTCGTTGTGCGTGTGAATACCTATTGGCACGGCAAATTCCCGTGATACTTTTTGTACTATTTCGCTTACCTCATCGGGGAAGCAGCCGCCGTTTGTGTCACACAAAACAAGCGCGCAAGCTCCGCTTTCTGCGGCGGCACGCAGGGAAGCTAAGGCATACTCGCTATTCCTTTTGTAGCCGTCAAAAAAATGCTCCGCATCAAACATTACTTCCTTGCCCTGCGATTTAAGAAAACTAATTGTATCACGAATCATGTCCAGATTTTCGTCCAAGCTGGCGTTCAAAATATTTGTTACGTGAAAGTCCCAGCTTTTGCCAAATATGCAGACCGTTCCTGCGCCAGAATCAAGCAAGGCGCGCACGTTCGTGTCGTCCGCCGCACTTATGCCCTTGCGGCGCGTACTGCCAAATGCTACCAATTTCGCATGACAAAGCGAGCCGCCCTGCTCTGCGAAATACTTAAAGAACGCCAAATCCTTGGGGTTAGAGCCGGGGTTGCCTGCCTCGATATAATCCACGCCCAGGCTGTCGAGAGCCTGGGCGATTTTGATTTTATCGTTTACAGAAAATGAAATTCCTTCGGCTTGCGCGCCGTCACGTAGGGTGGAGTCAAAAATTGTTATTTTTTGAGCCAACTCATCATACCTCTCAGCACTTCCCCTACTTTTTCTACCTGATGTTCCTTTTCTATGCGGCGTTTTGCCAGGAAGCTAGCGCGCTTTGCTTGGTTTTCCAAAATCCAGTTTTTAGCAAATGTGCCGTCCTGTACCTCCGAAAGCACTTTTTTCATTTCCTTGCGAGTTTCCTCGGTGATTATGCGCTTGCCCACGCTGTAATCGCCGTATTCCGCCGTGTCGGAAATAGAATAGCGCATGTACGAAAGGCCGCCCTGTACGACTAGGTCGATAATCAGCTTCATTTCGTGGATACACTCAAAGTAAGCGGCCTCAGGCGAATATCCCGCTTCCACTAGGGTGTCAAAGCCTGCCTTCATTAGCTCGCTTACGCCGCCGCAAAGCACCGCTTGCTCGCCAAAGAGGTCGGTTTCCGTTTCCTCGGTAAAGGTTGTTTCCAAAATACCTGCGCGTGCAGAGCCTACTCCTGCGGCATAACCAAGCGCGACCTTTAGCGTATCGCCAGACGGGTCTTGATGTACAGCCACAAGCGCAGGTACGCCCTTGCCCTCCAGATATTGGCTACGCACGGTATGGCCAGGCCCTTTCGGCGCAATCATAAACACGTTTACGTCCTGCGGCGGAACAATTTGACCGTAATGAATATTGAAGCCATGCGCAAACATCAAGTAATCGCCCGCGGAAAGGTTCGGCTTAATATCATTCTCAAAAATAATAGGCCCAAGCTCGTCCGGAACAAGCACAACAATAATTTGCGCCATTTTTGCGGCATCGGCGGTTAGCGCAACCTCTAGCCCTGCGTCCTTGGCTTTTTGTGCATCGGGATTACCTGCGTTTAGCCCTACTACTACGCTTACGCCCGATTCGTGCAGATTTAGCGCATGTGCGTGGCCTTGGCTTCCGTAGCCGATAATCGCTACCTTTTTGCCCTTGAGCTGGTTGATGTCGCAGTCCTGCTGATAAAATAATTTTGCCATTTGAAACTTCTCCTTTTATATATTAAATTTTTTGCATGATGGATTATAACATATTGTAAGTAAAACTCAAAAGGGTTTAGCCTTTTTATACATAAAAGCACAATTCTCACAAAAAGGCAACTAATAATGTATTGTGGGAGTGACTAAACGCATTGACTGCAAAAAGTATACCCGCCCAAATGGAAATTCAGCATTTTTTCGCTTTTGTCGATGGCGATATTTAGCCATTCCAAATTTATTATAAGCATCAACAAAAACTTCGACCACCATATACAATGTTTCTATTTTTCTAGCAAAACACCTGCTTTTTCTCGCAAGTATCGGAATATAGCGGCGTAGGTCTGCATTTACACTCTCGACAGTAAATGTATCGTTTTTGTTGTTGATGTTTCGTATATGTTTACTGGGATACACTACATCTAGGTATCCCAAATAGCCGTCGGTACAGTAGTTTTCTGCTGTTGGCGCACTATCCGCGAGCTTTTGGATTCGTTCGGGCGGCTTGTCGGTTGCGAAATCAAAACCAACAATCTGACGCGGATTGCGGCTAACAGCAATTATTAAATATACATTTTCTCTTGTTTCTTTTTTTGACTTGCGTAAAACAAACCAATAAAGCTCGTCAATTTCTATATTTTCGCAAGCGTTATCTGCGGCTATGTCGGTTCTTTTTTGTTTTTTTTAATCCAGTTGTATACATTTGCCTTGTTCATGCCCATCAAATTGCCAACGCCGCGACCGCTTACACCCGAATAGTAGGTTTTTATAGCCTGTCGCCTAATCTCCTCACTATAGGCATGTTTTTTAGGCTCCAACGTATAGGTTTTTTTGCAGTGCTTGCACAGGCAAGATTGCGTCCCCGAACGGTTTTTTCCGTTTTTGACTTGTCCGTCAATTCTGTCGCACACGGGGCATCTTTTGTTTTCTTCTATTGTCGCTTTTCTCATGGGGTAATTATAGCATAGTCAATTCTGTTTAGTCACTCCTTGTATTGTTTTGGATATAATAGCTAGCCGTTATTGGTATGTAGTTTTTTGTTCATAGATTAAATACGGTCTAAAACAACTGCCATACAGAAAATAAACGCAGTAAGATTTAAAACAAAGCCCACCAAAAACTCAAAAAAGGTTAGCTTTTTTATACATAAAAGCACAATTCGCACAACAAGACAAATAATAATAATCAGCAAGGAATACTCTGTTATTCGTACAGCTGTTTCCCACGCTACAAGCCCCTCGATATTAAAGATATTGTAACGCCCGTCCCACCCTGTATTATTTTGGATATAATTACTAATCGCTATTGGTATACAATTTATACATATCAACAGCAAGGGTACTACAAAAAATGGGTTATTTGTTCGTATTTTTTTGCTCATTAAACACCTCCGCAAAATTATTATCATTATGTGTACAGGGGGAGTTAAATCGCTATATATTTATATACATAAACATCATTCAACAATCCGTCCTCGCCAAATACCCAAGTCACTCTCGTAACAAAAATTCCGTCCTTGGCAACATCGGAATATACGGCTGTTTCTCTTGACTGAGCTTCTCTCGCGGCTTCGTGTTCGGCATTGCTCCACCCATGTGCTATCCTTATAATGTCAACCTCGTCCAGACTTGTCCCGATAGGCGTAAGTGTTAAGATGTATTCTTTCGTTATGCTAGGCGGCTTATGGAAATGGTATAGAACCACTATGACGAATATTGATAGTGCAATTAGGCATACGGTAAGCGTGCCGATTAGTGCGATAGCTGTTTTTTTCTTCATAAGATTAAATACGGTCTGTAACAACTGATAAATAGAACGCAAAAACAGAAAAATTCAAAACAGAGCCTACGAAAAACTCAAAAGCGGTTATCTTTTTTATACATAAAAGCAAAATCCGCACAACAAGACAACTAATAATAACTAGCAAGGAATACCCTGTTATTCGTATAGCTGTTTCCCACGCTATAAGCCCCTCGATATTAAAAATATTGTAACGCCCGCCCCACCCTGTATTATTTTGTATATAGTAGCTAGTCGCTATTGGTACGCAATTTATACATATCAACATCAAGGGTACTACAAAAAATGGGTTATTTGTTCGTATTTTTTTGCTCATTTGCTTCCCTCTTTTCGTGCTGTAAGGCAAACACCCTCAAAGGTGCGGAACAATACTTGCACTAACATCTATCAGCTTTCCGTCAAAATCAAACCCCCAATATGCCACAACGCTATGCGAACCTAACCAAACCACACCGAGCCGTGCGGATATATGCTTTTCACCGACAGTTATTCGCCCCTGCTTTGGCGAAAGGCGCGAATAACCTGTTCTGTAATTCAATGCCCAGCGTTCCCAGCGTTCTTGTTTTGCAATAACATCTAAAACCTCGTTCATGCTCGTTCCCATAGGCGTAATTTCCAAAACATACGCGCGTATTTTTCGCTCCGACCCATAGAGAGGGTTAATGATAGGCATGACTACGCCTGTTACAAAAAAGAATACCAAAACGATTACCGCAAATATTCGCTTTATACGCTTGCTTTTCTGCACTAGGACAATGACAAGTATGGGCGATACTAAAATTATTAGTAGAAAGTGCATACTCTGAGTAATACCGATAGGTATAAGTACCCACTCTATAAACTTGGTATTCCGCATTAAAGCAATAACAAGCCTAGGCACTAATAAAAGTATCAATACATACTTGATAGATTTCCATAAAATTACTAATAAGGATTGAAAAGCCTTAATAATGTTCATGCCGTCCATAGCCACCTACTTCCCAAAATACGAAGGAGCAACGGGTTTTTCCCAGCCTGGGACAATAACACCGCTTGGCAGTGTAGGACTAAGCCCCACAGCCTCTAATATCCCACGCGCGTATGAATTAGAATTGTCTATAGCCACTAAATAAACAATCTTTTTCGTGTTATGCTCGTCAAAATAGTGAAATGCTGCAAATAATTCAGATATTTTTCCTACGCCTGTATGGATATGTCGCATAAACCGCTTTGTGCTAAGATTATGGTCGGTATCGCTTTTATAAGTACCCCACAAGAAAGGAACATTACCATCGCTAGTTCCGCCTATTGTAGCGTACCTTATATTGCCCCACCGTGGGAAATTCATATCAAAGGCAGTCCTGTTGTTTATATACGTATCGGTATGCTCCGTCAAGAACATAATCGCCATTGTGTGCAAAGGGGGATTAGTTTCAAATGGATTATATTCATCAAAGGCTCTATGCGCCCCCAAGAAAATAATTTCCTTTGCCTGTGCTATAATTATATTGTAAAAAGCGCCAGCCCTAACCGCCAAGCCGATACCCGGTATAAGCACAACACCGTTGTCACCGTCAGTAAAGGTATGCGTTACTCCGTATACAGTTGCAGTTATAGAGCTTGTCGTATTTGACAGAATCTGTCCGCCAGAATTTATTACTGAATCTACTAGCTTAAACCAACTGTCGTTGTCCTCGTTCCAAGAAAACGAGGTTAAATAACGCTCCTCTGCCGACTGTACTACCGCGTGCCAAGTCGTAACACCATCGTGAGTAACGAGTATAAACCCTACTCTTAGTGCGAGTGTATAATTTGCGGTAACACTTATACGAAAAGAGCCGTCACCGTTGCCACTGGCGGAGCTAACCGTAAGCCACGAAGTATCACTGCTACTCGCAGACCATGCTCCAGTAGCCGTCACCATGACATCAGCATGGCTTGCCGCACTAGTCGGCGACCATTCGTCCAAACTTAACTGAATCCCACCTCGCCCATTCTGCGTTACCTCAATATACCGCACTGGCGCGCCTACCGCATTTGGTGCGGAAACGGTAATACGCCCTGTTCTTGGTGTGCTGTTCGGGTTTGGGTCTGCGGTTAGTCTGAAAGAGCCGTTGCCGCTTCTATTTTGGGGTATAAAGCCGTCTGCACTTAGCCACGAGGAATCACTGCTTACCTGCCACACCGCGCTTGTTCTCACCCATACATATTCAGTACCACCCGCAGAGCGTACAGTACCTATGTTTGCCGATACATCAAGCGGCGTGACCCAGCTCCGCGCCTGTCTTGTGCGGATAGTCTGTGTCAGTGAGGGTACGCCTGGCACAGAAACGGTTATAACGCCCTCTCTCGCCGTAGGGGCTAAATTTTCGGAAGCATCAATGTAAAAAGTGCCGCTGTTTTGCCACGTTGAGGGGAAAACGGAAAGCCACGAGGTCGCATTGCTTGCTACGCTTGCGTTCCATAGCCTATTTGACGTTACATCTATACGCCCGATACCGCCGTCTGCCGTTGCTTCCGCTAGATTTCCCGACAATACAAGCACATCTCCCGACCGTTGGGTTACAATAATAGTGCGTGTTGTCGTGCCGTCCTGTGTTCTTACTGTTATTGTGCCTGTTCTTTGGCTGTTTGCTAGATTTGGGGCTACGTTTACATAGAACGAGCCGTTGCCGATACGGCTACTGGGCGTAATATTGCTTATTGTTAGCCATGCTACATTGCTTGTAGGCACGTTCCATGTTCTATCTGAAAATACATTAACCGTGCCTATATTCGGCATGGCAGGTACTGCTTCCTCGCTTGCCGACAATACAAGCCCATTTCCTGCTTCCTGTGTTACGTCTATGGAGCGTGAGGTCGCGCCTGTGGCGGAAACAGTAATTCGTCCTGTTCTTGACGAAGCTCCTACATGGGCGGCTGTGGATATTACATAAGAGCCGTTGCCTGTGCCGAGTGTAGGGGAAGCCGTAAGCCACGAGGGCTGACTGCTTGCGATTGTCCATGCTCTATTTGAGGTTATATCTAGCTTTAAGCCAACTATTGCACCGTTGGGAATACTTATAGTACCCTCGGGCGTTAGAAGCACTGCCCCTGCATTTTGTGTTACGGTAATTGTGCGTGAGGGTACTCCTGCCGCAGTAACGGTAATTGTGCCTGTCCGCGCGCCGCTTTCCAAATGCGGCTCGGTTGCGATTGTAAACCTACCGCTACCAGTGCGATTTGTGGGGACAAATTCGCCAACGGCGAGCCAAGCCCGATTTGAGCTTACAGTCCATTGTCTGCTTTGGTTGGTGAATACCTCGACATAAACCGCTTGCCCCTCTGCGTGTGATGTCCACGCATTTCCAGACAGCTCAAGCACTGCCCCATAGCCCTGCGTAACCACAATTTCGATAGGCTCGTAGCCTGCAAGGCTTAGTCTGACCGTCCCTGTTCTAGCAGAATTGCCTGTATTTTCCGTGACGTTTATTCTAAATGAATCATTTGTGTGCGGAGGGTTGCGTACCTCGTTGCTTATAGACAGCCACGAGGGCGCGGTACTAGTCACAGACCAAAAAATGCCAAACGGAACGCTCACGCTCATAGAATCCGCAAGTGCCGAGGGCTGCCAGGTGTTTTCGTTTTGCCCAAAAACCGTAAATTCCTCAATATCATTCGTTAGGAAATCAGGCTCTTGTACGTCCGCAAAATCGGTATATATTTCGCTGTCGGACATGCCCCAAACGGTAATTTCTTCTGTTGTAATTTGTCCTGCTGTGCCATGCTCCGAGGTCGCGCCTAGGGGCTGTTCAAAAATATACTCTATGGGTTCATTCGCTAGTTCCTCGTCCCATTCAAGCTCTATATTCCATGGAAAGGTGTATATTTCGTAGGTTTCAAATTCTGCCAAAAGCACAGTCTGCCCGAATGGCATGATAAATTCCAGCTCGGGGTTGCCGTCCAAGTCGGGGTTGCCCTCCAAGGGCGGTATTTGCACATCGCCCACGGCAGACTTCCATGTCGGCACATTATATATGCTCTCGTCCTGCACATTGACCGTTAGGCGAACGTGGCTTCCTGCCTTTACATAGGGAATTGTAATAACGCCGTCATGTATTTGAAATTCCGCGCCGACATCATTAACAAATATTTCAAGCTCTGCTTCCGCCACGGGTTCACGAGTGCAGATATTATCCACTATAATTGTCAAATGGTTTGATTCGTATGCGGCAATAAGTGCCTCCGCCAATTCGATTGCGGCGTTGATATTATCGAGTGCTTGCCTTGTAGCCCAAAATTTACTTGTTGGTATGCTTACGCCGCTATCGGCTTCCATGGTTTCGTCCAAGACTTGCCTTGCATAATCAATTCTGCCTTGCAGTGTGTCAATCGCCTGTGCAATTTCGTCGTATGTATATGCGACAACGATTTGGTCGGAAAGCTCTCCGCCCGAGGCTTCCTCGGAAAAGGTACGTACAAGGGGGAATACGCATAAAAATAGGGCTAGTGTGAGTGTAAGTAGTGATATTATTGTTATGGATTGTTTTTTGTTTGGATTCATTGGGTAAGTCCTCGTAGTGTGAATTATTCAAAAGCGTTTACAACATAGGTAACATATGTTACAATAGGCATATACGAAACGAGGTGTTAAGCGTGACAGGAAAAGAGTTGATAAAGGTATTGCAAAAAGACGGCTGGGCGATAGACCGAATAAAGGGCAGTCACCACATAATGGCGAAGGGCGGTCATACGGTATCTGTACCCGTTCATTCTGGAAAAGACCTTCCTGTCGGAACGCTTAACGACATCCTTAAAAAAGCAGGGATAAGATAGTGTAAATTCGCCAAAGGCGAGTCAAAAAGAAAAGAGGTAGACATATGAAAACAGTATATCCTGCGATATTCAGACCAGAGCATGAGGGGGGCTATACAATATTATATCCCGACCTTGACGGCTGTATCAGCTACGGCGAGGACTTGACACAAGCCTTAGAGATGGCACAGGAAGTCTTGGGCTTATATCTGGTGTCCTTGGAGGAGCGTAAGCTCGACATTCCTGCGGCTTCTGATGTCAAAGCAATTGAAGCGGACGATAATGTTATTATTGTGCCTGTAATGGTGGAGGTGAACCAATACCGCCGCAACAAGCCAATAAACACAATGGTAACAATTCCTGCATGGCTAAAAGAAGCAGGCGAGCAAGCACACATCAATTTTTCGGGTGTGCTGCGAGAAGCCTTAACGCAACGGCTAGGGTATTAGAAGCTGTGTTCATAGGCTCGAATATCATTATAACTTTATTAAACGTCATGCCAATGGGTGTGGCGTTTTTTGATTGATTTATGGAGCGCGGATTTTCGCGGATTTGGCGGATTTTCGCGGATTCAAGGGCTTCACACGGATTTAACGGATTTTCACGGATTTCGCGGATTCTGTCTGGCGTGTTTGTTAAAATCCGCTAAATATGCGTTCCAACGCTATTTATTATCGCAAGCTCGAATCCGCAAAATCTGCGTAAATCCGCCAAATCCGTGTTGCATAAAGCATTTGTTAAGCCACTGGTTAAGGGGGCTTGCAGGTTCTTGTAGGGGCGAGGTATGCACGCTCGTCAATTCGGGGCGAGTAACGTCCATTAACGCAGAGCGAGGTAGCCTCGGGACGGATAAATCCGTCCCCTACAAAAAACCTGCAAATGCCCTTAACAAACACAATATTTAAATCTACGTTTCTTTCCTGCTGTGTCACGTTCCCTCGGAGTACCTTTGTCAAGTGTGGTTTTGAAAAAAGCCCGATAAGGGGATATATTCCTCATATCGGGCAAGTGATTATTGTGTTGGTTAAATTTCTTGCCATTGGAATTACATGGTCTGTGTTTTCATTCCGTTTCTACTCCGCTTCTGTTTGCACTTTCAAATCGTCTAAATCATACCCTGTCAACCACCGCAATAACGCTGTAATATCGCTTGCGTCCACAATGCCGTCACCGTTTATATCTGCGATACGCTCATCGGGCGAATCAAAGCCTGCATGACCAGCAATATGTCGCGCTAACCAAACCACGTCTGCGGAGGTTACGTTACCCCTGCCGTTTAGAGATACATTCCCAAGCCGTAACCATATAGAGGCTACGGTAGTATCGGTGGTTATGCCTATTACGTCCATATCCCACTCGTCAAAAATCCAACCTTTGCGAGATACTATAGGGGATACGGCTTCACTACCCTGCGGGATTGTCTGGATAAGCTCACCGCTGAGTACAATCACGCCGTCACCTAGCACGAAAGTGACCGTTACATAATCCCCTTGTACCGTGGTTATGCTTACGATGTTGTCATATTCGTCATAGGTGTAGTAAATACTCTTACCGTTGTTGAGGGTTACTTCGATTACTCTGCCGAAATTGTCATATTCGTAGGTCGTGGCGGCGGCTGATGTGATGGTGAAAAGTGTTAAAATGAATGTGGCTAGAATTAGGTGTAAAATTTTAATTTTTCGCATGATTTACGCTCCTTATAGGTTTTTTTGTGTTTCATGTAGTGATATATTTAAATGCCCCTTTTAAGGTTTTCACCATAAAAACGCCATCTTAGCCCATATGATTGTACCCACGTCCCATCATATGATGTGTCAACACTATCAATTTGTGAATCAAAGAAGAATATCGTTTCATCTTGCACAAATAGAGATGCGTCATAGAGGAATGAGGTTTCATTATCCAAGAACGGTCGTAAATTTAATGAAATTACGCCGTCAAAAACCAGCTCTATAGAACGACACCATTGACTGTCAAATCGCAGTATTAGCTGTCGCACGTTGTCGCTATCGTACATTTGGTTTTCAGCGTCAACATAACTACCGCTTACATAATTTAATTCTTTAAGCACGCTATCGTGGAATCCGTTTGTTTCTGCAAAAATGAAGTCAATATCTTGCGGATTCTCAACATAATGCCAATTTTCCAACTTATACGCATCGGTTGCAAGCATTTTATTCTCATAATCCTTGGTTGACACCACACCCCCTTTCAAAAGTTCAGTTAATAACGGTTTGTTTTCATAAATCCATGAATAGCCCTCATATTCAAAAAAACGAATATCACTATCCAATACTGTTGCGTATTCATCAAGGTTCTTGTCAATATCTTCATTTATTTCGTGTATCCATTCAGTGTCGGGATTACATGCGTTGACATGGATTGAGTTTATCAAGACCTTGTGTGTTTTAGGATTGCTTTTATCAATACACTCAAAAAATTTGAAATAACTGTCACCGTTAAGGGAAAAGACTAACAGTTGTTTTTCATAGAATCCAAGGTTAATAACCGCATATACTTGTGACCTAAAATACACATTTCGCTGATTGTCAAAAGCCCTCACATACATAAATCGCACTCCCTTTCCTTTGTTTTTATGCTAAACCTTTTGCGTAACTTCAAAAAGTTACGGTGTCGGAATTTCAAATGAAAGTGCGGGTCGTACACCTCCGGGGGGGGGAATCGGGCAGGATTGTGTTTATGCAAATCTTCATACAATGCCCCCTTGCTAAAGAAGCTGTTTAGCAATAATTATTTCACAATTTGCATTATCAAAAAAATTATCGCCGTCTAAATGAATATGGTGGTTATCAGTATCGCTAATTGCTATTTGGACTAAATAATCCGCAAGCTGAATTAAGCCTAATTTATTGCCTTTTATCACCACGTCAGTACCATCAATATTAACTTCATTGTAAGCAATGACATCTTCCCCCTTGATAAAGTTTCGTTCTTTCAAAAATTCAAATACTAATTCTTCCATGCTTTCGCCCTCCCCCCTAATCCAACAAGTAAATATGAATATTTTTTGTTGGGTCTGGTATCACTCCGCCGGGTTTTCTAGGATTCGGAACGAGGGTTTCAAAATTCATGTGAGGTGCTCCTGCGTGATTGTTTATTGGCGTTAGGTCGCTATTTGTAAACCGAACCTGTCTTGTCCTATCCGCTGAAACAAATCTCCCACCGCCCATATCACTGTACCCAGACCCCAAATAATCACTAGCTGCGTCAAGGGCATTACTTGTAGTCATTCTTGAGCCGTTTGTGAGGGGAACATTCCCCGCACCCCTCGTAACACGGCTTGCGTTACTCGTCACGTCCGTAGCCCTATCAGCCGTCCGCACTGCTCTATTTACAGTCGCAGCCCTATCAGTCGCTCGTACCACCCTATTCACATCAGCGGCATTAGCAGTCACCCTGCCAGTCACTCTAGCTACCCTAGCCGCCCTAGCCACTCTAGTAACATCTGTAGCGGTATCGACCACCCTAACTATTCCAGCTACTTTAAGTGCTTTAGATGCTCGCTTAGCCCTTATCATCGTACCTATGGCGGGAACAAATGGGAGAGTTGCACCCACCACATCTAACGCCAAATATCCTGCGTTAGCCCATGAGGGCTTCCTAATTAAAGCACTTGTACTCCATGCTACGCTTGCGACATCTAGTGCCGTTCCAATAAACAAGCCCGAGGGGTCGTTGTACATAATGGGGTTGTGCATGGCATAGCCGTAGCGGTTCGCGCTTTGTAGAATGGACGGCATGTGCGGTATGCGAGCCATGTCGGAAGCGTACCCACCATTTGTATGTGTGTACCCACCGCTAACATATGAGGGGCTATCGCCATATTGCATGTTGTGGATATTCCAGTGGAAATCTTCGTTAATGAAGCGGCTAATTGTGGGGTTGTAGTAACGCGCCCGCATAAAATATAAGCCGTTGCTGTCGGTTTGTACGCCCCATTGACCTACAAACTGGAATATGGTTTCGGTAGTACCCTCACGCCCGATTATCTCGCCAGAGAGGATATACGCCCATCTGTCCGTGACTGTGCCGTTTATGTCTGTCAGCGCGGTTGTGCTTCCACGGTAGTCATAGTGGAAAATTCTGTATTCGGTTGCTCCGTTGCCTGTTGCTCCATTGTCGGTTGCTTCGTTGTATATACGCTCCTGCGAAATAAGCCCCAAGCCGTATACATAAAAGGTTTGGCTTCCGTCTGGGTGGTTTGTGATTAAAAGCTGTGATAGTTCGGTGTTTGGATTGGTTACGTAGGTAGTGGTTTGCTCGTTTGCGGTCTGTCCGTTTACCGTTTCGCTTACTGTCTGCGATACCCTGTTGCCCTCGCCGTCATAGGTGTAGGTGGTGTTGCCTACGGTAGCGTTGCCTACGCTGGTTAGTTGGTTAAGATTGTCATATTCATACTCCACAAAGCCGTCACTCAAAGGCCCATACGTCATATTCCCGTCCATGTCAAATATAACAGCTTGACCGTCATATGTCCCTAGCTGATTACGATTATCTGCCCTATAGGTCATAATGGCAGGGAGTGGTAGTTCTAGCAGTAGGTCGGGTATGTCGTTTTCCTCTGATGTGAAATTGCCGTTGTTGTCGTATTCGTAGCTGTAATCATTGATTATATTTGTGCCGTTTGTTATGGTTGTGCTTACCGTGATACTTCTCGTTATACGCCCTGCGTTGTCGTAAGTGCGTGTTTCCACTGAGCCGTCTGGACGTGTGGTGGTGTGTAGTTGTCCGTTTTGGTTGTAGGTGTAGGCTGTTATTCTGCCGTTGTAGTCTGTGACTTGCACTAACTGCCCCGATTGATTGTAGTCATACGATACGGTTTTGGTAGTGGCGTTGTTGCCTGCGTTGTCGCTTGCGTAGGTTATGGCAGTTATTCTACTGTCCGCATCGTACATGCGTTCTATTTCATTACCGTTCACGTCTGTGTACTTTGTCACACGGTTAAGCTGGTCGTATTCACGGACGATTGTTCCGTTTTCGTTGGTGACAGTCAAGACGTTTCCGTTCGGGTCGTATGTGTAATCCACTCCCACGCCGTGGGTCATTTGTCCGTTTAGGTCGTAGGCAAACGCCAACTCCGTACCCCTGCCGTTGGTTAGCGAGGTTAATTCCCCTGCTTTGTTGTACTCAAAGAGCCGCTCGCCGTTGCTTGCCGAGCGTTCCCTTATCGGGCGATTCATAACGTCATAGTCCCACTCGGTACGGCTTCCGTTGGCTTCTACGCTTGTTATGTTGCCGTTATCGTCATAAGAATAGCTTGCGTAGGTGCGGAGGACGGCTTCGTCCGCTAGTCGTATGTGTTTTACTTCGGTTAGGCGGTTGTTTAGGTCGTAGGTGAAATGTATGGTTTCTCTTTCCAGTTCGGGCTTTGCGTTGTTGGTTGCGTCTGTTATGGTGGCTACATTTCCGTTGGGGTCGTAGGTATAGGAAACGGTGTTGTCGTTTTCGTCAATTACCTTGGTTAGTTGACCGTTTTTGTCGTATTCTAGCTGTGAATACGTTCCGTCTGGGTTTGTTTGGCGCGTAAGCCTTCCCATGCTGTCGTAGACGTTTAGCCATGTGCGGTTTTGTGGATTTTGTGGGTTTTGCGGTTCGGTTACTTCGGTGACTTTGTACAATAAGGCGTTGGCGTTGTATTCGTACAAATAGGTTACGTTGGCTGGGGTGATTGTCTTGGTTAATCGCCCTGCGGTGTCGTACTCAAAGGCTGTGGGGTTTGTGCTTCCGTTAATCGGGTCTATGATTTCCAGTAGTTGGCTTTCGTTATCGTAGATGTATTGCCATTCGTTTCCATTGGAATCCACGAAGCGTGTCATATTGCCGTAACGGTCGTATTCCGCTCCCTGCGTGTTTCCTAGTGGGTCGGTAATAAGCGTTATGTTGCCTAGTCTGTCATAAGTGAATTGAATGGTTTCGGTGACGGCTTCGGTGTTGGTTGTGGCGTTGGCTTCTGTTTTTTGGCGTGAAATAGACGTAATCTGCCCCATGTTATCGTAGGCGGTGTCGGTTCTGCCGTTGTCGGGGGTTAGAATGACGGTTAAGTCGTTGTTGTCGTTGTACGAGAATTGCCATGTCGCAGGGCTTGCGGACGGTGCTAGGTTCGCTTGGTTTTGGTTTGGCTCGGTTTGTGTGGCTACTCTGCCGCGGGTGTCATAAGTGTATAGGGTGGATAGCGGATTGGCGGTCTTGGCGTTGTTTTCGGGGTCTGTTACTTGTGTTAATCTGCCCGAGGTATCGTAGCCGTAGGTGGTAACTCCGCCACGAGAATCCGTTACCGACAATGGGCGGCTCATGGTGCTGTATGCTATGTTTGTTACGTTCCCTAGCGGGTCGGTTACTTCTTCGTTAAAGCCGTTTCCGTTTACGTCAAAGGCTGTTTGTATTGTGTTGTCGGGGTAAATAATGCGTAGTAGCTTGCTTGCTTCGGAGTATTCGTAGCGTGTGATGTTTCTAGGTGCGGTGCTACCGTTCATGGGTGCTGTTTCGGTTTCAAGTCTGCCGTGTATATCATAGGTGTACTCGGTCGTGTAGCCTGTGGGGTCGGTTATGCTTGTTACGTTGCCGCGTGTGTCGTGGGTTAGGGTGGTTTCGTTGCCGTTCGCATCAATGTAGGCTATTAGGTCGTTTTGGGTATTGTAGATAAATTCGCGAGTGTGTGGGGGTTCGCTTGGGGGCTGGCTTGCTCCGCCCGAGGTTTGCGGTGCGAATATGACTTTGCGTAAATTTCCGCCTGTGGGGTGACTGTATTCGTAGGTTAGGGTTTCTAATATCGCTCCATTCTCGTCCGTTAAAGTGGACGAGGTTATTTGCCGTTTTTCGTTGTATTCAAAGGCTTCCTTTGTTTGGTCGGGGTGGGTTACGGACGTGCGATTTCCTTGGGTGTCGTAGGTGTATGTGGTGACGTTTCCCATGTAGTCTGTGGAGGACATGAGTAGGCCGTTTACCATTGATTGGGAGCGGATTACACGGTTCGTAGTGCCTTGTTGGTATTCTTCCGTTCGTGCGATTTTGCCGTTTTGGTCGTAGTAATACTCTGTTACCAAGCCCGCGGGATTTGTGAATGTATTCATGCGACTGATATAATCATATGTGAAGTATGATAGCCCTTGGTCGGCTATTTTTTGAGTGGTTACTTGGTTGTGGTTGTCGTATGTGTTTGTTAGCGTGACTTCTCCGTTAAAGTTGGTTACGGTTGCTAGGTTAAACTCCCCAACATAGCCGTAAGTTTGAGTGTCGTTGTCGGCGTTTGTGAATTGGGTTAGAGCGTAGTCATCATCATAGTTGGTGTAGCCGTAGGTGATTGTTCTAGTTTCGTTGTTTCCGTTGTTTCCATCTGCGGGTACAGCAGTTACGGACTGCATTCTTCTGTTTCCATCGGGGAAAGTGCCGTATTCAAAGACCAGCGAGCCTGAGCGGTTTGTTACTTCGGACAGTATATCGTTGCTGTATTCAAGCTGTGTTTCGTTGCCATATATGTCAATAATTGTTGCCACTCTGCCGTATTCGTCAAAAGTCACCTCTGTCCCGTCATGTGCGGTGAAAATAAAGGTGTTTTGCGTTGTCATGCGGAATCCCACATATGGGACATCGGCTTGTCCTATGCCTTGACCGATATGCGTAAACCTATATTCAAATCCGTTGGGGATTGCAACAATGAATTGCTCGGTGTCATCATCATATTTCAAATGGTACTCATAGTTATGCCGCCAGCCTACGCCCATTGTTGAATCCGATTTGTCTTGCGAATTGTAGTAGCGAGTGAAAGGCAACGGCTGTGAGCCATGCAGGGCTATGTCGGTATTTTCCCATACTAGGTTGCCGTTTATTATGTCTACGGGGTCGGATATATACTGCGGAATTACGCCATACATTTCGCCGCCGGGGTCGAAGCCTACGTAAATTATGTCGGGCATGTTATACGCTGCGGGGACGTTTCCTATTCCCACAAAACGGATATTCCCATAGCTATATGAACGAGCGAAGCCTATCCAAATTTCGCGTTCGAGGTTTTCAAAGACAAAAAGGGCTGTGTTGAGTTGGCTGTTGTCGTTGGTGTTGATATAGGCGTGATTCCAACGCACATTGTTTACATATGCGTATGTATCGCCGGGGCCGCCGGGCCAGTATTCGTCAAATACTATGCGTACAGTTGTATCGCCTACTGTCATTGACGTTGGTTTGTTCGAGCTGTTTATTAGTGAGGTTATTTGTGTGACTAGGGCGGAATGGGTCGCTGGGGTTAGGCCGTTGGCTTCTTTTCCTTTTAGGTTTGTTTGGATAATTGGGATTGTGTTGAAGCCTGTTATGGTGTCGAGGTCGGGGTCGGTGGGGGTGAGGGGTTCGGTGGCGTGAGTGGTTGGTTCTGTGGAGTGAGTGTTCGCTTCTGTGGCGGGGGTGGTTTGTTCTGTGGGGGGAATATCCGCTTCCGTGGCGGGGGTGGTTACTTCTGTGGCGTTGGTGGTTTCTTCTTCGGAAATAAAATCAATGGCGGCATGGAGTGGGTTGTCGAATGAATACGTCTGCATAGCGGCAGTTTCAATGGTACTGAATAGTAGCGTAAACACCAGTAGTAATGCAGTGGCTGATTTTAGTTTTCTTTGTACCACGCTCATTGTTAGTTCCAGTCTTTTCTTGGTTTTCATTTTTATTCCACACTCCCATGTATATTGTATTATTTTTACTGCGATTAAGCAATCCAATAAAAACTTTATGCCGCAAATTTTACCGCCATAAAGTTTAGGTTTTGACAAACTCCCCCGCAAAGGGATTTACGTTTATTCTCAACGTAAATCCCTTATTTTTTTCAAAAATAATCCAAAGAATTTCAAAATTATGTTAAATTATATTTGCCTTTTGGGAAAATTCCCGTATAATGGGTAAATAAAGCAATCCACCAAAACCTAAACCTTTTGGCGGACTTTTTTATTTTTTCCTCCGTGCGTTATGCTCTCGCAAACGCCTGTATAGCGTGGTTTCTGACAAGTCAGTCTGCTCCATAAAATCCTTTGTGCGGAGTTTCCCACGTTCCCATTGCTTCGCCAAAAGTGCAAAATCTTCAGGGGGCTTTTTGGTGGGTCTGCCGAACCTTACGCCACGCGCTTTTGCGGCGGCGATGCCCTCTTGTTGGCGTTTGCGGATTGCGGAGTGTTCGTTGTGGGCTACATATGAAAATAGGTTTAGCACTAGGTCGGCGATTAGCGTACCAAGTAAATCCTTGCCCTTGCGTGTGTCTAAAAGTTCCATATCTAGCACAACTATATCAACACCTTTTTCTCGGGTTAAAATCCTCCACCAGTTTTGGATTTCGCCGTAGTTCCGCCCTAAACGGTCTATTGAATGGATATATAATAAATCGCCGTGCTGTAGCTTTGCGACCAAAGCCTTCCACGCAGGGCGTTCAAAATCCTTGCCGCTTTGCTTATCTACGAAGATATGAGATTGTGGGACTTTTAACTCCGTCATTACGTCTAGCTGACGATTCTCGTTTTGTTCTGCCGTGCTTACACGGCAATAGCCATATACTGCCATTTGTTCACCTCCTGTGATTATGTTTCAAAAAATAAGCCTTAGAATAAGCACGAGCGGCGTTGCAATACCCGCACAAATCCCAGCCCAAAAAACCTTTTTTCGCCAACCGTCCAACACAAATAATCGTGCCATTGACGAGTGGTAAGCGTTGGCGCGATTATCAAGAACGGTCTTTGATTTTTTGAATGTTTCGCTTAGGTTTTTGTTCAATTTCTTCACGTTGCTTAAAACATTCTCGGCGGTGGAATCCATGTTTTTTATAATCGCCGTCATGGTTTCACGGTTAGCTTTTAATGCGGCATCGGTGTCGGCTTTCACATGGGCGATTATTTTATCGGTCGTTGCGTCCAGAACGGCGTTTAGGCTTTTGCTGAACGCTTCGTTCATGTTCTGTAGCTTTGATAATTGGGCTTGGTGGTTTTTCTCGCCCTGCTGTATCGCTTTTTTGATTGCTTCCATGTCGAGATACAGCGTTTCCTTTGTTTTCTCCGCTTGGTTTTGAAGCCAAACTATCTGCTCGCTTAGGTTGATGTTGAACCTGTTTTGCGATTCTCGCAACTGCCGTATCAATGCTTCGCAATTCTGCGCTGATGTCGCTAATGCTTCTCGGAGCAAGGCGTTCTCGGTTTCCAGTTTGTATTGTTGGCTTGCTGTTGAAAGTTGGGCTATTGCTGATTGGGTCTGCGAATTGTTCCTCGGCAATGAATAATCGGGCATTTGGTAAATTCCTTTCTGCGTTTTCTTGTAACGCTTGGTCTATGCTTGTGGCGGTATAATCACCGCCTAATTTGTTCCCACGTATGGCATAATTTTCGCCCACGGCAGGGTGAACAAACGACACCGTTTTGCCTGTATTCCTCGGCATGGTTACGCCAAAATTATTTTGCAGATAGCGTTGAAATTCCGCACGGTTTTTGCAATGTGCCTTTGCTTCGTCTATGGCTTGCCGTAGGGCTTCTTTCCAAGATGTTCGGGATAGTATTTCAGTTTCGCTTGAATTACTATCCAAATTTGCCGTGCCGTTTTGAACACGTTTAATTATTTGGATTTCTGTATTTGACACATATTTTTTATCCGAATTTATTTCCTCGTCTGCAAAAATGCGGTCGCGCTTTTCTGCCGTTTTCGTTCGCCAGTCCAACGGAGTAAATCCCATGTCCGCGCCCAAAATATCTGCAAGGTCTTTGCTTTTTTGGTATTCGCCGATATTCATATGAAATTTCTTTCCTGTTTCAAAGCTGACGGCGTTCACGACAATATGAACATGCGGCACATTCGTATCGTCATGCGCGGCGATTACGCACTCATGAGCGGAAAATAATTCTTTTGCCATTCGCTCGGCTAATGCGTGGCATTGTTCGGGCGTGGCGTTGTCGGAAGGGTCGGGCGATAGCTTGAAATGATAATATTTCCTCTCGTTGTAGCCGTTTCCTTTGGCATAAAGTCTGCAAGTTTCCGCAAATTGTTTTGCGTAATCGGCGTTATCGTCCAGTGCAAAACTGGAAACAATAACTGCTTTTTTCGGGTCGGTGATATAGTCAATCGCTTTCTTGGGTTTGGCTTTTCCTGCCGTTCCCTTGAATAAGGGCATTAAGTGCCACCCCTTCTAATTGAGCCTCGAATAACGGCATTAAGCACAATCCCCTCTAGTTGAGAAATGGTGCGGTAACATTTCCAACATTCGTTCATAACTTTTTTTGCACTTTCGCCGAATACTACCGTTTCGTTTAATTGCCGTGCTACTTGGTTAAGGTTGTTGCCGTGACGTTTTAATTCTTGGAGCATGGGACGTAAATCCTCGATTACGATAATGGGCTTTTTGCGAAGCACGGCGAGAAAAAAATCCGTTTGAGTTTTCTGCTTTGCGGTTTTCATTTGGTTTGTGAAAAAGGTAAATTCCTCGGGGGTCATGCGTAGGGTAATCGCCTTATGGCGTTTTAGGTTTCTGATAAATAACACTCCATTCTTGAAATTATTTTT
>WRLD01000044.1 GCA_009777845.1 Defluviitaleaceae bacterium
CTGCCTGCTTAATGGACGTTACCTGCCCCGAATTGACGAACGTGCGTACCTCGGGACGGATAAATCCGTCCCCTACAAAAAACCTGCAAATCCCCACAACAAACGCAATATTTAAATCCGCACTCATTGCCTGCTGTGCCACGCTCCCTCTGTGCCTCTGTGTGGAAATCTTTTTGACAAATAATGAACGCAGGTAAAGCGTATAACTTCAATCCTTCAGTTAAAAGATTTTTTCACACAGAGGCACAGAGGCACAGAGGGAACGAGGCACAGCAGATAATAAAGTACGAATTTAAAATCAATTAAACACGGATTTACGCAGATTACGCGGATTTTATCGGACGCATCGGATTTTCGTAGATTTTCCCACGAGCCAATCCGCGAACGGTTTTTGTAGGGGACGGATTTATCCGTCCCGAGGTTACCACGCTCTGCGTTGGTCGGCGTGCGGTGTTGTCTAAGAAAACCACTTAGACAACACCTTACTGCCTGCTTAATGGACGTTACCCGTCCCCGAATTGACGAACGCGCGTACCTCGGGACGGATAAATCCGTCCCCTACAAAAAACCTGCAAATCCCCACAACAAACGCAATATTTAAATCCGCGAAAATCCACGTTCCATACCCTTAATCCATACGCTTATCGCGTAATCCTATACCCCCACCCCCACAAACCCCCCGCATAATCTCAAACTGCCTCTCCAACGCACAAAACGTATCAACCTCATCAAAAGCATTCTGTGCGGTAAACGTCTTACGAATCCTCCTTGCGGCGGCGAGCAACGCCGTTTCCTCGGCGGAAAGCGCGTCCGCGCCTACTAGCTTTACCGTTTCGAGCAAAATTTCCTCTTTATACAAAATTTGCAGGATTTTTTCGCGATATTCTGGAAAAAGCGGGTCGATATTCTCCTTGTACCATTTGTCTAGCTCGGGCAAATAGCCGCTGTAGCTTAGACTCGGATTGATTGACGGAAAGTGCCGCGCGTAAGCCAAGCGGCGGTCTAACGCCCAAAAACAGCGCGTAAAGCGTTTTGTGTGCAGGGTGACAGGCTCAGAAAAATCCGCCCCCTGCGGAGAAACCGCGCCAATTATGGTTACAGAGCCGTGCGTACCGTTCAAATTCTCCACATAGCCCGCGCGTTCGTAAAAGGAAGCAATGCGCGCCGCAAGGTACGCAGGGTAGCCCTCCTCGGCGGGCAGCTCCTCCAGCCGCGCCGAAAGCTCACGCAGGGCTTCCGCCCACCGCGAGGTAGAATCCGCCATAACCGCCACATGGTAGCCCATGTCGCGATAACATTCCGCAAGGGTGATTCCTGTGTAAATACTGGCTTCGCGCGCCGCCACTGGCATGTCGGAGGTGTTGGCAATCAGTACCGTCCGCATAAGCAGTGGGAAGCCGCTCTTTGGGTCTTTCAGCCCTGCGAATGACTCCAAAACCTCGGTCATCTCGTTGCCGCGTTCGCCGCAGCCTATGTAAATTATGATGTCGGCGTTGCAATGCTTGGCTATTTGGTGCTGGGTCATGGTTTTTCCTGTGCCAAAGCCGCCTGGAATAGCGCAGGTTCCGCCCATCGCTATGGGAAAAAGGCTGTCGATTACGCGCTGACCTGTGATTAGCGGAATAGCGGCAGGTAGCTTACGTTTCACGGCCCGCGGAACGCGTATCGACCATGTCTGAGAAAGGGAAACGCCGCGCCCGCCGATTTTTATTATTTCCTCGTCATGGCAATACTCGCCGTCCGCGGCGGCATATGTAACCTCGCCGAAAACGCCCGAGGGAAGCATAGCCCGATATGTAACAATTTCCGTTTCCTTTACCTCCGCGAAAATAGCGCCCTCGCCCAAAAGCTCGCCCTGCCTTGCAGTAACCGTTACGTGCCATTTGTCCGCCTTTCCCTGCGAAAGAGGCCGCATAATGCCGTCAAAAATCCCCCCGATTAGCCCAGGCCGCAGGGTCAATGACAGAGGCCGCTCGGTTTTTTCTACGAGCGCGCCTGGCTTTATTCCTGCCGCGCTTTCGTATAATTGCACGGTCGCTTGTCGTGCTTCTAGGCGAATCACCTCGCCCAACAAGCCGTTGACACGCACCATTTCCCCCATGGTGAAATTTTCGCCCAATACAGTCAAAACAGGGCCGTTTACGCCGTATACAACAGCCGCCATGCTTCACACTCCTTTACATTTTCCAACCTCGCCTTAAACGAGCAATCCAACTCCTTATTCTCGCCAGACAAAATAAAGCCCCCGATAAAATCCGCCCCCTCTACGACCGCTAGACCAGTAGCTTCCTCGATTTTTTGTGAAAGTTGCATGTCCTGCGGACAGAGAATGACCTTCTCGAAAGAAAGCGGCAACGCCCCTTCAATCCCTTTTATTAAATATACGCCATACTCCTCTTTTTGTGTAAATTGCCGTAGCCGTTCCGCCACTTCCTCTACTATTTCCTCATACAGTCGGCTTTGCAAAACATAGTACGCCGCG
Source organism: Defluviitaleaceae bacterium (assembly GCA_009777845.1). GTDB lineage: Bacteria > Bacillota > Clostridia > Lachnospirales > WQUN01 > WQVC01. Next base: position 2,483 of record WRLD01000044.1, read on the forward strand.
CGCGCTTCTTGTGTCGCGGCGGCGATTTTTTTGTGAGAATCACGCGCCAATTCCTGCCGAATATTGTCTAAACTCAGGCTTACACGCTCCTGCGCGGCTTCAATTCTCGCCGCCGCCGCTTTGCTTAGCTCGTTTGCGGCGCGGTGCTTCGCCAACCGCCGCTTGCTTTCTATTTCTTCGGAAATAGCCTCGGCGAAATAATCTAGCTTGTCAGAAATTCCCATGACCGCCCTATACCCGCCCAAGAATCATAAACGAAATAAGCAGCCCATAAATGGCGATTCCCTCCGACATTGCCACAAAAATCATTGCCTTGCCGAAGTTGCTTTCGTTTTCGCTGATTGCGCCTATTGCGGCGGCGGCGGCGGAGCTTACCGCTATGCCAGTACCGATTGCGCCTAGCCCAGTAACAAGCCCTGCGCCGATAAACGCCGCCGCCAAGGCAAGGTCAGACACGGCGGCCTCGGCATAAGCCCTGCCAGAAAATACAAACACCGTGGCGGCGACAAAAACCACCGCAAACGAAGCGATATTTACAAATAACGCGTGTTTTTTGTTACGCAAAACCGCAGGAAAAAGAATTGTTGCAAGAAATAATGTAAACAAAATTAGCATAATTAACCACCCTTTTTGATTCGCCTTCGGCGATTCTTCGTGTGCGAAGCTGTATTATCTATATGTTTTCGTAAACGCCTTACCAGTCCCTTTATAAAAACGGCTGAAAATCTCGTAAAAATCCAACCGCAGAACCTGAATACCCACAAGCAAGCCCTCAATAATAATAACCGCGGCGTTCCCGATTATTAAAATAAGCAAATTTCTGGACGAGCCTAGCTGTAAAACAACGTGCATCATGCCTGCATGGCTTACCGCAAACGCGCCCACACGCACAAAGGAAATGGTATTAGTCGCATAGGTGAGAAGCGTTTCAAATACTTCGATTATGCTCTCGCCTATTAGCTGGCTCGGCTTTTGGAAAATCCGCTCGCCTGCTAGGAATTTTTCCGTAGGGCGCTTGAAGCAAATAAAAACGAGCGGCAATACAGCCACGCACACCACAAGCGAAGTAATAGGCAAGCCCCGAATTACACGCGCCGCAAGCCACAGCGCGCAAGAATAAAAAACAAAGCCCGCGATTCCGTTCGCGCCGAAAAGCAGGTCGGCAATTTTCTGTTGGCGAAAGGAATTATACATATTAAGAAGCATGGAAAACGCAATTAGCCCTGCGCCGAGAATTGTGGCAAAAACCAGCGTTTCCGTGATATTGGCGGTCGGGCGTAACCAAATCGGCTTAAACTCGTAGCCAAAGACACTGCCGTACAGAAAACCGAAAACAGCGGAGGAAATTCCCACGATTTTCATAATTTCGCCTAGCTCTACATGGTGCCGCCTTTGTACAAAAATGCCGATAAACGCAAGCGCCGCGCCATGCCCAATATCGCCGAACATAAGCCCAAACAGCAAGGTATACGTAATAGCCAAAATGGGCGTAGGGTCGATTTCGTCATATTCGGGAAGCCCATAAATACGCGTAAAAAACTCAAAACGGCGAATAATCGGCAAATTGTGCAACGCCACTGGCGGCTTCTCGTTCCTTTCGTGCTGTGCAAAAATCAATAAATCGTCGGCCGCTATTTCGTTCTCCAACGCGCGCGCGTCCTCCGCACTTAGCCACCCCCAAAACGTAAAAATACGCTCCCCATTACTGATTGAGGCATATTTTTTTATATCAAACGCGGCGTACAGGCTTTTTACTCGTTCGCAGGCGATTGCGAGCCGTTCGCGTGTGCATGAAAACAGCTTGCCCTGCAAGAGCTTGTCCGCCTCGGCGCGCAACCGCTGGCTAATTTCTGACGGCGTACCCTGTGCCGCGCTAAAGCAATCCTGCGTAAAGCCCAAGGAAACAAGAAACGTATCCATTTCGTCACTATGCCGCGTAGGCGTAAAAAATATGCCGTAAATTACGTCTTTTTCACGTTTCGCCAAGGAAAACAAAAAACGCTTGTCCGAAAATTTCTCGAATTTTTTGAAATTTTCCGCAGAAAGCCGCCCCATACGGCAGTAAATAAACTCGCAGCTTTTAAGCGCGGCGAGGTCTATTTCCAGTGCGGAATATTTTTCCAACGCCGCCGCCTCGCGCTCCAGCCGCGCGGTTTTTTCCTCTATATCTCGCAGCTCGTGGTTGGTGTAGGTGTCCTCCACTAGGTTTACCGCTTCGTCTGGCAGAATGGGTATATAAATCGGTGGCGGGCTTCCCGCTAGGGGCGCGAGGGCTTCCGCCTTGCGTAGGGTTTGCGCATATGGGTTAAGGCTAGTAAAAGGCTTCATTAAGCTGTGAGGATTTTCCTCTAGCTGAATATCATAACGGCTTAAATAGTTATTAACCGCGTGGTTCATGCCCGCGATATGCCCCGTTATGCTTATGTATTTCATTTTTGTAATCATGTAAAAGCCTCCTTTGTACCTCCAGCCGCAACGAATACAAATAGCCGCACACAACCGCCAGGCCGCCGCGCCTGCTTTGCTCTTTAAATTGTAGGCTAACCGCCCGCGAAAGGCTTTGCTCGGCGTGAATAAAGGCGTTTGCGTTGTTAAAAACTGCGCCGTAACGACCGCTTGCCGCCGCCTGCGTAAAATGCGTCATGTCCTTTGCGTGCGCGAGCTGGTTTATTTCCTGCGCGCGTAGCTTGTAGCTTGACGGGATTAAATGCGCGTAAACCATGTCCCCATGCGTGTCAAAATGCTTCTTTAGGCGGTAAATGATTAAAATATTTTTTAGGTCTATTTCTGTGCCGAAAACACGCTTCAAGGCTTCTCTGTCGGGCTTGTCCAGTTTTTTTATGGCTTGTAACGCCTCGTAGCCGTCAAAATTTTTCGCCCAGCTCGTGACAAAATCTCTGCTTGGCTTGGATAAATATGGGCGAATGTGCCTTAGCTCCTGTGCGAGAATGTCGGCGAGCAAGCCCTTGCGTTCTTGGCATAACGCGCCTTGTATTCGGTGGGGTAGGGAAGCCGCCCGCCCGCGTAGCTTTGTATTGAGCGCGATATAGCTATTCATAGGCTAGGCTCGCCGCGAGGCTCGCCGTAAACAATGTCAAAAAAAATCCTCTCGCACAGCGTTTTTTTATGGCTGCGAAATTCTTGCTCAAAGCCCTCGCCTTTTATTCTGTATTCCTCCTGCACGCCTGTAATTTGTTCGGCTGTGTGGCTTTCCAGCTCGCTTACGAGTAGCTTTATTTTTTCCGCGCCCTCGTTTTCTATGGCGGTTACCTTGGCGGTCAAATTATCTAGGGTGGTCTGGCTTAGGCTCGCGGTTTCCTTTTCGATGTCTTTCATGGCTTCCTGCGCTTCGCTTTCCATAGCGAGCAATTGTTCTAGTATGGCGGTCATTAAAATCCCTTTCGTGGGTGGTTTTTATTTGAAACAAATACATTATATTCCATAATGGAAAATAATGCTAGTCTAAATTTCCAAATTTTAGTTTTTTTGCTAACGAGTAAATCAAAAGGTCTAGCCTTTCCCTAAATTCGTCCATTCTAAACAGCACATAGCCCTCCAAATTAAGCTCCCTGCTTTGCGAAACGAATTTTTTCAGCCGTTGCAGTTCTTCCGCATAAAGAGGGGTTTGGCGAAGCTCCTGCGCCATTTCTCGCAGCCGTGCGGAATATTTGTATACCGGGTTTTCCGCCTGCGCGATGTCCGCAAGCAGCTCCAAAAGCGCGGCACAAAACCGCTCGCGCCGCACAATAGATATTTCCATTCCGTTATTATGCTGATTTTTTATGTAAATTATTTCTTCGCTCGCCGCTTTTTCAGAAAAATTAGCCAACAGCCCATTGTAATTTTCTGTAAAAATGCAATACCGCTTGAACCTCGTCATATACAAAAGCCCCTCAATTACTACATATCTTCACTATATGCGCTAAGCCTGCCACAATTATCTTGTATTAGTAAAATTTATGGAACGCGGGTTTTTAAAGGCATGGAACGCGGATTTAAAAGATAATGGAACGCGGATTTACGCGGATTTGGCGGATTTTCGCGGATTGGCTCGTGGGAAAATATATCGCCGTTTGGTAATTTGCGTATCAACGAACACGGTAACGGTTTTGTAGGGGACGGATTTATCCGTCCCGAGGTTTGCACGCTGCAAATTGACAGGACGTTGTCCATCCCTAATTAACGAACGCGCGTACCTCGGGACGGATAAATCCGTCCCCTACAAAAAACCTGCAAATCCCCACAACAAACGCAATATTTAAATCCACGTTGCATTGCCTGCTATGCCTCGCTCCCTCTGTGCCTCTGTGCCTCTGTGTGAAAAAATCTTTTTGACAAATAATGAACGTGGGTAAAGCGTATAACTTCCATTCTTTAATAAAAGATTTTTTCACACAGAGGCACAGAGGCACAGAGGGAGCGTGGTACAGCAGGAATACGGACATTACGTAGATTTCTAAGTACGCGGATTTAAAAATACGTCCGAAAAAATCCGCGAAAATTCGCCAAATCCGCGAAAATCCGCGTTCCATTATCTTTTAAATCCGCGCTCCATGCCCTCAAAAAAATCCACGTTCCATGCCTTTAAAAAATACTTCCCCCAAATTTTCAACACACCCTTGCAATAAACAAATTTTGCGGTATAATCACCTTATGTAAAATGTACGTAAAGCACAAGTAAAATTTATGTAAATTTATCCAAGGGCGGAATTACTCCACCGACTAAGAAACGCAAGACTTAGTCGGTGGAATAATAGCTCGAAAAAGAGGGGAATTTGCGAATGAATTCAGATTTACTTTTTGGCGGGCTAAAGCTGCTCGGTGGGCTGGGTCTATTCCTATACGGAATGACGCTAATGGCGGAAGCCATGAAAAAAATGGCGGGCGGCAAGCTGCAAAGCATTTTGGAAAAGCTAACCAATAACCCAATCAAGGCACTGCTGCTTGGTACGGGCGTTACCGCCATTATTCAGTCATCGTCCGCCACCACAGTAATAGTGGTAGGCTTTGTAAACTCGGGCATTATGAAGCTGGGACAGGTCGCAGGTATTATTCTCGGCGCGAACATCGGCACGACCGTAACCGCGTGGATGTTATCGCTCACGGGCATAGAAGAAGGCAGCAATATCGCTATGCAAATGCTCCGCCCCGCTAACTTCTCGCTGTTGTTTGCGATTATCGGCGCGGTGCTTGTTATGTTCTTTAAGGGGAAAAAGCCCATAGTGGGGCAAGTTCTGTTGGGGCTTGCCATTTTGTTTACAGGTATGGGCATGATGTCGGGCGCGACTGCCCCGCTTAGAGATAGCCCCACCTTTGCGAGCTTTGTACTTATTTTTGAAAATCCGTTCCTTGGCGTTTTGCTTGGCTTCGCGCTTACGGCGATTGTGCAGTCCTCGTCTGCCGCGCTTGGCATACTTACGGCGTTGGCGATTTCTACGGACATACCGTTTTCTGTCGTTTTGCCCATAATCTTGGGCGAAAATATCGGAACGTGCGTAACCGCTCTGCTGTCCTCCATAGGCGCGTCCATAAACGGCAAGCGCGCGGCGGTATTGCACCTTTTGTTTAAGGTAGTCGCCACGTTTATTACAATTCCTGTGGTGTACGCGTATCAATACTTTGTTGGGTTCAATAATTGGCTCGACCCTGTTACTGGTACTACGATTGCATTTATTCACTCCTCGTTTAACGTCACGTTCGCGTTCCTGTTCCTGCCGTTTACTGCCTTTTTTGTAAGGCTTGTGGAATTTTTGGTAAAGGACAAGAAGGCCGCGGATTCCGAGGACGAAACGCTCGTTCTCACAAAAATGCTGGACGAAAGATTTTTGTCCACGCCCGCCATGGCATTGGAACAGAGCAAAAACGCCATTTATATTATGGCAAATATTGCCGCAAAAAACGTAAAGCTCGCCGCAGGGCAAATGGACGAATTTTCGGCAGAAAATCAGCAGATGTTGCTTGAAAACGAGGGCAAGCTAAACGTATTGGCAGAAAATATAAGCAACTATTTAATAAAAATCAAAAGTCCGCCTGTGCGTGAGAACAAGGTCATGTCCAAATATCTGCACTGCATACGAGATTTGGAGCGGATTGGCGACCATGCCGAAAATATCACCGCCGCTTTCGCGCACATGAAGGACAACAATATCGAGTTTTCCAAAGCGTCACGCGCCGAGGTGGAAATTCTCATAAAAGCGGTAAACGACATTCTCGAAGCCACCGTGGGCTTGTTTAACGACTACGATTTGCGTTCCGCCGAGAGAATAGAGCCGCTAGAGGAAGTGATTGACTTCCTGCGCGACAACTTCAAGGAGCGGCAAATAGCGCGCTTGAAAGAGAACGTGTGTACCATCGAGTCTGGCGTGGTGTACAACGACATTATCACCGATTTGGAGCGTATAGCCGACCATTGCTCCAATATCGCGCAGTATATTATCGAGGAATTGTACGAGAGGGACGGCGTGGAGTTTGTGTTGCATGAATATACGCGTAGGGTGGTCGAGAGCTACGAGTTTATGAAGCAGTATGACGAGCATAAGGAGAAGTATTTGAATATGCTGGAGTTGCAGGAATGGCGTAGGAAGGCGGAGAAGGAGGAAGTAATGGCGTAGGGGCATAAGTTTACAAAAACTTTACAAAAACAAGGGTACGTTACCGTTTTTCAAAGACGGAAGCGTACCCTTATTTTATTTGAATGTAAAGCCTTTGTAAAGTCCCTGTAAAATTTACGCAAAACACTGTTTTTCTATTGTATTGTGTAAATTTTTCATTATAATTTGCTTGGAGTTTACATACTGAGTGTAAACCCGATAAGGCGATTAGCTTTTGAAAATTGCCTATAAATGGGAGGGAACTAAATGGACTTTTTTGACGTATTAACGCTCCTTGGGGGGCTGGGTCTGTTTTTGTACGGTATGTCCCAAATGTCCGACGGGCTGAAAAAGCTCGCCGGCGGCAAAATGCAGTCGATTTTGGAAAAGCTAACAAGCAACCGCGTAAAGGCCATGCTCCTAGGCGCGGGCGTTACGGCGGTTATTCAGTCCTCGTCGGCTACCACGGTTATGGTGGTCGGCTTCGTAAACTCCGGCATTATGAAGCTGTCCCAGGTTATCGGCATTATTATGGGCGCGAATATCGGTACCACGATTACGGGCTGGGTGCTTTCGCTATCGGGCTTGCAGGGCGATAGCTTCATTATCAGAATGTTAAAGCCCGCCAGTCTAGCCTTTGTACTCGCGCTTGTGGGCGCAATCCTGATTGTTTTCCTAAACAAGGGCAAAAAGCCGCTTATCGGAAAAATTCTTATCGGGCTTGCCATTTTGTTCATTGGCATGGGCTTTATGTCGCAGTCTACCGCAGGGCTTAAAGACAGTGCAGCCTTTGGAAACTTTATCGCAGTTTTAACTAATCCGTTCTTTGGCGTGTTGCTTGGCTTTTGTATGACGGCGGTTGTGCAATCGTCCTCCGCTACGCTTGGTATTCTTCAGGCGTTGGCTATTTCTACGGGCATACCGTTCAACGTGGTTTTGCCCATTATTTTGGGCGAAAACATCGGTACGTGCATGACTGCGTTCCTTTCCTCCATCGGCGCGAACAGGAACGCAAGGCGTACAGCCATGGTTCACTTCTTCTTTAACGCAATCGGTACATCGATTGCGCTTCCTGCCGTTTATATAACACAATCTCTAGTTAATGGCGGCGCTGGCTTTTGGTTCTGGGAAATGGACGTAAGACCAGAACATATCGCGATTATTCACTCTTGCTTTAATGTTACGTTCGCGTTTGCGTTTCTTCCATTCACACAGCTATTTGAAAAGCTCGTTATGTTTGTGGTGCATGACAAGGCGGAGGACGACTCGGCCGACAGCGTCAACACGCTTACAAAAATGCTTGACGTGAGGTTTTTGCTTACTCCCGCGCTCGCGCTGGAGCAAAGTAAAAAAGCCGTATACATTATGGCAAATATCGCCGCAAAGAACGTAAAGCTCGCGACTGGCCTGCTTTCCGATTTTTCGACACAAAGCTCCGACATTATTCTCGAAAACGAGGTCAAACTAAACGTCCTAGCGGAACGAATAAGTAATTATTTGGTAAAAATAAAGAATCTACCCGCCAGCGAGGACAAGAGCGTTTCCAAGTTCTTACACTCCGTAAGGGACATAGAACGCATTGGCGACCATGCCGAAAATATAACCGCCGCTTTCGCACACTTGAAAGACAACGGCATCGACCTTTCGCAAGCATCACACACCGAGATTGAAATACTGGTAAAGGCTGTAAACGATATACTGGAAGCCACCACAGGCTTGTTTGAAAAGGGCGACATAAAATCCGCCCAAAAAATAGAGCCGCTAGAGGAAGCCATAGACTTCCTGCGCGACAACTTCAAGGAACGCCAAATGTCGAGAATAAAGGCAGGCATAGACAGCATAGAATCTGGCGTTGTCTACAACGACATTCTCACCGACCTAGAGCGCGTCGCCGACCACTGCTCCAACATCGCACTATACATCATAGAGGAGCTATACGAAAAAGACGGCATAAAGTTTGAAATGCAGGAGTATATGCGTAAAGCGTTGGAGAGTAGTGAGTTTTTGGGTATGTATAATGGGCATAAGGAGAGGTATTTGGGAATGTGTTAGAGGAAAAAAGCCCCCCACCTGCGTTAGTGTGGGTGGGGGGTTTTTTAATCTGCTTTACTTCGCAATATCGCCAACGGTTCAAGCTCCCGAATTTGTCGGATATATTCTATGGCTTTTTTCATGTCGTTTTCCGTTATTTCCATTTCGTTCGGGTAGCGCGGCTGTACGCCGTATCGAGTCAAAACCTCACACGCGCGCTTGATAAGGGCAAAGCTACTGTCAGATTCTGCACAAGCGAGCTGTAATAATACCAAGTCATGCGTTCTAGGAGGTTCTATTTCGCCCTTGGATAGTAGATACCCTTTTAAATATTTTTCTGCGGATTGTTGGCAATGAAAGCATATAATTTCAAGCGGCTGTGGGTATAAGGTAAGCAAATGCTCGGCGGTAATAAAGTCCATATCTGCATATTTAAACCATTCCGCTACATACTCAAATTCCATACACCAACGCCCCTTTCCTATTGATTACGCCCTCTAGCGTTGGGCCATTTTTTCGTCGGTTAAACACACGAGAGCGATTGACAATTAAATCCATAGGAAAGAGCGTTTTTTTGCGTAATAGGCTTTGAATATCGGCATACAGCTCGGACAAGTCCTCAACATCATCTGGCACGACTACATAAACATCAAGGTCGCTTGCTTCGCTTGGTGTTCCGTAAGCATAAGAGCCAAATAAATAGATGGCTTCCGCAGGCACGACCTGTAGTATGCTGTCTTTTATTAGGTTTATTTCGTTTTGAATTTGTATACTCATATGCTTCACCTTTTTTTGATTCGCCGTTGGCGATTGTTCGTGTGTGAATTTACACTGTTTATATTGCTTAACTATAGCACGAAGTTGCGTAAGTTCAAAGCACATTTGACTAGTGTGTATAATATGTGTATAATTGCGTAGAGAGGTGAGGGCATGAAACGCAGGGATTTAATAAAACTTTTCGAGGAAAACGGCTGGTGGTTATTAAGAGAGGGCGGAAGTCACACAATATACACCAACGGCAAGGTAACCGAGCCTATATCAAGACAAAAGGAAATCAATGAGGTTTTGGCAAAAAGAATAATCAAGCGTAGGGGATTAAAATAACCCCAATAATAAAGGAGCGTGCAAGCATGATAAACGTATACCCAATCATTCTAACCCCCACAAAATGCGGTTATGTTGTATCCGTCCCCGACCTCGATATAGACACACAGGGCAAGGATATTGCCGAGGCTATTTTTATGGCTCGTGATGCAATAGGCTTGTGGGGCATATGTGAACAAGACGAAAGGCGCGTAATCCCCAATCCGTCTGTTACCGAGCCGCCGCATGAGGTGGGCGAATTAGTCGCGTGGGTAGACATTGATTTTGACGAATACCGCCGCAAAAACGATAACCGCTCTGTACGCCGCAATATAACCCTGCCTGCATGGCTTGACTATGCGGCAAGCAAGGCTAACATCAATGTATCGGGCTTTATACAAGCCGCGCTTAAAGAGCATTTGCAGGTTAATAATCCTTGAAATAGCCGCCCATATGGGCGGTTGTTTTTTTAATTATCTCTGCAATTTCCCCAAATTTTCAACACCCCACAAGAATATGTAGTAAATTGCGAATTAAAATTGTTGCAAAATTATTAAGCAACTGTTACAATTCATTGCGAAATAATTACAGGAATATTTTGGAGGACTTTATGAAATCAATACGCGCGATTTTTGTGGTGCTTTTGGCCGTCGTCGCCGTAACAGTTTTTCCGCTAGGGCTTATGAGCTTTATAGCGGCGGAATCGGAATTGACAAAGGTTACGCTAGTTGACAATGGCGAGGCACGCGAATTTCTAGTAGGCGCGAAAAGCGTGGCGGATTTTTTCCACGAAATGGGAGTTTCCTATAATACGCTCGACCGCATAAGCCACCCGACAGAGTCGTTTTTGTGGGACGGCATAACCGTTTCCATTGAGAGGGAAATCACGTACTACGTGCAAACAGACGGCGGCGAGTTTATTCCGCAGGTGGCGCGGCCTGGTACAACGGTCGCCGATATTCTGCGGCAAATGCAACAGGTAAGCAGGATTGCGTTGGTTTACAATGGCGATGAGGACGTGCCGATTAAAAACGGCGATGTTCTAAGCGTGGACACATGGGTGACACAAACAGAGGTGGAGTTGATTTCTCTGCCATACGAAACAATCGAAAACCACACAAGCTCCGTGCCGCGCGGGCAGCAGCACCTACGAATAGAGGGCGAGCAGGGCGAAAAAGCGGTAACCACCTCGGTGGTATATATTGCGGGCAAGCAGGAGCAACGAAACTACGTAGGCACGGAGGTATTGCGTGAGCCGACAGACGCTATTTTGGACATTGGAACAGGCTGGCTAGGCTCGCTCGCCAACGTAAACGCGCCCGACTTCCATTATTCGCGCCATTTGCGAATGGAAGCCTCCGCATACACAAAATACTACGGCTGTACAGGAAAAAACCCGGGCGACCCTGGCTTTGGCATAACCGCGTCCGGCCGCCCCGTACAGCACGGCATAGTCGCCGTAGATAGAAGCGTTATCCCCCTAGGCACGCGCCTATACGTAGACGGCTACGGCTTCGCGATTGCCGCCGACGTGGGCGGTGCTATCCGCGGCGACAAAATAGACTTATATATGGAAACCATAGAGGAAGCATTACGTTTTGGGCGTAGGAATATTGATGTTTGGGTTTTGGATTGATAGTGGAGTGATATGAAAATGATACGAAGGCCCCCGCCGTGCTTGTTTATGGTGGGGGTTTTTATCGGAGTACGCTTCTCAATTCTATCGTACCTTTTTTGGTTTCTGAGTGTTTTTTTAAAGGGGATTTACTCTTTCCGGCATCGTTGGTTTGCTTGGAATCCATCGTTTCTGCTATATCTTCATACTCCCACCTCTTGTGTATTATATCAAATTTTTGTTACAGCTTTGTTACAAAATCAAATCACCGTCTAATCTTCATGTATAACTTGTAAAATTTTCATATAATATATATAATGCCCATGTAAGACGGCAATTGCCAAAAAATAAGGAGGAATTAGAAAATGAAAAAAATCAAGGTTTTATTGCTTGTATTAGCTATGGTGATGTTATTTGCCGCATGTAATACAGCAGAGCAGGGCGGCGGAACAGAGGTAGACCCCACAAGGACAGAGCAAGGCGCGGAAACCGAGCAGGACATCGAGCAAGACACAGAAACAGAGCAAGACACCGAGCAAGACACAGAACAAGACACCGAAACCGAGCAAGACACAGAGCAAGGCGCAGACACCGAGAACACCGAAAACACCTCCGAGCCGCTAGCAGACATAAACGGTCTTAGCGGCTATGACGTTTATCTGTTGGCTTCTGAATCGCTGAACGCCGCCGATTCTATGATTATGAGCGGCGCAATGTCCGTAAAAACGGACACAGACGGCGAGAGCATGGCGGTGGACATTGACATGCTTATCGAAACAGTAAAGCATAGCGAAACGGACATTGACATGCGAATTGTGCAAACCGTTCGCATGGAGGGGCTTGACATGCCCGCGCAAGAAACCCTTTACCGCGGCGGCTATATGTACATGGACATGTCGGAAATATTTGACATGAAAATAAAGATACCTGTACCCCTAGACGATATGCTGGAGCAAGCAAGCGCGACCGGCGCGTTGGATTTCCCAGAGGAAGCAATTTCGGACGTAACCATAAGGGCGGCAAACGGTGGCAACGAAATATCGTTTGTATTGTCGGGCGATGTAATGACCGCGCTTGTGGACAGCCTTCTTGGCGGGCTTAGCGGTATGCTTCCCGACACGGCTATGGACATAGAGCTGTCCGACATCAAATATGCCGTAACCGTGGACGATAGCTACGAGCTTATATCCATGCACATGGAAATGAGCATGACAACGGAAATAGACGGCGAGGTAACGGCAATGGATATGGTCACGCTGCTTTCGGTAGACCAAATCGGCGGCGTGGCTATTAGCTTCCCTGACGATTTAGATGAGTATGTGGAAATGGCGATGTAGGAATTATTAGAATTGTAGGGGACGGATAAATCCGTCCCCTACAAAAAACCTGCAAATCCCCACAACAAACGCAATATTTAAATCCACGTTTTGTGTCTGCTGTGCTACGTTCCCTCTGCTTTGTGCCTCTGTGCGAACTACTGTGTGAAAAAATCTTTTAACTATAGAATGGAAGTTATACGCTTTACCTACGTTCATTATTTGTCAAAAAGATTTTCACACAGAGGCACAGAGGCACAGAGGGAGCGAGGCACGGCAGACAATCACGTTAGCTTTTAATTAACGCAAGAAAAAATCCGCGAAAATCCGTCAAATCCGCGAAAATCCGCGTTCCATTATCCTTTAAATTCACACACGCCATTATCTTCTAAATTCACACACATTGTCTTTTATACAGAAAGGAACAAACTAATGAACAAATTCAAAATCTTATTACTCATACTAGCTATGATTACGCTATTTACCGCATGTGGCACAACAGAACAAACACAGGAAACGCCCGCCCAAGCGGAGCAGGGTGCGGAAGCGGTTCAGGGCGAGCAAGCAGGGCAGGAAGCCGCAGTAGCCGCAGAGCCGCTAGACATCACAGGGCTTAGCAATTATGAAATTTACGCACTGGCTTCCCAAGCACTGGACAACGCAAGCTCCATGAAGCTAAGCGGTACATCGTCCGTAAAAACCGACATCGGCGGCGTTGATACCGACATGGAGGTTGCCATGTTCCTAGAGGTGGTAAAGCACAGCGACACAGAGCTTGACCTGCGTATGTCACAAATCATAACGTCAATGGACACGCCGCTAACCGAGTCATTTTACCGCAACGGCTATCTGTACACAGAGGCCATGGGCATGAAAATGAAAATAGCCGTACCCCTAGAGGACATGCTCGAACAGCTAAGCATGAACGGCACGCTGGACTTCCCCGAGGAAGCCGTTATCAGCGCAGAGTTTAAGGAGGTAGCGGTCGGCAGCGAGCTTTCGTTTTTGTTGTCGGGCGAGGTAATGAACGGCCTTGTGGACAGCCTTCTCGGCGGTTTTAGCACCATGCTGCCCAACGTAGAGATGTCGATAGACCTATCGGACGTTACGTACGTCGTCACACTGGGCGAAAACAACATGCCGCTAACCATGCACATGGACATGAGCATGACAATGGAAGCAGACGGCGAGGCTATGTCAATGGACATGGTGACGTTCTTTTCTGTAGACCAAATCGGCGGCGTAGTAATCGACTTCCCCGAAGGGCTGGACGAGGAGTATGCGGCGGTGGGGTTTTAGGGCGGCTGTCTGCGAAAGGATAACAAGGACGGATAATAACCAAGCCCTCTTACTGGAAACGGTCAGAGGGCTTATTTTTTTGCAATTCTTGACATACTCTCGTGAGTGTGTTATGATTGAATCAATGCAATTATAAAGGAGGTTTTGCGATGTCGGATTCTAACAAAGTATTAACCAATAGAACGCTGGCAAATGAACAGCCAGATATTTTAGCATCTTTGAAAAATATCAATATGACTGTTACGCCATATGGCGAAGTAAAAAAGTATCTTGACGAAAAAGCACGGGAAACTATGTATAAACTAAAAGATGTAGCGAACAACGTGTTAAGTTTTTCGGGTGACAAAGATGAATGATAAGGTTTTGACTGTGTTCGCAGGTGCGAATGGTTCGGGGAAATCAACAATCGTGCGAAATGTGTTGTCGGCGGACGCTTGCCCCGAATACTTCATATGCCCAGATAACCTCGTTGACCCTGTACACAAAGACGACGTAACGGCTTATGTACACGCAATGAACAAAGCGGAGCAGTTGCGCGAAACCGCACTGATAAACGGAGTGTCTTTCTCGTTTGAAACAGTTTTGTCAACCTATGAAAAGGTTGATTTTATGAAGCGTGCCAAACGAAAAGGGTATATCCTACACGTACATTATGTCCTTACCAAAGGCGTTGAGATAAATATTAAACGAGTGGAAACAAGGGTGTCACAAGGCGGACATGATGTTCCAAGGGATAAAATCATCTCGCGTTATGAAAAGGCGATGAATCTTATGCCCGAAGTCCTCGCTTTGGCTGATATTGCTATGATTTACGATAATACCGAGGATTACCCCCAAATACTGATGTTTTGCGGAAAAGGCGATAAACTGGAAATTCAATCGGAGGACACAGCTTTTGACGGCGTGAAAAATGTTATCATAACGCAAAGCTCATTGCCCGCTTGGTTTGTTCAAAAATATTACAATAAAATCTTCAAGGCATTCCAATAAAGAATAAGGGGTTAAACAATGTCTGATACAACAACACAAAAAAGAAAAACTACAACATCATGGCAGGTTAAGCAAAGGTATAATAGGAAAGTATACACTAAAATTAACGCCGATTTGCCAAAAGAGCTTGTCGCCACATTCAAGCTAGCAACTAAGCAACAGGGCGTGTCTATAGCGTCGGTTTTCAGAAAAGCAATGGAGCAATTTATACAAGAATATCCCCCGAAAGGTGAGGAAAATTGAATAGGAATAATGAACAGAGGCATTAAGCAATCTGTAGGGGATTTAGGCAAACGGTAACAATGACCGTGTTTATTGTAGGGGACGGATAAATCCGTCCCCTACAACCTCTTGACCCTACCTATACCCCTCAACCATCTCCAACAACCTATCCTTAGAACACATACCCACATGCTGCTTCACAACCGCGCCCTTCTCCGTCACCACCAACAACGGAATACTCATCGCACCAAACGCCGCGGAAAGCTCTGGCTCCTCCTCGACATTTACCTTGCCTATTTTTACATAGTCTACCTCTGCCGCCAGCTCGTCAATAATCGGCGCGAGCATTACGCATGGTCTGCACCACGCCGCCCAAAAGTCCAGAAGCACGGGCTTTTCCGAGCTTGCTACCTCTGCTTCAAAGTTGCTTTTTGTCACTGTGATTGGTTTCATTTTAGTTGTTCCTTTCAAATATTAGTTGACTGCTCACATAGCCCTCTGTGCCGCTTGGGGCTTGCACCCATAGCCACAGCAAGCCGTTTACATGCTCGTCGGCTGCATAGCGGCCGAGATACACTAGCTCGTCCTCGCCCCATACGACCTCAATAATCGTAGCTTCGATTCCCACGCCGTCACGCAGCATTGCGCCCTGCTTGCCCATCTCGTTAAGCGTTAATAAAGCTCCCTCTACTAATTCTATTTCAATTTCGTTTTTAGGTTCTTCCGCGGCTTCGCTGTCCGCCTCGTTTTCGACCTGCTCGCCGTCAGAATCGCCGCCGTCGGCTTCCAAAATCACCGCCGCGGGCGTAGCGTATTCCACATAAAGCCCAAACGCCACCGCCCAAAGCGCCGCGACCACCGCCAAGACAAGCATACCCTTAAAAACAACACGTTTAGAACAGTATACCATGTCTTTATATTTTGTATGCGGAATAAGCCACAATAGCACCAGCGGCGCGACCACGTACTGCACAAGCTGTGCCAAAACAAACAGCATAAGCCACAGCACCATAAGCACCATGACAGTACGTGCGATAAAATTGATATGAAGCCAGTCGGCGAACCAGCTATTGTACAAGCCGCCCGCAAGCCTAAATGTAAACCGAATAATCGCCAAAGCACACCTACCTTCAGACCTGTCCTAAAACCCGCTTTCGCCAGATTTTCGAGCGAATTTTTCGTTATGCGAGGAGGCGCGTGCGCCGCATATCGGAGAGCATCTGCAAGCACGCGCCAACGAAGCAGAACGGAAAATTCGCCGAAAAGATGGCGGAATGGGGTTTTAGGATAGGTCGGTTAACGCCAGTACAAACGCCGGCGGAATATTTCTTATTTCATATTTTATCTCAATATCGCCAAAATAGCCTAAAAAGAATTTTTTTGTAAGCAAAGTGTATTGAAACGTGATAAACTTACCCGAGGGGCTTAAATGCTTTTTTGTTTGTGCTAGAATATTCTGGGAGGCGACCTTGGGCAGGCTCGCAAAGGGCAAGCCCGACACGATATAATCCGCGTGTTCTATGCCGTTTTCCTGTAAATACGCGCCTATGCGTTCGGCGGAATAGTTGATTATTTTCAAATTGGCATAGCCGCCAAACCGTTTTTCCAGCGTTTTGCAAAAATCCGCGTTGCGTTCGATTAAAATAACCAACGTGTCCGCCGAGCGCGCCGAAAGGATTTCCTCGGTAAAAACGCCCGTCCCCGGCCCATATTCCACTATACACCGCGCCGCAGAAAAGTCTATACCCGCAACCATTTTCCGCGCCAAATATTTTGAGCTAGGCAAAACCGCCCCCGTTGTACGCGGTTTTAGTATATACTGAATAAGAAACAACAAATTTTTCACGAAGTCACCACATTTTATTATTATTTTTATCAAGCAATCAAGGCTTCGAGGCGATATTCCCACCAGAGGACAGTCGAAGGAAAGGGGCAATGCCCCTTTATTATTTGACCTAATTAAAACCCTCTCTTATAATACCATTAAAACGAAAGGAGAAACAGCATGATTTTGTCGGGCAAGATGATTAGAGAAAAAATAGGTAAGGAAATAATAATCACGCCATTTAACGAAAACGCGGTAAACCCCAACTCGTACAATTTGACCCTGCACAACGAGCTTATGGTTTACGAGGAAAAAACGCTGGACATGAAAAAGCCAAACGTGTCGCACACCATGCTTATACCCGAGCAGGGCATAGTCCTACAGCCAGGCACATTGTACCTAGCGCGTACGCAGGAATACACCGAAACCCACAAATACGTGCCTATGCTAGAGGGGCGTTCCAGCGTGGGGCGGCTCGGGCTTTTTGTGCATGTTTGCGCTGGCTTTGGCGACGTGGGCTTTAAGGGCTACTGGACGTTAGAAATTCACTGCGTACAGCCGATTCGCGTTTACGCAGGCGTAGAAATCTGCCAAATTTATTATCATTCCATAGAGGGCGAATACGAACCGTATATTTCGGGAAAATATCAGAATAACACAGGCATACAGGCTAGCCTATTGTATCGGGATTTTGAAAAGTAACGGAATGGGGATTTAAAGGCATGGAACGCGGATTTTCGCGGATTTGGCGGATTTTCGCGGATTCGTTCCGTGTAAATTGACGGCAGTGGAATACAATTTTTATCCATGTAAATTAAGGGTAGTGGGACACGGATTTGACGGATTTACGCGGATTTGGCGGATTGGCTCGTGGGAAAATACACGGTAACGGTTTTTGTAGGGGACGGATTTATCCGTCCCGAGATTACCTCGCTCTGCGTTGGTCGGCGTGCGGTGTTGTCTAAGAAAACCACT
>WRLD01000045.1 GCA_009777845.1 Defluviitaleaceae bacterium
AATGGACGTTACCCGCCCCGAATTGACGAACGTGCGTACCTCGGGACGGATAAATCCGTCCCCTACAAAAAACCTGCAAATTCCCTCAATCCGTGGTTTAACAAATGATTTATTAAACGCGGATTTATACGGATTTACGCAGATTTACGCGGATTTTTTCGGGCGTAGCGGATTTTCGGGGATTTTCGTGAATTTTACCACGAACGAATCCGCCAAATCCGTGAAAATCCGTTAAATCCGTGTTTGATTTACACATTTTCGCTTCGTACGCTTGTCGCGAGGTACTTGTAGGGGACGGATTTATCCGTCCCGAGGTTGCCTCGCTCTGCGTTAATGGACGTTACCTACCCCGAATTGACAAACGTGCGTACCTCGGGACGGATAAATCCGTCCCCTACAAGAAATTACCACATTATCCATGAAATCAAACCACCGTTAGCCTTTGCACAAATTCGCCGCGCAGCTTTCGCACTCTAGCTTGACAAAACCCCCATTTAGTGTTTAAAATACGCAAGATATATTTGTAAATTTCTAAGAGCTATTTCCTAAAGAAGTATTTCATGCGAAGTATTTCCTAAAACTCGGCTAGGAGGTGAACAATGGCAAATATTAAATCGGCGCAAAAGCGTATTCGTGTAGCGGCTAAACGCCAGGCACAAAACAAGCACGTAAAATCTACCACCAAAACGGCGGTTAAAAAAGTGGTTGCGGCGGCGGGCGCGAAAGCTCCAGATGCAAAAGCCCTCTTGATTAAGGCAATCGCAACTATAGATAAAGCGGCATCTAAAGGCGTGTTCCATAAAAACACAGCCGCAAGAAAAAAATCTAGGCTGACAAAATTGGTGAATAAGTCTTTATAAGGGGCGTTTCCCCTTTGTTTCTATAGGCTCGGGACGTTCTTCCCACCAAAGCCCAGTCGGAGAATCGGTGCTATGCTCCCAAGGCTCGGGACGATATTCCCACCAAATTTCAGTCGGAGAAAAGGGGCTATGCCCCTAGCCACTTCATTAGTGCCACATTCTCCGTAATTTCCTCATACCCATTTTTCAAATAAAAACCATATGCGGGCAGATTTTTGGAGGTGTTAAGGTTTATAGCCGACACCCCATAGCCCGCTAGTTTTGTTTCCATGAGTTCCATTACCGCAGAGCCTATGCCGCTTCGGTGCAGTTGCGGCACAACGGCGAGTTCCTCTACCTCGAACATTACACATTCAAAATAATTGTCTAGCTTGCCGAAACAAAACGCCGCCATTTCGCCGTTTAGCCAGTAGGTGTACCCAAGAAAGGCGGGCGTAAGCGTAATCGCGCGCAAATATCGCTCCGCCTTTGCGATTGTGATAAAATCGTAGCTTAGCGGCGGCGCGTTAAACGCCTGCACGTAAATTTCCGCGCAAGCAGGCAAATCTGCCTCGCGGTACATGGTTAGCTCATTCATGGATTTTGTCCTTTTCTACGATTTCCTGCACAATGTATGCGGGGCGTTCTTTTATTTCCTCGTATATGCGGCCGATATATTCGCCTATTAGCCCTAGCACGAGCATGACAATGCCCTGCGAAAGCAGTAAAATGCCCATTGTGGAAGCCCACCCAGTAATCGTGGTGTCCGTGAAAAATCGCTGGTAAAAAATAACAGCCAAGTAAACAAAGCTCGCAATGGAAAGCAGAAAGCCCATGGAAGTGGCGAGCTTTAGCGGTTTGTAGGAAAACGCGGTAATCGCGTCCATGGCAAATGCTACCATTTTACTGAACGGATACTTTGTTTTGCCCGCAAAGCGTTCCTGCCGTACATACATTATGGGCGTTTGGCGAAAGCCCACCCAGCTAACCAGCCCGCGTATATAGCGGTTTTTTTCGGGCAAACGGTTTACCGCGTCGCAAACTCTGCGGTCGATTAGGCGAAATTCGCCAGTGTCCACGGGCATGTCCACCGAGGTCATTCGCCGTATAAAGCGATAAAAAACCTTGGCAGACAGCTTCTTGAAAAGCGTTTCGCCCTCGCGCCTTTTGCGCTGACCGTACACGACATGATACCCCTCGCGCCACAGCTTTGCCATTTCTGGGAAAATCTCGGGCGGGTCTTGCAGGTCGGCATCTATGATAAACACCGCCTGCCCGCGCGCGTGTTCCATTCCCGCAGAAATAGCGGGCATATGCCCAAAATTTCGCGAAAAATTGATTAAGCGAACAGCCGAATCGTCCGCACAAAAGCCCGCTATTATCTCGGCGGTTTTGTCGCGGCTGCCGTCATTCACAAAAATCAACTCGTAATCCTCGTCCATTTGCCGCATTACCGCGGTCAGGCGTTTGTACGCCTCGGCTATGACTTCCTGCTCGTTGTACGCGGGGATTACTACGGAGTAGGTGGGGGTGTGGGTGGGCTTGGGCTGCATTTTTTCACTCATTTCGGGGGTGGGTTGGGGGTAGCTTATCATATTTGCGGATTTACCGCAATATCTGGAATATGGGTTTGCACATCTAAGTGTTGTACAATTATAGCATATGTGCTATAGTTCTTATAAAATTGTCCGACAATTACAATAAGGACAGGGTCTGAATAATATAATAACTAAGGGGTAATCATGTTTAAGCATGAGGGGATAGAAAAAGAATTTCCGTCATATTTTAAAAATTTTAAGCTCCCCGATGGGGCAAGTGAAAGCTCGATAGAGGTATATCGTGCGTGTAAAACGCGTAAAGTAGAAAAGCCGTCCTTTTTGCCGACATTTGAGGAAAATAATTTTTGCGAACCCGAAAACCCAACGGAGCCAAGCGAATACTCTCTGTCCGTTTACGAAAAGCCAAAGGACGTAAAGCGTTTTGCTAGCCTTAATGGCAACTATAGCCCCCCTTGGAAAATAGCCAAGGGCACAACAGAGCCGTGTTGTGGGCGCGTACAGCGTACAAGCGAGCGGACTAAGGAGAAAACCTCGCACGTAGACTGGTGGCTATATGAAAATGCCCTTCCTCACGAGCATTTTGAAATAATAGATGACTTTGGCGAATACCTTAATACTCACAAGCAGACCGCCGCAAGTGGCATAAATTGAGAGGTGGAAAACATGGACAATTATTTTATTGACTTCCCACAAACAGGACAGCTTGCAATCGAAAAAACATTTTTTTCGAGCTATTACCCCATTTTATTTACGTGCCGTAGCGATAGCGGCGCGTTGTATTTGTGCGTGTGTTGTTTGGCAGACGAGGGTGTAAAAAAATGGCTATTGTCGGAAACCAAGTCCGAAATAATAATTGAAATGTTGACGGACAAAATCACGCTTCGTGAAGCCTTTCTAAAAGGCGGTAAAGGCAAATATACAGTATGCTGCAATCAAGACGGACAATACTCAATCTGTGCTAGCTCGTCAGCCTGGCACGCCGAGGATAGCACGCTGTTACCCACGGCAGGGGAATATATCGAGGCAGACGAGAACGAATTTGTGGAAGAAATCACATTTTATCAAGCAATGCTAATTCACAGCGACTCATGCGTGGCTTGATTATCGTATCCATCTTTTTTTTCGCCTTGATTGATAGATAGATATTTAACTGCGTTGGCTTCCCCTAAAACCCCACAATAGTAACCCCGTCCTCCCCCTCCCCATACTTCCCAAGCCGAAAGCTCCTCACATTCGGCTGGCGTTTCAGCATTGCATGTATTGCGTTTCGCAATACCCCCGTACCCTTGCCGTGGATTATGCTAACCGTGGAAAGGCTCGCGAGAAAGGCTTCGTCCAAGTACCGTTCGGCTTGGCTCACCGCTTCCTCAGGCAGTAGCCCGCGCAGGTCAATCTCGGGCGAAATATTAAGCGACTTCACGCGTTCGGAGGACTGGCGATTTTTTACATATTTTACGGCTTTCTCGGTGGGGCTTTCTTCGGCGAGAGAAAGGTCGGAAATGTTCACCTTGATTTTCATGATTCCTGCCTGTAGCTGTGTTTCGCCGCTAGAATCGGGCGGACTTATTACTGTGCCGTGCTGATTCATGGAGTGGATAAACACGCGCTCGCCGCGGCGTAGGTTTTCTGGCGGCGGCTTGCGTTCGGGCTTTGGCAGTGCGGGCGTAAGGGCGGCTTCCATTGCGGACAAGCCCTCGCGTGCGGCTCGCCGCGCTTCTTCTAGCTCTGCGCGGCTGGCGGTGTCTAGGCGTTTGCTAGTTTCTGCCAAAAGGGCTTCGGCTTCTTTTTTCGCGCCGCGTACTAATTGTATCGCTTCCTCGCGTGCTTGGTGTATTATTTTTTCTTTTTGGGTGCGTAGCTTTTCCTCTAGCTTTGCCGCGTCCTGGCGTAGCGTTTCCGCCTCTCGGCGGTAGACGGCGGCGCGTTCTTGCTCGATTAACACGGCTTTTTTGCTTGCTTCTAGGTCGGTTATTACGTCCTCAAATTTCACGTCCTTTTGATTCAACAGCGAGCGCGCCTCGTCTATGATTTCGTCGGAAAGCCCGAGCCGTTTTGTAATCGCAAAGGCGTTGCTTTTCCCAGGAATCCCAATCAGAAGCCTGTACGTAGGCCGCAGGGTTTCTACGTCAAATTCGCAGCTTGCGTTTTCCGCGCCGTCGGTGGAAAGCGCGAACAGCTTTAGCTCGCTGTAATGCGTGGTGACGACCGTGCGTATTTTTTTCCTGTGCAAATGGGAAAGCAACGCCATTGCCAGTGCCGCGCCCTCCGTGGGGTCTGTTCCCGCGCCTAGCTCGTCCAACAAAACAAGGGAGTTTTCGCGTAAATCCGCCAATATTCCCACGATATTTTTCATATGCGAAGAAAACGTGCTAAGGCTTTGCTCTATGCTTTGCTCGTCCCCGATGTCGGCGAAAACCGTGTCGAATACTGCGAGCTGCGAGCCGTCAAACGCAGGAATATGCAGTCCTGCCTGCCCCATGCAGGTAAAAAGCCCGATTGTTTTGAGCGCGACAGTTTTGCCGCCTGTGTTTGGGCCTGTTATGAGAAGCATGGTAAAATCGCCGCCAAGGTAAATATCTATGGGAACGACCGTGTCTTTTAGCAACGGGTGCCGCCCTTTCTTGATATTCACAAAGCCCCTATTGTTAATTTCTGGCTCGGTGGCTTTCATAGCCAGCGACAGCTCGCCCTTGGCAAAAATAAAGTCGAGCTGTGTCACAAGTGCCAAATTCGCCTCCAACGCCTCGCCGTTTTCCCAAACAAGTCCGCTCAATTTAAACAAAATCCGTTCTTCCTCGCGTTTTTCCTCAAAATGGTGGTCTTTGATTTTGTTATTTAATTCCACCACGCTCAACGGCTCCATGAACACGGTAGCCCCCGTGGAGCTTTGGTCATGCACCATTCCAGGGAACGAGCCGCGGTATTCCGCCTTTACAGGCACGCAGAACCGCTCGCCGCGTAGGGTGATAATAGCGTCCTGCAACATGGTTTTGTATGCCGCGGAATGGATAATGCCGTTCAAATGCTCGCGGATTCTGTCATGGGAAACGCGTATATTTCTGCGAATTTCTGCTAATTTCGACGAAGCGTTGTCGGCTATTTCGCCCGAGGTTTTTATACAGCGTGAAATTTCTTTTTCGAGGTCATCATGCGTGGTGATTGCATGAAAATAATTGTGCAAAATGCCCGATTCTCCGTAATTACTCACCTTTTTAAACACATACAGGCACTCGCCGATTTGCAACAGCTCCTCGGCTTGCAACATTCCGCCCGCACAAGCGCGAGCGAGCGCGGCGCGAATATCGCTGCTACCCCCTATGGGCAGGCTTCCCTTACGCAAAATCATACCCGCCGCCGCCGAGGTTTCGCGCTGTACGCGCGTTATTTCGCCGAGGTCGGTCATAGGAACAAGCGCGGCGCATTTTTCCTTGCCTAGGCGCGTTCCTGCGCGTTGCGTTAGCATTTCTATGATTTTGTGGTATTCTAAAGTTCTTAGCGTTTTATCCGTCATGGGCTACCTCACACTTTACTATTAACTTTTTTATAAAAAATGCCGATATAATTTCTAGCACTATTATACACTAAAATTCTTCGTTATTGGAGGCGAAAAAATTATGAATACACCAATCAGATTCGCAGGACTATCGTCAGGCATGGATACGCAGTCCATGGTACAGCAGCTCATGCGAGCGGAAAGCATGAAAATGGACAGACTTACCAAAAGGCGTACCCTCGTACAGTGGCGGCAAGAGCAAATGCACAATGTCATTACACGCCTCAACGATTTCCGCAAGGATAATACGGACTATATCCGTGCGAACTCCATCACCAATGACAATTCATGGAACACAAGAGCCGCTACGGTGGAAAGTGCAAGCGGCGAAAAGGTCAAGGGTATAGCCGTAAAGGCAGACCCCAACGCAGAGGTTGGCTCGTTTGACATCGAGGTCGTAAGCCTAGCGGCAGGTGATGCTGTCCAGGGCAAAAAGCTATTTAGCTATGACATAAGCCTTAGCACGCCTATGCACATTGCCGTAGGTGCAGATAGGGGCGACGGCTCTGCTTTCTCAAATCAAAATACGTCTATTCTCATCAACGGCAGAAGTATTCTAATAGAGCAAACCGACAGCGTGCAGGATTTTATCAATAAGGTAAACGAATCCGAGGCAGGCGTAAAAATCAGCTACGATACAATGCGTAAAGAGTTCCTTATGGAGTCTACCACAACAGGCGCGAACGCGACTATCCACACGCAGAACGATACCTGGGGAATAATGGAGCGTATCGGGCTTGATAATATTCGCAACAACACCGATAATACCATGAAAACAGGCGAAATAACAGACGACCCGCGCCTTGTACAGCAAGCAAAAAACGCAAAGGTTCTCTATGACGTAAACGGCGTGTTTACAGCCGTAGAGCTGCAAGACCAGTCCTCTAACACCTTTGAAATCAATGGCGTAACCATAACCCTTTCAAGGGGTGTTACCGAGGGCGAGATTTACACCATCAATGTGGAAACCGACACAGAGCAAATAATGGAAACAATCAAGGAATTTGTGGAGCAATACAACCACCTTGTACGCTATATAAACGCACTGCACACGACCTCACGCCCACGCCACGGGAACGCTGTTTCGGGCAAGCTGTATGAGCCGCTTACAGACGAGGAGCGCAAGGGCTTGAGCGACACCGAGTTAGAGCGTTGGGACGAACAAGCCAAAACAGGCCTGCTCCACCGCGACAGAGATTTGCGTAGCCTGCAAAGCCAAATGCGCAGTGCAATGTTTGCCCCAGTAAAGGTAACTGGCGGCAAGGATAACGATTATGTGTCGCTGTTTGATGTGGGTATTACCACAGTAGGCAGAGATGGCACACCAGGCGACGGCTTAATCGGTATTTTACAAATAGACGAGGCAAAGCTCCTAGAAATGCTAGAAAAAGACCCCGAGCGTGTCAAGTCCCTGTTCGCTCGCTCGCCCATAGATGCAGGCGGTATGCTAGGCGGTACAATTGAGGAGCGTAACGCTCGCGCCGACCATGTAGGCTTAGGCTTCCGCTTGGACGATATTTTGCGAACCTACGGCGACGACGACCAAGGGCCGCTTCGCCAACGTGCAGGCTATACCCGCGGACTTATGGTTTCCGAAAACACTATGAGCCAACAGCTACGCGATTTTGACAATCGCCTATCGGCTATGGAGCGGTATCTCGCTCGCAGAGAAAACCACTATTACTCGATGTTTTCTCGTATGGAGCAAGCCATCGCCCAGTCAAATTCGCAAATGGATAGTCTGTTTGCGTTTTCGATGCAATAAGGGCTATGACTACCCTACAGCAGGCTAGAGAAGTAGCCGAGTTGATTCTCGACATGACAAAAGCCCTTGAGTTTACACAAAAAAAAGAGAACGAGGAAGCGGAAATAACCGTATACGCCCTTGCTATGGACGAACGCGAGCCGTTGGTTTACGAGCTTGCCGACCTGCGCGAGCAAATGGGCGAGGAGGAAATAGCCTCCCCAGAGTTTGCACAGGTCGAGAAAATCGTAGCGGAAATAATCGCACTCGACAAGGGGCATTTGGCAATAATGGAAAAAATGCGCAGCTCCGTACAGGCCTCTTACAAAGGGGTTAAGCAAGGGCAACGAATAACCGCGGGTTACAATCCACTACATGGTAGTGAGATTTCCGATAGAATCAATATCACGCATTAGGGGGGATATTACGTGCCACAGGCGCGACCCGCAGCGAGCGGTTGATGCTTTAGCATCAATTGCGAAGCGAGGAAGAAACGGGGGCTTTGCCCACGTTTCGGCGGGGGTTTGGGGGCAGCGCCCCCATTCAATTAAAAGGAGGAACACTAATATGGAAGTTAGCAGAATTGATTACGGTGGATACACGCCACCCGTAGAAAACACGCCAGCACCTGAGCTACAGGCAGGAGCATACGCACCGCTTCAAATAGTACCATCTGTAGTCTATGAGGAAGGCTCCTCAGAACGCCGTGATACAGGTGACGTGCTAGACCGTGCCGTAAACGAAATCAATTCGTCATTGACGACATACAGACGGCATTTGAGCATACGCTACCACGAGCCTACCAACAGGCGCATTGTCACCGTGTACGACTCTGACACCAACGAAAAGGTACGCGAAATACCGCCCGAAACGGTTTTGGATGCACACGCCAATATGCTTGAAATGGCGGGGTTGTTTGTAAATACGAAGAGATAGGGGCATTGTCCCTTTTCGCACATGAAAAATCGCCGAAGGCGAGCCAAAAAAAGGGGAAATGGAATGATTACGCATAATCCTAAAATGCAGGTACTGCAAAAGCAAATCGAAACATCGAGCAAGGAGGAGCTTACGCTCATGCTATACGAGGGCGGTATTAAGTTCTTGAACCAAGCGATTATTGCGGTAGAAAAAAACGACATAGTGAAGTCTAATAATTTAATCCAGCGGGTAGAGGACATCGTACGCGAGTTTCAGATTACCCTAGACCACAAGTACGAAGAAATTTCCAAGCCCTTGGACACGCTTTACGACTATATGTATCACCGCCTTGTGGAAGCAAACCTGCAAAAGGACGTAGAAATCCTTAACGAGGTTTTGGACATGTTCCGCGAAATGCGCGACACATGGAAAGAAGCCATGAAACTAGCCAAAGGGGCATAGGGGGCATAGCCCCTTTTCGCCGCTGTAGTCTGGTGGGAATGTCGTCACGAGCCTTTACAGCTTGATGTGGAGTGGTGGGAATGTCGCCGCGCGAGCCTTTACAGCTTGCTGTTGGCGTGGTGGGAATATCGCCGCGAGCCTTTAGGTAAGGCAAATTAGCGACAGTAGCTTTCACGCAAAACGTGAAAGCCACGGTCGCTAGTTTTTGTTAATTATCGTACACCCTCGGAGGTACTTATGAAACCACTTGTAGGCGTAATAATGGGAAGCAAGTCGGACTGGGAAACAATGCAGCATACCTGCGCGATACTGGACGATATGGGAATCGCTTACGAAAAGCAGGTTGTGTCTGCACATCGCACGCCAGAGCTAATGGCAGAATATGCCAGAACCGCTGCGAGCCGCGGCTTGAAAATAATAATCGCGGGGGCGGGCGGCGCGGCGCATTTGCCTGGAATGACGGCTTCGTACACGTCCCTGCCAGTGATTGGCGTGCCGATTCAGTCCAAGGCGTTAAACGGAATGGATTCGTTATTGTCAATCGTGCAAATGCCCGCCGCCGTACCCGTGGCAACAATGGCAATCGGCGTGGCGGGCGCGACAAACGCGGGGCTTATGGCGGCGCGTATTATTGGCACGTTTGACAGCGAAGTGTTTAAAAAAATGGAAAAATACCGCAAAACGGTAAAGGATATTGTTTTGACACAGCATACAATTTAGGGGGACGGCATGAAAACCATTTTACCGTACCAACAAATAGGAATAATCGGCGGCGGACAGCTTGGCAGAATGATGTGCCTAGCCGCCAAGGCCATGGGCTACAGGGTGGCGGTGCTGGAGCCTACGCCGAATTGCCCCTGCGGACAGGTGGCGGACGTGGAAATTAACGCGCCGTACAACGACCTAGAGGCGATAAAAAAGCTCGCCGAAATAAGCGATGTAATCACCTATGAATTTGAAAACATAGACTATGCCGCGCTTGCGTGGCTGGAAGAAAATGCCTATTTGCCGCAGGGAAGCCATGTTTTAAAGGTAAATCAGCATCGATTTTTGGAAAAGAAAACCATAAGCGAAATGGGCGTAAGGGTTGCGGATTTTCGGCTAATCGAAAGCCCAAGCGACTTGGTAAATATTTCCTATCCGTCTGTTTTAAAGACCACAATGGGCGGCTACGACGGCAAGGGTCAAGTTGTTTTGCGTTCGGAAGCGGATTTGGATAGGGCGCGAGAATTAGCGAAAAACGAGTGTATTTTGGAAAAATTCGTGCCGTTCACCAAAGAAATATCCGTGCTTGTCGCGCGAAGCACAACGGGCGAAATTTCCGTTTTCCCCGTAGCGGAGAATGTACATGTCAACAATATCCTGCACACTAGCACTGTCCCCGCGCGCATTTCCCAAAAAGTGGAACAAGAAGCCGTAGAATGTGCCGTCACAATCGCCGAAAGCCTCGGCTCGGTAGGCATACTCGCGATTGAAATGTTTGTGGTTGACAATAGCATTGTGGTAAACGAAATCGCGCCGCGCCCGCATAATTCGGGGCATTACACGATTGACGCTTGTGTCACAAGCCAATTTGAGCAGCACGTACGCGCTGTGTGCGGCTTGCCGCTCGGCGCGACCACGCTGCACACGCCCGTGGTTATGGTAAATATTTTGGGCGAACACATAAAGGACATGTCCAGTTTGGAGCGGTATCTGCCGCTTTTGTCTAATGGGAAAATTCACCTGTATGGTAAGGCTAAGGCGGTAGACGGCCGCAAAATGGGGCATATTAACTTGCTAGGGGGGCATAGCCCCTTTGGGACATAGTCCCTTTTCACCGGGGGCATAGCCCCTTTCCACCGCTGAGCCTTGGTGGGAATATCGTCACGAGCCTTTAGGGTCTGTGTTCATAGCTTCTAAAAGAACCGCCATATTTGCAGGGTTTCGTAGGGGACGAGCAAGCCGTCCCCACGAAAGCGTGCGAGGTATGCGAAAAACGTACGTATTTTGGGTTTTTGTAAGGGGGGCTTGCCCCTCCCGAGGTATAGCTGTTTAAGCTATAAAAATATAGAACGCGGGAGATTTAGCAGATTTACGCGGATTAAAACCTAAGAGTTTAAAAATCCGCGTAAATCTGCTAAATCCGTAAAACCCGCGTTCTATGCTTTTATCCATAACAATATCGAGTGGGCAGTCGGAGGAAAGGTCTATTACTCTACATCATTTGAAGTGGCTATAAAAATCAGCTTACTTTCTTGTCCGCTAAATATTGGCTTATATTGAAATTCTATCTCGTTCCACCCTGTTTTTATTTCATAGCCTACATATCCTCTCGTTGCTTTTCCAACAGCAACATCACCCCACAGAGAATCGCCCGAAACACCGAAAAACAAAGGCTTTGTTTCTTGTGAGAACCCGTCCACATAAGAATCTTCATAAAACATATTCACATGATAATCCTCATTGCTTGTATTTCTAACTGCGAACCACAAAAGAATAAATTCGTTACCGCTTGCGGGCTTATCCATTGCGAAATCACTTCTGTCTACATAGCGTTCGACTTTTTCAAGTGTAAATTGAATACCGCCGCGTTCAAGTGTTTCGCCTACGGTCGCAGTATTGTCCGCGCTTTCTGCGGGCGTAGCGTTTTGGGAGGGCGCTTGATTTGATGCAGGTGTTGCTACCCTTTGTACAGGCGTGTTGTTATCGGTTTCGTGCCTAGCCATAATTGCAGCCACTATAATCAGAGGCACCAGTACCCACGCAATTCTTTTTGCTACCTTCATTCTTAAATCCCCTTTTCATAAAGTATTTTATTGAAGTATATCACTATGTATTCGATTTATAAATATTCGATTTATAAATACTCAATATATTTAATTTTGAAATATATAAATAATGCGTGTTGTCAAATACAATGACGAGGGTGATAATATGAGTAATTTTAAACCTATAAAAAACGAAAAAATCGTCATTAGCATCAGAATTGACAGGGATATGCTAACTATTTTAGACGGCTTGGCGAACGAAACCGACATCAGCCGAAACGAAATGATAATACAGTGTATCGAATACGCGCTTAATAATTTTAAAAAAGAAGGCTAGGCTAGCCTTCTTTTTTAAATCGAGATTAGTATAAGTCGGAGAAATCTTTAGGCAAAAGCTCCAGCGTTTCTAGGTAGTGCATAAAACGAAGATTATGCCC
The DNA here is from genome assembly GCA_009777845.1 of Defluviitaleaceae bacterium. Lineage (GTDB taxonomy): Bacteria > Bacillota > Clostridia > Lachnospirales > WQUN01 > WQVC01. The sequence goes on from WRLD01000045.1 coordinate 12,263, forward strand.
CTCTGCGGCTTCGACAAAATACTGTGCTGTAGCTAAAAATACGCCACCGAGGGCATTATCCCTAATATGGAAGCTCGTAACCGTGCTATCCCGCTCATCGCCGTCATAAAAGTCAAGCCTTAAAAACGGAAATTCCGCTGTGGGCGGTGTACTAAAGGCATAACGAGCAAGAGCCATAGAGCTTGTAATTTCCTCTGCCATTTCGCTAACTGTGATGCTTGGAGCTTGCTTTATTTCCATAAAAACATCGGGCAAATCGGGCATATCCTCTTTTGGCGTTATGCGTAGCAGGTTTTCGCGGCTTTCTATCTGATAATGATTTTCAGCATAAATTACAAAGCTGGCTATGCCCTCTTGTTCGGATATGCTGATAAAGGGATAAAGCGTAATGGCTTCTGGCAGCCCCTCCATGTATATGACGCTTTCCTTTGTTTCGAGTAAAATATTGTCGCGGGCTAAGCAGCCTGTAATTATAAGGAGCGCGGCTGTAAGCAGTATAGTTTTTCTCATTTTTAACCTCCGATTGTGGGAATGTCGAAGTATACCACGATAGGAAGCTAAAGCACAGCGCCCCCAAGCATAGCGAAATCGACTATACTAAGGGGCGTTGCAATACTATATGTATCGGGCTTGCGCTACATATGTATTATTTTACTCGTCATTAGTATACGGGAGATGTTAAAACTTACCTCTCTCACAAGCCCGCAATTAAACAACGCCCCCTCTTTTAGGTTTCTGCACTACATAATATTGCCAATTTTCCTTTTGTTGCGTGTCCAAAGGGATAAAATTTTAGTTTTCTTGTGTATAGCTGTTTAAGCTAAAAACGGTGCTTGCTTACTGACTGTTTCGTGGGTCGTTGTGTTGTAGGGGCGGGGCTTGCCTCGCCCGAGGTATGCACGTTCGTCAATTCGGGGAGGGCAACGTCCATTAACGCAGAGCGGGGTAATCTCGGGACGGATAAATCCGTCCCCTACGAAAGCGTGCGGATTTTTTCGTTCGTGCGTTTGGTGTGGCGTTTTGACGTTCGTGATTTTGCCATTCGTGCATTTGGCGTGGCAGGTATTGTAGGGGACGGATTTATCCGTCCCGAGGTATGCACGCTTGTCAATTTTGGGACGGATAACGTCCATTAACGCAGAGCGAGGTAATCTCGGGACGGATAAATCCGTCCCCTACGAAAGCGTGCGGATTTTTTCGTTCGTGCGTTTGACGTTCGTGATTTTGCCATTCGTGCGTTTGCCACTCGTGATTTTGCCATTCGTGCATTTGGCGTGGCAGGTATTGTAGGGGACGGATTTATCCGTCCCGAGGTATGCACGCTCGTCAATTCAGGGACGGATAACGTCCATTAACGCAGAGCGAGGTAACCTCGGGACGGATAAATCCGTCCCCTACGAAAGCGTGCGGATTTTTTCGTTTGTGCGTTTGCCATTCGTGATTTTGCCATTCGTGCGTTTGGTGTGGCAGGTATTGTAGGGGACGGATTTATCCGTCCCGAGGTATGTACGCTCGTCAATTCGGGGACGGATAACGTCCATTAACGCAGAGCGGGGCAATCTCGGGACGGATAAATCCGTCCCCTACGAAAGCGTGCGGATTTTTTCGTTTGTGCGGTTGCCAATTGTAGGGGACGGATAAATCCGTCCCCTACAATACCCAAAGAATCCACACGCCTTTGCCGTTCACACATTTCTCTTACCCTCAACCCAACCCCGCCTGCATTTCCATAAGACGTAAAAATATCTCTGCGGTAGCCATTGCATCGTCCTCTGCGCGGTGGGCGTTTAATAGGTCAATTTTTAACGCTTTAGCCACGGTTGGCAGCTTATGATTTTCGAGCCGCGGCAATAATTGGCGGGCGAGTGAAAGCGTGTCTACTATCTCGTGGTTAAATTCCAAGCCTAATGCCTTAGCATTATGTTTTATAAATTTAACATCAAAACTTGCATGATGTGCTACCATGGTTGCGCCCTTGCAAAACTCGAAAAATCGCGGAAGTACATCTGAAATAGGTTTTTTATTTTTTACCATGTCGTTTGTAATTTTTGTAATTTTTGTTATGTGTGATGGTATGCCGACCTGCGGATTGATTAGCTCGCCAAAGGTTTCAATTATCTTTCCATCAATAATTTTCGCCGCTCCTATTTCGGTAATTTTATCTTTTACCTCAGAAAAGCCCGTTGTTTCTATATCGAATACAACATAGGTCTTTTTTGCCCCTTTTTTCGCATTTTCGTCGCGTCTTAGCAATTGCAGGTTCTCAAGCACCGTAGCTCCGCCATTCGACATAGGGTTAATATGGTCGATTTGGAAATCGAGCTTGTTTTTGCTCCTGTAGCCGCTTTCCGCGCTGAAATAATAGCCCTCGCTGTCTGTGTATTTTTCCAAGACTGCTGTCCTCAGTTTTTCGCCCAGCTCTGGGAATTTTTGCCTTATTACCTCCAAGGGCAGGTATTTGATTTGGCGTTGCTCGTGCTGTGTAATCGGCTTAGCAGGGGCAGGCGTGGGGGGGAATTGTATTTTATCCTTTTCGTGGCGTATTGACATTCTAAACGCAGTGAAATTATTTATGCCAAAAAATGCCGACCAACGACTGTTATTGTTGTTCCATTCGTCAGTCATTATCTGTATTTCCTTGGCAGGCTCATCTATGATACGCCGCGCCAATTTCGCAACATCATAATCGCCGCGTTCCGTGAACAGGATAAGCTCAGGCAATTCCTCCGTTTGCTTGTAATATGAAATAATATCCTCAATGTCTTTCATGTGATACCCGATTAAACGGTCGGTTTCCGAAAATAAAACGTCATTAACGTGCTGCGCTACCGATTTAACATCGCGTAAATCTGCACTTGGAAGCCACGCAAACAGCTCATTGTAGGCTTTCTGCATACAGTCGTATACCAAAACGTCACAATATATAGCCTCGTCCTCATCGCCCTCTATCGGCGCAAGGTATGAAAATTTATATATTCCAACGGGGATTCGTTCAATGAAGCGCAAGCGGCTAACGCTTTCTTCGAGAGTACCGTCCGCGATTTTTGCAAATTCCTCTATTTTGCTTATTGCAACCACGCGCATGGCGGAGGACGATTCACCTGGGGGCGGCGGGTTAGGTGGTATTTCGCCTGTATCAATATATAGCCGCTCGGGATTAACCCAAGCGATTCTATTGTGCCAATCGTCCACAAAGCTAACTATATACGCATTCTTGGTGCCTCCTGCCTCTACTCCGCGTAAGGCTCGCCCTATCATTTGTGTCATTAAAATGGTGGACTTTGTGGGGCGGGTCAAAAATACGGTCTGTACCTTGGGCAAATCCGTACCCTCGGTCAAGATATTGACGTTGATTAAAACCTCTAAAGCCCCACTGCGGAAATGCTCGATTATTTCGAGGTTTCTCTTATCGGAAAGCGTAACGCCTGTCACGCCGTCCTTTATGGACGAAACAACGTAGTCAGATTCAACGCCATGCTCACGAAAAACAGCATTTAAGGCAATAGCCATGCTTACATTTAGGGCAAAAACTAATGTTTTCCCATATTTGTCTTTATTCTCCGTATATTTTTTTACAATAGCGTTGTTTCTGTCCTTGTTTTCTGCTATTTCTGTCGCAAGCGATTTGCCTATTGTTTCTATGTCAAAAAAGCTGTCATTCGCGATACGTTCAAGCACGTCCTCCGCATCTGCCGACCTAAACAGCGCTTCCATGTCAACATGAGTTTCGACCTCCTCAAATATCGGCTCGGCGAGAATCCCTCTGTTAATAAGCTCCCGCAGGTCAATTTTGTACACAATATCGTCTTTAAATATCTTTTTAAGATGACCCTTCTCGTTTTCCGCTGTCCTAAACGGTGTCGCCGTCAAGCCCAATATTTTGAGATTAGTCACAGCACCGCCGATTTTTTCTATTAGCTCCCTGTATTCCTTTGCAGTAGCATGATGGGCTTCGTCAATTATCAAGAACACTTCATTATTATGCGACAGCCATTTTTCCGATACATGGGAAAAGCCCCTGTATAGACTGGTTTTGCTCGCAATAAGGACATCGTCGGACGGCTTGATATGCACTGGCCTGTCATGCTGTCCCGATATAATGCGATAACGATAATGCTTTTTACGCCTTGCAATATCCGAATAGCTTACCTTTTCAAAGCCCGCGCGCGCTTGATTTAAAAGCTCGTGACGATGTGCAAGCCAAATAACCTTATGTCCGCTGTCCAAAATATTGCCCATAAGCCAATAAGTAGCAGTTAATGTTTTTCCCCCGCCCGTAGGCAGTACCAATAGCCCTGCGTATTCATTTTTATTAAGTATTTTACTGCTCATATCACGTATTGCGTCCTGCTGGTGTGCGTATAGCCGCAAGCCGCTGTGGCTATCGGTAATCTCGATTGTTCCCGCGTTTTCGTTCGCCGTTGTTTTTTCTAAGCCCCCGAAAATATCAGCTGTTTGTCCCTCTGCCGCTTTTGTTAAAAGCTCCTTGCAATATTTTGTTGTGAAATGGGTCGGGCTTTCTTTTGCAAATGCAATTGCTTCATCGGTTCGTTTCATTCTTACAAGGGTTTCTAGCTTATTGCGAAACGGGCTTACGCCATCTGTGCCGAGCTTGATACTTTTGTCGAAATAGAGCAGGGCATTGTCATAATCTCTTACTTTTCTATATACATATCCAAGATTATTGTTTGCATATTTGTAATTTGGCGAACATTCTAAGCATTTTAGATAATTTTCTATGGCTTTATAATATATTCCTGTTTTATCGCAGACCTGCGCGAGAGCAAAATATGACGAGGCATCCTTCCACATATCGCTTGCGTTGATACCCGCCTCGTAACATGCCATTGCATCATACCATTCCTTTTGTTCACAATACGCATCACCCAAGTGCATATAAGCAACATGCCAAGCGGGGTTTATTTCAAGAATTTGCCGTAATGCCTTAATTTCAAGGCTTTTGTTCGGATATGCCTTCGTTTTATATTTAACATACGCGCAAAAGGCAGATTGCGGCATGAGCTTGTTTAAAGCGGCAGAAAGGCTTTTTATGTAGGAATTGTAAGCGGCCTTATCCTTTGAAAACCAATCAATAACGTCCAAAATGCTAAAGGATTGTTCGCATGAAAAGTCGCCATGTTTTTTTGCATGGAAAATATATTGCTCAATTTCGGCAATGTACAGAGCCTTTTTATCTGCGAGAATGAATTGTAACGCCTTAATAAAATGCTTGAGGTTGCTATCATGTATTTTGTTTTCTATTTCGCCCAAGAGCGGTAAAGCCGATTCCAGCAAGCCATTATCCTTGTTGTGAATATCGTTTTTCATAGAAATTAAATAATTAAATAGATTGCCAAATATTTCCCAGACTGCATCTTTGTCGGTGGCGGCTTGTAGCTCTCGTGAGTATGCCGACAGCTTTTCATGGGTTATCGTCATTATTTTTACCTCCATCCACAATCACAAAACTCAACCTCCTATCCTCCTCATTAACCTGCACGAGCTTCACCCTCACAGGAACGCCGGTGTAAAGGCTATTCACGCTTTTCTCGCCCTTACGGCGTTTTGTTTTGTATGCGGCCTCGTCCTTGTAAAATTTGTAGCCCCATTTGACCAAATGCGAGGACGGAACAAGCCCCTCGGCGGTGTTGTTTAGCATGACGTAAATGCCCCACGAGGTAACGCCGGAAACAATAGCGTCAAAGGTTTTGTGCCGTTTGTCCGCCATAAATTGCACCTTTTTCAAGTCGGCGACATCGCGCTCCAGCGTTTCGGCGGTACGTTCGGCGCGCGAGCATTGGGCGCAAACGCTCGGCAACGCTTCCTCGTACTCGCCCGCTTCGCCTTTAATTATTCTGTGAATTTGCAGGTCGGCATATCTGCGAATCGGCGAGGTAAAATGGCAATACGCCTGCGAAGCAAGCCCAAAATGCGTGGGATTCGTGTGCGTGTAGGCGGCTTGCGGCATGGCGCGCAAAATAAACGCAGAAATAGAATAAGACGCGGCTGTGTTTTTTGCGGTTTCCAATAAATGCTGCAAATTGCCAACCGTGGGCGCTGGTATTTTCAGGGTAGCGGCAATCACCTGTAGCGAGCTTAGCTTTTCCCTGCTCGGCGATTCGTGTGAACGGTAAACAAACGGCGTTTCCTTTGCGAGAAAATGCGCCGCAATCGTTTCATTGCACAAAATCATAAATTCCTCAATGATTTCCGTGGCGTTGTTCCGCGGATACGGCTCAATGGACGTGACACGCCCGCTCTCGTCCACACGGATTTTTGCTTCGGGAATATCAAAGTCCAGCGCACCGCGTTTTTTGCGTTTTTTTCGCAAAATCTCGCGTAGCTCGTTCATTTCGTCTATTTTTTCGTCCGCGCCGATTAGGGCTTGCACTTCCGTATATGTGTACCTTTTTTTGCTGTTAATAATCGAGGGCGTAATCTTGTAATCGGTGACGACACCGTCGCCGTCCACGTCCATAATACAGCTAAGCGTAAGCCTGTCCACGTTCGGGAAAAGCGAGCAGATTCCGCTGGAAAGCTGGTGCGGAAGCATGGGAATAACCCTGTCCGCAAGGTAAATACTCGTGGCGCGGTTCAACGCGGCGGTGTCCAGCTCGGTATTTTGGCGTACATAATGGCTCACGTCCGCGATATGAACGCCAAGGCGGAAGCCGTTTTCCGTTTTTGCGAAGGAAATCGCGTCGTCTATGTCCTTTGTGTCCTCGCCGTCTATGGTGAAAATAAACTCGTCCCTAAGGTCGAGCCTGTTTTCCGCTTCGCCCTGCAAAACCTCCGTGGGGATTTTTTTTACTTCCTCCATGACCTCGTCCGCGAATTTGTACGGAACGCCCGCCTGCATAACGAGTGTCAATACGTCCATGCCTGGGTCGTTTACATGCCCCACCACCTCTGTGACAAAGCACGGCGCAAGCCTCGCCTCGGGCTTATACCGCTTGTCCACCGAAAATACCACCCTATGCCCGTCCACCAGCCCAAACCGCGCTATGCTTTTCTGCGGAATGGAGAACAAATACGGCAGCTTTTTTTCGACTGGGCGAACGTAGGCATCGCCGTCCTCTAGCAGAACAGTGCCGATAAATGGCGAACGCTTGGTTATTTCTGTGATTAGGGCGGTTTGCTTTTCGCCGTCTTGGGGTTGGGGCTTGGCTTGGGCTTGTGACTTGGTTTGAGTTTTGGATTGTGACTTGGATTGTGACTTGGCTTGCGTTTTGCCTTGTGTCGGGCTTTCGAGAACGCAAATAACCTCATCGCCGTGCAACGCGCCAGAGGTCATGTGCGGCGGTATGAAAATATCCTCGCCTTCGCCGTCATTGCGCGCAACAAAACCATAGCCGCGTTCGTTGCCAGTGAATTTGCCTGTTATGAATTTGGTTTTTTTGGTGGGGTTTTTTTTCATGGGTAGCCTCCTTGTGGTTACACAAGCATGGTTGGAATGCGGATTTAAAAGATTATGGAACGCGGATTTCCGCGGATTTAACGGATTTACGCGGATTTTTTTCGGGCGCGTTTTTTTATCCGCGTAATCCGCGTAAATCCGTGTTTGATTTGCACATTTTCGCTTCGTACGCTTGTCGCAAGGTACTTGTAGGGGACGGATTTATCCGTCCCGAGGTTGCCTAGCTCTGCGTTAATGGACGTTGCTCACCCCGAGTGTGCCTAGCTCTGCGTTGGTCGGCGTGCGGTGTTGTCTAAGAAAACCACTTAGACAACACCTTACTGCCTGCTTAATGGACGTTACCCGCCCCGAATTGACGAACGTGCGTACCTCGGGACGGATAAATCCGTCCCCTACAAAAAACCTGCAAATTCCCTCAATCCGTGGTTTAACAAATGATTTATTAAACGCGGATTTA
>WRLD01000046.1 GCA_009777845.1 Defluviitaleaceae bacterium
CGGCACTGTGCTTGCGGTCTTTTTGCCGCAATACTTCGTCGCAAAAAACCTTGCGTGCCGCTAGCACGCGGCGGTTTTTGCTCCTCGTCTTGCGACAAAAATCCTCGCAATCACAGCACCGTTTTCAACTTAAACAACTATACACCACCGACACAATCAAATAAACAAAAAAGGTAAGCGAAAACACCGAAAGCAAGGTAGAAAGCACTGCAATTCTGCCCGCCGTTTCGCCGTCGCCGCCCATTTGTATCGCCATTACATAGCCCACGATTGCGGAGGGTAACGCGCCAAGCACCATAATAGCGGCAAGCTCAATTCCGCGGAAGCCCAGCAAATACGCCGCCGTTGTAAAAATAATCGGCGTTACAATTAGCTTCACAAATGATGCAACTAATGAGTACAAAAACGACTTGCCCGCCGTAATTCGCCCTATGCCGCCGCCTAGGCAGATTAACGCCATGGGCGTTGCCATATATGCAAGGTCGCTTATAGGACGAGCCGCGATAGGGGGCAGCTTGATATTTAATAACGCAAAAATTGTTCCTATTAGAATGGAAATAATTAGCGGATTTTTGAAAATGCTTGCGGCAATTTTTTTGCACGCTAAAAGTCTACGCTTGGTGACGTTGGGTGTATTGGCATGACCCGAAGCCGTCGCAAGCGAGGTAAACAAGATAATTGACAAAATATTATAAAGCGGCATTATAAACACAAGAATAAACGCAAGAGTGGCAACGCCCTGCTCGCCCGCTATGCTTTGCATGAGCGGAATACCCATAAACGCGTTGTTTGCACGGAACGCGCCCTGCACAAACGACCCCAAAACGGGCTTATCCTTAATAAAAAACGTGCCAAAAAACCACAAAAGCGCGAAAATAAAAATAGTGGCGAATACGGCAAACGCCGCGAGCTTAAAATCGGCGGTTTGGCGTAGGTCGGTAGCCGCCACATTCTGGAATAATATGGTAGGCAAAAGGATATTCAAAACAAATTTGTTTGCCGCTTCAAAAAAGCTCGGCGTAAGGAAATTTTTCTCCTTGAGAAAAAACCCAAGCGCGATTAGCAAAAACAGCGGGATTACGGCGTTTACACTAAAAATAAATTGCGTTAGCATTATAGACCTCCGTGGGGCATATAGATTATAGTGAGTTATGGAACGCAGATTTAAAAGATTATGGAACGCGGATTTAGCGTGCTTTAAGAAGGTAGTTATGGAACGCGGATTTTCGCGGATTTAACGGATTTTCGCGGATTTTTTCTTGCGTGTTTTTAAATCCGTGTAATGCGAGTAGTACGTGTTCTGTTAGTTTTTAATGAACGCGAGAAAAAATCCGCGAAAATCCGCCAAATCCGCGAAAATCCGCGTTCCATGCCTTTGAAAATCCGCGTTCCATGCCTTTAAAATCCGCAAAAAAGGGAGGGGTATCGTGTCAAAGCTAGAAATAATAAAAGTGCGTGCGATTCTTGCGTTGGCTTTGTTATGCGCGGCGTTTGTGATAAGAATACCCCGAGCCGCGCCAGTGTTGGAAACCAAGGATTACGCCTTTTTTTTGTCTGCGGAAATGAATCCGCTGCCGCCGAAAAGCGAGGAAATAATTCTCACGCATTTTTTGCAAGAGCCGCCGCGCTTTACAATTTCGGACGAATACGCGGAACAGCTTAGCGATTTCGGCTATCTCACGCGCAGTATTTTTTTGGTAGACCCGCGGACAAAATTACTGGAAAGCGACATTGACACCGCCGAATTTCTGGAAAAGGATTTTGCCATTGACTTGAATGCAGGCGGGCCGCAGGTGTTGATTTTTCATACACATTCTATGGAAATGTTCGCGGACAGCGACCCAGACGAGCCTATGACGGGCGTTTTCGGCGTGGGGGCGGAGCTTGCGCGCGTGCTGGAAGAAAAGCACGGAATAAGGGCAATGCACCATATGGGGCGGTTTGACGTAGTAGACGGTATGCCGCGGCGACAAGGCTCGTACGAACGTTCCGAGGCCGCAATCAGACAACTTTTAGCGGACAACCCCTCGATACAAGTAGTAATCGACCTGCACCGCGACGGCGTAGGCCCGCACGTAAGCCCTATGGTAACACATATAAACGACAACCGCACAGCAAAAATAATGCTCGTAAACGGCCTAAGCCGCAGCAAAAAGGGCGACGAAATAACCGAGCTGACGAGCCTGCCGAACCCATATCAGCGCGAAAATCTGGCATTTAGCTTCAATTTCCAGTTGGCGGCAAACCATATGTATCCCGGCCTTGCGCGGCGCGTGTATCTGTTGGAGTACCGCTACAGCCTGCATATGTCGCCGAGAAGTATTTTATTGGAAGTAGGCGCGCAAAACAATACCCTGCAAGAGGCGTTAAACGCGGCAGAGCCTGTGGCTGATGTTATTGCGGTGGTGGTGGGGTGAGGTACTCCGTCACGGCTTGCATAAAGTCCGTTGCATTGCTTATTTGTTGAATAACCTCGTCCTTTGACACTATATAAAAATCCTCATAGTCGCTACGGTTACGCACTTGGAATGACTGCCTTATGGTAGCGGAAAAGCGTTTGTCGAATTTGCCAGTCTTGATAAAGCTCTTGTGAAATTCTGAAATAATGCCAGAGTGCTTTGTGGAATCGAACGATTCAAGGGCTAGTACGGCACGGATACTGTGGAAAATGCAGTAATACGAGCGGTTGAGCGCGTCCTTGTACAAGCCTGCTTGCATATTGTTTTCGGCGGCTTTTAAGCAGTCTTTAGCCTGCCCTAGCCTATACCCTGCCAATTCCATTGCAGACCCGCTATCCAAACAACTCAACTCCCTCACGTACCACATTCTGATAGTACGGCATGACATTGTAGTATCGCTCAAACATCAGCTTGCTTGTAAGATGTATGCAAACAAGCAAATCATAATCAAGCCATAGGTCGGAAAGCCGTTCGTCAATGCTATTGCTCCATAGGTTGGCTTCCTCGTGCGGAACATCAGCCAGCACGAAGATGTCAACGTCCGATTCGCTGTCGAAATCGCCGCGGGCATAAGAGCCGAACAAAATCACCTTGGACAGCCTTTCGCCCAAGGTTTCTTTTGCGGCATTAAAGACCTTTTGTGTCACGGCGTTTAGCCGTGGGTTTGTTATGCGGGTGTCTGTCATGGTTTTGCTCCTTTAGGGTGGGGTGATACCTACCCAAACAACTCCAACGCGAGCTTATCAATATTTGTACCCCAATCAAAGTACCTGTTTGCATAATCAAGTGCTTTTGGAATATGCACGTCAAAGTCCGCTTGTGTCGCGTTGTTACATAGCTTGACCATGACCTTTTCCAGTGCGGCTGTGTCACCGATTTTATACTTATAGCCAAGCTCATTAAAATTGGTTATATCGTCCGCGCCATCAATAGATGACGTAATAAACATACAGCCGTGGAATAAAGCCTCGGCGTATACATTCGGCGTGCCGCCCTCTTCTGTAGACGACAATATGAAAATTTTTGCCTTTGCGTATTCTTCGGATAGCTTTGCCTTGTCAAATATAGGGCCTGTAAAAATTACCCTGTCTTTTAGGCTGGGAACAAGCGAGAAATATTCATTTATAGTGGAATTATATTCTGGTTCAATTGTCCCCACGAGCTTTAGCTTCCAATTCGGCAATTTATGGGCAACTCTCGCAAAGGCGATTAGCATTTCATCGTTATTTTTTTGCGGCGTTCCTATTCTGCCTACGGTTAAAATGGTGTTTTCTTTGACCTTAGAATCGGCTGTTACCTTGCTTCCTGTCGAGTTATAAAACCCGTTGGGTAAAAAACGGCAGGAGAAATTAACTGATGGATTTCGGTTTAGCGCGTCACGTAGCATACGGCATGAGGTGGCTACAAAATCGCATTGGTTAAAGAACTGATGTACTTGGGGATTGTCCCAAATAGTAGTTTGCATCCACCAACTATTCATATCAAGACCACAATAAACCTTGCCATCAGGGCGAAGTTTTCGGTATTCATTTAGATATGGGATAGTTTCGATGTACATTCCGTGGAGTACGAGTACGTCCATTTTTTGGTAATCCCTAAGCAAATGTTCATAGTAAACCTCTGGCAAGCCGCTTTTTTCGTCAGAAAATAACAACTGCATATCTGGCAAGTCCGACAAATAAGGGTAATCCTCGGCTTTTGTGCAAAAATACATAGTCGCTTGCCCTTGTATTTTTTTCGCAAGCAAATAACCTGCCAAGCCCTTGTCCTTCATAAGCTCCACATTTTTCCATCTTCTGTAAGCATGAATGGCGGGAGTATAGACATTCTTGGCTTCATATGAACGCGGCGCTTGGATTGCTCGCTCCATGAGCTTATCCTGCCAGTCGCATAACGTAACACGCACTTCGGGGTCTATAGTTTTTATATTAGCCGTTACTGCCTTTGACACCATTTTAATTGCGTAGTGGGCTTCGTTAAATTCCGCTAGGGGTAATTCGTTTCGCCGTTCCACAAGGGGTTCAAGCCCTGCCATAATATCATAAATGGATTTTCCCGAACTCATTTAGCTTACCTCCGCATTTTTTTGATTCGCCTTCGGCGATTTTTCATGTGCGAATTTGAACTGCCACCGCTTCAATCTCCACAAGCGAGCCTTTAGGCAGGGCAAGCACAGCGACGCAGGAGCGCGCGGGCTTTTCGGTAAAATATTCGGCGTAAACCTCGTTAAATTCGGCGAAGTGCGCCATATCGGTCAAAAAGCATGTCGTTTTTACAACATGGGAAAGACCACTGCCCGCCGCTGTTAAAACGGCGGTTAAATTCTCGATTACTTGCCGCGTTTGTTCCTTTATTCCGCCTGCGACCATTTCGCCGCTAGACGGCACAAGCGGAATTTGCCCAGAGGTGTAAACTAAGCCGTTTATGCTTATGGCTTGGGAATACGGGCCAATCGCGGCGGGCGCGTTGGCGGTGGTAATAATTTCCATAAAGAGCCTCCTAAATTACATAATTATCGACATTTTTCCCTTGGCTTTGTTCCAAGAGGGCTTGCAGGGTGATGCTGTCTAAATAATCCGAAATAGCCGCATAAAGCCCCTCCCACAGGGCAAGCGTTTTGCAGGCTATTTTTCGTTCGCATTGATTGACCTCGTCCTCAAGACAAGCCACGGGCGCGATACTGCCCTCGGTAATCCGCAAAATCTGCCCGACTGTGTACTGGGACGGCTCCTTCGCCAGCATATAGCCGCCCTGCTTGCCGCGGTTGGAGCGCAGGATATTTGAGGCGTTTAAGATTGCGACAATTTGTTCGAGATACTGTTTAGAAATTTTCTGGCGGTCGGCTATTTCTTTTAGTGAAATAAAGCCCTTTTCCTTGTTTTCTGCTAAATCGAGCATCATACGAAGCGCGTATCTGCCCTTAGTGGAAATTTTCAAAATTATACACCTCTTTCTTAACATTGCCTACGGCGGTAGGGTCGGTAGTTGAAGATTGCAAAAAAATACGCCTTGCGTATTTTTTTGCAATCTTCAACTATATAATGCTATACTACCATATGTTTAGTATGCTTACAAGGAGGAAACAAAATGAGTGGCAAAATAAGAATAGGCATTTGCGGCTATGGGAATTTGGGGCGCGGCGTGGAATCGGAAATAGTCAAGCATAACGACATGGAGCTGGTCGCCATGTTTACGAGAAGGAAAGCCCTCGCGCCTGCTAGCAATGTCCCTGTGCTTCACGTAGATTCGGCGCGGGAATGGAAGGACAAAATTGACGTAATGCTCTTGTGCGGCGGCTCGGCAAAGGATTTGCCCGAGCAAGCCCCTGCCTTTGCTAGGATTTTTAACACTGTGGATAGCTTTGATACCCACGCGAGGATTCCCCAGTATCTGCAAGCCGTAAACGAGGCGGCGATTTCGGGCAAAAACGTGTCAATCGTTTCCGTGGGCTGGGACCCAGGGCTGTTTTCGCTCATGCGCCTGTACATGGGCGCGATTATTCCGCAGGGGCAAACGTACACATTTTGGGGCGAGGGCGTGAGCCAGGGTCATTCTGACGCAATCCGCAAAATAGACGGCGTTACCCAAGCCACGCAGTACACCATTCCCATAGAATCGGCACTGCAACGCATAAGAAACGGCGAAACGCCCGACCTCACCGCGCGTGAAAAGCATACTCGGCTTTGTTATGTAGTGGCAGCCTCGGGGGCTTCCTTGGAAAAAATAGAGCGCGAAATAAAGGAAATGCCGAACTATTTTAGCGATTACGACACCACGGTGCATTTTATTTCCGCCGAGGAAATGAACGCCAAGCACTCGCGGCTTCCCCACGGCGGAAACGTAATCCACATGGGACAAACAGGCGGCGGAAACAAGCAACAAATAGAATTTTCGCTAAAGCTAGACTCCAACCCCGAATTTACTTCCTCGGTGCTTTTGGCGTACGCGCGCGCGGCGTATATGCTGGCAAGTAAGGGCGAGGTGGGCGCAAGGACTGTTTTGGACGTGCCGCCTGTGCTGTTGTCGCCGCTTGGGGGGGAGGGGGTTTTTGGGTTGGTTTGATTGACTTTAGGGCATAATTATGTCACAATTATGCCCTAGCAAAGGAGCTGTTCCTATGCCCCAAATTATTCCTATTAGGGATTTAAAGAAAACAAGCGAGCTATCGGAAATGTGCAGAAATGTAAGCGAGCCGATATTTATAACAAAAAATGGCTATGGCGACATGGTTATAATGAGCATGGAAACATACGAAAAGCGTATGTTTCTTAACGATGTGTATTCAAAAGTAGCACAAGCCGAAAGCTCTGTGCGGAATGGCGATGTAATGGACGGGTTTGAAGCCTTGCGGATTACAAGGGAAAAATATGGTTTATAGGTTAATTGTTTCAAGAGATGCACACTTGGATATTGACGGCATTGTCGAATACATAGCCATAAAGCTATGCAACGCCGCCGCCGCCATAGGTTTTCTTGACGATGTTGAAAAAAGCTATCGAAATATCGTTCAAAACCCATTTATGTACAGTTATTGCAATGACGACAAGCTAAGAAATCAAGGATACCGAAAAATTCCAATTAAGAATTACATTATACTCTATTTGGTTGACGAGAAAGCACAGTGCCGTTTTTAGCTTAAACAACTATGATTCCCAATCCTCTCAATATTCCCCCTAAGTGCGTCATTTATCGTCTGTGCTGAGGTTTGTGCGTGCAGATTTATGAATGCGCCAAGCCCGTCGCCGATAGAGCCTGCCAGTGCTTGCAATGAGGCTTCGTAGGAAGCGAGCGACATTTCGAGGGCTTTTTGGTTGCTTTCTATGAATTTTGACTGCTCTGCGACTTTGTGCAAGCCGTCTTTTATTTCGTCGAACGCTTGGGGGATTTTGTGCAAGCCGTCGTTTATTTCACCGAACGCTTCAACCAAGGACGAAATCGGTCGAAGCTCGTCAGCTAGACCATTAACCGAGGCAGTAAGCCCATCAGTCAGCTCACTAATCGCGGCGGTTAGCTCGTTTTTGAGGCGGGATAACGCACTGCCTGTGTCATTGGCATAAAAACGCCCAAGCCCGCGCTCGATAAAAATAATTGTTTCGTCAATTAGCTGCTTTCGCGCCGCGCTTACGTTAAAAAAGGCGTGCAAGATACGCAACGCCGCGAAAAGAACAATCGCAAGCAGGCCGTAAACCGCCGAATATTCGCCAAAAATAACCGCAAGCACAAGCCCTATGCCAAGCACGCCGATTTCGGACGATTCGATAAATGGCAAAAGAGCCGTATATTTCCAGCCCGCGAGCGACATTTTGTTTACTTCTATTTCCACTATTTTGCTTGTTGATATTCTTGTTACGGCGCGCTCCGCTGTGAGAATGTACTGCGCGCAGGCTTTTTTTAGTATGCGGTGCTTGATTTTTTCTATGTCCGACTTGGTTTTAAATTTGCTACCCACAAGGTGAAACGAAACGACAGCAAGGCGGAAATGCAAATGCGCCGCTATACGCAGCGCCGCCAAAATAAGCGCGAATAACAAATAAACAGCCACAATAATTATGTGATTGTCGTGCCTGTTTAAGATGTCGAAGATGTATTGGAAATTATTGGGCATTTTTATTTCGCTCCGTCTTTATTATAGCTGTTTATAGCTGTTTATCACGACAAATGCACAAAGCCGAAATGTATAAATCAAACACGGATTTGGCGGATTTCGCGGATTCGTTCTTGGGAAAAATCCGCGTTAATCTGCGTGAATCCGCTATATCCGAATAGTCTTTTTGTAGGGGACGGGTTTACCCGTCCCGAGGTATGCACGTTCGTCAATTCGGGGAGGGATAACGTCCATTAACGCAGAGCGAGGTAATCTCGGGACGGATAAATCCGTCCCCTACAAAAACCCCTGCCACGTCCTCACAAACCCGACAGGGATTTTTTATATGCTATACTTGTAGAGGGCGGATTTATCCGCCCCGACCCACGCACTCTCGTCAATTCGGGGAGGGTAACGTCCATTAACGCAGGGCGAGGTAATCTCGGGACGGATAAATCCGTCCCCTACGATTAGCCGTCACGACAAACGAACAAAGCCAAAATGGTAAATCAAACACGGATTTGGCGGATTTTCACGGATTTCGCGGATTCGTTCTTGCGTTCATTAAAAATTAACGAAACACGTACCATTCGCATTACACGGATTTATAGTTGTTTAAGCTAAAAACGGCTATAAAAGCCCGCCCGAACGAATCCGCGTAAATCTGCGTGAATCCGCCAAATCCGCGTTTAATCGCTATTAAAGCTAGAGAAGCTCCACGCTTTCGCCTTTCGTGCGTTTGCCGTGGGTCATTATAGCTATTTATAGCTATTTATAGCTATTCAAGCTATACCTCAGTTTCAAAGCGGCGGACATATCCTTAAAATCGCCCAGCAAGTCTATGATTTTTTTATGCCCTACGCCACTACTATTCGTGACGACATTCCCACCACATTTCGCCGAAGTCACAAGCGGCGAAGCCGCTTTTTTATGCCCTATTCCGCTATCAAGGCTTCGAGGCGATATTCCCACCAAGTTGATGTTTTGCGTTTCACGCAAAACATCAACCGAACAGTCGGAGGAACGGGGCTTTGCCCCTTTCCTTAACGCCACAATCTCCTCATCAGCACACCTACGTATACGCTCCCCAGCATAAAAGGTCTTATCCTTAGCGGCGGTATCGTACTCCAGCTTTTTCAAAAAGCCCTCGATTACCTCGGGCGAGCCTTGCACGTCCTCCAGCAAGATGTTTTCGCCCTCATGCTTATAGAAAAAAAAGCCAACAAGCTCGCCGCCGTCCAACGCCACAAAAAACCGCCGTTCTATGTCAACAAGCTCCTTACGCCTTTTTTGTGTCCAAGTAATAATATGCTCGGGCATAGCCAAGCCAGAGAGCTTGTCGTGTTCGGCAAGCTCTCTGTACATGGCGTGTACCTTTTCCAAAAGCGGCACAAGCACGCCGCGGCGCGTAGAATAATCGTGGATTAGCATGTTACGCGTTATTAAACGGATTTTCCGTCGGGTACAGCTTACCCAACGGCTGATTATACGAAACATCACAAACGCCAAGCATTTTAAGCGCGGCAAAGAGGATTTTTCCTATATGCCCGTAGCCCACGGCGGCATGGTGCGGGAAGCGCTTTGCGACCAGTACATGTCGGTAAAAACGCGCCATTTGCGGTACGGCGATTACGCCGACACTGCCGAAGGTCTGCGGGTCTATGTCGATGGATTCGCCATGCGCGATATACGAACGCAGGGTACAGTCCGCCGTAGATTGCAAACGGAAAAGCGTAAGCTCGCCCGAAATTAACGCGCCCTCTAGCGTGCCTCGCGTAATATCGGGGTCGGTGTCGGGTTCGAGCAGGCGTTTCATTATCAATTGGTGCTTCATTTCGGGGTTTTTCAATAGCTTGATGGGCGTGTTTCCGCAATGGAAGCCCATAAACAAATCGGACGTTAGGTATTGTCCAAACAGCGTTTGGTTGGCGAGATACATATCGTCTGGCACGGTGTTATTTATATCAAGCAAGGTGGGCGGAAGCTCCGTGGCGCATGTAATAATGTATTCCGACAGCGCGCCGTAAATATCCGTTTCGCACGCGACGGGTATTCCGCGCCCTGTAAGACGGCTGTTTACATAGCAAGGCACCATGCCAAACTGTGTTTGGAACGCGGGCCAGCATTTGTTCGCAAACGCAACATAGCTTGACGCGCCTATGTTTTTTTCCGCCCAGTCGGTAAGCGTGACCTCAAGCTGTGCAAGCCGCGGCAAAATGCCCGCCTGCTTGTTTCCGCTTCCTAGCTCCTCCGCCATTTCCGCCGCTACCTTTTGTACGCGCGGGTCGTTAGCAAGCGCATTGTAGCTCGCGAAAAGGTCTAGCTCGGAATTTTCCTGTACCTCCACGCCAAGGTCATAAAGCGGCTTAATCGGCGCGTTGCACGCCACAAAATCAAACGGCCGCGGCCCGAAGCCGATAATTTTAAGGTTACGCAAGCCAATTACAACTCTTGCTATGGGAATAAATTCCTCAATCATCGCCGTTATTTCCATGGCGTTTCCGATTGGATATTCGGGAATATAGGCGTTTACGCCGCGTAAGCCCAAATTGTACGAAGCGTTAAGCATACCGCAGTACGCATCGCCGCGCCCTTGAATTAAATCGGCGGTGGATTCCTCCGACGCGCCCACAAACATCACAGGCCCGCAGAATTTCTGCGCAAGCATTGTTTCCGGCCCCTCCGGCCCAAAGTTGCCCAGATAAATAACAAGCGCGTTACAGCCAGCCGCCCTTAGCTCGTCCAACGCTTTCATTGCGTGGCTTTCGTTCTCCACAGTCGTCTTGATTTCCGTAAGCGGCAAGCCCGATTTTTCCGCGGCGGTCATTACCGCCTGTCTGCGTTTTTCCGAAAGCGTTATCGGAAAACAATCTCTGCTTACCGCCACGATACCTGCCTTGATTTGGGGAATATTTTTCATATGCACTGCTCCCTCCGAGGTTATAGTTGTTTAAGCTGAAAACGGTGCTGTGATTGCGAGGATTTTTGTCGCAAGACGAGGAGCAAAAACCGCCGCGTGCTAGCGGCACGCAAGGTTTTTTGCGACGAAGTATTGCGGCAAAAAGACCGCAAGCACAGTGCCGTTTTTGGCTTAAACAACTATATGTGGTATAATTGTATAGGTAGTATGTTTTTACGTCAATGGGTTGCTTGCCCTGCCCTGCGATTAACCAATCGTTTCCCAATCAAAACTAAACTCCACCCCACAAGTACGGTGGTATTCTACTGCCTTACATAAAAATTCTACGGTTACGCCGCAACGCTCTGCGATTGCGTGGCCGTCGCCGCTGTCGGCGGTTTTTTCAAGCTCGGCGGCGCGCTCTATTTCGGCGGGCGAGCAGTAATTGTTTATTGCCCAGTTTCGCGCCTGGGCTTCGTATTTTATGCGGTTACTGCGGGCTACGGGCAGGTTGTATGTAGATTCTATTACATACAGCGCGCCTGTTTCGTAGTGGCCGACTTCTTCTGACAAAATCGCCAGCTCCTCCGCCTTGCCGCTTATTGCCGCCTTGTCCAGCACTATATATTTTGCGGGCTTTAGGTGCAGACAAGCGGCTTTTTTTGTTTCGCTAAAACTGCGGTTTACTATTTGTATTTGGTTATCTGTTGCAAATTCGTATAAATGGCACAGCTTGTCCACTGGTTCACTTCCTGTCTAATCACTATTCGGTCACTATTCCGCCGCTTTTCGCAGGGCTTTCAGCTCTGCCGCTATTCTTGCCAGCGCGTCTACTTCTTCCTGTGTCAAATCCTCAAATTCCCCGCGGTGAAACGCCACAGGCACGCCCTTTAGGATTTGCGGCACAATTAGCGGGCTTGGGTTTTCCGTCTTGCCGAGCAGATAGTCAACGCTTACGCCAAAATAATCCGCGAGCTTGGAAAGTATATCGCCCTTGGGAATTGTTCCGTTTTTCCACGCTGTCGGCTTAGATGTGCTTAGTCCTAGCTTGGCGGCGGCCTTTGTTATGCTTGTGTTTTGCGCTTCACATAGGCTCGTTACTCGTTCATAAAAAATAAAATCACCGTCCTAGGGCTTCGCCCATTTCTCCGACTGTTTTGTGGTGGGAATGTCGCCTCGAAGCCTTAATTGTGTAGTGGGAATATCGCCTCGGAGCCTTAATTTTGTAGTGGGAATATCGCCTCGAAGCCTTGATTTTGTAGTGGGAATGTCGCCTCGAAGCCTTAATTGTTGTCGAGTATTAAATTAAAACTCCACTTTCGGATAAAAAGGCATTGACAAGCTCCGAAATCGGAGTTACAATACGGCTAAATTACCAAGCTATTTTATACTTTTTGTAGTGGTAACGTCAAGAGAGGACGGAGAACAATGGTAAATTCAACCAACAGCACAACCAACAACCCAGGCAGAGAATACCTAAAACAAGCATTCAAAGCACGTAGGCGTATCGAGCTTTTGCGTGAACAAATAGCGCGAATACGCGAGGAAATGACCTTAGTGGGGGGCGGCTTTTCGGAGCATGAGCGCGTACAGGAAAGCCGCGAGCGCGACCCCTTGGGCAGCATGGTCGCACGCAAGCTAGACAAAATCGACGAATGCAAGGCAGAAATTTGCGAGTGGGATTTATTGCTTATGAACATAGAGGACGTTATTTCCCGCGCCTGCGGAGACAAAAGCCAGACGGTGCTTGTGTCGCGGTATATCAAGCAAAAATCATTCTCGGAAATCGCAGACGAGATGTTACTGGGGCTTAGGCAAATAGAACGATACCATAGCCAAGGGGTTAGAGAGGTAATGCTTGCCGTGGGGGATAACTATACCACCCCCTCCAACCTCCCCAACCCAACCAACGCCCCTTCACACTGAAAAGCCTCCAACGCATTAACCACCTCACCCAAAATCCCGTCTGCTTCCTCACCAAAGGTATACTCCATACAAGGCATAAGTATCTCCAGCGCGCCGTCACGGTCAAAGGCTTCGGCGGCGTTCTTGGCTTCGGCAATCGCCTGTAATAACACCGCCGACGTGTCCGCAGTCTTTTTCGGCTCTGCGGATTCTGGCTGTACGGCTTTGACTAAGCCGTCGTATAGCTCAACCAAGCCCGCCTTAAAGGGCGGATAAAATTCGTTGCAATAAGCGACATTATCCTCTAACGCCGCGTTTTCAAGCTGTGACGCGCTGTTGCCTAGCTCTGCCGCGCCTATGTTTCGCATTACGCTTTTTAGGCCATGTACTTCCACGGTAAATGCCTTTATGTCCGTTTCGATAAATCTATCCATTTTGTTTATTCTTTCGGGCAAAAGCCGCGTAGTTAGCTTGACGGTGTCAATATAAACGTCCTCCAAGCCGTCCATGGCTTCCAATGCGTAATCTACATCAAGCCCGACAATGCGCTTTAGGAGAACAAGCGGATTGTCGCTATCTGCCGAATTGTCGGGAACGCTCGGCGTGTCATTGCCCTTTTGCCGCCGCGCTTCCTCGATTACCTCGGGCGGCTGTTTGTCGCGTATTAGGCTGTTTAGAATACGGTCAAGCTGTCTAATATCAATGGGCTTTGACATAAAATCGTCAAAGCCGTTGTCGCAAAACATTTCTTTCATACCAGCGATGGCGTTTGCCGTCAACGCTATTATGGGCGGCGTATAGCCCCCCTCGCGGATTAGCTTGGTGGTTTCCATGCCGTCCATTCCTGGCATCATATGGTCCATAAATATGATGTCAAAGACCGCGCCGCCGCGGATTTTGTCTAACGCCTCGTAGCCGCTTTCCGCCGTGTCTACCGCAAGGCCGTACGGCTTCATAAGCCCTCGCGCCACAAACAAATTAGCGTCAACATCGTCAACGACCAGCACGCTGCCGTACGGCATGTATTCGCGTTCCAGCTTCGCCTTTTGCACGGAAGTAAATTTGAAGTTTTGCAGCTTTTCCGCGGCTTCCGTTCCCAAAACGTCCTCGCCTGCGGGCTGTTGCAATAGATACACGGTAAACGCCGAGCCTACGTTCGGCTCGCTTTCCGCCGTAATTTTGCCGTCCATCATCTCGACAAGGCTCTTGGTGATACTCATGCCAAGCCCTGTGCCCTCCGTGCCGCGGTTGGCTTCGCGGTTAAACATGGAGTATTCCTCATAGATTGCGGCGAGCTGTTCCTTCGTCATGCCCTGCCCTGTGTCGCGTACGGTAAACACAAGCATAACGCCGTTTTCGCCCGCCTGCGAATCAATCTCAAAGGTGACACTGCCCTGCTTTGTGTACTTAATCGCGTTGGAAAGTATGTTGTTTAGCACCTGCTTTACTCGAAGCTCGTCGCCGATTAGATACGCGGGCAGGGTATCGGAAACCTTGACGATAAACTCAATCGGCTTGTCGCCAATCCGCATGGCGTTAAGCCGCGCGGTATCGTTTATTAGGCTCGGCGTATCGTATTTTACTGGCGCAAGCTCCAGCTTGCCTGTTTCTACCTTTGATAAATCCAAAATATCGTTGATTATTCCAAGCAGTGTTTTGCCCGAATTATTTATGCGGTCGAACGCGTCCCTTACCTCTCGCGGCTGGCTGTCGCGTTCCAGCTCAATGTCGGAAATGCCGATAATGGCGTTCATCGGGGTACGTATTTCGTGGCTCATGGTAGCAAGAAAAGCAGACTTCGCTCTGTTAGCCTGCTCCGCTGTAAGCACCGCGTTTTGCAGCTCCGTTATATCTTGAATTTGTAGCAATGCGCCGATAATGCCGCCGTCCTCGTTTTTCAGCGGCACTATCGTTATTTCGCAATGAAAGGTTTTGCCGTTAGCAAACGATATTTGCGAATTAAACTCTATTGTCGCGCCGTTTGCGTAAAATTCCTGTAGGCTTGTGAGTAGCAGGCCGCGCGATTCGGGCTTTAACGCCGCGGTAAAGCTCTCGACAAAGTCCTTGCCCGTTAGGGTGTCCGTATCAAGCCCGATTGTACGCAAATGATGGTCTGTCCCCAAGATAAACTTGCGTTCAGAATCTATTAGCACGACCATATCGGGCGAGTTGTCGAGCATAAGGCGCAGGTAAATATCCTGCTCGCCCTTTTGCCGCTTTAGCATATTGTAAAGCGTTTCCAGCTCTGTATCGCGCCGCTTGAACGCAGAAATCATCTGGTCGCGTTCCCTTATTTCCCGTTGCAGCCGTTTGTTGTCCCTTAACGCGGCCTTTAATTCCTCGGCTAAATCATTCACACCTATCACCTACTAGGAAGCTATTCTACTACCGAAACACGACAAACGCATGAATTTATAAAATATCACAAAATTTTCAACTTATGGAATTTTTCATGTAATGGAACGCGGATTTTCACGGATTTGGCGGATTTTCGCGGATTTTTTCGGGCGCGTTTTTTTTATCCGTTAAATCCGTGTAAATCCGTGTTTAATTACCTTTAATTTGCACGGATAAAATCCGCGTTCCGCTACCCCTAATTCACACGGATAGAATCCGCGAAAATCCGTTAAATCCGCGTAAATCCGCGTTCCATTTCTTTTAAAATATAAAATCGCCGTGCCTCGAATTTCTCAAAAAATACACACCGTCACAGAAGAAGTATGCTTGGCGTTCAGCATTTTTTCGCCTTTTACCGAGGTCGGGCATATTTCGCCGCCAGAATACGATGCTTGGTAGCTTATGCCTGCCAGTGCCTTGTCGATAATGTCGAACTCCTTTAGGCTTTCGTCCGCCGCCGCAAACCATCTGCCTAGGCAAGAATAGATTAACGCCGCCTTGTTTTGTTCGTGCGCCTTGACCCATTCTGTGGCTTTGGTTGTCGTTTCAATCACGGCTTCCTTTGTCAACGCCGCCAAGGAAAGCACTGTGCCGACCTCGATAAAATTATCTAATACGGCGTACTCATCTGTCAACAACAAAATGCCCTGCGCCAGTGACGAAAGGATTTTGCCGTTTTCGTCCTTTGTTTCCGCTATAAGAATAGCAGACGTGGCGGCCTCAGTTACGTCCTTGCCCATGAAATAATTCATTTGTTCAAGGAATTGCTTCGTATTTACTCCGTTTATTTCATAAACGCGGTTTCCGCTCGCCTTGGTAACAACGCCCACTACAGAAATTAGCGTAGCATCGTCCGCTACCGCGCCGACATAAAAGTCTGGCGAGATGTCGCCGCTCATAAGGACTAGGGCGAAATGCTCGGTAGAAGCGCCCGCGCCAAAAATTGCGCACGATTCCATTACATTTTCTACCTCGCGGCACGCCAACGAGCCAAAAACTGGCATGTCGCTATTCTCCGCAGACAGCGCGTTTAACGCCTCGCAGGCAGGGCCTGTTAGGTCGTTACTGGGGAAAGGCGCGTAAAGCAACGCCAGCTTAGGCTCGCCGCTTAGGCCGCTTTTTACCTCGGCGTAGCAGTCGCGCATTAGCCCTGTAATGTCGGCATCGTCCGTAATTTTCGCGCTGTACCCGCAAGAAAATTCGCAGGTATCGGAAGTAAGGACAAGAATCGACAAAAGGAACATGCCTGTTTCGCCGTTTGCGGTCTGCGAAAACGTAGTCATGCCTGCGACTGGGAACGGCAACGCGTTGGCAACAGCGGCGTATACCTCCGAGTCAATAAAATCTGGGCTTACGGAAACAATGCCGACAGAGTTTTTCAGTAGCTCTATATTTGCCATTTGTTCGTTCAAGTTCTCTAGTGCAATATCTATATCGTCAACCTCTGTGATGGTAATAACATACGATTTCATAATATTCTCCTTATAATTAGCCAATATTGTTATTTCTCAAAACATGGAACGCAGAGTTTTAAGGGCATGGAACGCGGATTTTCGCGGATTTGGCGGATTTTCGCGGATTTTTTCGGGCGTTCATTAAAATCTAACAAAACACAAGTTACATGGATTGTTAATTCCACGGATTTTAATAAACACGCCAGATAGAATCCGCGAAAATCCGTTAAATCCGCGAAAATCCGCGTTCCATTTCTTTTAATCCATTAAATCCTCGTCCGACGCGG
The DNA here is from genome assembly GCA_009777845.1 of Defluviitaleaceae bacterium. Lineage (GTDB taxonomy): Bacteria > Bacillota > Clostridia > Lachnospirales > WQUN01 > WQVC01. The sequence goes on from WRLD01000046.1 coordinate 16,986, forward strand.
ATTTACGCGGATTTTTTCTCGCGTTAATTAAAAACTAACGGAAAGCCAATTACGTGGATTGTTAATTCCACGGATTTTAATAAACACGCCAGATAGAATCCGCGAAAATCCGTTAAATCCGCGAAAATCCGCGTTCCATTTCTTTTAATCTTTTAAATCCGCGTCCCATAAACATCAAGGCTATCCCCTACCCACCGAACCAAACAGCTCAAACTTATCCTTCACCACCTGCTTAATCGCTTCTGCGCCTGGGGCGAGCAGCTTCCGCGGGTCGAAGCCCTTGCCTGCTTTGTCCTTGCCGTCCTCGATATATTTTCGGGTGGCGGCGGCGAAAGCAAGCTGACATTCCGTGTTTACATTGATTTTGGCTACGCCTAGGGAAATTGCCTTTTGTATCATTTCGGCAGGTATGCCTGTGCCGCCGTGAAGCACTAGGGGCAGGCCGCCAGTAAGCTCCGACACCTTGGTAAGCACGTCAAAGCTAAGTCCTGTCCAGTTGTCGGGGTATACGCCGTGAATGTTGCCTATACCTGCCGCTAGGAAGTCCACGCCAAGGTCTGCGATTGCCTTACATTCGGCAGGGTCTGCCACGTCGCCAGAGCCGACTACGCCGTCCTCCTCGCCGCCGATTGCGCCGACCTCTGCCTCAATGGACAAGCCGTTTTTGTGTGCAAGCGTTATCATTTCCTTTGTTTTTGCTACGTTTTCCTCGAAAGGAAAATGGCTTCCGTCAAACATAATGCTTGTAAAGCCTGCTTCTACGCAGGCGATACATTCGTCATAGCTTCCGTGGTCGAGATGAATCGCCACAGGAACGGTTATGCCTAAGCATTTGTCCATGGTTTTTGCCATTTGTACTACGGTGGCGAAGCCGCCCATGTACTTTGCCGCGCCGCCTGTTACGCCTAGAATAAGCGGACTTTTTTGTTCCTGTGCCGTGGTTAGCGCGGCCTTTGTCCATTCTAGGTTGTTGATATTGATTTGTGCTACGGCATAATGCTCTTTTGCCGCCTTTTGTAGCATTTCCTTTGCGTTTACAATCATTTTACTTACCCTCCAATATCATTTTTGTATCTCTTGCAATAACCAACTCCTCGTTGGTAGGAATTACCAGAACTCGCACTCTCGCGCTAGGCATAGACACATCGAGAGCCTCGCCGCGCTTTGCGTTTAACGCAGGGTCGATTTCTACGCCAAACCATGTTAAATAAGAACAGACACGCTCACGTATTCCTATATCGTTTTCGCCTATTCCTGCGGTGAAAACGATTGCATCTAAGCCGTTCATGCACGCGGCATAACGCCCAATATAGCCTGCCACGCGGTACGCGAAAACCTCCATAGCCGCCGTTGCGCGCTCGTTGCCGTCCTTTGCGGCTGTGCTTAAATCGCGGAAATCGCTGGAAACGCCGCTTATTCCTAGCACGCCCGACTTCTTGTTCAGTAGGTCGTTAGCGGCTTGCGCGGAAATACATTCCTTCTGCATAATATATTGTACCACAGCTGGGTCAATATCGCCACAACGAGTACCCATCGCCAAGCCCTCCAGTGGTGTCATTCCCATAGAGGTGTCCACAGACCTGCCGCCGTCTACCGCACAAAGGCTTACGCCGTTGCCTAGGTGGCAGGTGACTATTTTTAAATCGCTTGCGGAGCGGTTTAGCAGCTTTGCCGCGTTTTCTGATACATATTTGTGCGAAGTGCCGTGGAAGCCGTAACGGCGGATTTTGTGCTTCTTGTACAAATCGTAGGATATGGCGTACAGGAACGCCTTGGGCGGCATGGTTTGGTGAAACGCCGTGTCGAACACTGCCACCTGCGGCACGCCTGGCATATGCTGCTTGCACGCACGTATGCCCGTGAGGTTCGGCGGATTGTGAAGCGGCGCAAGCTCGTTTACCGCTTCTATGGCGGCCTCTACCTCGTCAGTAATAAGCACCGACTCCGCGAACGCCTCTCCGCCGTGTACTACCCTGTGACCCACCGCGTTGATTTCGTCCTTAGACTTGATTACGCCGTGCTGTGTGTCCAGCAGCGTGTCAAGCACAATCGCCATAGCCGCGCCATGGTCGGGCATAGCCATGTCTGCCGTGTGCTTGCCCTTGTCTGTTTCATGTACCAAACGCCCGTCTATGCCTATTCTTTCGCAAAGACCCTTGGCTAGTGCCGTTTCGTTGGTCATGTCGATTAGCTGGTACTTTAGTGATGATGAACCTGCGTTGATGATTAGAACTTTCATGTTTTTTGCTCCTTTATGTTTTGGATTTTGTGGTTTTTGGGGTTATTTTATGGGAATGGGGTGGTCGTGGGGGGCGAAGTCGTGGGGGTGTGGGGGGAAATCGGGGGTGAAGTCGTGAGGGTTGAAGTCGTGGGTGGGGGCTTCGGTTTCGCTTTGACCTTGGATACGTTGGGGGTCGAAGTAAAAGTTACCGCTTTCTGTTAATCGGGTGTTCTGCCAACCTATGACCTCATCTGTACTCTGCATGAAGTTATTCGTAACAGACAATATCCACAAATTTTCATTATTAGACACATCTAACGAGGTTAAATTAGCCCAAAACAAATTCAAAAGCGACAGAGCTATATTTTGTGTAACATTCACCGATGTAAGGGGATTATTGTTCGCATAGATATACGTTAGGTTTATGTTGTTTGATAGGTCAATCTCTGTTAAATTGTTGCCTGAAACACATAAATAATCTATCGAGGTAAAATATTCTATTCCCGCAAGGTCTTGTATACTGCGATAGCACGAATCTAACCACGTAATTTCCTCGACCTCATACTTGTAAATTCGTTCTTCGGGCGATTTATTCAAAACCTGCAAAACCCTTGCACGGAAATTAGGACACACGAACTTATCCGTTATATCATTAAACTCACGCTCCCTCACCACAATATCTTGATTAAGCCAGTATGGCTCGTCCTCGTCCCAGTGTGATATAACATGCGCCGCTTCCGTATAAATCCCCTCGCCCGACACAATGACGGTATAGTTGCCTGCGGGCATTTCGGCATAAAAATTGCCGTCTGTTACTTCTATGGTGTCGAGTATATCAAAATCTAGGAAATCTAGCCATTCCTCG
>WRLD01000047.1 GCA_009777845.1 Defluviitaleaceae bacterium
TCATGGGGCTGAAATGTGTGAATCAAACACGGATTTGGTGGATTTACGCGGATTACGCGGATTCGTTCGTGGGAAATCCGCAATCCATGCTTTAAAAAACACGCCCGATAAAATCCGTGAAAATCTGCGTAAATCTGTGTTTAGTTTATACATTTTTGCTTCGTACGTTTGTCGTGATTTAGCAAGTATCAAAGCAACGCAAAAAAAAGTGGCAAGAAAAGTAAAGCCCGAAAAGTGAAGCCCGAAAAGCTCACGCCCTCACCGACCCCATAGTAAGCCCCTTAGCATACGTAGAAATCGTGCCTCTTAGCCCTGCGCGGGAATAAAGCCCCTGCAATTTGCCGTTATACACGAACATGCCCGTGATGTTGTTGTACATTTTGAAGTCTGGGCGCGGGCTGTCGTTAAAGTCTAGGTTTTCTGTTCTGTAGGGCTGGCAGTATTTCTGCAACAAATAGCCTGTGTCGGCGTTGTCGTTTACCAGTTTTGCCCATGCGGCCTCGTCCATATCCACACCTGCGTACACGCCCCGCGAGCCGTACAAATCCTCGGGCTTGATGAGCCATGCGTTTTTGTTTTGCAGTACGTCTGTTTTGGAAATTGTTTCCGCCGTGAGGTTCAGTGTTTCGGGAATATGCCGCAGAACAAACTCGCGTTCGGCTTCTGTGAGAAAATCGAGCGTTTCCGCCATTCTTAGAATTTTAAACACGATTTTGTTGTGAATTACTTGGGTACGAAAATGCCCCACGATATAGACCGCGTTATCGCGGGCGGCTTGTAAAAAGTCTTGTACGCTGTCCTTTTGTCGCATTATGTCGCAGGTCACGGCACGGCGATAAATCGCGCCTATTCTTTTGCCGCAAGGGGTGAGCAAGCTGCCGTTTACATACTTCAAGTCGCGTATTTCTGCGATTACTGTGTCATAGCCCGCTCTTTCAAAGGCTTTTTTAAATTCGACAAGCTCGTTGGGTGTGGTTTTGTCCATGAAGTCTACTATGGCGACACAGCCCGATTTTCCAGATTTTAGCAGGCAGTCAAGGCTTCGAGGCGACATTCCCACCACGGAACAGTCGGAGAAAAGAGGTAACACCTCCCCAAACTCCCGCACCCAAGAATCAAACAATTCAAAGCTCTGCAATTTTCGGCACTCACCCATGCACAAGGAATCATCTTCGCTTCGTGACGTAGCAAGGCTTGACACGATAGGTCGCCGAAGCCGCCTACCCATCTCAACAAACGCATCACTGCCCCGCAACGCATTATTCACCTCCCTAACCTCATTCATAGCACTCGCGCCGTCCGCGTTAAATTCACAAAACTGGAACGAAAAATCGTCCTCATTAAAGAAAATATCCAACCTCGCAATCGGCAAAAGCTGTTCGTAGCCCGCCTCGCTAAGGATTAACTCCTCCAGCTCGGCAGGGAACGCAAACAAGGCGCGATATTGCTTGTCACACAAATATCGCGCTATTACCTTATCCAAAATTTGGCAGGTTTGGCTTGCCGCTTCGCATAAAAATTCATACGCCCGCTGTGAAAAAATCTTGGGCATGTACAAGCACGCCACAGGCTCGCCCTGGTAAATCGCCGTGGACGAACGCATGTATTCCACGGCGGCCGCGCCGCTTTTCATATTTTCTTCCAAGCGTTCGCGTACGATTTTGGCGTATAATTCGTTTAGCTCTCGCATGAAATCAACCCAACATCTTTTTCATTTCGCTTAACGCCTGCGATAACGCCTCGTCGGCGCGGCTTGCGTCCTTGCCGCCCGCTTGCGCGTGGTTGGGCTTGCCGCCGCCGCCGCCGCCGCATAGCGAGGCCGCCTGCTTCACTATTTGCCCTGCGTTAATGCCCTGCTTTACCGCATCGTCAGTCGCACTCGCCAAAAACTGCGCCGCGTTTGTTTCGGCGTTCACGCCGCAGAGAAGCATACAGCCCGACTGCATTTTTGCCTTCAATTTGTCACAAAAATCACGCAACGCTTCCGTATCGTAGTTTTCCAATTTTACGGCAATTAGCCTAAAACCCTTGTGTTCCTCGGCGTTGCTGAGAATGTCCTCGATTGCTCCGCCGCGCTTTTCGGCTTGAATTTTGGCTATTTCCTTTTTTAGCTCTCGGTTTTCCGCAAACAGCGTTTTTACTTTTTCTGGCAATTGTGACGGGCTAGTCTTTAGAATTTCTGCCGTTTCCGCTAAAATGCTCGCTTCGTTGCGGAAGCGTTCAAGCGCGGCTGTTCCTGTTTCGGCTTCAATCCGCCGTACGCCCGAGGCTATTCCTGTTTCGGACAAAATCCTAAACAAGCCGATTGTAGCGGTGTTTTTTACATGCGTGCCGCCGCATAGCTCTAGGCTCTCGTTGGCGACATTTACTAGGCGTACCGTGTCGCCGTATTTTTCGCCGAACAAGGCGATTGCACCCTTGGCGCGCGCTTGGTCGGGGGTCGTTTCCTCTGTGGTTACGGCCAAATCTCGCGCGATATATTCGCAAACCAGTGCTTCTATTTTTTCTCTCTCGCTTGGCGTAAGCGGCGACATATGCGTAAAGTCGAACCGCACGCGCCGCGAATCCACGCTAGAACCAGCCTGCTCTACATGGTCGCCCAAAACCGCGCGCAACGCGTTTTGTAACAAATGCGCCGCGGTGTGGTTTCGTTCGGTTTGGCGGCGCGCGGTCGTGTCGATTATTGCGGTTACGGCTTCGCCCACGCTTATTTCGCCCGATTTAACCACGCCTATATGCGCGGTGTTGTTGCCTGCCACAGTTATGCAGTCCGTTATTTCTATTTCACAATTAGCGTGAGAAAGCCGCCCCTTGTCGCCCTTTTGTCCGCCAGAAGCCGCATAAAACGGCGAAACGTCAAGGACAATGGCTACCTCGCCGCCCTCGCTTGCTTTTTGCACGATTTCGCCGTCCGCGAGCATGGCTAAAATCTTAGCTTCGCAGGAATCCTTCTCATAGCCGCAAAACTCGGTAGGCAGTGACGGCGGCAGCTTGTTGTACACCGTTTCGCCTGTACCCATGTAAGTAGTCGTGCCGCGCGCTTCTCGGGCGCGTGTTTTTTGCGCCTGCATTTCGTCAGCAAAGCCAGCCTCGTCCCAACAAAGCCCAACGTCCTGCAAAATTTCGCGCGTTAGGTCGGGCGGAAAACCAAAGGTGTCATACAGCTTAAAGCCGTCCGCGCCGCTTAGCGTGCTTTTATTCGCGGCTTTAAGCGCGTCAATTTGCTTTTGCAACAAGCTCATTCCTGTGTCAAGCGTTTCCAAAAAGCGGCTTTCCTCGCTGCCCAAGACCTTTATTATATGGCTCGATTTTTCGGCGAGATTGGGGTAAGCGTGGCTATACGCGTCTATGGCAATTTTTGCTATATCGCAAACAAAGCCAGTCAGCCCCATTGCCTTCCCATGGCGTACCGCGCGGCGTAAAAGCCGCCTAAATACGTAGCCCCTGCCCTCGTTCGAGGGCAAAACGCCGTCCGCCGCCATAAACACTACGCTGCGTACATGGTCGGCGATAATGTTTGCGGACACTAGCTTTGTTTCCTTGGACATGCCCAAAACCTTGTCGCGTATGGATTTTATATTGTCAATATCAAAAATAGACGGCGCGTTTTGCATAACGATTGCGAGCCGCTCCAGCCCCATTCCTGTATCTATATTCGTACTAGCGAGCGGTAAGTAAGAGCCGTCCTCCTGCTTCTCAAACTGCGTGAAAACAAGGTTCCATATTTCCATAAAGCGGTCGCAGTCGCAGCCTACTTGACAATCCGCGCTTCCGCAGCCATGCTGCTCGCCCCTATCAAAATAAATCTCGGAGCATGGGCCGCATGGGCCTACGCCAAGCTCCCAGTAATTGTCAGCCTTGCCTAGGCGGAAGATTTTTTCGGCGGGCAAGCCAACCGTTTTGTGCCAAATGTCAAAGGCCTCGTCGTCATTTTCGTAAACGGAAACAGACAGCTTGTCCGTAGGAATTTCCATTTCTACTGTCATAAATTCCCACGCCCACGGAATAATTTCCTTTTTAAAATAGTCGCCAAAGGAAAAATTGCCCAGCATTTCAAAAAAAGAACCGTGGCGCGCGTCCTTTCCTACCTCGTCAATGTCGATGGTGCGGATACATTTTTGGCAGGTGACAACGCGAGAGGACGGCGGCTTGGCCTGCCCCGTAAAGAACGCTTTCATGGGTGCCATGCCCGAATTGATTAACAGCAGGCTCTTGTCCTCTTGCGGCACAAGGGAAAAGCTAGGCAAAAAATGATGCTGTTTTTTAACGAAAAAATCCAAGAATTTATCTCGGATTTGGTTTACTGTTAGGGTTTTCATAGATGCACTCCTTATTTGACTCGCCTTCGGCGATTTTCCATGTGCGAGCTTATATTTTGCTTAAAATACAAATTCACCGTTCTTATAAAACTCCGTTTCGTCACCGTTTCCATCAATTCCCACAATACACATATCAGCCGTACCAAACATAAAGTCCACATGAATTAGCGAATCATTTCCGCCAGCCGCGATAAATTCCTCGGTGGAAAGCTCGTCCCCGCCCTCGATGTTTTTCGGGTACGCCTTGCCTAGCGCGAGGTGGCTCGAAGCGTTTTCGTCAAAAAGCGTGTTGTAAAATAATGTGTTCATTTTGCCGATTGGCGAGGCGTTGGACACGATAGCTACTTCGCCCAAGCGGCCGCCGCCCTCGTCTATTTCTATTATATTTGCTAGAGCTTGTTGATTTTTGTCGGCACTAAAGGCTTGCACCTTGCCGTCCTTGAACGTCATCTCGAAGCCCTCAATTAGGTTGCCTTGGTACGAAAGCGGCATGGAAGCGACCACTCGCCCTTGGGCGCGAAGCCTGTCAGGCATGGTAAATATTTCCTCGGTTGGCATATTTGGGAAAAACGGCACGCCGTTTTTGTCCTTGTCGCCGCCGCCTTCCCATACATGATTTTTGGCAAGCCCGATTGTTATATTTGTGCCAAGCCCCGTGGTAATTCTCAGCGAATCAAATTTTTTGCCGTTCAAGAAATTCAGCCGTTCGTCAAAGGATTTTTTGTGCTTGTCCCAATCGGCTACAGGGTCTGCGCCGTCCGCTCGCGCGCCTTTTAGCAAATATTCCCACAACCGCGCAACGGCTTCCTCCTGCGAAAGCTCGGGGAACATCTTTTTTGCCCACGCGACCGACGGCGTGGCGATAATCGACCACCGCAAAAAGCTGCCCATGGTAAGGCGCGTATGCTCCTTCGTAGCCTCCCGAGACGTTTTTGTGGCGCGGCGAAGCCTGTCGGCATCTACCCCCGCCAAGACATCGGGGTCGGACGAACGCACATGCAAGTACACCGCGCCCCTGTCGTCCTGCTCCTTGAGCTTGTCAACCCGCCACTGCGGAAAGCTGTCAAAAATTTCGTCCGCGCCGCAAATATACGTTGTGCGGGTGCTTTGGTCGTCATACCAGTCCATTCTTACCTCGGACGCGCCCGCTTCGTACGCCGCTTTCTGCACCATTCGCCCAAAATGCGCATCGTCTACGGCGCAAGTCACTACAACTAGCTGCCCCTTTTGTACATTGCCGCCAGAACGCACTAGCAGCTCGGCGTATTTTTTTAGCTTGGTTTCGTTCATGTTGGATAGCACTCCTTATGTTTGCATTAGTAGTTTTTAGTATGCTTGGTTTTAGAAATTTTATCCTAAATTTGGGGAAAAAGCAAATGTATAGTTGTTTAAGTGTCATTAACTTATCATATTGCATCTTGAGGATATGAACAATTAGGGCTATAATATACCCCTATAAACTTTCCCCCAAAGCACACGTATATTCTACTATCACCAAAATCCCACCCACGAAAGGACTTACTATGACTAATATTACCCCCAAAACTACCCCAAAAACCACCCCCCACCGAACCCCCTTCCACCCCCTCGCCCCTATCCCCCTCCTCACCCTACTCCTCCTCACCCTACTCCTCACCTCCTGCACAAAAGAACCCCCCGCCGCCGACACCAGCGACAAGGTCGCGGTCGGCGTACTTACGCCGCAAATCGGCGATATTATCATTACAGGCGAATATATAGGCGTTATCCAGCCGGTACAGCAAGTGGCGATTTTGCCGCCGTTCCCTGCGGAGGTTGTTTCTGTATACTTCAATGTGGGCGACACCGTAAAGGCGGGCGATGTGCTTTTTACTATAGACACCGCCGACATAGAAACAAGCATAACCTCCCTAGAAGCGCAGCTTGCGACACAGGACGTGATTGTGCAGTCGGCGCAGACTGCCTTGTCGCTGCTGGACGGCAGCGCGTTCCAGAGCCAAATCCTTTCGGCGGCAGGCGGCGTAGTGCAAGCGGAAGCAGGCGTTATGCAGGCGGAGCATAATTTGGAGCAAGCGTTGCTGGGAATAGAGCAAGCGCAGATGGGGTACGACATGGCGGCACAGTCGTTTGCGGACACCACCATGCTTTTTGAGGCGGACGTAGTGCCGCGCAGTGCCTACGAACAAGCAGAGGCGGCGTATTCTAACGCCAAATCGGGCTTAGAACGTGCGAATATCGCCCATTCTATGGCGGAAATCGCGCTAACACAGGCGAAGCAGGGTCACGCGCAGGCGTTAGAGGGGCAACGCATTTTATTGGAAGAATCGCCCGCCGAAAACAGACGGCGAGCCGAGGACGGCCTCGCACAAGCACAAGCCGCAAGAAATGTGACTATTTTAACCATAGAAAACACAAGGGATAAGCTAAATGACGCAAATGTAACCACGCCTATAGACGGCGTAGTGGAACGGCGTAACGTAGAGCCGTTCGGCGTTGCCTCGCCGCAAGCTCCCGCGTTTTTGATTTCCGCGCAGGACAGCATGACTGTTTCGTTTAAAGTGCCGCGTAGCTCGCTAGAACATATGCAAATAGGCGACAGCATTTCCTTACGTGACGGCTTTACTACCCTAGCAGGCAGAATTACCGAAATAGGAACAATGGTAGACCACGGCGGACTGATTACCGTTTTGGCAAGCGTTCCAAGCCCGCCCGCAAGTCTATTGAGCGGCACAACCGTAAAGGTTTTGGCGGAAGCGCGTAAAGCGGAAAACACAATTGTTCTGCCGCTAAACACGATTCACCACGAAAACGGCGAGCCGCACGTCTACGTAGCAACGGACGGAATCGCGCGGCTTGTGCCTGTAGAGGCAGGCATTTTTGACGCTAACTATATACAAATTATTTCCGGCATAGAGCTTAACGCACAAATAATAAACACCTGGAGTACAAGGCTCGCAGACGGCGCGGAAATAGAGCTAGAGTTAGAAAACGAGGTCTAGTAAATGATAAAACTAACCGAAACAGTAGTAAAACGCCCAATCGCCGCCTTGGTAGTAATTTTGGCTATTATAGTGTTTGGGGTTATGTCGATATTGACTATGCCGCAGGAGCTTATGCCCGACATGAACATGCCTATTATGATGATTCTTACCCCCTACCCTAGCGCAGGCCCTGCGGACGTAGAGGAGCTTGTGTCTGACGTAATCGCAGGCGCGGTAGGCACAGAAAACGGCATAAGCAACGTAATTTCCTATTCGTCCGAAAATGTATCGCAAATAATGTTACAATTTGAGTACGGCACGGACATGGACAGAGCGTACAACGAAATAAGCCGAAGCCTAGACAGGGTAAAAAACGACCTGCCAAGTGATGCTATGGAGCCAGTTATCATGCTATTAGATATTAACGGCGACGCGTCTATTCAGCTTTCGTTGCACTCCGCCACAAGGGAACGTCTGCTCCAGTTTGTGCAGGACGAAATTGTGCCGCAGTTTGAACGGCTGCCAAGCGTGGCAAACGTGGAGGTAATCGGCGGCCGTGAGGAATACGTAAGCGTGGAGCTTTCGGAAGAAAAGCTACACGCCCACAATTTAACCATGCAGAATGTACTGGCGGCACTCGGCGGCGTAAACCATACCGCGCCGCTAGGCTCGGCGGTATACGGCGACAGAGATTTTGCTGTGCGGGTACAGGTAAAGCACGAATCACTGGAAGCGTTAAGCAATATTCCGCTTTCTCTGCCTACTGGCGGCGTAATTAGGCTAGGAGATGTTACCAATATCGGCATAGCGACAAGGGACGATACTTCCATAAGCCGCCACGACAGCAGCGAAAGTATCACAATCAACATATCGCCGCCCCAACGAATAAGCCCAAACATAGTGTCCGCGGACGTAACCCGCGTACTGGAGCGTATAACCAAGCAGTACGACGATTTATCAGTAGTAATCATTATCGACACAAGCGACCTAATCCAAGGCTCGATTAAGGCAGTAGCCGAAACGCTTATTATGGCTATTATACTTTCCATGATTATCCTGTTTTTGTTCCTAGGCGATATTCGCGCGAGCCTAATTGTGGGTAGCTCTATGCCTATTTCCCTGCTTATCACATTCGCGTTTATGAATTTAATCGGCTTTACTATGAACGTGGTAAGCCTAAGCGGCCTTATTATCGGCGTGGGAATGATGGTGGACAACGCCATTGTCGTAATCGACTCGTGCTTCCGTTCCAATAAAAAGAAAAAGAACTTCGTAGCGGCGGCGATTGACGGCACTAGGTTTGTTATGCTCTCGGTTTTTGCCGCCACGCTTACTACCTCGGTTGTGTTTCTTCCTATTTCACTGATAGACGGTATCGCAGGGCAAATGTTCTCGCCGCTTGGCTTGTCCATTGTTTTCGCGCTTCTGGCCTCGCTTATTTCCGCGGTTACGCTTGTTCCGCTGTTTTTCGTAAAATTTAAGCCAGTGGAAAAGGACAAAGCGCCAGTCACCAAAATTTTCAAAAAGCTAGAAAACGCCTATGTACGGCTCTTGGGCGTGACCCTACGCAAAAAGAAAACCGTTGCGGCTATTACTATAGGAATTGTGGTGCTGTCGCTGGTTCTTTTCCAATTCCTAAACATGGAGCTTATGCCCTCCGCGGACGAGGGAATGGTGCGTATACGCGCTACCACGCGCCCGGGGCTTAACCTTGAAAGCATTGACGAAATAGCCAAGGAGCTGGAAGCCATAGCCGAGGCGCACCCCGATGTGTCGCATTATACAGTTGCGGGCAATAGCGGCGGCGTGTCGCTTACTGCGTTCCTGCACTCGAACAGGAAAATGCACACAAACGAAATAATAGAACAATGGCGGTATGACACCCTGCACATTCTAAACGCCGACATAAACGTGTCCTCCACGGGAATGGTAATGATGGACATGGGCGGCGGCGGCGGTGTGGAAATTACGCTAAACGGCACGAGCCTAGACGGAATACGCGAGGGCGTAGCTCTGGTCGAACAGCTTATGCACGAGAATGAGCATGTAATCCGCGTAAATTCGTCCTTGAGCAGAGCCAATCCGCAGGCGGAAATAGTGGTAGACCCCATGCTCGCCGCCTCGTACAATTTGTCGCCGCAAATGGTGACAGGCAGTGTATTTCTCGCGCTTAACGGCTCGAAGCCCGCCGAAATAGAAATAGACAAGCAACGCTTTGATATTCGCGTAGAATACCCAAAGGGGCGGTACGCCGCGTTAAGTGACGTGCATGATATGCTGCTTATGTCGCCTACGGGCGCGTTAGTCCCCCTTTCTGCCATTTCCACTATCGAAAGCTCGGACGTTCCGCAGACTATATCACGCCAAAACGGCTTATACAACGCTTCCGTCACGGCAATAGTGCCAGAGGCCGCGCGCTTTTTGGCACAAAGCGAAATCAAGGACGGCGTAGCAAATTTGCAGTTCCCAGACGGCGTAGGCGAGGCAATAGGGCTTGCCACAGAAATGCAGAACAGGGAGCTTACGTCCCTGCTTATGGCGGTGGTTACCTCTGTTTTCTTGGTATTCTTGCTTTTGGCTATACAATTTGAATCTATACGAAACTCACTAATGGTTATGACCTGCGTACCCTTGGCAGTCATTGGCTCGTTCCTGTTTATGATTCTCACAGGGACGACAATAAGCATGGTGTCCATGCTCGGCTTCCTTATACTAATCGGAACGGTTGTAAACAACGGTATACTCTATGTAGACGCGGTCAACCACTACCGCGAGGAAATGGAAGTAAAGGAAGCCCTAATGCTCGCAGGGCGTACAAGACTGCGCCCGATTTTTATGACCACGCTTACTACGATTATTTCCATGCTGCCGCTCGCGCTCGGCTTCGGCGAGGAAATGATGCAAGGGCTAGGCGTTACGGTGGTGGGAGGGCTTACGGCTTCTACGGTGCTTGCGTTGCTGTTCTTGCCTACGTTTTATTTGCTTGTTGATGGGAACCCGAATAAGAGGGCGGCGAGGAAGCAGAAAAGGATTGATAATAGGGAGAGGAAGATTGCGGAGCATATGGGCTAACTTGTAAAAATTGGCACATAAACAGCAATATAGAATAATATAGATATTATAAGCACAGCTTATAATCAACAAAAGTCCGCAACAAAGGAAAGTCTTGCTACTGCCCTTTGAAATTACCATTTTACAAGTTTTCCTTGTATTCATCTCTTATCCCCTGTTTCTTTGCCTGTTTCTTTGCCTGCTTGACATTCTATCGCTAAAAATGTACAATGCCACATAGTCAATGGATTTCTTTCATGTTGCGTTATTGAGAATGTGAACTTTGGTTGGAATTTTGAATTTGCGAAAACGGAGGAATGGGGATATAATATGTATTCACTATTCATTGCTCGCCAAATTCGATAGAATCAAGCAATGGATTCTGCTGAAGATTTGCAATGAAACTTGGTCGCATGAAAAGTCTATTGAGTTCAAATTCCAAATGATAACAATAGGAGTTGACTCGTGGTGATTAGCAAATTTGGTGACGACAAAGAAAAGAATATTTACCAAATGCTCTTAAAAATGGAAGAACAGTATCGTAAGCTCGGGAAGAATCCCGAAACCGCTAAAGTTTTTGAAGGCAAGAGAAGCTCTATGCTGTACGATACCAATACCTGCATTGCGGAATGGTCAACTTCAAGCGATTCTCGACACTCAGTTAAAGTTGGCAAGAGCATCAAACAAATTATAGCCCGAAACCTAAGACAAAAAAATGAAGATTTTGTTGTTACGGCTTTCCATAACCATCGAAACGGAAACACGTTCAGCCTTTACGACTTGGGGCAAATGATGTATTTCCCTCATCTTAGGGAATTGTTTTTGGATACGGATGTGTATGTTCGTGTTTTGATTAGGGCGAACCATAAGATTTTCAATAGCAAAGAGGAAATTATGGATACATTTAGGGTGCTAGTGGACATACATAATACCGTGTCTACAGCCCGAAGAAATGATTACGTTGAGGCGTTGGATATGTATAGAAAAACTGGAGATGATTTGCACTTAAAAAAGGTCAACGCCTTGATTTGTGAAGAATTTATTCGAGAAGTAAACGAAATGGACATATTCAAAGTTAATGTAGAATCTATAAGGAAGGAGAAACTTAGGTCTTACGGGAAGTAATTAAAGAAGTAAAAAAACTAGGGAGGAACTATGTATGTCGAAACCAATTGATTTTTGTGAACAGTTTGAAAAATTGGAGGAAGGTGAGTTTTTTGGCTATCCAATCGAGGATTCAGTTATCCATGCTTTTAATATTACGGATAACGAGATTAAAAAATATATGCACCCAAAATACTTTGGAAAACCTTGGACTTTTGTTTTTGAAGCTATTATGTCTGATAGGGAACGCAAAGGTAACGGCAATGCTTGACTGTGAGAAAAATGCTTTAAAGGTCTGCTCGGGATTGGAAAATCGGCAGACCTTTTTTGTTCCTAGCATTATTGTGTATACATACCAGAATCGGATTTTTGTGATTTAACAGTATGGAATTTAAGAAGCAACTAGCAGATAATACCATAACAGGAATTGATGTAATGAAAATGGTGTAATTTATCCCAAAACCCACACAATTAAAAAACTTTGTGCTATAATAACGTATGTATAATGTATAGGAGGAGATACACATGTCTAATTTAACCAAAAAAGCCCTAGCCTTTATCTTGGCACTGCTACTTTTAGTACCCACGGCAAGCATTTTTGCTACGGAGGGTAATCCGTCCACGGAAAATAATCCTTCCACGGAAACCACCCTTTCCGCAGAAACCCCCCTTCCCACAACCGACCCCGACCCCACCAACGACGACATTCTCGTGCTTACCCTAGACGAGGCACTAAGCATGGTTTTGCATGATATGCTGGCTATGCGCGACTTGAACCTTGCTATACGTGACGTGGAAATTGTTTACCGTGATGTGGAGGATATTGTCAAGCGGCTAGGTACTGGCGATTTTCAGCTGCGTACGCGTATAGAAATTCGTGATGCAATCGCCGAGGTAGAGGACGGAATGAGGACGGTTAATGCTATTTTTGGCACACAAATAGCCGCCAATATGCAGAGCGTCACAAACGCGCTAAGCAGCGCGGCTATGGGGCAAGACCCCGATGCCAATGCGCCGCTCGTGGGCATGGCTATGAGCCAGGCAATGACTGGCTCGGGTATGCTAATGAGCCAGACCGCAACGCTTGACACAATTCACACAAACCTTACCGCACAGCTTAGAAACTGGGACGACCGCGAATTTGTCGAGGATTTCCGCACATCTACGACCCAAGGAATGAACCAGGTAAAACGGCAGGTGCAAAGCCTGCGCCTTAACCAGGAGCTTATTTCTATAGCTATGCAGTCGGCACTGCGGAATATTCTCGTAGGAATACACGAACTGGAAATGGGCATTACGCTAATGGAAGCGAATTTAGAGCTGGCAGAAATAAACATACGCCGAATGACGGTTGCGCACAGCGTGGGCATGATTAGCACGCACGACCTGCGCGTTATGCAGCACGGCTTGGCACAGGGCAAGGTACAGCTTGCCGACCTAGAACGCGCCCTCGCCTCCCTACGCCAAAATTTGAACCAAATGCTAGGGCAGCCGCTTGAGAAAAACATACTGGTGGAATACGAACGCGGCTTTGAAATTCCCGAGGATTTTGACATAGACGCGCTTATTTTAGGCTCGCCCTCTATTCGTCAGCTACAGTTCGATGTAGATTTTGCGAAAGCACAGCGCAGGGCAGAAACTGGAAACAACAACGACATTATCATTACCGCATACCAACAATCCATCGCCTTTGGCCCCAACGCGGACAGCGAGGACGAAAAGGTAATAGAAATCCGCGAACGCGCCGCGTTGCAGGAAGCCGTAGAGCGCGCGGTTACCGCCTACGAGCAGGGCATACGCTCGCTAGATGCGGCAATACGCCAAATGCTAACCAACGCAAACGCCCTAGATGCACAGGAGGAAGCCCAGCTCGGCACGCTAGAGCAAGCCGCCGCCGCGCTTTCTGTCGCCGAGTCGAATTTTGCGGCTGGGCGCGTTACCCGCTTTGACGTAGAGCAAGCGCGAGTGGCTGTGCTTGTTGCGGAGCAAGGCATTGAGAGTATTGTTAATAAACGGTGGGTGCTTGGGTTTGAGTTGGGGAATCCTGTGTTGAGTGGTGGGGCAGGGGCATAGGGGCATAGCCCCTTTTCGCCGCTGTACTCGTTGATGTTTTGCGTTTAACGCAAAACATCAACTTGGTGGGAATGTCGTCACGAGCCTTTAGGGGCATAGCCCCTTTTTTCACCACGACGATTTGGTTTTAGGTAGCAATTGTCAATTTGCAGGATTTTTGTAGGGGACGGATTTATCCGTCCCGAGATTACCTCGCTCTGCGTTAATGGACGTTACTCGCCCCGAATTATGGAACGTGCATACCTCGGGAAGGGCAAGCCCCTCCCCTGCAAGAAATTACCATATTATACCTAGAGTCAACTCGCTGTGTCGTTTTGTTGATTTATGTGTGGTGGGAATATCGTCACGAGCCTTTAGGGGCATAGCCCTTTTCTCCGACTTATGTATGGTGGGAATATCTTCACGAGCCTTTAGAACGTACAAAATGATAGAACGCGGATTTAACGGAGTTACACGAATTATATCTGTGTAACTCCGTATTCTGCGTTCTTTAATTTACACGAATTTTCCCACGAGCCAATCCGCGAAATCCGCGTAAATCCGTTAAATCCGTGTAAAGACCTTATATCCGTGCAAATACTTAAATCCGTGTAAATCCCATAAATCCATGCAAATATTTAAATCCGTGAAGATATTTAAATCCGTGCAAAGCCCTTAAATCCGTGTAAATCTACGTAATCCGTAAAAATCCATGTTCTATCGCCGTTTATTATTTATTAAACGCGGATTTAACGGATTTTCGCGGATTATGCGGATTCGTTCGTGGGAAAATCCAATGTCAACAGGCTAAGTAAATTTGCAAGGTTTTTGTAGGGGACGGATTTATCCGTCCCGACCCCCGCACGTTCGTCAATTTGTGGCAGGTTACGTCCCATCAATTTGGTGCGTGGTAATTGCAGGGCGAGGTGGTACGTAGGTGGAGCGGGCAACGTAGCAACCTCGGGGCGGATAAATCCGCCCCCCCTACGTCCGCCGCATTGCCGCACGCTTTGCGTTACCGTCCGTCCCAATACGACAGCGTTCGCCCATTCGTGACGAGCAACACCGTCAAAACGGAAGCATGGCTTTTGTAGGGGACGGATTTATCCGTCCCGAGGTACGCACGTTGGTCAATTCGGGGCAGGTTACGCCCCATCAATTTGGTACGTGCTAACCTCGGGGCGGATAAATCCGCCCCCTACGTCCCTAAAACCATATCACCGTAATCAGTGTTTTACTTTTGCAGACATTTGTTGTAAAATGTTAAAGCACGTTGATTGGTAATATACGGAAAGAAAGGTGGCGGAGGTATGCTAAATGGGACAGAAACAATTGATATTGTCGTTGCGATTACTGCCATTATAGGTGTGGTTGTTGCTATTATAAGTGCAATTGCTACCATTATTGGGGTACGGTCTAGTAAGAAAAAAGAACAAGTTTCTACAGAACAGACACAAACGCAGTCACAAAGCCAGTCACAAGTGCAAAATCAAACACAAAACCAAACGAAAAGCCAAAACCAAAACCAAAGCCAAACTCAAACGCAATCACAAAAGCAAGACATCGACATCAATGTAAACGTCAATTTAACACCTACTCCGACACCACCCACCCATGACAACATCTCATACCACGTAACCAACGCCCCGATAACCACCTCACCACCAAGACCAAACAACAAATTCACACACCGTGAAAAGGAACTATACCAACTCCGCGAAAAAATAACCCAAACCCAAAAGCTAGCACTCATCAACGGCTTGGGCGGTGTAGGCAAAACAACCATAGCCAAAGCCCTGTTCCACCAACTAAAAGAGGAAGCAAAATACACACACATAGCATGGATAGAATACCAAGCAAACATAAAGGAAAGCCTACTAAAAGCCTTTACGCTCTTTACCGATATAAACGACTCCGACACACGCTACGCCGAAATACAAAAATTCATAACCACCGCAGGGAAGGACATCATTATCTTCATTGATAATGTTTCCGAAAATGCCGACGACCTAGGCTTTTTAGAAACGCTAGATGCTACCGTAATTCTCACATCACGGCGAAAAAAAATCGGAAACTTCGAGCCGTTCCCCATAGGCTTTTTGGACGAGCCACAATGTATCGACATTTTTTACAAATACTACGACCACGACAAAAACCGCAAGCACGAAAACATAGTAAAAACACTGGTAAGCTATGTAAAATGTCACACGCTGTCTGTAGAGCTACTCGCAGGTGTGGCTAATGCCGCCAAAGATACTAGGCGTGATTATACCCTAGCACAGCTTGTACAGGATTTGAAAGAAAAGGGCTTTGGGGATTTTGATTTAGATGTCGAAACCGACTATACGGGGCAATCTACAACTATAGCCGAGCATTTAAGGGCAGTATTTGCACTATCGGACGAAAAATTCTCTGACCCCGAAAGACTGCCCGAACAAAGACGCATACTGAAAAACTTCGCTATTTTGCCGAGTGTGGTAATACCACACGACATAAAAGACTGGATTAACTGCCGTGAAAAAGACTTGCAGTGGCTTATCTCTCGTAACTGGCTTACCGCTTCCGCAGACGGCTGCGAAATGCACCCCATAATAAAAGAATCTATCACGCTACAGTACGACAAGCCGTCATATGACGACTGTGCGGAAATAATAGACTACATGAAGGGCAAAGAATATATAAAACTCACCGACCATTATACAATCTCTCACTTTAGGCTTAGTCTAGCAGAAGCCGTAATGGAGCAATTTTGTGATGAGGAAAGAAGAGAAATCTGTAGCTTGCTTTATAATATTGCGACAAACAATCAGAACTACGGCGATTATGATAAGGCGTTACACTGGTTTGAAAAAGAGCGAAAAATCAAAGAAAAAATCTACGGCACAGACCACCCCAACACCGCTGCCACCTACAACAACATCGCAAACGTATATAACCTACAAGGCAAATATGACGAAGCCTTACACTGGTACGAAAAATCCATTGAAATCAACGAAAAATTTCACGGCACAGACCACCCCAACACCGCCACCACCTACAACAACATCGGACAAGTCTATTACAGCCAAGGCAAATATGACGAAGCCTTACTCTGGCTTGAAAAAGTCCGAAAAATCAACGAAAAAGCCCTAGGTACAGACCACCCCCACACCGCCACCACCTACAACAACATCGCAGGAGTGTATAAAACCCAAGGCAAATATGACGAAGCCTTACTCTGGCTTGAAAAAGTCCGAAAAATCGACGAAAAGACCAACGGCACAGACCACCCCGACACCGCCACCATCTACAACAACATCGCGATAGTATATAGAAACCAAGGCAACTATGACGAAGCACTACCGCTATATATCAAAGCCTATCGTATTTGCCTTGAAAAACTAGGTGAAACTCACCCACATACAAAGACCGCCAAGGAAAACATGCGTAAACTCTACACCGCCCTCCACGGCAACTCCCCCAGCTTCGACCACTGGCTATCCACCCACCTATAGCCCCCTCCACCCCCACCCCAGTCTGTTCCCCACCGCCAGTTTACTACCCACCGCCAACCTCTCGATATGTACACATACACCCACCGCCGCCGCGTAGTATAGCCCTTTCGATACCTCTTGCTTCTACATCGGGATGTTCTGTATCTCCATCGCGTGGCGTGCAATTTTGCCAATTTTTCATTTTTTCCTCCCTGTGATTATAAAATATTCGTGATAACTCAAAAGCCAGAAAAATCAACGGATACAAATATTACAACACAAACTCATTTGCGCAATTATACAATGAGCAGAACAGGCATACAACGGTTTCCGTGGATTACCTTTTCAACGAAATGAAAAATCCCCCAACCGAGGGATTTAATTAATTTAAAGTGATTTTTATACCTTGTGCTTGTTCAAAAAAATATTCATGTCTAAAACAACTCTTTCCTTACTTAAAGAGGCTATTATTGTTGCCAATAAGCCACCCGGGTCTTTTAAGCCCGGGAAAAAACTAGCACGAAATTCACGAATAAACCATCCGTGCGGCTTAGCATCTTGAAAATGATATAATTCATGTGCTTTTACAAAGCGTTTTACTGAGCCGACCCATAGCAGTTTAAGCAGTTTAAGCAGTTTAAGCAGTTTAAGCAGTTTAAGCAGTTTAAGCAGGTCAATAAGGATTTTTCTTTGAAGAAAAGCGGCGAGCTTGTCATCGGTTCTGTTGCTTTCCATAATACGTCACATTCCTTTCGCTTTGTTCAGTCACAAATAGGCATGAAATAGAGTTCTTTCGCACTACGCCCTCTAAATAATAATATTCGTTTCGTATAAATGCTTAACAACTTCATATGTATTGTAGTTTATTATCACCTTACGAACGGTTTTTCCTTGCCCTATGTCCTTCCACGGCATGGTGTAGTTGTTGTTGTCATGGATTATGAAGCTCAGGGCTTTGTATACCTTGGTTTTAGCCGAAAAAGAAGCGTAACCGTATTGTTCAAGCATAGTCTTAAATCCCTCACGTTCGACAATGATTCGGTTGTTTTCTGTCGGATTATTTTCCGCCAAGGTTTCAACTATGGCGATGTATTCCTTGACGATTAAATCCAACAGCTTCATCAACAACACCCGCCCCACCCTAGGTTCTCACCTTGTTTCTTAAATATATATTAGTAGTTCGCGTGTTCGTATGCCGTAGCTTTTCGCTAATCTCGGCTTTATTCCTGCATTTTTTGTATTCCCGCTTGGCATAGGCACGGCGTAAATCGTGGTATCCGAAGCCGAGGGTCTTTGCTTTGGATTGCAAATAGTCAGCGGAGTAGAATAGTTTCTTGTTCAGAGGGACAACCTCTAGCTGTTCTTTTAATCTGACAACCTCGAGTTATTCTTTTAATCTTTCGTACAGCTTGGGGTAAACGCTCGCCGTTATCGTAGCTGTTCCTACCTTGCTGTCCCCATTCCCTAGCCCTGCCGCAACTATCCGAATAGCAATGCCCCCCCCCACCGCAACCAGTACGGCGGCAACAGGAAGCCTTTGATATTCCGCTGTCGGGCTTGGGCGTACCTTTCCATCTGCTCATTCTGATACTGCTCCATTACACGCATACCCCCTTGTTTTCGGTTATTTTGCAGTCAGAATCAAGTGACATAAATGAATCCTTAACTGCCCCCATTAGCTCCGCCATGTTTTTTGTGTGCGGTATTGCGCCAAAAAGAGTGCTGTTATGTGGAAATATTCGCAGATTAAATGAAAATACCGCCGTGGTAGAGCCTTCGGGCGTTTTGTCGAAGCATAGCTTCGCGCCTGTTATTGGTACGCCTGCGGCTTCACTAACGTAACAAAATGCAGACACTCCAATAACAAAAAACAAATCATCGCCTTTATCATCTAGCAAATGGTTACATATCCAGTCTTGCTTTAAATCCCCCTTGGAGCGTTCACGAGGATAAATGTTACAAAAATGAGAAACAGTCGCATCTTTATCTGCGGAGGTTTCAAACACGATAACCGTGTTAAGCATATCCTCAACCAAGGCTTGGCTTCCGCCGTGTATCAGTTTGTTTATTCCCCTGTCCAGTCCATCTTCAATTGAAACCACAATTTTATAAACAACTATAACCGCCACAATGCCCAAAATAATTGCAAGAGTTGCGCTGTCAAAGGTTGCACCTAAAAACAAGATGACTAGCACTGCCGTAATTGCGGCAAAATGATATGCTGATGTTCTGCGCATGGCTAACTCTCCCTTGTGAAAAATTTAGTTGTGAAGTTTATTAAAATCTCTAAAACCAAAGCGCGGAGTGCCACAATCTCAATGTGGCACTCCGCGCTTTATTGATTGATATTAAAGGGAAAACCGAAGAAATAACAGCCCCGATTTTTTGAATGGTAAAATTGAAGCAGGGACAAAACACTTGTTCTACAAGGAAAAACAAAGCCCATGTGCCACATTGAGATTGTGGAACATGGGCGTAAATATTGAAGGGAGAAAATTACAATGAAAACTACCGAACCTATCCGAAACAAGAAGCAAATTCGCAAGCTAGTGGAGTATTACTTGAAACAAGGGCAGATTCGCAACTATGTGATAATCGTTATGGCGTTATATACCGCTCTGCGAATTAGCGATATTTTATCCATAGGCTGGAATGATGTCTACGATTTCACCAATGGTCGTGTACGCCAAACCCTCACCCTTACCGAGAAAAAGACTGGTAAAATAAAAACCATCGCACTTCACGAGAGCATAATACTATCATACATTAAACGATAGCAACGCCCCCGAAAAAACGATTATGTTGTTAATGAAAATATACAATCATAGCTCGTATGAAATTACTTACCGCTATCTCGGCTTTACGCAGGACGATATAAACGCTGTGTATCGTAGCGCAAGGCTGACGGCCTAAATTCTATCATAGGAAGTTCTGTACCGCAATGGTATTTTTGAATGTGTGGTTTTGTTTTTGTTCGAGCGTCAATGATAGGTAACAAAAATCAAGAGATAAACAAGAGTGGTAAGAAGCTAAAACATAACAGCTAAATACTTATTCAAGACTTGCATCGGCGACAGCATACCCAAGCAAGTCATAAT
>WRLD01000048.1 GCA_009777845.1 Defluviitaleaceae bacterium
AGGAGTAGAACATGCTACAACACATGACGCTAAGTCTGCACACGACATTGCCCTTTGTTTTGCTGGCGGTGCTTGGGTTTTTTCTAAAACGGCGCGGGCTTATTGACGACAGCTTTGTGACAATGGGCAACAAAATAGTCTTTTATTTTGCCATTCCTGTTACGATTTTTGAACATATTCATAGGGCAGACCTTTCTGCGGTGTTTGTTCCCGAATTTCTGCTTTTTAATTCATTATGGCTTATTTTCTTTTTTCTTGCTACGTGGGGGCTTGCGTATAAATTTATGCGTGACAGGGGCGCAGTTACGGCATTTGTAAACAGCGCGTACAGAAGCAGCTTGTCCACGGTCGCGCCGCCGCTTTTGGGGCTTATGTTTTATTCCGCCCAGGACGCGAGCATTATCCCAAAGGGCATTTTGGCAGTGTCGGTGCTGTTGATTGTTTCGTATTCCACGGCTTCGGTTATGTTTGCGGTTCACGACCCAAGGGCGGCGAGCGTTAGCCGCGTTTTGCTTTCCATTGCAAAAAACCCTGTCGTAATCGGCGTAGTAGTCGGGCTTAGCTTTAATGCCTTGGGGTGGCGGCTTGTCGGTGCGTACGGCGAAGCGACATTTATGTCCAATACCGTGAACGCTCTCGGCGGGCTTACTATGCCCTTGGCGATGATTTGTGTCGGCGGCAGCTTGACCTTTGGCGGCTTTGACAAAAAATCCAAGTATGTAATAGTTGCTACTGTCGTAAAATTGTTTATTATGCCGATTGTTGCAATTTTTACGGCGTGGCTGTTTGGCTTCCGCGGCAGTGATTTGACTATTATTATGCTGCTTAATGCGTTGCCTATGGCTGTAGGCGCGTATGTTATGCAGGCGGAGCTGGGCGGCGATTCGTATATCGGCGCGTCCGCGCTGGTGCTTACTATGGTGCTTTCGGCGTTTACGCTGACGTTGTTTATTTTTTTGTTTAGGGTGGCGGGTGTTATTTGAATATTATAGAAAAGAGGGAATAAAAATGCCAGAAATAACAAGATTTTACGGAATAGTAATAAAAATATATTTTAACAGGGAGCATAATCCCCCGCATTTTCATGCTATATATGGAGAAAAAGAGGGAGTTATAGACATAAAATCCCTTGAAATGATTGAGGGGGATTTGCCAAAAAAGGCACAAGATTTGATAAAGGAATGGGGAAGGGAACACACTAACAAAATAATGAAAATGTGGGACACAAAAATACTAGAAAAACTGCCGCCATTAGAGTAAGGAGGTTACAAAAATGGGCTTATCAATAAAGGTTAAAGCAGTAAAACCGCTAGAAAACATGGTTTTGCTCGTAGAATTTGAAAATGGCGTAAAAAAAGAATACGATGTATCGAGCCTTATCCCCCAATTTCCAATTTATAGGCAATTAGAAAATAACAGCCTTTTTTCAAATGTCGAGGTTGTGGGAAAAGGTTATGCCATTGCGTGGAATGACGAAATAGATATTTCTGAGGTCGAGCTGTGGGAGGGTGGCAATATTGTACATTCGTTAATCGGTTAAGTTTGAATTAAGTCGAGCATTATTTGACATACTACAGGATAGTGTAAATTAGCACATGAAAAAATCGCCGAAGGCGAGATAGAGGTGTTAAATAATGAAAAAAATAATGCTTATATGCGCGTTCCTTTTACTTGCCGCGTTCTCTCGGCGGTTGCCCATTATTGTCGCCGCCGCCGAGGCCAAGCCCGAGCTAGATACGCAGGCCTTGACCTATCAGGGCAAGGAGGTACAGCTTCCTATTATTATGTACCATTTAATTACCGAACGCCCAAAATTTATAGGCAAGTTTGGCATATCGTCCGCACAATTCCGCGAGGATTTGCAGTATCTGCGTGACAATGACTACAATACGATTGTAATGCAGGATTTAATTAGCTTCGTGAATTATCAGGGCGAGCTGCCAGAAAACCCCATAATGCTTACGTTTGACGACGGCAATTTTAGCGATTACGAGTATTTGTTTCCGCTTTTGCAGGAATTTGAAATGAAAGCAGTAATCGCAATTATCGGCGAAGCCACGGACAGTGCCACAAAGGAGCAGGAGGCTAACCCCAGAGTACGCAGCGGAAATTTGACATGGTCGCAGGTAGCCGAAATGCACGAATCGGGCTATATCGAGGTGCAAAACCACAGCCACAATCTGCACAAGCCGCCCATAGGAAGCGGAAAAAAACGCGGCGAGCCAACGGAAACATACCACACGCGCCTGTACGCAGATTTAAGCTGTTTGCAGGAATCCTGTTCGCTGAAAATCAACCACACGCCCACGGTTTTTGTGTATCCGCTAGGCGTAATCGCGGAGGATTCGCGTAAGGTTTGCGAGGAGCTAGGCATGGTGGGAAGCCTTTCGTGCCTAGAGGGCATGAACACCATTAAGCAGGGCGACGCGGATTGCCTGTTCCGTTTGCGGCGCGTAAACCGCTCTAGCAAATGCGGGATTAAGCAGATTCTTGACAAGTTATAAAAACTTAATATACTATAAATATGCGGAAAATCCTTCCGCATATTTTTGTGTGCTTATTACTATCAAGGAGGTTATAACATGGAAAAAGGAAATCTATCAATTCATAGCGAGAATATTTTACCAATTATAAAAAAATGGTTGTATTCCGATATGGATATTTTTGTACGCGAATTAGTGTCCAACGGCTCGGACGCTATTACAAAGCTGAAAAAGCTGTCGGATATGGGCGATGCCGTTATCGCCGCTGACGAGGAATTTTTCATAAAGGTTTGGGTGGACAAGGCAAACAAACAGCTTATTTTTGAGGATAACGGGCTAGGCATGACCGCCGACGAAATAAAGGAGTATATCAATCAAATTGCGTTCTCGGGCGCGAACGACTTTATGGAAAAATACAAGGACAAAACAGACGCATCAAACGACATAATCGGACATTTTGGGCTTGGCTTCTACTCGGCGTTTATGGTAAGCGACAAGGTGCAGATTTCTACGCTTTCGTATAAGCCAGACAGCGAGCCTGCTATATGGGAATGTGAGGGCGGCATAGAGTTTGAGATGTCGCAGGGCGACAGAACACAGCGCGGTACAAAAATTACGCTGTTTATCAACGAAAGCGGCGAGGAATTTCTGGAAACATACAAACTCCGCGCGATTTTGACAAAATACTGCGGCTTTATTCCTGTGCCTATTTTTATAGAAGAAATAGCGGAAGTAAAGGAGGTCGACGTAATAGACGAGGCGGACGAGCCAGCCGAGCCGCCCAAGCCAATCAACGACACCGCGCCGCTGTGGCTAAAGTCCGCAAACGATTGTACGGACGAGGAATACAAGGCGTTTTATCACAAGGTGTTTACCGATTTTAACGAGCCATTGTTCTGGATTCACCTAAATATGGACTATCCGTTCCGCCTAAAGGGCATATTGTACTTCCCAAAAATGAAGCACGACCTAGAATATATCGAGGGTCAAGTAAAGCTGTTTAACAATCAAGTCTTTGTGGCGGACAATATAAAGGAAGTTATTCCCGAATACTTATTGTTACTAAAGGGCGTAATGGATTGCCCCGATTTGCCGCTAAATGTATCACGCTCGTTCCTACAAAATGATTCTACCGTGAAAAAAATGTCGGGCTATATTTCCCGAAAGGTAGCCGACAAGCTGAACGGCTTGTTTAAAAAGGAACGCGAGGGCTACAACGCTTACTGGGACGACATCGCGCCGTTTATCAAGTACGGCTGTATAAAGGAGCGCGACCTGTACGACAAAATAAAAGGAAGCGTGCTTTACAAAACAATAGACGGCGCGTATCAGACACTGGAAGAATTTACCGCCAGCGAAGCCGCGGCGGAGGGCGAACAAAAGACCGTTTATTATGTATCGAACGAACAGCTGCAATCGCAGTATATTCAAATGTTTAAGGAGCAGGGCTTGTCGGCGGTGCTTCTAACCACAAATTTGGACACGCCCTTTGTCAATTATTTAGAAATGTACGAAAACGGCATAAAATTCACGCGGATTGACTCCGACATAACAAGCGCGTTAAAGGACGAGGCCGCAGACAGCGAGCAAGCCCAGCCAGACGGCTTAGAAGCGCGCTTCCGCGAAATTCTAAACAACGACAAGCTAAAGGTAAGCGTAGAGCAGTTAAAATCTGCCGACATTTCCTCGGTAATACTGCTTTCGGAGCAGTCGCGCCGTATGCAGGAAATGTCAAAAATGTTCGGCGGCGGCTCGCAGCTACCGCCTGGAATGTTCGAGGAAGAACTCACGCTTGTGCTTAACCGCAATCATTCCTTGGTAGGCTCGTTGATTAAGATAATGGATAATAAGGAGCGGAGCGGCGATGTGGAGCTTATAGTAGAGCATTTGTTTGATTTGGCGATGCTGAGCCATAAGCCCATGCCTATGGAGCAGATGTCTGGGTTTGTTAAGAGGAGTAATCGGATATTGGAGATGGTGGTGGGGGGGGGGGCGTAAGCCCCCTTTTTTCTCATATACTGGAAATCTGTTATTATGTAGCAATACTTTGGACATTGTTCATTCCGTAAGCCTATCGCATACTAAAAATATTGCCTTTATAGCATGTTTTGATACGGCTTTTCCCGAAATGCCGAGTTCCTCGGCTATTTCACAATTCCTCATGTCATTTACATACCGCATTTCCAGTACCGCCTTATATTTTTCGGGTAAGGATTTTATTGCCTTGACTACCTCATCATAGGCTTCCTGTGTTTCGATAATTTTACATAAATCAACATTATCCGAAATTTCAGTTATATCCCTCAAATCGCTTTTTGCGTTTTCGTCACGCAATGTGATAAGGTCAAGTGCTTTATTTTTAACTGCGCGGGTTATGTACGCTACGCGCTGTTTAGCGTGAAGATTGAAAAAAGTATTTTTATTTTTTATAACCTTAACAAACGCCTCGTGAACGGCATCTTCCGACATGGCATTGTTCTTTGTTATGCGAAATGCGATATTATAGCATAGCCCTTTTAGTTCTTCGTAAATTTGTGCTAAGGCGTTTTTTTCTTCCTCGGTTTCTAGTCCCGATAAATATTTGTGGGGCAAGGAGCTATCCCCTTTCCGAATCAATTCTTATTGTAATCATAAGTGTACACGAAATAGCGGCGATAAATATTACAGTTGTGTTACAAAATATATTTTTCGGGGAAAATGTGCTTGCTCTGCCGTCTTATAAGTATACGCACTAATAATGTGGTACAGTTTCACCTTTATTTAGGCGAAAAATAGCGAAAGGGGGAGTATCGCAATATCTTGGCACAGAAAAAAATACTTTAAAAAAGGAGATTACAGTATGAAAAAGAAATTGAGAACAATTTGCACCTTAATACTTACTGTTGTTTTTGCGGTGTCCACTCTCACATCAGTGGCAGCTTCCGCCGAGTCGGAATACGATATAGATACGGACGTTATAGACGATATAAATTCTATGACCCACGCCATAATACCCGACCAAATTTATTTTGATTTGAACGAGGAAATTATTGACCTTTCAAGTCTTGAAAAAGTGTCACTAGATGATATAATGGGAAAACATTCTAGTGAGCGAAGTGCGAGCGACATTTTAGCCGACATGCACTTTGAGCAAATTGAAATTAACGCAATACCCCCAAAAACAAATGCTTCTGCGGAGTCAAGGTCATCTTCAACCACCACCCGCAATATCAACGACCCAAATCTAGCGTATTTTCTACCGTTTAATACCCCAACGCTTGGGGAAATAACAGCCCCAGGTCAGCAACGGTGGTTTTTTACCGAGGTTACACAGCGTTGCATGTTTACGACATCATTGCTAATGAATTATGGAACGGAATTTGATTTATATGTCTTTAAATTAAACAATAACAGCTTAGAACCAGTCGACATGTCCTATTCATTAAACCCCCGAACAATTAAATTTATTGCCGACCCAGGGTATTATTTCCTTGCCGCTGTGGGCTTTTCAGGCACAGGGGTATTTGAAATCTCGGCATATAACTCAACTGCCGACCTTGCGAACGGTGCTAATGGTGCTATGGCTACGGCAACAAATTTAGGCACTACGAATATTTTTACAAGAACGGGGGTAATAGACAACCCTTACGACTTAGACTTTTTTAAATTTACTATTACAACCAATAGAACTGCAACGCTTGCGTTTACCCAACCTGCGGGAGTAAACTATGTGCTCTATTTTATTGAAAACGGAACAAGTGCATATGAAATTTCCTCTAGCGGATTTTTTAATATCCCTGCGGGAACGCATTACATTGCTGTACAAAGTAGATACGGTGCATTTAACCCTACTTCGACCTATTCATTTTCATTGTTCTCGGTACCACAATGCCCATTTAATGCACCATTCCCTCTAGTGGCAACAACAGACGGAAGCAATGTTCTATCATCAAACAACAATGGAGGTAATCTCCATGTAAATGGAACTCCTCTTAACTTTAGTTGGTCACATGTAACGAACAACGCCCCTTCAAGTGTAACAACGCAGATACTTACCCCCATGTCAAACCAAGAAGTTTTTTTCAAGGGTAGTACAGTCGGTCTTGAAGATGTGGTTATGCCCTCGTTTGTTTTTTATCATACAAGTTGGTATGATTTTGGGGGGGCGATAAGCTACCCTGCACTTGCATTAACCATTACAGGTACTCATTTTTCTGTAAACAGAACAGGTGCTAATGCCATAAACTATTCTCTACCATATGTAACCGCAATATTCGATGTAGACACGGGCAGGGTGCGAGATGTAAACTTCAATTTCTTTTATCTTTTAGGAAATGTGCCAAAACCAATAAGAACCGCTCTACAGATGAGATATTTTTATGATATTATCTAGTTTGGCAGGAGTGATTTTATGAATATTTCCTACGTTTCACAAAAGCCTATTTCCTATTGTGCAGAAGAAATGCGCAACACTCGCACCAAAGCACAGGCTTCGGCTTCAATTAACGACATAGACATAAGAAACGCCCATGATATTCCCTCAATATACGAAAAAGACCCCGAGGTGTCATTATTATATAAATATAATAATGAAGTAGGTTTTGGTGTCTTTAACGGTGGTATTGAAGATGGGTTTATGAAGTTTGAGAAGCTGATAAACGAGCTTAACAAAACCTATGAGGGCGAAGAACTCAGAAAACATATTGCTGCGGCAACAGAAGTTTTCAAGGGTTCAGTTAGATTTTTTGCATCAAGTCTTGCTAGCTACGCCATGAAAGATGCAGGGTGGCAACGTGTTGTGTATAGACCTGGCGAAATGTCGGCAGAAGAAATAGCGGCGGCAAGGGAGCAAGAACAGATAAACCAACAAGCAATACATTACGCCAACAAAATAAGAAAAAGCGTAACGGAAATTCTTCTCTCTGCCGTTAATTTTATCCTAGACACAGGTAGCTTTAAGGGCTTTACTTCCTCGTCCCTAGCCACAAACAGGTTAGGCGATATGTCCTTTAAGGATATTGAGGAAATGGTTAAAAAATTTGGCATGTAGGTAAACCAAAAGGGGCTACTTCTCACCTTGCAAAGTAGCCCCTTTTTTTTGTTCTTTTTTGTCGCAGGTCGCCTACAAAAATTCCCTCTCTAACCTCCCAACCCCCTCCCCCAAAACCCCCCGAGGGCAAGCAACATTCACCCTCTGAAACCCCTCGCCCTCCACCCCAAATATCGTACCGCTATTTAACCACAGCCTCGCGCCGTGGGTCACTCGGCGGTCAAGCTCCTTTTGCGAAAGCCCATATTCTGTAAAATCCAGCCAAACAAGATACGTCCCCTCAGGCTCTACGAGCCTAACCTTGGGAAGCCGTTCCGCCAAAAACTCGCGGACAAAGCGAATATTTGCCGCAAGATAGGCGTTTAGCTCGTCCAGCCACGGACCGCCCTTGCTGTACGCGCTTTGGCAAGCGACAAGCCCGAGTGTATTCGGGCCATCACAGCCGCTGCGTTTTATTTCGGCTTTTAGCTTTTCGCGTAGCTCCGAGTTTTTAATGAAAATATTCGCGGCTTGCAAGCCTGCTAGATTAAACGTCTTGCTGGGCGCAGTGGCGATAACGGCGTTTTCGTTCAACAAGCCAAAGCATGTATGCGTATGCCCCTGCCACACAAAATCGCAATGAATTTCGTCTGACACAACCGTCACGCCATGCTTTACGCAAATTCGACTCATTTCCGCAAGCTCGCCGCGCGTCCACACCCTGCCCACAGGGTTGTGCGGACTACATAGGATAAACAGCCTTACGCCGCGCGTGACGATTTTCTGCTCAAAATCGTGAAAATCAATGGAATACTTGCCGTTATTGTAGCGTAAGGAGTTAGTTACAAGCGTTCTGCCGTTGTCGAGAATAATGTCGAATAACGGGTAATAAACGGGCGTTTGCAATAATACGGCATCATTCGGCGAAGTAAACGCGCGAACCATTTGTGCCAATGCAAAAACAACGCCCGAGGCCGTAATAATCTCATGCCGCGCCGCATGATAGCCAAAGCGCGAGCCAAACCAGTCCGACACCACGCCGTAATAATCGGCCTTTGGCTCGGTGTAGCCAAATATGCCGTGTGCTACGGCTTTTTGTATGTCCGCCAAAACCTCGGGCGGCGCAGGAAAGTCCATATCCGCTACCCACAAAGGCAGAACATCGGCAGGCTTGCCGCGTTCGACAGCAAAATCGTATTTAATGCAATTTGTGCCGCGGCGTTCAATCACCGTGTCAAAATCGTATTTCATCTCATCGCCCTATCCAAATCTTGAATAATATCTTCTGCCGATTCTATACCAACTGACAGCCTAAGTAAAGTGCCGTCTATTCCTCGCTGTTCCGCATCAGGCACATCGGCATGGGTCTGGGTCATGGGGTATGTAATCAGCGTTTCCACACCGCCAAGACTTTCCGCATACAAAATAAGCGACCGCCTATTTAAAACGCTTTGTGCGGCTTCCGCGCTTTCCATTCTAAAGCTAAGCATCGCGCCCATTTCTGGGTAGTACACTTGTGTTACTTTTGGCTGTTTTTCTAGCCATTCGGCTATTTTTGCCGCGTTTTCTTGCGCTTTTTCCATGCGAATGGCGAGGGTCTTAATGCCGCGCGTTACCAAAAAGCAATCGAACGGCGATAGCACGCCGCCGATTGTCTTTTTCAAATAATCGAGCTTTTCGGCTATTTTCGGCGATTTTGCGACAAGAAATCCTGCCAGCGTGTCATTATGCCCCGAAAGGAACTTTGTACCGCTGTGTACGACAATGTCCGCGCCGCGTGCGATTGGGTTGCAAAGGTACGGCGTTAAAAAGGTATTGTCCACAATAAGCAGTATTTCGCGGCCGCCGATAACGCGCCTTACGGCGGTTATGTCCGTTAGCTTCATCAAGGGATTGGTCGGCGTTTCTATAAAAATTGCCTTTGTGTCGGCGGTTATTGCGGCTTCCAGTGCGTTTAGGTCGGACGTATCGACAAAGCGAATGAGTAGCCCGTTTTTTGTGGAAATTTCGTTGAAATAACGAATCGAGCCGCCGTACAAATCGTCCGTGGCGATTATTTCGTCCCCTGGCTTAAACATCTCCATTAGTGTGGCGACCGCCGCCATTCCCGTGGAGTAGGCGGAAGCCCCCGCGCCGCCCTCCAACGCCGCGAGCAGCCTTTCGACATGCTCGCGCGTGGGGTTTTGGGTTCGGGAATAATCGTAGCCTGTGCTTTGCCCAAAGCTAGGGTGTGCAAATGTGGACGATTGATAAATAGGAACGGTTACCGCGCCAGTGGAATGAGAAGTATTTCTTGCGGCGTGAATACATGCGGTTTCAATTTTCATGGGGATTCTCCTTAATTGGGATTATACATATAATTCATATGAATGTAGTATATGCAAAGTGTGTGGGTCGTGTCAAGATAGAGTGCGACTAGTTTCTTGTAGGGGACGGATTTATCCGTCCCGAGGTATGCACGTAATAAATTTATGTGACGTTGACCGTCCCGCAATTGCCCCGCCCTGCGTTAATGGACGTTATCCGACCCAAATTAACGAACGTGCGTACCTCGGGACGGATAAATCCGTCCCCTACAATAACCACCACGGCAAACGCACGAACGATAAAATCCGCACGCTTTTGTAGGGGACGGATTTATCCGTCCCGAGGTTTGCACGCGCCAAACTGATAGGACGTTGACCGTCCCGCAATTGCCCTGCCCTGCGTTAATGGACGTTATCCGTCCTTAATTAACGAACGTGGCAGCCTCGGGACGGATAAATCCGTCCCCTACAATAACCACCACGACAAACACACGAACGACAAACGCACGAACGGCAAAAGCGTGTGATTTTATGGATAGTATGGTGATTTATTGTAGGGGACGGATAAATCCGTCCCCTACAATAAACCGCAATAACAAACCGCAACAATTAACCGCAACAAAAAAGCTGTCCTATTTATCACAAACAAGACAGCTTTCCTTTTAGTATGCTATAAATTCCAAAGCCTCACAAATCTACAAAGGCTCGTGATGATATTCCCACCACAATACAGCGGTGAAAAGGGGCTACGCCCCAAAGGCTCGTGACGACATTCCCACCAAAAATAAGTCGGTGAAAAGGGGCTATGCCCCTACCGTACCATAGTAGCCGGCAAGGCCCGAGAATCCACCTGATTATTCCCAGAAAACGCACGCACGGTAAGATTAAGAGCTTGGTTTACAGTCGCGCTATGCGAAACATGCACGGAAACAATCCAGTCCTTAACGCCGCCTGAGGCGTAGCTTGGGTCGATTGCGGTAAAGCCGCTTACGTTGTTTCCTGTTACTTCTAGGCGCGTTACATAGTCGGAGGTTCGTACTCTAAATTCGGTAGTGCCGCCCCTGCCTACGTTTTGGTCGGCACTGGTTAGGTGGTCAACGGTTCTAATCGAGCCTGTGGAGCTGTTAGAGCCAGATTGCCAGTTGGAAATTGTTCTGGAATCCTCGGCGTTTAGGTTGTTTATATTTCCTGTGGAGCTGCTTACGCCCACTAGGATATTGCCCCAGGTTTCGTAGCTCCACACGTCCGCAGACCATGTGCGGTTGCCTGTGCCAGAGTTTGTGCGGTTGAGCTGTACTCGGTTGTTTGTGCCTGGCATTATTGCCCATACGGATTCGGTCAAGTTGTTGGTGGTTACGTTTATTCTTATTTGGTCGCTTCCTAGCCAGTTGGCGGTCGGCGTGTTTACTATAGATGCGCTGCCGTGTCCTACGGTGATTGTTTCGCTGCGTGTAGCCGCGCCTGTTTCTGTTCTTGTCGCGTTAGCGAAAACGGTCACAGTGCCTGTGTTTTGGGGGTTGAAGGTGACTGTCCAGCTGCGGTTGTGTGCGGAGGTGGTCGAACGGCGCGCGTTATGCTCCGTGCCGTTTATATCGCGTACCCATACAAATTCTGCGTCTAGGTTTGTGTTAATTGTAAAGGTGGTGGAGCTTCCGCTTGATACGGTGCGCGGGTTTACCGCCACGCTGTTGATTGCGGGTGATGTGGGCGAAACATAGGGCTGAGTAAGCGCGAGGTTATGAAGCTGTGTAGATGCGCCAGGCCAGTTGTAGGTGCGGTTCGCGCCTATTTCCACTTGCTGTGCTGTCCATGCGTCGGGACGGAAATTGATTACCCATGTGCGGGAATTTGTACCCTGCGTGGTTAGTGTTCCGCGTGCAAATTTTCCAGTAGCGCGCGCATTGTTTACCCTGTCGAAGTTTACCCAAACCTCGTTTACCTCCGCGCCAGTAACCACGGTAAGCTGAACTGCTCCCGCTTCGATTGGCGGTGTTTCGGTAACGCTCGCTATGGCAATCGGCGCGAGGTTTGCGGGCGCGGCGGGAATAGTAACGCTTACGTTCGGCGTAGCCGCAGGTACAGATGATGTAACGGTAATAGGAATAATCATGGTCGCGGCGTTAAATTGGTCGTTCATGGAATTT
This sequence comes from Defluviitaleaceae bacterium, assembly GCA_009777845.1. GTDB lineage: Bacteria > Bacillota > Clostridia > Lachnospirales > WQUN01 > WQVC01. Next base: position 11,942 of record WRLD01000048.1, read on the forward strand.
GCGAATACTTGTACGTTCGTGGTGCGTGTAGGCGTGACGGAAACAGTCCAGTCATTGCCCGAAACTCTGGAGCCTTGTACGCGAGTACCGTCAACCATAGCGAAAACATACTGTACATTTGTAGTAGTGCGTACCGAGAATGTAGCGGTTTGCCCAGGGTTTACGGTGGTACGGTCCATGCTTATAGATGTAAAAGCAGAACTCGCGCTGACGGCGATAGGTACAGCCGCAACCAATAAAACGGTCGCGAATGCCGCCACCAATGCTTTAATGAAAATCTTCCTTACGTTTGAAACCAAGAAAATCATCTCCTTTTCTTATGGGTTTAGCGTTCGTTACAAATATAATTTGACAAACTTGGGAATATAATACCATAAATAAGGCAGAAGAATATGACAATTTTGTTGCAAAATACAGCGATTTGATTTCATGGATAATATGAACGGCTTCCGTAGGGGACGGATTTATCCGTCCCGAGGTATGCACGCACCAAAGTGATGGGACGTTATCCGTCCCTAATTAACGAACGAGGTAATCTCGGGACGGATAAATCCGTCCCCTACAAAAACCCCTGCAAAGTTTGCAAACTGACAATTGTTACCTTAAATCAAAATTGCCATGGTTGCAAAATACAGCGATTCGATTTCATGGATAATATGGACGGCTTTCGTAGGGGACGGATTTATCCGTCCCGAGGTATGCACGAACCAAATTGAAGGGGCGTTTCCCGTCCCTAATTAACGAACGAGGTAATCTCGGGACGGATAAATCCGTCCCCTACAAAAACCCCTGCAAAGTTTGCAAATTGATAATTGTTGACTCAACCTAAAATTGCCATGGTTGCAAAATACAGCGATTTGATTTCATGGACAATATGAACGGTTTTTCGTAGGGGACGGATTTATCCGTCCCGAGGTATGCACGAACCAAATTTAAGGGACGTTTTCCGTCCCTAATTAACGAACGAGGTAATCTCGGGACGGATAAATCCGTCCCCTACAAAAACCCCTGCAAAGTTTGCAAATTGATAATTGTTGACTCAACCTAAAATTGCCATGGTTGCAAAATAAGATTTATGTGATAAAATTTCTCGCAGAGGGAGGTGTTTATGAATGGCTTATAAAATTACTGATGCCTGCGTTTCCTGTGGTGCATGTGTTGACGAATGTCCTGTGAGCTGCATATCGGAAGGCAGTCCTATCTATGTAATCAATGCCGATGCGTGCATTGATTGCGGCGCATGTGCAGGCACATGTCCCGCTGAAGCGATTGTTCAGTAGGCGGCTTAGGCACACAAGCAGGCTGTCGCAAAGCGGCTTTTTTGCGGCGGCTTGCTTTATTTTGCTTATTTTTTCCTTTGGGGCATGTGGCAAGGGTCAACAAAATACGAATCAAAACGCCTCGCCCGAGGAATTTATTACCATTGTGCGGCGTGACGAAAACGGCGGCATAATAGGCGAGGACAGCTACAGCACAGCCCTAGAAGTCCTTATTTTAGACGAACGCAATCTGCAAAACGAGGATATTCTGCCGTTGACACAAATGGTAAATTTAAAAAGGTTATGGCTTCGAGAAAATAAAATAAGCGACTTGTCGCCCTTTGCGGGGCTTACGAGCTTGACATTATTAGATTTTCGGGGAAACAAGGTGAGTGACTTGTCACCGTTGGCGAGGCTTACGAATTTAGACGAGCTGTATTTGCAGGAAAACGAAGTAAGTGATATATCGGTGTTAGTGGAGCTTACAAATTTAAGAAGATTGTGGCTGCGCGGAAACCAAGTAAGCGACTTGTCGCCTCTGGTTGTACTTATGAAGTTAAATGAGGTGTATTTGCGTGATAATCAAATAAGTGATTTGTTACCGTTGGCAGAGCTTACGAATTTGAGCCTAATAGATTTGCAGGAAAACAGAGTAAGTGATTTGTCGCCGCTGGCAGAGCTTACCAACTTGGTCGAATTACGGTTGTACAGCAATTAGGTAGGCGATATATCACCACTGGCAGGGCTTACGAATATGGGTACACTGGTTTTGAGCCGTAACAAAATAAGTGACCTGTCACCGTTGGCGGGGCTTACGAATTTGAGTTTATTGCGTTTGCAGGGAAACCAAGTACGCGATATATCGCCGTTAGTGGGGCTTGTAGAATTACGCGGGTTAGCTTTGAGTGAAAACCAAATAAGCGACATATCTCCGCTGGCAATGCTTACCGATTTAAGCGAATTGTATTTGTACGATAACCAAATAAGCGATTTGTCGCCGTTGGCAGGGCTTACGAATTTGAGTTTATTGCATTTGCACGAAAACCAAGTGTGCGATATATTGCCGTTGGTGGGGCTTGTAGAATTACGAGAGTTAGCTTTGGGCGGAAACCAAATAGGCGATATATCGCCGCTAGCAGGTCTTGTTAATTTGAGTACATTATGGTTGCTCGAAAACGAAATAAACGACATATCGTCGTTAGCGGGGCTTGTGAATTTGAATAAATTATGGCTGAACGAAAACCAAGTGAGCGACATATCATCACTGGCAGGGCTAACGAAGTTGGAAATGATAAATTTGAATGAAAACGAAGTAAGCGACTTGTCGCCATTGGCAGGGCTTACGGAATTACGCGAAGTATTTCTGAGGAGAAACCAAATAAGCGACATATCGCCGCTGGTAAGGCTTACGAAACTGGAAACGCTAACTTTGCGGGTAAACGAAGTCAGCGATATATCACCACTTGCAGGGCTAACGAATTTGAACGAGCTGTATTTGCAGGACAACGAAATAAGCGACTGGTCGCCCGTGGAGCATGTGGTTAATGTTCACGGTCGCCCTTGACAAACAAAACCGCAAGCACAAACCGAGGAATATCCAACATACGCTTGGTGCGGCTCGGTTGACACAGCAAGCGGTAAAACCACTCCATGCCTATTTTCCGCACAAAAGCAGGCGCGAGCTTTACATTGCCGCCCATAATATCGAGCGTACCGCCCACGCATAGGGTAATGCGTGCGTTTATTTTTTTGCTTGCTAGGGGGCTGTTAAGGCTTCGAGGCGATATTCCCACCAAGGGACAGTCGGAGGAAAGGGGCAATGCCCCTCTATGCGTATCTGCCCAAAGCTCCGCGCGCGGCATACCAGTACATACAAACAAAATATCGGGCGAAAGTCGGTTTATTTCGTCTAGTATTTCCGCTTCCTTTTCTGTGTCAAAAAAGCCGTGGTGAAGCCCAACGACCTTTAAATACGGAAAGCGTGCTTCCATGTTGCGTTTTGCGTTTTCGGCAACGCCTGAGGTCGCGCCGAGGAAATACGCGGTGAAGCTGCGTTCCCTTTCACATAAACGCTCAAACAACGCGAAGGATATATCTACTCCGCGGACACGTTCGGGAAGCCGTCTGTTCAAAAACCACGAAGCAAGCACAACACCAGTACCGTCCGCGAGGGACAAATCGGCATTGCACAACGCCTCACGAAACGCAGGATTTCTGCGTGACTGCATAACGCCCTCTGGGTTAGGCGTGACGATTACGTGGTTGACCGCCGTGTCCAAGTAGCCCTCCAGTATGCAAAGGGCTTGCTCCTGCGTGAGGCTGGCGAAAGGAACGCCCAAGATGTCCACGGTTTGCACGGTAATCATTGTGCAAAAAGCGTGTCAAACTTGGTAAGCAGTACAAAATCGCCGCGTACCTTTATGCCGCCTATCATAAACGCCTTTTGTGCGGTGCTTTTGCCGCTTAGCACGTCCGTCCAAATGGCAGAATCTGCCATAATAGTGATGTCGGGCGCAGGAGCTTGACCATCATAATAGGTACATTCTGTGCTGTGAATGTTCAAATAGCAGTCAAATTGCTCGTTGCCCGAGATATTTATTTGCACGAGCGCTTGCAGGCCTGCGGAAAGCTGTGACTGGAAGCGGTTCGGCAATTCCTGCGTTAGCCTTTTCGCTTGCCCTAGGGCTTGTGGGGTAGGGGAGGGAAGCGCGGCGGGCTTGGGCTTAAATATGGCAGGCTCTGCCACTGGCGCGGGCGATTCCTCCGCAATGGGCGCGCCTTTCATTTTTTCCGTGAACAATAGGGAGATTTCCTCTATTTCCTTTTCCTGTGTATCGGAAAAAGGCTCTAATCTAGCGGGTTCTGCCTGTATAATGGGCTTTTCCACAACCACCGTTTTTTCCACTACGACCTCTTTCGTGATGGTGTCGGTGGGGATTACGTACTGGCGGTTTAGCTTGACCGCCCTGTAAAAATCCTCGGCGGCCTTGTCGATAAATTCGTCTGTTTCGGGCTGTGCCAAGTGCTTGACCTGTAGCCCGATTTGCGAAACGGCATAGCCGCCGAAATATTGCACGGCCTTGTTCAAATAGTCGAGCGCGGATTTTTCGCCGCCCTCCTGGGAAAGAACAACCACCATGCAATGCTTATTTTTCAAAATATCGGCGTAGTCGGGGTGCTGTAAATACTCCAAAAAGCACTGCATAAGCGCAGTAGGCGCGAACAGCTGGGCCGTGCAAGCCAAAACAATGCCATTGGAAAGTTTTACCTTTTCCATAATGCCGTCAATCGCGCTCGTAGTATCGCCGTCATAATACGGCGGGTGCAACGCGCCTAGGTCAACGGAATCGGTTTCCGCTTCCAGCTCGGTAAATACGTTTTTTACGCGCCGTACGACCTCGGATAGCCCGTGGTCGTATTGTGTTATGTTGCCTAAGAAGTAGGTTATTTTCATGGGAAGCACCTCGTTGTTTTTTGGTTCGCCTTCGGCGATTTTTCATGTGTGAAGTTAAATTGCGTTTCATTTCCCCCACTGCCCATCACCACTATAACGCGGGCGTACCTGTTCCAACTGTTCGTCCGTTATCCCTGCCTTACTGCTTGCTACACCAGCCCGAGCATTAGCATACTCCTTGGGGTAGCGGTAATCCACCGCCACGAAGTCGGCGGCGTTGTCCCTCGTGTTCTGGAAATTGACCCTACGCGCCGATACCTGCCGCGACATACGCATTGCGTTGCCCTGCCCTAGATAATGCGCCACAAAGTTTGAGCGGGTTTGTGGGTCGTTAAGCACGCCCACTAGGTCTATTACACTGCCCCATTCGCTTTCCGTTATGAGGTTGGATAGCGGCGTTTGGTTGTTTACAAGCGCGACAACCATGTTGTTATTGTCAAATTGCAAGCTCCAGCCTATGTCGTAATCTCTAATGATATAGCGTGGATTGTGTTCGCTGTTTCCAGTATTAAACCAAGCCGTACTGACGATTAGCAATGACGAGGACGGCTCGATTGTGTAGCCTGTGAGCTTTAGCATGTTCCACGGATTAGCCCCTGCGCCGTTGGTTATTTGCAGTGAGTGGTTGTCTAATTCTACATATGAATCTGTGGGATTGTAAAGCTCGATAAAGCCGTGCGAAATGGCGTTGTTGCCCTGCGAGCCTTGTCCGTGTACTTGGTTAATGATGATTGAGGGCGGCGCGGGCTGTGGTTCAAAGGCTTTGAAGTGTACCTCTACGGTACAATCGTCCGTAACGGTGACAAAATCGCCGTGCTTCCGCTCGCCGTTTACCGTCCAATAATCTACGGCGTAGCCCTTGTCGGGCGCGGCGGTTATGGTAATTTCCGTGCCTTGGAAGTAGTTACCAACTGCGGAAACGGCTACTGGTCGCGTGTTCATGGTTGCGTTGCCGTGGTCGGCTACGGTAAGCGTGACGGTGAAGCGGTCGGCTTGGTCGTAGCCTAGGTTTGTTTGTATGGATTTATATATGGCTTCGGGGCGTTGGTTGGCGAAGTCGCGGATAGAGCGGTGACTCCTTCTTATGCTATTTACGGAGGGTGAATCGCTGTTGTTAGGGTGTAAAACATTCATGCGTAGTGCGTAATGTAACTCGTTTTCCATTTTGGGAATTAAGCCGTCCAGTACGCTTATTACATTTTCTGGTGCAAAGGCGTACTCGATAAGGTCTACAAAGGTGTTGGCGAGCCTTGCGCGTGTTTCGGGGTGGTCTACCATGGCGTGCAAAAACGCCGAGCTGTGGGAGGAATTCCAGCGGCCGCCGCTGCCCTGCAAAATATCGTGCAGTGTGTCCGCTTTCACCATTGTATTGTTGTTGTCCCAAATTGCCCACGCTGCTTCTAAATCTTGTGCAAAAACACGCCATTTCCCATCACGTACAAACTCATGCAGTGCCGAATTGTTCTTTTCTTCTTCGCTAGGGAAATATCGCCAAAATTCTATATTGTTGTTAGGCCAGTCGATATTGTTTATATAAATCTGCATTGCGTAATATAAGATTAAGCTGTCAAGACAAATACGTTCTTTAAATTCCTCAAAGCGTTCCTCTCCGCCCTCGCCTGTAAAGCCGTCCATAGCCAACGCGCTTACCTCGTGCATGTCAGAAACCGCACGGGGTTCGCCGTCCCATTTGCTATCAATAAATTTCCTGTCCCCGCCCTCTACAGTATCATAGCTGTCCGTTTCACCGCCGAATACCCGCGCCAAGTGGTTGCCTGTTCGTGGGGATTTTAGCCACGCCATTCCATAGTATTCACCGTTAATAAACACGGCGGCAGGGGCGTGTGATTGTGTAAGAGGATAGCCCGCTTGGCGGAACAGGGCGTGGCTTAACTCGTCACGGATAAATCCCGTAGCCCCGGGGCGATTATCGCTTCCGCCATTGCGTAAGCGAACACGCCTATAGCGGTCTACTAGCCGTCCGTCTGCGGTAAATTCATCGTCAAAAAACGCAAAGGGCATATTGTTTCTATCGCCGTATTCTTGTCGGGCGTATAGCTCTAAGGATTTTAATTTTTCATAGTCGCGGGAGTACCCGCCTTTTACGCGGATTCCTACGTGCTGTGAAATATGGCGTGTGCCAGTGCTGTCAAACATTTCCACATGGGCGAGCCGTTCTGATTCTATGCCTGTGCGGTTAAAATTGGCGGGGGAATCGGGGCGCTCTTCGGCAGTTCTGCCGATTCTGGGTCGCCGTCCGTGTCGTTCACGGAACGCCTGCCGAAAATTTTCGCGGTCAATTCCTGCCACAAAAATCCCGTCGTGGTGGTCGAATAAGCCGTGTGGGTCGGAGGTAAGCGCGAAAATATACGTATCCTCGCCAAACCTTGTAAAAACGTCCGTACCCATGACAAAGTTTCGCGTGGTGATGTCGGAGCTTGTGCCGTCAAAAACAAGAATAGCGCGTAGGTTAAACACGCTCACGCCCGACACCGTGTCCGCACCGAAATTCGCAACAGGAACAATCGGGCCGGGTGCCATGACTGGAATGGGGTCGGTGTACCTTGTCGATTCCTCCGTAGGCGGTGAGCCGTCAAGCGTATAAAAAATCTTCGCGCCGAGGGTGGAGGGAATAGGGGAGTGCAGCATTAAATTGAAGCCGCGCTCGTAAAAGCCCGAGTCGCGAGAAATAATCGGCGGTACGGGGTTTTCCGCAAAGGCGATAATCGTGTTTGCCACAGCAATAGGGCCTTGCGGCGTGAATGTGTTCGCGCTCGCGGTGAGAGGGATTGCGGATAGGAGGGTGAAAATGAAAAGCATGGTGGCTAGTTTTCTTATGTTCATTAAAATTTCTCCGTTCTATTTTATGTGTGGTTGTTATGGACAGCATTTTTGGGGACATATCTTATTGGACACGGATTTATGCGGATTTTCACGGATTACGCGGATTGGCTCGTGGAAAAATCCGCATAATCCGCGAAAATCCGTTAAATCCGTGTTCCATAAATAATAATCGGTGGCGGTTAATATTGGTGACGGTTACTTGTAGGGGAGGGGTTTACCCCTCCCGAGGTATGCACGTAATCCGTGCGTGGTACGTACAAAATCCGTCCCCTACAAATGCACTACTCGCCCCACTGCCCATCACCACTATAACGCGGGCGTACCTGTTCCAACTGTTCGTCCGTTATCCCTGCCTTACTGCTTGCTACACCAGCCCGAGCATTAGCATACTCCTTGGGGTAGCGGTAATCCACCG
>WRLD01000049.1 GCA_009777845.1 Defluviitaleaceae bacterium
AGCTTGTTTGTTTTGGCTTGAAGCTCGTGGGTATAGTCGCAGTCCTTTACAAAGTCATATCTTATGCCAAAGCTCGCAAAATCGAATTTTTCACGCATATCGCTTGGCTTGTCATATTCCAACGACATGCCATTGTCCCAAATAGGGGCAAAGCCCTGTATTTCCTGTGTGCGGTTGTCTACCATAAAGCCCCAGTTGCTTAAATGCCTGTCAAAATTTTCTATAATGTAATCCAAAAAGCACATTTCATAAAAAGGCTTTATGTCCAAGTTTTCATTTTTTACAGCCAAAAATAAATCGCCTAAATGGCGTGTATTGATACTCGGGTATTTAAAGTCCAAATACTCGCGACCAGTCATAAGCCCCGATTCCTTAGATGTAAACAGTGACGACACCGAAGCCACCTTGCCGCTGACCCTTTGCAAATGATACGGAATTGTTTTTATGTCTAGCCTGTCCGCTATTATATGCGCGGCAACCTCACGATACGGCTCGAAGCCCGCATTTGAAAATTCGCTAGTACCGCCCTTTACCATTACAATGTCATTAAAGCCGAGCCTTTGCCAAAACTTGGGTAGCATACCCGCAGTCGTAAGCTCGGGTGTCGCCAAATTTCGCGATATATCGCTCGGAAGCCCTGTAAACGCAATCCACCCGAGAGCCTCGTCAAATTTATTTTCATACAAATTTATTTCGCCGAAGGTTACATTTTCGCGTTCTTCCTTAATCCAGAATGTATCATTTAGGCTCAAGGCGTGGGAATAACGCATGATGTCAAACGGCCTTTCGAGATTTAACGCGCCGAGCATGGCTTCCATGTGATGCCTGTTTACTGGAACGCTGCGCCGTTCAATCCAATCCCTTAATGTCGTTTCCGAGCATTCGTTTTTTAAGCGTATCGGCAGTTGACTTGGCTCATGTACGGCTATGTCCGTATAAGTGTCGCCAATAAGCGTTCTGTCGTGCGTAAAGGACACTACGAGAGTTTCGCCGTTTAATAGTTGGAATCGCTCCACTATTTTGTTATTCAAAATATACCCCTGCTTTCTCGTTTTCGGCAATAATTGGCTGGAGCTTTCCCCATGTAGTTATAATTCCCTCATAATCTCTTGTAAATGTTAAAAGTATATCCCCTGCATTAAACCACTCATGCAGATTGTCCGAAGAATACGAGTCAAAAACAAGGTCAATTGCTTCATTATTCCCTTGTATTATGGCTTTCGCTCGTAGCATGGTTTGAAAACCGTCTATAATCAAATCTGCGTGGTATTCACCGCCAGTTTCATAAATAATAATATCATACTGCATATTTATGCTTGAACCCCACTGCGATTCAATAAATTCATAAAAGGAATAGCTACCGACCCATGGATTACTGTCTGCTTCGGGGCTTGTGCGGCGGTTTTCGTAGCCCGATAACTCAAACCACACTATTTCCTTCTCAAAATCAATATAAAAATCAAGATTTTTCCTTGAAAATAAGGGCATATAGCTATTTTTGTACTCCTGCGAGGTATACAGGGCGTAGTCCGCCATTTCGTCTGTTAAAAATGAGCTTGGAATTTCCCTGCCTAAATCTGCATACCAATGATATTTTTCTAGCTCCTGCAAATAATCGCTGTCCAACGTCAATAACCCCATAGCAAATACATCACTTGGGGCAGGCACGCCGTAATTATTGTCAAATACAATGTACTTCCACCTTGCGGAAATAATATCCAGCCAAGGCATTAGCTCTTGAAGCGTTTCAATGTCATTCCGTTCCTGCGCGTTAGCAATCATTTCACTGACATTAAAGCGATTTTCGGGAGCAACCCTCGCTCGCCCATTGCTTATGTGATTATAAACAAAAGAAAGCGTAATGACTATACAAAGCACCGCCAAAAGCAACCTTTTGTTCCTACCTACACCCCCCACAATGCCCCCCACTGCCACAGCATTTACCCGCGCCGCCAAACCGCTCCATTTCCACATGCTTAACGCCTGCTATTTCACATTCCTCGCCGCAAACGGCAAAGCCTAGCTTTTCGTAAAAAGCCTTTGCCGCGGTTTGGGCGTGGACGTACTGACGGCTGCCGCCCATGGCGTTACATGCGCCAATCAGCGACTGCACAATATTTGTGGCTATGCCGCGCCCACGGTACGCCGCAATCGTTGCGACACGCCCGATTTTAAAATCGTTGTCGCCGAGCAATACGCGCCCAGTTGCTATGGGCTGTTCGCCGTCATACATGACTATATGGATACAATCCACGTCGTCGCCTGTAAACTCATTCTCGGGCGATATTTTTTGCTCGTTTATAAAAACCTCGCGCCTTACCGCAAAGGCATCGGACAAATCGTCCTCGTTTCCCTTAAACCACTTGATTGATAGCATTTAGCACTCTCCTAAAATATCTATGATTCTCTTGCTCGCCATACCGTCACCGTACGGATTTTCCGCCGCCGCCATTTTTTTATACGCGGCTTCGTCTGTCAATAATCGCCGTGCTTCGTTGTAAACCGACAGCTCGCTTACGCCGCCTAGGCTCATTGTACCTGCTTCTAAGCCCTCGGGGCGTTCGGTTACCTCACGCAGAACAATTGTAGGCAAATCAAACGAGGGCGATTCCTCTTGCAGTCCGCCCGAATCCGTAAGCAATAAATACGCACGGCTCATTAAATTGTGCATGTCAAAAATATCCAACGGCTCTGTCAATAAAACACGCTCCACGCCGCCCAAAATCCGCTGTGACGGCTCTGTCACCGCCCTGCCTGGGTGTACCGCCCACACAAGCTGCACATCGGGAAAATCCAACACCACGCGCTTTACGGCGTTGCAAATGTCCTCTAGCGGCTTGCCCCAATTTTCCCTGCGGTGTGCGGTCATTAGGATTACACGCTTGGAAAAATCTACCTTTTCCAAGGCAGGGTTATTAAAGCCCTGCCCCCTGCGGGTATGGCGAATCATGTCTATTACTGTGTTGCCCGTGACAAACACCGAGGAGTCGGGAACGCCCTCTTTTAGCAGGTTTTCGCGTGAAAGCTGTGTCGGCGCGAAATGAAAATCCGCAAGTACCGTAGTCAGCCTGCGGTTGATTTCCTCTGGGTACGGCTGAAACTTGTCGAACGAACGCAGGCCTGCCTCGATATGCCCGATTTTTATTCGCCTGTCGCAATAAAACGCCGCAAGCGAGGCCGCAAACACCGTAGCGGTATCGCCCTGCACAAGCAAAACATCGGGGGCTTGCTCCTTGAAAATAGGCTCTAGCCCTCGCAAGGCGCGAGTGGTTATATCCGTAAGCGTTTGCCCCGCCGTCATTAGGTTCAAGTCAAAATCAGGCACAATGCCAAACGGCGCAAGTACGCCGTCCAACAATTCGCGGTGCTGTGCGGTAACACAAACAAGTGATTCAATTTGTGCGCGCTTTTTCATCTCCAAAAGCACAGGCAACATCTTTACCGCTTCTGGCCTTGTCCCAAAAACTGATATAATTTTCAAAAAATCACCTTTATTTGGTGGATTTACGTGGATTTACGCAAGTATTTATGGAACGCGGATTTAACGGATTTACGCAGATTTTCGCGGATTTTATCGGGCTTAGTGGATTTTCGTGGATTTTTCCACGAGCCAATCTGCGAAATCCGTGAAAATCCGTTAAATCCGTTAAATCCGTGTGAAGCCCTTGAAGCCTTTAAATCCACATCTTATCGTCTGCTATGCCTCGCTCCCTCTGTGCCTCTGTGCCTCTGTGTGAAAAAATCTTTCAACTGAAGAAATGGAAGTTATACGCCTTACCTATGTTCATTATTTGTCAAAAAGATTTTCACACAGAGGCACAGAGGCACAGAGGGAGCGTGGCATAAACCCGCGTTCCGTTGTTGTTTGTTATCGCAAGAAAGAATCCGCGAAAATCCGCCAAATCCGCGAAAATCCGCGTTCCATGCCTTTAAACCAATCTTAAATTCTTAAACAACACCGTCACCGTACCGTCCTCATGTGTTGTTATTTCCAAGTCGTCCTCTATGGCGGCCAATTCGGCAGGGAAGCGTATTTCTACGCCGTTTTCGGCTTTTATTTTGTGGGTGGCAAACTGCTGTTTTACCACGCGCTCGCCTATGGCTATATCCTCGCGTACGCCCGCCTCACGCAGGGTATTTATATACTGCGTTTTCATTTCCTCGTCCAGTGCCTTGCTCGCCGCATTGTCCAAGGAAAGCACGTCCGTTTCTTCCGTTTCCTCCAACATAGCCGTCTTAATTCGCGCGGACACCTTTGGGTCTTTGTTGAAATATTCCTCGACAAATTCCGTGGTTACCTCGTTGATTAGCACAGCCTGCTCTTTTTCGGACGGCGAGGTTTCGCAGTCGAGAAAAAGCTCCGAAAAGTACATAACGCTGCTTCCCTCTATGGTTTCTGGTTCTTCCGTAAGGTTAATAGGCAACATAGAGCCTTCTAGGGCAATCAACGCCGCATATTCCACCTTTCCAGTGTTAAACGGCAGGGCGTTACACGTTTTCAGTTGGTTGTCCGCGCCCTTTGATTTATGGGAATATACTTCCATATAGTGGAGCAACAGCACTGCGACATATTCGGCGTATTTGCCCCTAGACGTGTAGCCAACCCTTGCAATAAGCATATCGCAGGGCGGTATTGCCTTGTATTTCTGCATAAGCGCGTCCATTTTTTGTGCAATAATCAGCGACGTTTCCTTAAAAAACTTGTCGCCGTTTTGGTATTCGCACAATACGCCGTAAAGCTCCGCATCGGGCTTAAAATGCGCCGTTCTTACCGCGGAGTTGTTTATTAGCTTTTTTACGTGCTTTTGAATAAATGCTTCGCATATTTCGCTGTCTATATCTAGCTCCGCGCCCGAAAATACCGACTCTGGGCCGTCATTTCTTAGTATGTGCAAAATTGCGTTCCGTATTTTAATAGCCATTTAAATGTCCTCAATTTCTATTTTATTATCGTTACCGACAAACATCACAGCGACCGTCCCCGGGCCTGTATGCGCCCCTATTACCGGCCCTATATTGTTTATGACAAAGTCCTTATCGCCGTATTTTTGGACAATAAGCTCACGCATTTGCTCCGCAAGCTCTATATCGTCACTATGCGCGATAAAAAGCGTTTCGTTTTTTACAAACTGGTATTCCTCCATGCGTTCCAGCAGGTGGGCGATTGCCTTATTACGTCCGCGAACCTTGCCCACAGGCACAAGTCTGCCGTTTTTTATTATGTTCAAAATCGGCTTGACGTTTAGCATTGTTCCCACGACCGCCTTCGCGCCCGAAATCCTGCCGCCGCGCTTTAGATGGTGCAAATCGTCCGCCATGACCCATACATGCAGTCTGCTTATCGTTTCCTCGATAAAGGCGGCTGTTTCTTCTATGCTCTTGCCGTCCTTTTTTGAATGTGCGGCCTTGATTGCCAAGCACCCCTGCCCCAAGGACGCGCTTTTTGTGTCTATGGCAATTACCTTTCGGCTCGGGTAGGCTTCCATGGCTTCTCTCGCCGCAAGCACGCTCTGGTCGTGGGTCTTGCTTAGCATAGACGACAGACTCATGTACAAAACATCCTTGCCCGCTTCCAAAAACGGCCGCCACGCTTCCATAAAGCGGTGGATTGTAACCTGCGTAGTAGTAGCCGTTTTGCCGCCGCGCAATGCGTCGTAAAAGTCCTTGATAGGCATGTCGCGGTAATCGTGGTGGTCGTAATACTCCCTGCCGTCTAGCGTAAAGATGTATGGCATCAACTGAATGTCTAAGCCCTCCGCCATTTGCGGCGGCAGGTCTACAGTAGAATCCGCAAAAACTATAAATTCTGCACCCATTTTGGGAACTCCCCTCTTGATTCGCCTTCGGCGATTTTTCGTGTGCGACCTTATGCTATATTAAATTTCTCTGCGTAATTTATCAGATTGTCGTTTGTTGCAACCTCAAGACACAATTCAATGGCTTCCTTAGCATTTGCAACAAGCTCGGTTATGGTATTACCTTGGGTATGACAGCCCTTTAACTCTGGCACAGTAGCAATAAATCCATTTCCGTCCTCGTCTTTTTCAATTAGTACCGAAAAGGTGTATTTTTTCATTCCCTGCCTCCCTTTATCAATTCATGCCACCACAATCACGTCAGAGATAATATAAACAATAAAACGGCTTGTGTAAAGTATTTCCATGGGGGGGGGTGTCACGACAAGCGTACGAAGCTGAAATGTGGGAATTAAACACGGATTTTCGCGGGTTATGCGGATTTTGTCGGACTTGTCGGATTTTCGTGGAGCTTACAACGAACGAATCCGCGTAAATCTGCGTAAATCCGTTAAATCCGCGTTTAATCGCATTTTAAAACCGAATTTGTAGGGTTCTTTGCACGGTTCTTGTAGGGGACGGATTTATCCGTCCCGAGGTACGCACGTTCGTCAATTCGGGGAAGGCAACGTCCATTAAAGCAGGGCGAGGTAATCTCGGGACGGACAAGTCCGTCCCCTACGCAAAGACTATTCAAACACTACAATTCTCGTCACTATCTAAAGCCGCAAAAAGCTCATCGGCGTTTTTATAACGCTTATACAGCTCTGGATTTTCTTCCATTCTCTTAGATTCTTCCAGTGCCGCCAGTGAAACAGGGTCTTGCCAACGTGCGTTTAGCATACGCCTAAATATCCCCCTCTATTTTCCTATCATTCCCAATAAACATGACCCCCACCGTCCCAGGCCCTGTATGCGTTCCTATCACTGGGCCGACGTTGTTTATTATAATGTCCGTGTTGCCGTATTTTTGTATAACCATGTCACGCAAAGAATGTGCAAGCTCTATATCGTCGCTATGGGCGATATAAATCGTTTCGTTTTGTACGATTTCGTACTCGTCCATACGCTCTAGGAAGTACGACATAGCCTTGTTACGCCCACGAACCTTGCCCACTGGCACGAGTCTGCCGTCCTTTATTATGTTTAAAATCGGCTTGACGTTTAGCATAGTGCCGAGTGCCGCTTTCGCGCCCGAAATTCTGCCGCCGCGCTTTAAATGGTGCAAATCGTCCGCCATGACCCATACATGCAGCTTGCTGATTGTTTGCTCTATGAAAATGGCTGTTTCTTCCAGCGTTTTGCCGTCCGCTTTCGCGCCCGCGGCCTTGACCGCCAAACAGCCCTGCCCCAAGGACGCGCTTTTTGTATCTATGGTGATTACCCTGCGGTCGGGGTAGGCTTCCATGGCTTCCCGCGCCGCAAGCACGCTCTGGTCGTAGGTTTTGCTCAGCATAGACGATAGGCTCATGTACAAAATATCCTTGCCTGCTTCCAAAAACGGCCGCCACGCTTCCATAAAGCGGTGTACGGTAATCAGCGTGGTTGTTGACATTTTGCCGCCGCGCAGTGCGTTGTAAAAGTCCTTGATAGGCAAATCGCGGTAATCGTGATAATCGTAGTAATCCCTGCCGTCCAGCGTAAAAATATACGGAAGCAGGTGAACGCCTAGGCTTTCCGCCATTTGTGCAGGCAGGTCTGTGGTAGAATCCGCAAAAATAATGTAATCTGTACTCATTTGTTGCCTCCCCTTTGATTCGCCTTCGGCGATTTTCCGCGTGCGAATTTACATTATCTTTTTCCAGTAAATAATATAAACAATAGAGGGGGCTTATGTAAAGTATTTTTAAAGAAAAGGCATGGAACGCGGATTTTCGCGGATTTAGCGGATTCTCGCGGATTCTTTCTCGCGTTTATTCAAAAAAAATCCACACTCCGTTAATTTTCTTTATAATCCTAAAATTATATGCTATACTAAACCAAACCTCGAAAGGAGCAACCAACCATGTCAATTTCCATTCCTACACCGCATATAAACGCGCCGTCCAAGGCGTTTGCAAAAACAGTTTTAATGCCTGGCGACCCGCTTCGCGCGAAATTTATCGCGGAAAATTTCCTCGAAACGCCGAAAAAAGTCAACGAGGTACGAGGTATGCTGGGCTACACAGGCACGTACAACGGCAGCCCCATTTCTGTAATGGGAAGCGGAATGGGCTGTCCTTCCATGGGAATTTATTCCTATGAGCTATTTAATTTCTATAAGGTGGAAAATATTATCAGAATCGGCTCGGCGGGTTCAATTAGCATGGAGCTGGAGCTTGGCGATATTGTAATGGGCGTGGGCGCGTGTACGGAGTCCAATTTCCCCGATGCTGTCGCGCGCTGCCCTGGCAAATTCGCGCCGACCGCTTCCTTTAGCCTAATGCAAAAGGCCGCCGAAGCCGCAAAGGTTTTGGGCGTAAAATTACATGCGGGCAATTTGCTTACGTCCGATGTTTTTTACAGTGACGACAGCCTCGGGCTAAACTCGTGGCTACGCATGGGCGTACTCGCTGTGGAAATGGAAGCGGCGGCATTGTACACAAACGCCGCACGCGCAGGCAAAAACGCGCTTTGCATATGCACTATTTCCGACAAATGCTTTAAACGCGAGGAATCCATGAGTGCGGCAGAGCGGGAAACCTCGTTCACAAACATGATAAATATGGCTTTGTCTATGCTATAATGACAAAAATCGACTATCTTCGCAAAAATTTGGCGGAAAAATATAACGAGCATGACTTCTTTTCCGCCGTGCAAATAGGGGAAGTCCTGCTCCGCGAGCATTGGCATAACAAAAATATGTGGACTAAGGAATATGCCGACGACCTGTTTAATTTGGCTCGCGCTTATGAGGAGCTAGGCGAATACAACCGTTCCGCCGAATTGTTTTCCGATTCCGCGCGGCAAATTTCCGAAACAGAGGGCAACGGCTTAGATTTTGCGGAACGGTTAAGCGGCTTGGGCCGCGTGCTGATAAGGCTCGGGGCTTACGAGCCTGCTTTTGGTATGCTTAAAGATGCAAAGGACATTCGCCGCAACGAGCTGGGCGAGGCCCACGCCCTATACGCCGACAGCCTATACAACTGCGCGATTGCCGCCTGCGAAATGGGAAAACCCGATGCCGCGCTTAGCTTCCACGCCCAAGCCCTGCATATTCGCCAACGCATTAACGCGCCCGCCGAGGACATCGTCAACAGCCTACATAGCATGGCATTTATTCACAAGAACGCCAACGAATACGAGGAAGCCCTAACCCTCTACGAGGAAGCCTACAGGCTTTCGTCCGCCATTTCCGGCAAAAACCACGTCATTTACATGAGCTGTCTACGTGAAATGTCGGCGATTCACAACGAGCTAGGCAATATCGCCCAAGCCGAGGAGTTTATACTAGAATCCATAAAAATCCGCCGCATTTTCAAGGACGAGGAAGAAGCCACGCACGACATTATGTTTTTGGTACGGCTTTATTTGCAATACCATGACACGGTACGGGCGTGTGAGGCGTTGGTTTATGCGTTGCAATGCTGTGCGTTGGGCGATAGTAAGCTGTTCCAGAAGCTACACCTCGATATTCTGATGGAGCTGCAAGAACCGCTTAGAAGTGAGTTTTTGGAGGAGCTGGCGGTTTTGAGCGATATGGGGAGATTGGCGGAGATTGTGGCTAAATGGGTTGAGTGGGAGGGGGTGTAGGGGGTTGTGTTTGTCATAAGCAATCGTTGTTTTATTTAGGAGTTATGGTACAATAATTGAAATGTAATTTTATGATGGGGGGGCGGGCAAAATGCAAAAAACATCAATAGACCTTTTCGCGGGTTGCGGCGGTCTTAGCTTGGGACTTGAGCAAGCAGGGTTTAAAACATTGTTTGCCACTGACATAAGCCCTATTTGTGCAAATACGTATGTTGAAAATTTAGCGATTGATAAAAATTGCTTTTTTATCTGCGATATAAATACAATTGTTGAAGATTATAAATATATAAAATATTTCAATGATATTGACTTAATAAGCGGCGGGCCTCCGTGTCAAGGATTTTCTATGGCAAATAGACAGCGTATTATTGACGACCCTCGAAATGTTCTTTACAAATCGTATTTAGGAATACTAAAAAAAGCGCGCCCAAGGTTTTTTATTATGGAAAACGTAAAAGGAATGAAAAATAAAATAGAGGAAATTCTTGATGATTTTGATAAAGCGTTGGGCATAGAGTATAATTTTTCGTTTGATATAATCAATGCAAAGGATTATGGAATACCTCAGCACCGAGAGCGATTATTTTTAATCGGGAACAGGGTAGGTGTAGATTCAAGTAAGTTATTTGAACGTATACATGAAAATAAACGAAAGCCGTTTACATTGGAATCCGCTATTGTTGATTTGCCGCCATTAGGCGTAAATGAAAATAAAAACAGAACAGCAGTTGAAAATAATATAATCGGCTATACAAAAACGGATTTTTCATATAAAATCGATGATTTTTATAAATTTATCAACGGAGATAGAGAAATAAAATTTCTTTATAATCACAAGAACAGATATAATAACAAGCGCGATATAGAAATATTTTCACGGCTGCCGCAAGGGGAAAATTCCTTGCATCAAAGCATTGCAGATATAATGCCTTACAAGACGAGAAACCATATTTTTAAGGATAAATACTTTAAACTAAAATATGACGAGGTGTGCAAAACGATAACCTCACACATGAAATTTGATTGCAATATGTATATCCACCCAACGCAAGCAAGAGGGCTTTCCCCCCGCGAAGCGGCGAGAATTCAGACCTTTCCCGACGATTTCGTCTTTACTGGGCCTCAAAATAGCTGGTATATGCAGATAGGCAATGCTGTACCCGTACAGCTAGCGAAAATAATCGGAGGTGAAATAATAAAATGCTTATAAAACACTTAGAATTGTTCTCTGGTATTGGAGGGTTCCGTCAAGCACTGGAATTACTATGCAACGATTTTGATATTCTATCGGAAAATATTGGATTTTCAGAATTAGATGCAAATGCAATTAGTACATACAAATCAAATTTTAATACTGAAAATGAAGTAGAAATCGGCGACATTGTGTCGTTTGTAAACACAGAAGGAAATATTAAAAGCCTACCTAATTTCAATTTTCTAACTGGCGGCTTTCCTTGCCAAGCATTTAGCATGATGGGAAACCAAAAAGGGTTTGGGGATTTGCGAGGCAATGTGTTTTTCAAAATAATGGAAATTATTGAAGCCAAACAGCCCGATTTTATTTTGTTAGAAAATGTTAAAAATATATTGACCCATGACAAGGGGCAAACATTAAAAAAAATTTTACAAGCAATTAACGAAGCTGGGTATAAATATATTTACTATGATATTTTTAATTCCCGCGATTTTTCCCTTGCTCAAAACAGGAACAGGATTTATATTTTTGCGTCAAGGACAAATTTGGGCGATAGCTTTAAATTTGAAAATCAATTAGTTAAGGACTCGTTTAATAGCGTTAAAGAAAAAAGCTCCCTAGTTAAGCATGAATATGCTTTTGAAATTCTGGAAAAAAATGTAGATAAGAAATATTATTTATCTGAAATAATAAAACCTACTATTCTATCCAACGGCTCAAAAAATTTCAAATCGAAATCGGAAATAGACCAGCTAATCGCAAGACCCTTAACGGCAACAATGGCAAAGATGCACCGAGCCTGTCAGGACAATTATTTTAGTGATGATTATATTCGGGCTACTAACCCCATTGAATATTCAAGCAGGCAATTTTCCAAAGAAGAACTCGCAAAAAAAAGCATCAGGAGAATAACGCCAAAGGAAGCGTTTAACCTACAAGGATTTAATGATAATTTTTATCTCAACGCAAAAAAAGCAAAGACCAGCGATTCGCAACTCTATAAGCAAGCAGGTAATGCTGTTAGCGTAAACACAGTCTATGCAATTCTGCATTACCTCTTTGTAAAAATGAAAATTCTGGGGGATTAGTATGTTTTTTGAATTGCACGAAGAAAGAAAAATCGGTTATAAAATGCTTTCAGAAGCCGATTTAGGCATAAGTGCTGGCAATACAACGCATATAGGCTTGTCAGAACGCGTGCTGACGTTTTTATCTGACAAAGATGTTATAAGTGAAGATTCTATTTTCATTTATGAAGATTATTACGATTATATAGATGCTTATTTTGATAGAATAGAACGAGCAAACGGTTCATTTAACGCGCCTAAAATCAAAAGCGGGGGTAAGGACGTTGTATCTGTTACGTCTACAATACGCGAAAAAGCAAGAAGCCTAGATAAAAACATTCGATGGTTTTTGTTTTGGTTTGGCTTAAAAAATGAACAGGTCGTGTATTTGCTCCTTGACGAATTGTCAAATGACTATAAAAATATCGTCAATTTAGGCTTAGACCTTACACGAGTTTCCAAGGGTGCAAAGGTTGTAAATAGTAGCCTAACAAAAGACATTAAGGATTTTATTG
Organism: Defluviitaleaceae bacterium; assembly: GCA_009777845.1. Taxonomy (GTDB): domain Bacteria; phylum Bacillota; class Clostridia; order Lachnospirales; family WQUN01; genus WQVC01. The sequence continues at coordinate 12,305 of WRLD01000049.1, forward strand.
AAAACAAACTTAACCAAAACGGATTGGCAACATTCAAGGAATTAGAAATAGCCTCTCAAATTGGAGCGAATCAACCAATCAAAAAATTTGGAACCTATGATATTGAACGAATGAATGTTAATTTTAGGAAAATTGGCAGGGCTGGCGAAGAACTGATAAATGAATATCTTGAAAAAAGATTGCATAAACGCGAGATACTTCATTTTACATGGTATAACAAAGATAGAGAGAGCGGCAAGCCTTATGATTTTACGCTAGAAAATCACAATGGAAATGTTGTAAATTTAGATGTGAAAACAACAAAATTCGACTTCAGTCAAAAAATTATTTTTAGTAGTCAAGAAATTGAATTTATTACTTCAACTCACGAGGATTACAATATATACAGGGTTTATTACAATATTGACAATCTTCCGCATGTTCGGATTTGTGATGATTGTAAGGGTATAGCTACACAAATTAACGCTTTTACAAGCGAATACAGAAGCCGTCTTGATAAAGTGCACACCCATTTACAAAGCGCGAAGCTAGCTATTTCGCCAGAAAATGAATGTTTTAAATTTAAACAGGGTATTTTATTATAACTAATGTATAGTTGTTTTTAGCTTAAACAACCACACCCTCGGAGGCAAAAAATGACCCAAGTAATCCACCATTTCAAGGAGCTATGCAAAATACCGCGCGGTTCGGGCAACGAAAAGGCAGTGAGCGACTATATCGCCGATTTTGCACGCGAACGCGGCGCGAGCGTTGTGCAGGACGAGTGGAACAACCTAATTATTTCCACTAAGGGCGACGGCGCGCCCATTATTTTACAGGCGCACCTAGACATGGTGTGCGAAAAAAACGCGGACACAAGGCACGACTTCGCCCGTGAACCTATAGACGTGTACGAGGACGGCGATTACCTGAGGGCGCGGGGAACGACCCTTGGCGCGGATAACGGAATCGGCGTGGCAATGTGCATGGCGTTGTTGGACGGCGCGCACCCGCCGCTGGAAATTGTGCTTACTACAGAGGAAGAAACAGGCATGGACGGCGCGAAAAACCTCGACATTGGCTTGCTAAAAGGCACGCGAATAATCAACCTAGACAGCAGTGACGAGGCGACCTTTACCATGGGCTGTGCGGCAGGAACAACAGCGGAGCTTTTGATTACGGCGGATTTTTTGACTACGGCGGAGTGTGGTGGGAATATCATCTCGCATAGTAGTTTGCTCGCAGATACAAAAACGGCGGAGCGAGGCGATTTCTGCGAAATTAAAATAACCGGCTTAAAGGGCGGTCATTCTGGCGGCGATATAAAGGAACGTGCCAACGCGCTGCAAATTCTGGGGCAATTTTTAAACGAGCTGCCAAGCCTACGCATAGTGGAAATAAATGGCGGAATGAAAATCAACGCCATTCCGCGTGAAGCCACCGCCAAGGTGATTTTTTGCGAAGGGGCGTTGCCCCTTTCTTCCGACTGTAGCGTGGTGGGAAAAACGCCTCGAAGCCTTGACAGCCTAGCACACGAGGGGGAAGCCGCCGAAAGCATTAAAAACCTAGCCAAAACCTTTGCGGAGCAATTCCGAGCATCTGAACCTGCCATAAAAATCGAAGTAATCTTTGCTGATTCGCAGGAAAAAGCCCCAGCAACGGCACAAATCCGCCCACTGACGGCGGAATGTACACAAAAAATCATTTCCGCGCTGTTGCTTATTCCCAACGGAGCGTTACTGCTAAGCAACGAAATAGAGGGCTTGCCGTTAGCTTCAAACAATATCGGCGTAGCGGAGGCGTTGCCTCATTCCTCCGACTGTGACGTGGTGGGAATACCGCCCCGAAGCCTTGACAGCTCCCTATCATATATCAAAATCTCCTGCCTACTACGCGGCGCGACCGAATTTTTTACGCGGCAAATAGAATCGCAGCTGCTTGCGCTTGCGGAGCTAATCGGCGCGCAGGTGGTTTTCACGCAGCGTAGCCCTGCATGGCAATATAACCCAAATTCGCCGCTTCTCAAAACTGCAAGCGAGGTTTACAAGGAGCTGTTTGGTCGCGACGCCGTACCCACGGCGGTGCATGGCGGCTTGGAATGCGGCGTATTTATTTCAAAATTTGCCGAAAAAAACATTGTGCCCGACATAATTTCTATCGGGCCAAACGCATACGATTATCACACGCCCGACGAGCGAGTTTCCATTTCCTCGGTCGGGCGAATGTGGGAATTTTTGTGTGCTTTGTTGGAAAGGCTGTAATCACCGAATAAAATTTGTATATTTATCAAAAACTACAGGAACAGTAGCTTTTTAGACTTCTTGCGTGATTGTAATTTTGCAAAAGGTCTATGTAAAAATACAAATTTTAAAGGGTGAAAGTATGAAAAAACTATTTTTAATTATTCTTGTTCTGTTACTAACAGGCTGTGCAAGTCATTTATCCGAAAACGAAGCAACACAGGGCGCGGAGGTTCACCGCAACACACGCAGAGTAAACCAACAACCAAGCCCACGCAGATTGTCGCGACAACAACCAAGCACAAGCACAAGGCGTGCAGTACCCGCCCCACAAATTCCAGAAAATTCGGCACAAACCAACGAATTACCCGCCTTACCCATTCCAAGCACAACCGCAGACAACGCCGCAACCACCGCCGAAAACAGCCTAGGCTCGCACGAAACAGATTTCCAGGATTCCGACGCAGGCAGAGAAAACAATATCAAGGTCGCTTCGCGCTCGATTAACGGAAAAATCGTTCAGCCGCAAGAGGTATTTTCGTTTAATGACACGGTCGGCTCGACCACCAAGGAACGCGGCTACGAAAAAGCCGTAATCTACGCAAACGGCGTAAAGAAAAAAAACTACGGCGGCGGAGTTTGCCAGGTATCTACGACCCTATGTAACGCCGCCATGAACGCAGGAATGAGCATTATTGAACGGCACGACCACTCACTGCCAGTAAAATACGCCGAGGAAGGAAAGGAAGCCGCCACCTCACAAAACGGCGACCTAGACTTCAAATTCAAAAACGAGAACAATTTCCCAGTAAGAATAAATGCAAGCGCGGAAAACGGCAGGCTGCATGTGAGTATAACGGAAGCGTAAGGGCAATGGGGCGTGTTTTGAACAATTCAAAATACGCCCCATTGCATTTTTTAGAGTTTGTTGGCATAATGGGCTTGGCGGAAGCAAAGGATTTTAAAAACACCTTGGAGGAGAAACCATGCACAAAAACACAGAAGAAAACTATACATACACAAAAAGCCAAGCCTCGCTAATTACCTACCTAGCAGGGGTTGGGATTTTTGTTATGCTTGCGGTGGCCGCTGTGCTTATCGGGTTTGCCATATTTATGATGTTGGAAACTCGTCCGCAGATACCAAATGGCGGCGCGCCCCTAGCCTTTGCTTCACAGGAAACGGAAGATTCCGCAATGGAAAGGGCAGGGCTTGAAGCCTCCGCAACGGAAGGGGCAGGGCTTGAAGCCTCCGCAACGGAAGGGGCAGGGCTTGAAGCCTCCGCGGCGGAAAGGGCAGAAAATGAAGCCCCCTTAACACACATTGCAAATTCCCAAGCCCTAGAATCCGAAACAGAAACAGCATGGCTACAGCTTCCTGCCGATACGCAGGGCGAGCGGATAACGCCGTCCGCTGATGGGTCGCATGTTGAGGGGTCGGGCATTGACGGATTGCTTGCTAATGGGTCAAATATTGATGGGTCGCTTGTTAGCGGATTACCTGTTGATGGGTCGAATATTGACGGCTTGCCTGTTGGTGGGTCGAATATTGACGGATTACTTGTTGATGGGTCGAATATTAACGGATTGCCTGTTGACGTGTCTGGTATTGACGGCTTGCCCGTTGGCGTGTCGAGTATTGACGGCTTGCCCATTGATATGTCAAATATTGACAGATTGTCCGCTAATGGGTCACTTATCGGCACACCCACCACCAACGAACCAATTACCACCCCACCCACCCCCACCCCATTCCCCGAAATACCCTTCTATATCCCCGAAAACCTACCCTCCTACCAAGAATTTCAACTAGAACGCCCAGACCTAGACACGGAAACCATTATATGGCAGGTAAACGCCGCCGTGCATGTGCCGTTTTATTCCCAAATTAGCATAAACGAACAGCCCAATCCGCTATTTATCACGCCTGCGTACCGCTTGCCCGAGTATTTCGCGCCTGGCGAGCTTGTTCCTGTAAACAACGAGGAATGTCACCTGCTCGCTCTGCCCGAGGTGGTCGCGGCTTTCCGCCGATTACGCGACACGGCGCAAGCGGAGGGCTTCGCTATTTCTGCCACCTCGGCGTACCGCACGGCGGCTAGGCAGTCGGAGCTGTGGGAAAACGGCGGACGGCGTGACGGCAGTGTTGCGCGGCCGTACCATAGCGAACACCAAACGGGCCGCGCCCTAGACCTATGGGGGCCGAGCGGACTTTTGGACGCGTCGGGGCCGTCGCCTGCGGGTAGGTGGGTAGCGGAAAACGCGCATAAATACGGCTTTATTGTACGCTACCGCGCGGAAACCACGCATATCACGGGCTATGTTCACGAGCCGTGGCACATTACCTTTGTCGGCACGGAAATTTCTATATATATGTACGAAAATAATATTTTGAGCCTAGAGGAATATGTCGGGAAAAATATGGGGGCAAGGCTTCCATGAGAAAATTTATGGACGAGAATTTTTTGCTGTACAACGATACGGCGGCGGAGCTTTACAAGCATATAAGCGAGCTGCCGATAATTGATTATCATTGTCATCTCGAACCTAGAGCGATTGCGGAAAATGCGCGTTTTCGCAATATAACCGAGCTGTGGCTAGGCGGCGACCACTATAAATGGCGGCTTATGCGGCACAATGGCGTACCCGAAACGCATATAACTGGCGACGCGCCAGATTGTGAAAAATTTGCGGCATTTTGCACAACCGTGCAGGATTTAATCGGAAGCCCTGTTTTTCACTGGGCGCATTTGGAGCTTAAAAATTACTTCGGCTTTGAGGGCGTAATAACCGCCGAAAACGCGCCGCGCATTTTCGAGCATTGCAACAAAATAATAGAGCGCGAGGATTTTAACGTACATGGGCTGCTTAGACAGAGCCGCGTGGAATGGCTTGCTACTACGGACGAGCCGATTGACTCGTTGGAACATCATAAGCGGCTACAGCGGCTGCGCCGCGGCAATTTCGGCGAACTGTCGTGCGAAGCCCCACAACGTCACGAGCGGCTGCGCCGCGGCAATTTCGGCGAACTGTCGTGCGAAGCCCCACAACGTCACGAGCGGCTGCGCCGCGGCAATTTCGGCGAACTGTCGTGCGAAGCCTCGCAACGTCACGAAAACGGCTTGCCCACCGTTCTACCCACCTTTCGCCCCGATACGGTGTTAAAAGCGGGTAGGGATTTCCCCGACTACATCAAAAAACTATCCGCCGCCGCCAAAATAAAAATCGCCGATTGGCACGATTTACTCGCCGCACTTTCCGCGCGTATGGATTTTTTCGCACAAATGGGCTGTAAAATTTCCGACCATAGCTTAGAGCCGCCTGTTTTTTGCCGCACAACGGACAATGCCGCCGCGCAGGTGTTCAAAAGGCTACTCGCAGGCGAGGAAATTTCCACGCAAGAGGCTACTGCGTACAAAACGCGGCTGTTTTCGTGGCTTGGCGGCGAGTACCACAGGCGCGGCTGGGCGATGCAGCTACACATGGGCGTACAGCGCGACAACAATTCGCGTATGCTAAGGCTCGCAGGCGCAAATACTGGCTTTGACTGTATCGCGGACGACAGCTTTTCGCAAACGCTCGCGCTGATTTTGGACGATTTGGAAAGCCGTGACGTTCTGCCGCGCACGATTTTATACGCGCTAAACCCTGCCTGTGACGATATGCTCGCCGTGATGACTGGCGGCTTCGCAGGGCGAGGGATTCGCGGGCGAGTGCAATGGGGAAGCGCGTGGTGGTTCAACGACAGCAAAACAGGCATACAAAAGCACCTGACCACACTGGCAAGCCACGGAATCCTTGCAAATTTCATAGGTATGCTAACCGATTCGCGTAGCTTTCTTTCCTATTCGCGCCATGAGTATTTTAGGCGAATTTTGGCACAACAGCTGGGCGAATGGGTAGAGCGCGGCGAGTTTCCCAGTGATATGGCGCGGCTAAAAAAAATAGCGGAGGACATTGCGTATTATAATGTAAGAAATTATTTCCGCTCTAGTCCGTCCAGTATTTTACAATAAATAACCGCAACAACCGTAGTCACCGCCGTGACGACAAGCCCCGGCCCGATAATTTCGGACGGATTGGCAGAGCCGTACTGCATACGGTACGCAACAATGGAAATTGTCACCAACTGCAAGCTAGACATATTTATTACCATAAACATTCGCATCGAGCGCGTTGCGGTGTTTTTTTTCGGGTTTTCCTCCTGCAAAATGCTCATTGCACGAAGTCCGCTAGGCGTAGCCGCCCAGCCCAGCCCAAGAATATTTGCAATAAAATTTGTCGCGATTGGCTCGTGTGCAGGGTGATTGCGCCCTAGCTCGGGGAAAAGATAACGAAGCAGGGGGCGTGATTTTCGCGCCAGAGCTTGCACTAGCCCCGCTTTTTCTGCTATCTTTAAAAGACCTGCCCACATAGACATAATACCTAGCATGGTTATGCACAGGGTAACCGCGTCCCTTGCCGACTCGATTGCCGCGCTTGTGAGCTGTGGTATATTGCCAGTGAGCATTGCCGTAACAATGGCAAGCATAATCATTCCGCCCCATAGACCGTTTAGCATGGTGTGTACCCCCATTTTAATGTGCGAGCTTGCACTGCTTTGAGAAAGTTTATTCGGTGTAGAGATAAAAAATTCCAATGGTGGTTGCTTGTAGGGGACGGATTTATCCGTCCCGAGATACGCACGTTCGTCAATTTGGGGTGGGTAACGTCCTATCAATTCGGGTCGGATAACGTCTATTAACGCAGAGCGAGGTAACCTCGGGACGGATAAATCCGTCCCCTACGAAAAACTGCAAATTCCCACAACAAACCACTACTAAAAACCCTCGCCCGAACGAATCCGCCAAATCCGTGAAAATCCGTTAAATCCGTGTTGCATAAATCATTTGTTAAACCACAGGTTAAGGGGAATCGCAGGTTCTTGTAGGGGACGGATTTATCCGTCCCGAGGTATGTACGTTCGTCAATTTGGGTAGGGTAACGTCCATTATTCCTTTGTCGTTTCGACATTACCAAGCTGTCCGTGTCCATTAAATCCCCATGTCCATAAAGTCCCGTCAGCCAGTATTGCCGCCGAGTGTCCCATGTCAATGGAAAGTGAGCCGTGATGGGTTGAAAGGGCGGGGGATTCGGGTGTTGGGGCTGTTTCATGTTCCGAAAGGGCTTCGCCGTCTAAGGCTGAAAAATCCCCCAACTCATACATTTCAAGAATATTGTCGGTATAGTCATAAGCTGGAAAAGCGTTATCGGCTTCTTCCACAAGCTGTTCGTTGTCGGAAATTATTTCTTTATGGGTCGGCTCTACAGTGCGGTCATAATAAAATAAATACTCGTATTTTAACTCCCTATCTTCGACAGACAAATACCCATAACGCT
>WRLD01000050.1 GCA_009777845.1 Defluviitaleaceae bacterium
TGTTGGGATTTACGGGATTCTGTAGGGGACGGATTTATCCGTCCCGAGGTTGCCTCGCTCTGCGTTAATGGACGTTACCCACCCCGAATTGACGAACGTGCGTACCTCGGGACGGATAAATCCGTCCCCTACAAGAACCTGCGATTCCCCTTAATCTGTGGTTTAACAAATGATTTACGCAACACGGATTTCAGTGATTTAACAAATGATTTATGTAACGCGGATTTATGCGGATTTGCACGGATTTGGCGGATTCGTTCATGGGAAATCCACAATCCATGATTAAAAAAACACGCCCGAAAAAATCCGCGTAAATCTGCGTAAATCCGTAAAAATCCGTGTTTAATTGCCTTTAAATCCACATCTATTGTCTGCTGTGCCACGCTCCCTCTGCGTTTAAAGGACGTTACCCGCCACGAATTGACGAACGTGCATACCTCGGGGCGGACAAGTCCGCCCCCTACAAAAAACCTGCAAGCCCCCACTACCCTATTCTAACCATTCCCGCATATTCATTGCACTGTGTAAAATACGGTGTATTTCAACAATACCCTCGCCATCGTTCACATGGTAAAAAATCGTATAGCCGCTTACTGTTGAATGTCTGCGGCTATTATCGTCAATATACCTAGGGTAGATGTTTGGCGTTTCTTGTATTTTTTTAATCCTATGCTCAATCGAATCCAGTATTTTTTCGCCTGCCTTGCTTTCCTGCTTTGTGTCGAAATACTCTTTGATATTTTTCATGTCCGTTATTGATTGCTCAAAATATGCCACATCATAACCCTTAAACATCAGATTCGCCACGAATAGCTTCCCACGCTTCCTCGTGGCTGTACCACTTTGCGTTAGGCTCTTTCATTGCTTCGTCTGTCTTTTTCAGTTCGGCGAGGACATAACAGCGGTGCATATATGCTTCATAGCCTGCGTAATCCTCCATGCTTATTAAAACGGTATCGCCTTTGCCGTGGTTCGTTATTATTACAGGGCTATGCTGTTTAACAATGCTTGAAATTTCGGGATATTTATTGCGTAAATCTCTTGATGGTCGCACTTGTACGGTCGGCATTTTGAAAACCTCCTTATGCCGTCAATGTATCACAATATTGATACACCGTCAATAAAAAAGAACGAGCCGAATACTCCTTTCGGCTCGTTCCTCACTACCTCAATACCATATTACTTTATTGCCTTACTTACTACATACTACAACTTACAACTACACACTACCCAAGCGTAACAACGCCAGAGCGGAAGTCAATGGGTACACCAAAGATTTCTGCGAGTACACGAGCGGGAACATAGCTTCTGCCGTTGATAACAACTGGAGAGATTTGTCCTGCAAGTGCGGGTTGACCTGCTCTTACAGCGATGTCAAAGGATTGACCGTTTACGCTGATGTTAGGGCTGTCAAGTGTGAGAACAACTGTTTGTTGTACGCCTGTCATGCTTACGCCTGTGAATGTTGCTGTTCTTGCTACGTCGTCCCAAACTACAGATGCGCCAATGAAGTCTGCGAATACGCGTGGGTTCATCATGGTGGAAACAACGCCAGGAGCTACAAGTGGTAGAGCAATAGCTTGGATAGATACGCCGTCTACTTCAGCAAGAGTGTTTACTGTGAAGGAAGCGCGTGTAAATCCGCCTTGTCCGCCTGGGCCAACGATTGCTTGACCGTCAATGTGTGGGTTTCCTGTTACTTCTAATACAGTTGCACTGTAAGGAAGTGTACGGAATACTGCACGCTCACGATAACGTGTATTGTTGGTGTCTACGTCTGGTGCAAGGTTTGCAGAGTCAAGTACATAACCCAAGTAACGTGCGTTTGGATTTGGTACTGGGTGCAAGCCTGAGGTTTGTGCTACTTGGCCTGGAAGCAAGTGGTTGCTTGTGATTTCTGGGCCGTGTACCATTACGCGCCATTCTACGCCTGGTACAGTAGGTCCTGCAAGGTATACGTTTTCAAATGTGAAGCTGCCTGGTGTTCCGCCTGCGTTAGATGGGCGTTGTACTCTCCAGCCAAGACCTTTTGAGCCTGGGATTTCGCGTACTGCGAAGCCGCTTTCAGCTTCGTTTTGAACTGGTGGGTCTACGAACAATTCCATTTCACCGTAAGGAATGTCTACGATACGGCCAGCTTGAACAGCTTGAACTGTAAACCAAATTTCGTCGCCGCTCTTTAAGGTGTTCGCTTCTGTTTCGCTTACTGTGAAGCTAGAAACAGGAGTAAGAGGAAGAACGTCGAATTGGTTACGGAAAATTGTTTCAGAAGCAGATGTGTTTACAACGATTGGGTCTGTTACTGTACCCACTTCTACTGTGCCGAGAAGCTCGTTGTTGCGGTAAATTTCAACTTCTACTTCGTCTGTGTCGTACAATGCTACATAGCCTGCTTCGATACTAAAGGTAAGGCTCAAGTCCATAGAGCGAAGCTCGTCTGGGTTAGAAATGTCAGCGGGGTCTAATGAACGTGGTGCAAAGAACATAGAACCGTCGCGGAAGTTTGTGCTTGTTGCGATAAAGTCTGCGTTGTTTTCTTCTGGTCTTGCCCAGATTACGTCAATATCGCGTTGTCTTTCTGTACCGATACGCACTCTACCGTCTACTATTTTTACGCCTTCGTTAGCAGGACGTAGCTCGTAGATGTCGAATGTGCGGAACATTGCGCCTGTGAAGTTTTCTGTCAAGCGAATGGTGTGGAACTCGTTTTGTGCCCATTGTACGTTAGAGCCTACGTTGCCGCCGATTGTATCAAAGTCAGATGTTGTACGTCCAGAGAGTGATTCAAACAGCTCTGCTGGGCCGTCAATGGTTACAATACCAACATCGTCAAGTGTACCAACAACCAAGCCGTGGTTGCGCCAGTTGTTTACGCTGTGACTTTCTACAAATTTACCGAACAAAGGACGAAGAATTTCGTATATTCCGCTTGCGTTGCGGCGAACATCGCCAAGACCTCTAAGGTCCTCTAGTCTGTCGCGTGTGCCTTCTGTTACTGCTGGGATAGAGTCGCCAGGCATTGCCCATTCAAGAGCTGTGCCGCTGTTTACTGCGTTTCCTTGTCCCCAGCTGTTACCGCCGACATATACGTCAACTGCTACGTTGCCAGAGGTAGGTGCGCTTGGAAGGGTGATAAGTGACAAGCCTTCAAGGTCAATCCAGATTCTTTCAGAAACAGAAGCAGGATTTTGGTTTCTGTTAGGAATGTTTACTCTAACATAAAGCTCATCTCTGTCTGTAACTGTGTTGAACCAGTGTAGAGGTGTTTGTGTTCCGTTTACATCACCGATTGTGATAACTGGGTTATCTCTTTGTTGAGAAACGCTTGGGCCGAAGTTTACTGGGTTACCGATTACTACTAATTCTTGTGCGGACAAGCCAGGCATTGCGCCTGTGTCCCAACGGAAGCCGCGAGGAGCTACAAGGCGAATGGTGTGAGGGCCGTTAAGAAGGCCATTTCTGTCCTCAGTAATACGGATTGCTTGCAAACGGCTTCTGCCTGTTATAGGAACGATACCGCGAGAGGTAATGTTTACGCCGCCGCTCCAACCTGCTACAAGCTCGCCTTCCAACAATGTTGCTCTTGTGGAAACTGCGCCGTTAGCGGTTGCACGTAGACGGATTCTGATTGCGCCGTCTGGGTCACCAACTTGGAGAGGTACTCTTACGTTAATCCAGCCTTCCATTGGACGAATACCTGTTGTGGTGATACCGTTTTCGGTTTTGGTTATAAGAAGTGGAGTAAGGTCAATAACACCGCTGCTCCATAGACGGTTTTCTACTCTTTCGCCGTCGCTTTTTACAGACAAGCTGTGACGAGCGCCAGTCCATGTCCAGCCATTGCTGTCAACACCAACATAACCGTTAAGAACGGAAAGAGCTGGGCCAGATACTGCTGCTGCGCCAGCATGGGTTGATGCTGTGTAGTTGAAGCCAGAGCCTGCTGCGAACGAAAGCTCGTAAGCTGCTGTTCCTGCGCCGTCGCCTGTATGAGAACCAACGCCGCTTCTACCTACCATACCAACCATGTTGCCGCCAGATGATGGGCCGCCGGTTGTTTCTACTTCTAAGAACAGGTATGGGTTTGTGCCGTTTGGTAAAGATTGGTTAGATAGCCATGCTGCGTCGATTTGGAACGTGTGCCATCTTTCCTCGTTACCTGGTTGGCTGTTGTCTACGCCATGGGCGTGAGATTTTTGGGTAATGATACCCTGTACTCTACCGAATACGCTCATTGGCATGGATACTAGCATCAACATTGCCAATAAAATTGCTACTTTTCTTTTCATAATTTCTCCTTTCGGTTTTTGAAAAAACTTTTCGCTTCTCGCGCCGCTTCCGATGCGCGTGTATTGTGGCGCGTATTTTCCAAGGAAGCGATGCGCCATTGGGCTATGCCCGATTTACTGCTTTGCTTTTTAGGGCGAAAGCCCAGTAGGTGAAACGACGGGAACGACCTCGCAGATTGCAAATTCACGAGCCGTGCGTGCCTCGTGTGCCGCAAGCGGGAAAGCCCTCCCGCAAAAACCGATACCTCCTTTCTGAATGTAGGCAGCGAAGCATTACACCAACCACCGCCGAATAATAGGAATATAGCATTTAGAAAAAACACGGTCAATGGCTTACGGCACAGTGTAAGAAAACTGTAACCAAACGCCAACCGCCGCAACCTTTCTAAAAAGCCGCAAGGGAGTGTAACATACCCACACATCTAAATTCAACCATGTTTTCATAATTGTAACAAATGTGTAATATTTGAAATACTTGCGGTGTATGGTGGTTATTATTTGAGGTGTGGGTATTTTTATGCCAGTTATCTGCTATGTAATAGGAATGTAATATTTGCTTGGGTTTTTGGTGGGATTTGGGAGAAAATTTTGCACAGAGGGAGCGTGGTATGGCAGGAGTACGGACTAGGAAAAATGTATTTAAACGCGGATTTTACGGATTTACACGGATTTGCACGGATTCGTACGAACGAATCCGCATAATCTGCGTAAATCCGTTAAATCCGTGTTTAATTGTCTTTAAATCCGCTCCTATTGTCTGTCGTGCCACGCTCCCTCTGTGCCTCTGTGCCTCTGTGCCTCTGTGTGAAAAAATCTTTTAAAATAAAGAACGAGGGTAGACGGTTTACCTGCGTTCATTATTTATCAAAAAGATTTTCACACAGAGGCACAGAGGGAGCGTGGCACAACAGGAAAGAAACGTGGATTTAAATATCGGGAACACGGATTTAAGCGGATTTTCGCGGATTTGGCGGATTCGTCCGGGCGGGGGTTTTTAGCAGTGTTCAGTCGTAGGCATTTGCAAGGTTTCGTAGGGGACGGATTTATCCGTCCCGAGGCTACCTCGCTCTGCGTTAATGGACGTTACCCACCCCAAATTGACAAACGCACATATCTCGGGACGGATAAATCCGTCCCCTACATGTAGCCGTTGGGTAGTGACAACCTAGCCCGAATACAAATACAGAAAGGGCATGGAACACGGATTTACACGGATTTGTACGAACGAATCCGCATAATCCGTGTAAATCCGTTAAATCCGTGTTTGATACCTTTTAAAAACCTACGTAATCCGCAGTTCGTTAGTTTTTAATGAACGCAAGATAAAATCCGCACCCCATACCCTTAAATTCACATCAACGGCGCAAACAAATGCAAAACCGCATCAAGCAGCTCATTCCCAAGCCGCCATCTCTCGCGTGCTTGCACTACCTCGCGGCTTTGTGCCACGGTATCTAGCACATCTTGCTTTATGTCCGCCACCGCACTGGAATTATATAACAAGACCGCACATTCAAAATGCAAATACAGGCTGCGATAATCAAGGTTAATTGTGCCGACCACGGCGATTTTGTCGTCGCAGACCACGCTCTTGGAATGAAGAAAACCGGGCGTATATTCATAAATTCGCACTCCTGCTTCCAATAAATACCGATAATACGAGCGCGTTAAACGGAAAACCAATTTTTTGTCGGGAATGGCGGGCGTAACGATTTTTACGTCCACGTTTCGCTTCGCGGCAAGCTGCAACGCGCTGATTAGCTTCTCGCTTATAATGAGATACGGCGTAAAAATATATACGTATTTTTCTGCCTGCGACAAAATATCGACATACACGTTCTCGCCCAAAAGCTCGCCGTCCAGCGGCGTATCGCCATACGGCACAATGAGGCCGTCAGTAGCCCTGCTGCAATGGTTCAAGTACACCTTATGCTCCTTAATCACTTCGTCCTGTCCGCAAAAGGTGTCCCACATTTCGATAAACATAAGCGTAAAGCTCCACGCCGCGTCGCCCTTTAGCCGTATTCCCGAGTCCTTCCATACGCCAAACGGCTTTTTCAAATTGATATACTCGTCGGCGATATTTATACCGCCCGTAAACGCCGTTATTCCGTCCACCACAAGGATTTTGCGGTGGTCGCGGTTGTTCATAAACATAAGCAAAATAGGGAGCATGGGGTTAAACCGCAGTACATGGATATTTTTTCCGCGCAGCTCCTTCAAATATTCGCGCGTAAACAGCTTGTGCGAGCCTAAATGGTCAACAATCAAGCGTACCTCTACGCCCGCCGCCGCCTTTTTTTCCAACGCCGCAAGTAGCCTGTCCCACATTTCGCCATGCCGCACAATAAATGTTTCCAAAAATATGAATTTCCGCGCCTTTGCGATTTCTTTTAGCATATCCTCAAACATAGGCTCGCCCATGGAATAATACTTAGCCGAAGTATTAACATATGCGGGGTAGCTAGATTCCTTTCGTATATACTTTAACAAGCCGTACATTCTGCCGCATTCTGCTTGGCTTACCACGGGCAGGTTGCCGTCCCTGTCCAAAATTTTGGCAATCAAGGCGTGTTCCTGCATATGCGCATAAATTTTCTTGGTCGGCCGCTTGTTGCCAAACACCAAATAAAAAATGCCGCCAAGGGGCGGAAAAGCCAAAATAACAATAAGCCACGTAATCTTGTAAACCGATGCCTCGTCCTTTTTCAGCACAAACGAAAAAACCAACACGCTAACAAAAACGCCCGCATAATAAAATAAAACATGGCTACGCACAATCCAGCCCGCAAGGAAGATGATGGCTGTGATTTGTAGGAGGAGGAGGAATATAGTGATGTTCATTCTGGTTAGTATTTTTCGCACGGAGGTTTTACTGTTCACCTTTCGAGGGGGTCTTAATATAGTCTAAAATCAATCCCAAAAAGTCGCCGTCCGCAATAGGCTCGTCATACATACATTGCGTGCGGATAGCATTTTTTTCTTGTAGAGCTGTCATTATTTCTGCATCTGTCATTGTAAGTAGATTCATGCTTATCCTCCTAGTTTTTATTATGGTAAAAGGGGCGAAATCGAAGATTTCAGCCCCTTTTGTCATACGTTTTATTATAGGATTTTTACAACCACACCAGCCCCAACAGTACGTCCGCCCTCACGAATAGCAAAGGTCGAACCTTCCTCCATAGCGATTGGGGAAATAAGCTCAATCGACATTTCGATATGGTCGCCAGGCATACACATTTCTGTACCCTCGGGCAGAGTAATTACGCCAGTTACGTCCGTTGTGCGGAAGTAGAACTGCGGACGGTAGTTGCTAAAGAACGCTTTATGGCGGCCGCCCTCGTCTTTGGAAAGAACGTAAACCTGCGCGGTGAATTTTGTATGCGGTTGAATGGTGTTTGGTTTAGCGAGAACCTGCCCGCGTTCGATTTCGTCGCGAGCGATACCGCGAAGCAGAAGCCCTGCGTTGTCGCCTGCCACAGCTTGGTCTAGGAGCTTGTGGAACATTTCGATACCAGTTACTACCACCTTACGCTTTTCGTCTGTGAAGCCGATAATTTCGACCTCGTCTTGTACTTTAAGCGTACCGCGCTCTACACGACCGGTTACAACTGTTCCGCGGCCTTGGATTGTGAATACGTCCTCAACAGGCATAAGGAAAGGCTTGTCGGTGTCGCGTTCTGGCGTGGTGATAAATTCGTCTACGTTTTCAAACAACTCAACGATTTTGTCGCCCCATGAGCCCATTGGGTCATTGAGTGCTTGCAACGCAGAACCGCGGATAATAGGCGTATCGTCGCCTGGGAATTTGTATTTGTCTAACAGCTCGCGTATTTCCATTTCAACAAGCTCAAGAAGCTCCTCGTCCTCTACCATGTCGCACTTGTTTAGGAAAACAACGATTTTGGGTACGTTTACCTGGCGGGCGAGAAGAATATGCTCGCGTGTTTGGCTCATTGGGCCGTCTGTAGCTGCTACTACGAGAATTGCGCCGTCCATTTGCGCCGCGCCTGTAATCATGTTTTTAACATAGTCGGCGTGGCCTGGGCAGTCTACGTGCGCGTAGTGGCGGTTAGGTGTTTCGTACTCTACGTGTGTTGTGGAAATGGTTATTCCGCGCGCTTTTTCCTCGGGAGCTTTGTCGATTTTGTCAAAGTCTACGGCAGAGCCGAGCTTGTAACGCTCCGCAAGGGTTTTGGTAATAGCCGCCGTAAGGGTCGTTTTACCGTGGTCGATGTGTCCTATTGTGCCGATGTTTACGTGCGGCTTAGAACGCTCAAATTTTGCTTTACCCATTTTTGATTTCCTCCTGTTTTTAGAAGCTATTCTCATAGCCGTCCATGATTTTGGACTATGAGAACAGCCTCTCATTATTTTCATTTTTTATATATGAATATTATACCAGTTGTTAAAGGGATTGTCCAATTATTCTAATCCCAGTTTACGCCGTTGCAACTCACGCCGCCGCCGAGTATTGTCTATGAAACGCGGATTTGGCGGATTTTCGCAGATTATGCGGATTCGTTCGTGGAAAAATTCGCTTAAATCCGTGTTTAATCTACACCTTTTGGCTTCGTGCGTTTGTCGTGCTAATCCCTGCCCACACCCGAGGTTATTTTTTCTTGTACGCTCTTTGGCACAGGCTCATAATGGTGTACTTCCATTGTGAATGTTCCGCGCCCCTGTGTTTTTCCGCGTAGGTCGGTCGCGTAACCGAACATCTCCGCAAGCGGTACAAACGCGTGAATAACCTGGGCGTTTCCGCGCGCTTCCATGCCCTCGATTTTTCCGCGGCGGCTGTTTACGTCGCCTATTACGTCGCCCATGTATTCCTCCGCCACAGTAACGTCAACCTTCATTATAGGCTCAAGCAACGCAGGGTCTGACTTACGCATGGCTTCCTTGAACGCCATAGAGCCTGCAATTTTGAACGCCATTTCGGACGAGTCAACATCATGGTAGCTTCCGTCATACAGGGTAGCGCGTACGCCGAGTACAGGATAGCCCGCAATTGTTCCCGACTGCATGGCTTCCTTTATGCCGTTTTGAATCGCTGGGATATACTCCTTGGGAATAGCTCCGCCAACGATTTTGTCCACAAATTCAAACGTATTCTCGCTATCGTTTGCGTCAAGCGGCTCAAAGGTAACCTTACAATGACCGTATTGACCGCGACCGCCAGATTGTCTGACGTATTTGCCCTCCACGTCCGCGGACTTGCGGAAGGTTTCGCGGTAAGCTACTTGCGGCTTGCCTACGTTTGCTTCTACGCGGAACTCGCGCAACAAGCGGTCTACGATAATTTCAAGGTGCAGCTCGCCCATACCCTCAATGATTGTTTGCCCCGAGTCAACATCGGTATGCGTTTTGAAGGTTGGGTCCTCCTCCGCGAGCTTTGACAAGGCAATGCCCATTTTGTCGCGCCCTGCCTTTGTTTTCGGCTCGATTGCTACAGAAATAACAGGCGATGGGAAATTCATAGATTCGAGAATAACCTCGTTTTTCTCGTCACATAGAGTGTCGCCAGTGGTTGTAAATTTTAAGCCTACAACGGCGGCAATATCACCTGCGTAAACATTTTGCGCGTCCTCGCGGGCGTTAGCGTGCATGAGCATAATACGCCCCATGCGTTCTTTTTTGCCCTTTACAGAGTTGTAAACATACGAACCCGCGCTTAGCGTGCCAGAATACACACGGAAAAACGCCAGCTTGCCCACATGCTCGTCATTCATAATTTTGAACGCCAACGCGCTAAACGGCTCTTTGTCCGAAGCCTTACGCTCTGTCGCTTCCTCCGAATCGGGCAAAATGCCTTTAATCGGCGGAATATCCACAGGCGAGGGCAAATAATCCACCACGCCGTCCAGTAGCTTTTGCACGCCCTTTTTCTTATACGCAGAACCGCAGAAAACAGGGATTATTGCCACGGAAATACAAGCGGCGCGCAAGGCGGCTTTAAGTGTAGGCACGTCAAGCTGCTCGCCGCCAAGGTATTTTTCCATTAAATCCTCGTCGGTTTCCGCAATGGATTCCACAAGATTTGTGCGGTGCTCCTCGGCAAGCGCGAGCATGTCCTCGGGAATGTCCTCCGTGGTAATTGTTTCGCCATTGTCGCCAGAGAAGTAATAGGCCTTCATTTCAAAAAGGTCTATTACGCCCTTGAACGTGCTTTCAAAGCCAATGGGAAGCTGTACAGGAACGGCATTATGCCCCAAACGCTCTTTTATCATGCCGACCACATTAAAAAAGTCCGCACCCAAAATATCCATTTTGTTTACATACGCAAGGCGCGGAACTCCGTACTTGTCGCCCTGCCGCCAGACCGTTTCTGACTGTGGCTCTACGCCGCCCTTTGCACAAAACACACCGACCGCACCGTCTAGCACGCGTAGGCTACGCTCTACCTCTACGGTAAAGTCAACGTGACCAGGCGTATCTATAATGTTGATACGGTTTCCCTGCCACTGCGTAGTCGTCGCCGCGCTGGTTATCGTAATTCCGCGTTCTTGTTCTTGTTCCATCCAGTCCATGGTTGCTGTACCCTCGTGGGTTTCGCCGATTTTGTAGCTACGCCCCGTATAGAACAAGATACGCTCTGTCAGCGTGGTTTTCCCTGCGTCTATATGCGCCATAATGCCGATGTTTCTTGTCTTTTCTAAAGGAAAAGCTCTCACTTCGTTTACCTCAATTCACGTTCTTACCACTTATAATGTGCAAACGCCTTATTCGCGTCAGCCATTTTGTGGGTTTCTTCTTTTTTACGAACCGCACCGCCCGCGTTGTTTGACGCTTCAAACAATTCGTTGGCTAGGCGGTCTACCATATTTTTTTCACTGCGGTTTCTGGAATAAGTCACCAGCCAACGCAAGCCTAGTGTCTGGCGGCGTTCTGGCCTTATTTCCATTGGCACTTGGTATGTCGCGCCGCCTACGCGCCGCGCTTTTACCTCCAGCACGGGCATAATGTTGTTTAACGCTTCCTCAAATACATCTATTGCGGGCTTGCCTTTCTTTTCGGCAGCCTTCTCGAAAGCGCCGTACACGATTTTTTGAGCCACGCCCTTTTTGCCGTCTAGCATTATGCCGTTAATCAGCTTTGTGACTATAATGCTCCCGTATAGCGGGTCTGGCAAAACAGTACGCTTGGCTACATGTCCTTTTCTTGGCACGAGAACTTCCCTCCTTAACGATTGAATTAATTCACAGGTACTCGTGTTTTTTCACGTTTCGCGCCTATATAAAGCCGTGGAAAGGTCACGCTGTTGCGTAGCCTTTCCTATATATATAAGCCGCGAGTGCGGAAAAATTAAGCCTTTTTGGGTCTTTTCGCGCCGTATTTGCTGCGCGCCTGCTTACGGTTTGCTACGCCTGCCGTGTCGAGCGTACCACGTACAATGTGATAGCGTACACCAGGTACGTCACGAACCCTACCGCCGCGCATTAGTACAACGCTGTGCTCTTGCAGATTGTGCCCCTCACCTGGAATGTAGCAGGTAGCCTCCATTTGGTTGCTAAGGCGAACACGCGCGATTTTACGAAGCGCAGAGTTAGGTTTTTTTGGCGTGTCGGTAAACACACGAGTACAAACACCGCGCTTTTGCGGCGAGGATTTGTCTGTGCGTTTGTCCTTGATGGTGTTAAGACCCCTTTGCAACGCAGGCGATTTTGACTTCTTTTTGGCAGAATGTCTGCCTTGCTTAACCAGTTGGTTGAATGTGAGCATAGTCACCTCCTATAGATATTTATGAATTGTAAAAAACGTACGAACTCTACCATTTTTTGAGGGAATTGTCAAGGAAAAGTTGGGGGGGCGAGAAAGAAAAGAAAAACAACCACCTCTGGTGGCTGTTTTTTTTATTTGTCGCCGTTTCTTAATTTCAATTTAGCCTCGGCAAGCAAGCCCTCCATAAACAAAACAAGAATATCTCTGGAAATAAGGCGATAAGTAAGTGTATATACTAAATACTCATGTTCTTCTTCTAATAATGACACCTTACATGGGTAATTATATCTTTTGTGCAGAGAATGAACAAGCGACATCGCCATTCCAGCGGAAATACGCGCGGTCGCGCCCACAGAGTTGCTCGTTGACGAATCGCCTGTTAATTCGTCTGGCGCGTTATCCTCTGTCCGTAT
Organism: Defluviitaleaceae bacterium; assembly: GCA_009777845.1. Taxonomy (GTDB): domain Bacteria; phylum Bacillota; class Clostridia; order Lachnospirales; family WQUN01; genus WQVC01. The sequence continues at coordinate 12,425 of WRLD01000050.1, forward strand.
TATTACATTTAGTCGCATAGACCAGTAGCACAGCTCTGCCATGCGTTTTATTTCGTCCATTTTCATGCCCTTATGATATACATGATAATAAAGATACCGTCTGTCTGTGCGTATCAAGGCTTCTCTTAATCTTGCCCCATCTATTTTGTAATTTTTTGGATTCATTTTCAAGTTGGAACATACCTTTTTAAAAACATCAACATACGCCATTGTCCATTGCTTTATCATTTCTGGCGGCGGCGGAGAATAACAGCAAAAATCCACACCCCAATGATTATAAGGGCTAGGCAGGTTTTCATTCATTTATTGAACCTCCCGCGGCTTTTTCCATTTCCTCTTTGTAAATTTCGACACCCTCGTCTATAAGTTGGAAAAGAGCCTCCATAGAGCCATCAATAATCGGCGAGTTTCTCACGTATTCTTTTTCGGGTTTATTGTGTAATTCTTGATAATATTGTAACAATTGTTCTTCCTTAGCCTCCAAAACATTCATATTTGAACATTCCTCTCCTGTACGCATAAATACAACTCCTAGCCGGGGTAAATTTTAGGGAAAATTTACCATAAGCCTTTCGCAGATTGTGTTGTATTTACTTAGTTACTGTATCTTTTCTCGACAATGTACAACAATTGATGTCGAAAGTCAATAGCTTTATTGATTTTTTTGTGTCATTTGAAAACCCACGCCCCATGCCCTATCCGCAAAATCCGCTAAATCCACGCAATCCACTAAATCCACGTTCCATGCCCTTGTAGGGGACGGATAAATCCGTCCCCTACAGGTAGCCGTCACCAAGCCCAATACCGTCCCCCACGATTAGCAGTCACAAAGCCAAGCCCAAGACCGTCCCCCACGATTAGCAGTCACAAAGCCAAGACCAACACCAAACCAACACCAACACCACAACCACACAAAACCAAAACACACAAACCAAACACGGATTTAACGGATTTACACGGATTACGCGGATTCGTTCGTACAAAAATCCACATTCCACAATCCGCTAAATCCACGCCCCACGCCTATCCGTCAAATCCACGCCCCACCACACAAAAAAAAGAGCGTTGACGATTCAACGCCCTCTCTTTACACAACACACCACAACTCCCTAAAGGCTCCGAGGCGACATTCCCACCACACCTCAATCGGCAGAAAGGGGCAAAGCCCCCTCCCCCTCACCCTGCTCCACCTTAGCCACAGACACCTCATAGGCGGTCTTTTCCAAAATCGTATCCTCGTCTATTTTTTTCTGATACTGGCGGCTTTGCATTCTTCCCCAGAGCCGTACGCGCTCGCCTACCGCCAGCTTTTCCGCAAACCGCGCGTTTCTGCCCCATACAATGCACGGTATGTAGTCAGATTTGTTGTACGAGCGGTTTACTGCGACAAGCAGGTCGGCGATTTCTCGCCCAAACGGCGTAACGCGATACACAGCGGGCTTGCACAAAAAGCCTTCGAGGAATACATCGTTTGGGTTGTCGGCGTTGTCGTCGGGCATGGCTATATCCCGCGCAAAAATGGTTAGCACGAGCTTGTTTTTCCTGTCCGTTTCTACATAATTATTGTACGAGCGAATTTGACCCACAATTTTAATGGGCTGACCGATTTTCATTCTTTCGCGTTCTATTATCCGCTCGCTTACCGTTACGGGCAAAATGTCGCTCTGTCCGCTCAACCGCTCGACCTCTACGTCGAGCTGCCAGAAGCCCTCGCCGTAAATCTCGTGGCTAAAGCTCAAATCAGAGGAAATCTTGCCCGCAATGGTGATGGTGTTGTTGTTAATGTTTTCCATGTGTACCCTCCTTTGCATTACCGCTCATATAACGGTAGTATAGCATATTAGCCCAAGTCTGTTTTTAGAACAGACCACGCCGCCGCCGCTCCGAGAACAGACATAGACGCTTCGCCCGAGGAGCGCGCCGCAAACTCGTGCGGCTCTAGCTCTGTTCCGTTTATATTGGTGAAGCCGCGCTGTACACAGACCTGCACGCCGTCCTCCGTTACGCTAGACACGGTTATACACGCGCGGCTATTAAAGCCGTAGGTGATTAGCTTTGCCGAGATATTTTTCAGCAACGCAAATATTTTTTTATCGTCAGAATTTATTAGCAAAAAATCCTCACTGCCAAGGCTTGGCAGAATTTCCGCAAGCACTGGCGAAGCGTCGTCCGCCACAAGTATATTCAGCTTGCACGGCGGCTGCGGTGCTGTTATATGGAAGCACCTCGCCGCGCCGTGGCTAAGGCGTGAAAAAACCTGCGCCATTTCATGGCCGTTTTCGCCGACAATTCCTACATATGCCATAGTTCCCTCCAGACCCATTCTTACATATAAGTGTAAGCAAGTGCATACAAGAATATGCAGTAAAATATTGGAGGTCGTTCATGGAATCCATTCCTACTAAAAAAAATCTATTATCCGCAAAGCAGCATTTAATTCTAGCGAAAAAGGGCTACGAGCTTCTTGACAAAAAGTATACCGCACTTTTACATGAAATAACACAGCACGAAAAAAGGGTCAGGGAGCTACGCGAAAGGGTCGCGCGGCTTTTTGCCGAGGCAGAGAATACACTGGCCGTTGCGCGTTGCTTTTCTAGCTTTTTTGACAATGGCTACGGCGAATGGCAACGAGCGTTAGGCGAGCAGGGCATACCGTATTCTATGAAAAACACATGCGCGGAGCTTGATATAGCAATTATAGCACAACGACAATTTTTACGCTACAAGGAAATTCTCACAAAAGAAGAAGAAATTTTGGCACAGCTGAAAGCGCGCGCCGTTCGCACAAAAAAACGTGCCGCCGCGCTAGACAAAACCCTTATTCCCAAGTACATAACGCGCATTAAATACATTTCCGCACAGCTAGAGGAACACGAACGCCACGAGGTCGGGCAATTTAGAATACACCGAAAGCGTAGACATATGGTATAATTTCTTATAAAATAAAAGATACGATTTTAATGGCGCGCTAAATGAACGTGCCAAGAATGGAGATTCGCATGAAAAAAGTATTCTTATGTAAAGAAATAGAAAAAGACGAAACAAGAACCGCCCTTGTTCCCATGGACGTAAAAAAGCTGGCGGCAATGGGCTACGAGCTTATGGTACAAAGCGGCGCAGGCGCGAGCAGCGGCTATTCGGACGAGGAATACGCGGCCGCAGGCGCGAAAATTGTACAAGCCATAGAGGACGGTTACGCCTTTGCGGACATTGTCGTACGCATAAACAAGCCCGAAAGCGCGGCAGGGCTAAAAAGGGACACACTGCATATTAGCTCCTTTGACGTGTTCAACGAAAAGCCGCTACTGAAGGAATTTGCACAAGCGGGCGTAAAGCTAATTAGCCTAGAAATGGTACCGCGTACCACTTTAGCCCAAAAAATGGATATACAAAGCTCGCAGGCCTCGCTCGCGGGTTATTATGCCGTCATTCTTGCGGCGGCGCGGTTGCCCAAGATTTTCCCCATGATGATGACCCCCTCGGGTACTATTTCCCCTGCCAAGGTGTTTATTATCGGCGTTGGCGTGGCTGGCCTACAGGCGATTGCTACCGCAAAAAGGCTAGGCGCGCGAGTAGAAGCCTTTGACACGCGCCCCGTGGTAGAGGAGCAAGTAAAATCACTCGGCGCGAAGTTTGTCAAAATCGACCTAGGCGAAATGGGACAAACCGAACAGGGCTACGCCAAGGAGCTAACGCCCGAGCAAATTAAAATACAACAAAACGCCCAAGCCAAGGTCTGCTCCCAGTCCGACATTGTTATTACCACCGCCAAGGTCTTTGGCAGAAAAGCCCCCTTGCTAGTGACAAGGGACATGCTCGCCCAAATGAAAGCAGGCTCAATTGTCGTAGACATGGCTGTTTCCACAGGCGGCAACGTCGAAGGCTCACACCCCGACGAGGACGTGTTCACCGACAACGGCGTGCTAATCATAAGCGGCAATACCCTAGAGCGTTTTGTACAAAGGGACGCGTCTAATATGTTTTCTGGTAATATCTTCGCGTTGCTGGAGCATTTCTGGGATAATGAGAATAAGGGGCTAAAGGTGGATATTAGTGACGAGATAATGGCAGGGTGTCTTGTTGTTGCTGATGGTAAGGTTTTGAGGGAATAATCGGGGGCTTTGCCTCTTTTCGCCGATTGATTGGTTGATGTTTTGCGTTCGCAAAACATCAACTTGGTGGGAATTTGCAGGGTATTTGTAGGGGCAGGCTTGCCTCGCCCGAGGTGCGACGGCTAATCGCATGGGGCAAGCGTACCCCCTACAAAAGACCTCGCAATACTCGGGGCGGACAAGTCCGCCCCCTACAAGCCCCTGCACACACCCCACAATGTGCGTTAATAAACGGTGATTAAACACGGATTTGACGGATTTACGCGGATTTTGCGGATTGCATGTATTGCACGAAGTTATGTGGCTCTACACGGACAAAATCCGCGGAATCCGTGTAAATCCGTTGAATCCGTGTAAAGCCCTTGAATCTCTTAAATTTGACCTTTAGTTAAAATGGGAATATATTCTATATATAACTAACAGATAGAAAGGAGCTACTTATGAAAGCTCTAAAAAAAACAATCGTCACACTTACCCTACTACTCACTCTATCACTCGTCACACTACCCACACAGGCGATTTCACAAAACCCTTACGAAGTCGACGACCCTGTAGTTGTATCATTTACCTCTGATGTGCCGTCACGGCTTGTGGAGGGCGACATCGCCCATGTAATACCACGCGGCGGTACAGTAACCGAGCCGCCAATATTCGCGAGCGAGGGGCGCATCTTTAACGGCTGGGACAAAGACCTAAGCAACATAACCGAGGACACCGTAGTAATGTCCACATGGCTAAACATCGGCGCGGTGTCCACAGGCGGTTTGGGCTATGTCTCGACCCAAGACCTAATATACCTAGCGTGGAACGTAGTGGGAAGCCCAGACCATGAAATAGCCGACTACCGCATATCTAACCTATACGGCGAGGATAGACCGCCCACCGAGGAAGACGTGCGTATGCTGCTTCAATACTTGGTGGGCTACAGAATAGAAGACCTTACGTATAGGGAGAGTGACGTGGGTATGCCTACTATCGAGGTGGTGTCGGAGATACCTCGTGGGGGGCTTACTGTCGGTAGTATAGCAATAGAGTACGTAGCTACGCCTAGTGAGGGGGCGTATATAGATAGGGTATGGTATCAGTACGGCCATTCGCAAACAGCTGTATACCTATCAGAAACAAACCGAAACGGGCCAAGGGGTACACTGGGGCAAGCAAGGCTTCCTCTTAGATATGAAGGACAAGAAAATAAACTTACACTCCATGTGGAAGATTCCGCAGGGCTAACGGCGACATATGAAATTGAGGATATGCCGTATCGTATAGACCTAAGCTACGTTGTACCAAATATGCCCGCGGCTGAAGATGCGTTTTCTGATACTCATCGTGTCTATTATACAAATAATCGGCTCTATGTTGATATTGTGGGTCAAGCTGACCCCGGAGATATAGATATGGATGCTATTGCCGAAGCGTTTGCGACTATTGAGGGGGAAATAGAGCGTTTTAACGGTTGGACACTCTTTACTATTTATGTACCCCCTACGGACGAAGATGGGCTTACTGCCAAGGGCGAATATTTGTTAGAAAACTATCCCCATCTGTTTAGGTTTTATTATATAGGACACTTTGCTGGTATATCTGGTTCGGGCGACACAGCCACTAAAGGAGGTGGTTTCTTTGAATCTGGTGTGACTACTGGAAGCTCCTTTCGTACAAACAATCGCTCATGGTGGCACTTGGGTCACGGTTGGCCTCTTCACATTGTTGGCTTTCCTTGGGCTTGGTCTGTTTTTGGTGCACAAGTACGGCAAGGGGTAGAGGTGGGAATAATAGACGATGGAGTTAATCACGAACACCCGTCCTTGCAGATGTTACCAAGTCACACATTTAAGTTTTCACCAGAATCCCATGGCGATGGCTCACACGGAACTGAAGTAATGGGTGTTATCGCCGCCACCCATAATACAGCCGAAATAGCCGTAGGTGCAATCAATATTGATAGGGAATATCTCTATAGTTACAACTCTTATGAAACGCGTGAAACTATAGGCGGACATCGGAATCCTGCGATATTGGCAGGACTTGAAGAGTTGGTTAAAAAGAAAGGGGTTCGCGTTATAAATGTCAGTATTGTAGGGGCAGAACCTATAGACCCATTCATGCTCACAGAAGATGAGGAGGAAGTACCCCGCTTCCCTGCATACAATGACACGATGAATAAATTGATGACAGGGGATGAATTGTTAGAGGAAGAGGGGAGCGACTTTCTCATTATTCATGCCGCAGGGAATAGAACATGGGAAGCACGAAATAACGGTGTATTTGCATTTGTGACAGAACCTGATTTGCGTAAGAGGATAATAACGGTGGGCAGTTCTACAAGAAATGGAGCTATATCAGACTTCAGCAATTACGGCCCATATGTAGATGTCGTTGCTCTAGGTACTCTTATTTCTGTTATTACAGATGAGGGGATAAGATTTTTTAGCGGTACGTCTTATTCCGCACCCGCTGTATCTGCTTTGGCGGCGTTAATATGGGCAGAAGCCCCCGATTTAACCCCCGAACGAGTAAAAGAAATAATCGTACAATCCGCCTACTCCCATGGTCGAAGAATAGTAGACAACCGCACCAACATACCCGAGGAACACCGCAACCGCACCTACTACGAAATAAACGCCCCCGCCGCCCTATTCATGGCGCGCGGCATAGACCCAAACAGCTACCTAGGCAATCCGCGCGATTTAACAGTCAAGCCATACCGCGCCGTAGTGGTAGGACATGTTG
>WRLD01000051.1 GCA_009777845.1 Defluviitaleaceae bacterium
TATGCCACGCTCCCTCTGTGCCTCTGTGCCTCTGTGTGAAAAAATCTTTTTGACAAATAATGAACGTAGGTAAAGCGTATAACTTCCATTCTTTAGTTGAAAGATTTTTTTCACACAGAGGCACAGAGGCACAGAGGGAGCGAGGCACAGCAGAAGCACGAGCCAATCCGCATAATCCGTGAAAATCCGTAAAATCCGCGTTTTATGCTTTTAAAATCCTATTGTTACGTACAGCTGTTATAAACCCTCGTTCCTCGGGATTGAGTTCGGCTAGTTTTTGGTTAAAATCCTCGTCAGAAATGTCAAAAGGATTTAACAATGTAATTTCATTTTTTCTTATTTTTTCACTAAGCGGGTGTCCTCTGCGTTTTAGCGTGCTAATATTATATTTTGCTTTCATATCGCCCCCACGCCCTTAATCCCAATCCCCAAACCCCCAACTCCCCCCCTCATCAAACAACTCCACACGCACTCGTCCCGAAAACGAGCCGACAAACTCGCGTTCCTCGCCTACCGCCAGTCCGCTTATATCATAGATAACGCCCATTGCCGAGGGCAACGTGGTTACAGCCCCCATTGCCGCAGGCGCGGTTCTTTCCTCAAAAACCACTATAGAGGTATCGCCTATAGGCTCGGCGGATATATTTTTCACCGTTATTGTCACGACATAGCCTAGTCCGCCTGTTGTTGCGGTAAAGGTAATTTCCAAGCCGCTGTCTGCCCCCTCGCACTCGCATGGGTCTTTTTCGCAAACATCACAAATAGAAGCCGCCCAAACCCACCGCTCGGCGGCATTGCGCGTATCGTTGGTACGCATATATTCCCACAGCTCGGCAGAGGTCAGTATTTCGGGCTTGCCCTCGGTAGTCCAGCCGCCGCCGTTTTCGGGGGAAACAGGGGGCAGGGCATACAAGGGATAATATTCGTAATCGCCAATAGTTATAAAGTCCTTGCCAAAGGTAATGCTCGACAATAAATCTGCGCCCTCAAACATAAACATAAATTCCACCTTGCGTGTGTCCCAGCTCGATAGGTCAAGCGAGGTTAGGCTACTCGCGCCGCGGAACATATTGCCCATGTCCGTAACCTTGCTTGTGTCCCAGCCCGACACGTCAAGCGAGGTTAGACCGCTCGCGCCGTCAAACATAAGATACATACTCGTGACATTGCTTGTATCAAAGCCCGATAGGTCAAGGTCGGTTAGGGCTTCCGCATAGTTAAACATAGCCCCCATAGTCGTAACCTTGCTTGTGTTCCACCCCGACAGGTCAAGGTCGGCGAGCTTGAACGTGCAGTTAAACATCGAGTTCATGGACGTAACACTGCTTGTGTCCCACGCCGATAGGTCAAGGGCGGTTAGACTTTCCGCAACGGAAAACATAGCGTACATATCAGTAACCTTGCTTGTGTCCCACGCCGAAAGGTCAAGCGCGGTTAGACTTTTCGCGCCCTCAAACATGCTATTCATTTTTGTTACATTGCTTGTGTCAAAAAGCTCCAAGCCCTCGATTTCCGTCACGTAGGCTAGACTACGGAAAAGACTAGCCAGTCTTTCCCCTGCGGTGATTGGGGCGGTGAAAATAATACGATGGACATCGAGAAGATGGGCTGTCCATGGGCTGCTGTTCGTGCCGTCGTCTGCTAGGTGAATATACCCACCGCCTACCACTAGGTCGCCGCAGTTGTACAACCGCCACTCCGCGCCTTTCATTCCGTCTAGGGAATCGTCAAATTTACCGCCGACCGAAAAAGCCGCTCCGCAGTAGGGGCATGGACACTCGCAGGGGTATTTTTCGCAAATGTCGCAACACTCGCATGGGAATTTTTCGCACTCGTCACAAAAATCATTCGCCCATACAAACTGCATGGCGGCTGTGCGTGTGTCGTTTGTGTGTAGGTATTGCCACAATTGCTCTGATGTTAGCGTGTTGGGGTTGTTCGCGGTACGCCAGCCGTTGCCGTTTTCGGGGGAAACAGAGGGCAGGGCGGTCACGCCAAGAGATACGTAAGCGACGACAGTTTTAAAGTTTTCGCCGAAAGTAATGCTTTTTAACGAGCTTGCGCCGTTAAACATACCAGTCATACCCGTAGCACTGCTTGTGTCCCAGCCCGATAAATCAAGCGTGGTTAAACCGCTCGCGTTTTCAAACATAGCTGCCATATTCGTAACGCTGCTTGTGTCCCAGCCCGATAAATCAAGCGCGGTTAAACCGCTCGCGTTGAACATACCCCTCATATACGTCACACTGCTTGTGTCCCAAGCCGATAAGTCAAGCGCGGTTAGGCTACTCGTGCCTCGAAACAGAGCTTCCATATCCTCAACACTGCTTGTGTCCCAGCCCGATAAATCAAGCGTGGTTAAATCGCTCGCGCCGTAAAACATACCCCTCATATCCGTAACATTGCTTGTGTCCCACCCCGATAAATCAAGCGTGGTTAAACCGATTGCGTTTTCAAACATAGATGACATATCCTCAACACTGCTTGTGTCCCAAGTAGATACATCAAGGGTGGTTAAGCTGAGAGTACCCCAAAACATACCATACATGGTTGTAACATTGCTTGTGTTGAACAATGCCAAGCCTTCGATTTCTGTCACTCTATACAATCCCGAGAATAGGGAGCTTAGGCGAGTTCCCGCAGTTATTGGGGCGGTGAAACGGATATGTGTGATATTGTCGCGGCGGCCGTTCCATGGGCTGTTATTCGTGGTATTATTGATATACCCACCGCCTACTACTAGCTTTCCGCAGTTGTACAGCCGCCACTCTGCGCCTTTCATGCCGTCTAGGGAATCGCCGAGCTTGCCGCCGACCGAAAAAGCCGCTCCGCAGTAGGGGCAACACTCGCAGGGGTATTTTTCGCAAATGTCGCAACACTCGCAGGGGAATTTTTCGCACTCGTCACAAAAATCATTCGCCCATACAAACTGCATGGGGGCTGTGCGTGTGTCGTTCGTGCGTAGGTATTCCCATAAATCCTCTGAGGTTAGCGTGTTGGGGCTACTTGCGGTACGCCAGCCGCCGCCGTTTTCGGGGGAAACAGGGGGGATAGCGTACGTGGAAGATTGTGCGTAATCGCCGATAGTTTTAAAATTTTCGCCAAAGGTAATGCTTTTTAATGAAGTCGCGCGGTGAAACAGTCTATTCATATCAAGGACATTGCTTGTGTCCCACCCCGATAAATCAAGAGTGGTTAAACCGCTTGCATTGATAAACATGAACGACATGTCCGTAACACTGCTTGTGTCCCAAGTCGATACATTAAGCGAGGTTAGCCCATTCGCACCTTCAAACATGCGCGACATATTCTCAACCTTGCTTGTGTCCCAAGCCGACAAATCAAGGGCGATTAGCCCATTCATATACCAAAACATGCTCTGCATAGTCGTAACATTGCTTGTGTCCCAGCCCGATAAGTCAAGGGCGGTTAATTTGCTGCTCGCATGTACAAACATACCAAACATACCCGACATATTCGTAACCTTGCTTGTATTCCAAGCTGATACGTCAATGGCGGTTAAGTTGCCCATGTCTATAAACATATTCGCCATATTCGTAACACTGCTTGTGTCCCAAGCTGATAAGTCAAGGGAGGTTAAGCTGTCTGCGAGGTGAAACATAGAGTGCATATTAGTAACCTTGCTTGTGTCCCAAGTCGATACATCAAGTGTGGTTAAAGCAGACGTGTAGGAAAACATCTCCGACATGTCCGTAACACTGCTTGTGTTGAAAAATGCCAAGCCCTCGATTTTCGTCACTCTATACAATCTCGAGAATAGGGAGGTTAGGTAAGTTCCCCCAGTTATTGGGGCGGTGAAAGCAATATGCGTGATGTTATCACGGTGGTCGTACCATGGGCTGTTCCACGGGTTATCAAGGTCATAGGGGTCATAGGGGGTATCGAGGTCATAGGGGTTATTGATATACCCACCGCCTACTACTAGCTCGCCGCAGTCGTACAGCCACCACTCCGCACCTTTCATGCCGTCTAGGGAATCGTCAAATTTCCCGTCAACCGACAGAGCCGCTCCGCAGTAGGGGCATGTACAGACACAGGGGAATTTTTCGCAATCGTCACAAAAATCATTCGCCCATACAAACTGCATGGGGGCTGTGCGTGTGTTCGTGCGTAGGTATTCCCACAAATCCTCTGAGGTTAGCGTGTCGAGGTTGCCTGCGGTACGCCAGCCGTTGCCGTTTTCGGGGGAAACAGTGGGCAGAGCGTGCGTGGAATACTGTACATAATCGCCAACACTTTTAAAATTTTCGCCAAAGGTAATGCTTTTTAATGAAGTCGTGCCGTGAAATAATCCAGTCATATCCATGACACTGCTTGTGTCCCACCCCGATAAATCAAGCGTGGTTAAGCCGCTTGCACCGCGAAACATGATTTCCATATACATGACATTGCTTGTGTCCCACCCCGACAAATCAAGTGCGGTTAAACCGTATGCACCGAAAAACATGCACAACATGTCCGTAACACTGCCTGTGTCCCAAGTCGATACATTAAGCGAGGTTAGCCCGTACGCATCTTCAAACATGCGCGACATGTCCGTAACCTTGCTTGTGTCAAAGCCCGACAAGTCAAGCTCGGTTAAAGCACTCGCGAAGTAAAACATACCAGACATATCCGTAACATTGCTTGTGTCAAAGCCCGACAAGTCAAGCACGGTTAAATTTCCCAAGTCGGCAAACATACCGGACATATACTCTACCTTGCTTGTGTTCCAGTTTGATACATTGAGGGTGGTTAGGGCGTTCATGTTGCGAAACATTTCTGACATGTTTGTAACATTGCTTGTGTCCCAAGACGATACATCAAGGGCGGTTAGGGCGTTCATGCCCCTAAACATCTCCTGCATATTCGTAACCTTGCTTGTGTCGAAAAACTCCAAGCCCTCGATTTCTGTCACATACAATAAAGACCAGAATAGGTAGCTTAGATTTTCTCCGCAGGTTATTGGGGCGGTAAAGCGAATACGTGCAGTATCGTTGATATTGTAACGCAACGGGCTGCTAGTTTCGGTATCTATATATCCACCGCCTACCACTAGCTCGCCGCATGTATATAATCTCCACTCCGCGCCCGCCATGCCCTCGGCGGAATCGTCAAAAGCTCCGCTATCCCAAGAACTCGTGCAGGGTACGTCACAGGAGCAGGGGGGTGCGGTGGCGTATGTTGCAGTAGCTAAGGATAGTAGGCAAATGAGTGTGAGTAGGGCGGTGAGGAGGGAGGGTTTTAGGTGGGGTTGGGGTTTTGTGTGGGGTTGGTTTGGTGTGTGTGGTTGGTTTAGTGATTGTGATTGTGTTTGTGGTTGATTCATTTTCATTTTTATTACCCCCATAGTTTATTTGACCTGCCGCAAAACAAGCCAAGCATAAAACGCAACGTAGATTTTAACCTATCCTGCACAAAAATGCAAATGAATAAATAACCTCAAAACGGCAGGGGCATGAACGGTAAAATGCAAAACGCACGAACGCACGAACGACCAACGCACGAACGACCAACGCACGAACGGCAAACGCACGAACGACCAACGCACGAACGGCAAAATCGGCACGCCCCTGTAGGGGACGGATTTATCGGTTTTGTAGGGGACGGATTTATCCGTCCCGAGGTTACCTCGCTCTGCGTTAATGCACGTTACCCACCCCAAATTGACGAACGTGCAAACCTCGGGACGGATAAATCCGTCCCCTACAGTAACCGCCACGACAAACATACGAACGCCAACCGCACGAACGCCAAACACACGAACGACAAACGCACGAACACCAACCGCACGAACGACAAAATCGGCACGCCCTTGTAGGGGACGGATAAATCCGTCCCCTACAGTAACCGCAACCAGTAACCGCCACAGCAACCGCACGAACGCCAACCGCACGAACGCCAAACGCACGAACGGCAAACGCACGAACGGCAAAATCATCACGCTTTTGCCGTTCGTGCGTTTATCGGGATAACCTCAAAAAATGGTTTTTTTGGCTGTCCTTGGGAAACGTTAAGTTATTGCTTAACATTTCCTTATTAGTTGAGTTAATTTCCTTGGCTTTGTGTAAGCATGGCGAGCTGTTGTCGGAGCCATTCGTTTTCGGCGGCTTTTTCGGCAATGGCGGCTTCCAGCTGTTCTAGCTCACGTTCCGCCTGTTCTAGCTCACGAGCCTTAATATTAGCAATAACTATATCGTCCTGCCGTCTTAGGTATGCTTGCCTTGCGAGCCTATCCTCACTTATACTCGCTACTGTAGAAGTAACCATACTAATCCCCCTGCTTTCGTGTGAACATGGCGAGCTGTCGTTTGAGCAATTCGATTTCGGTGTCCTTGCCTGCAAGGGCGGTTTCTGCCATTTCTGCTCTGCGTTCCGCTATTTCTGCCCTGCGCCTATCTTCTTTTGCCCTACGCCTATCTTCTTCCGCCCTACGCTCTTTTATATTAAAAATAACCACATCGTCCTGCCGTCTTTGATACGCCTGCCGCACGAGCTTATCCTCACTCAATCTCGCTAACGTAGAAACGACCATACTAATCTCCTCCTTTTCCTCACAAATTCCCCTTATTATGCCCTTATCCTTAATATCCTTTTCCGTAATAACCGCAAGCCACTTGGCAAGCATACTGTCCAAGGTTTCGCCCTTTTCTATGCCGTCCGTTTCGTTAATCGCACGCACAAACGCTTTCATGTCAATATAATGCAACTCCAAAGCATCAGAAAAAACGGTACTATCGTCAATATCCATAATTTTACAGCACTTGTGTATTTTCCCACTATCCGTGCCGTCCAACGAGCCATTCGCAAACGTCACACAAATCACAGGCGGTTGCTTGGAATACAGCTCGCTCTCTTTTAATTCCTCGCCATACGTCCTAGCCCACGAGCGTATCGTCTTATATTTTATTTCGTCAATGCCGTATAAGTGCATTTCAACGAGTATAATCGCGCCGTCATCAAGCTCCGCCCTTATATCCAGTATAGACAGCTTATCCCCTTTTGATTGCTTCTCCAAAAACGGATTCGCCACCGTCAACGACCGTATAACCCTCGGTAGCTTCTTGCTCTCAAATATCGCGTTAAGCAAGGAAATCAAAAATATATCCTCGCCCTCGCCGAAAATTCGCTTAAAGGCATAATCCACCCGCAAATCCATAAGCTCCGAAAAGTCTATGTCCTCAATCCTATAGCTTGCTTCACTAGCCATATTGGCAGACACCCCCTTTGTTTTATTAGAGTACACCCCCATTATAAATAAAATTCCCCAAATTTTCAACATGTATAAATCCCCTCCGCCCATCATAAATATTACTACACATACCACGCAAGAAGGGCGGTACTATGCGGAAATTAAAGGAAAAAGCGGTCAATATACTATCGTTGCCGAAGGAAATCGCGCTGGATATGCCCTTGATGACGGCTACTGGACGTAATGAAATTAGCATAGAAAACTATAAAAATCTGTTGGAATTTACCGAAACAAAAATACGCATACATACCCGCGAGGGAATAATGACAATCGAGGGCGAGCGGCTAAGGCTACGCCAAATAACCACGGAAAATGTCCTAGTGCATGGGCTAATTTCTGGGATAAAATACAGCTAGGGGGCGGGCATGGTACAGCTATGGCAATTCACAAAAGGATACGTACGGATTGCGGTCGCGGGGTTTTCCGCCGAGCGGTTTTTGAACATGGCGGCGTACCGCGGAATCTACCTGTGGAACGTGGAACGCACGGAAAAGGGCATAGAGCTTAATGTGAGTATTCGCGGCTACAAAATGCTGCGAGGCTGTGCCAAAAAGACAAAATGCCGCATGAAAATAGTGACAAAAAGCGGCGTTCCTTTTTTAATGCACCGCTACCGCAAGCGTAAAATTTTGATGGGCGGCGTTATTTTTTTTGTGCTTGGGCTGTTCGCGCTTTCGTCCTTTGTTTGGCGTATAGAAATAGAGGGAAACAGCGTAGTAACGCACGATTCCATTATGGAATTTCTGGCGGGCGAGGGCTTGCGGACAGGGGCGTTTAAGTTTTCCCTAAGCGACAGAAAGCTACAAAACGCGCTGGTAAACAATTTCACACAAATTAGCTTTGCGGACGTGCATACGCGCGGCACACGCACAAAAATTCTAGTAGCCGAGGGGCTAGAGCCGCAGGAAATTCTCGACAGGAAAACGCCAGTGCATGTAATCGCTTCCAAGGAGGGGCTAATTACAGGCATTGTCACTGGCGCGGGCGCGCCGTTTGTGCGTGTAAATGACGTAGTGAGGGAGGGCGATATGCTCGTCAGCGGCATTTTGGAGCTTGACCCAAATATGCCCGATTCGCCGCTTGTTTACGTACATGCCTATGCGGAGGTTTGGGCTAGGCGATACCATACCTTAGAAATAACCGTACCGCTTACATACGACATAAAGGTATTTACTGGAAGAACAAAAAACACTCGCGCCGTGCAATTACTTTTTGCAAATAAGAGAATATTTTTGCCTAGTAGTGGCAATTCCTTTGATTCATATGATAGAATAACTACGCACCAGCAAATAGGCGCGGGCGGCAATTATCCGTTGCCCTTTGTGTTTGTGACGGAACGCTACATGGAGTTTGTTCCGCAGCCGCGCACGCGTACCCTAGAAGAAGCCAAAATCCTTGCCGAGCAAATGGTGACGAGCCGAATAATCCGCGAATTTGACTTCGCAATCGACATCATAGACCGCCAAACGACATTTAGCGAGGCAGACGACGCACTGCATGTAAAGACGCTGATTGTTACGAACGAGAGGATAGATAGGCAAGTGCCGATTACTGTACCGTAGGTAGGAAATTAAATATACAGTAAAAAAGGAGAATGTACATGAGAAGTGCAAAGCTATTTTTAACATCATTACTGCTACTAGCAGTAACCGCAGTATTTGTCTTTACGCCAGTGTACGCCGTGCAGGACGGCAACGACAACACCACAGAAACAGAAGCAGAAACCGTAACAGTAACCTTTAACCCAAACGGCGGCGAGCTAAGACGAGGCGAGCTAGTGCAGGTGATTCCTGTGGGCGGAAACGCCGCGCCGCCCATGCTTATGCTTAGATTCGATGGCTGGATTTTTGACTCGTGGGACAAGGAAACGACCGACATAACCGAGGACACCGAAATAACCGCACTCTGGAAACGCTTATTTGCGGTGTCTAGTAACGGTGAGGGGCATGTTTCCTCGCTTGAGGTAGTCTGGTTGGCGAGGGCTGCCGCAGGGCATGTAAACTTTGGGCTACAAGACCTACGACTAGGCAACGTGCTAGGCATAGACCGTCTGCCAACCGCTAGGGATATTGTAGACCTTTTGCGGTGGCTAGTAGGTTATTCGCTAGAGGAGCTAATGAAAAACTCCCCCGACAATATGCCTACTATCGAGGTGCTTACGGAGTTTCCAGACGGTGAAACGCAAGTGGGTAACGTGACGTTTGAGTATTTCGCCGAGCCTAGTATAGGTGCGGAAATTGCACTCGTAAAGTATACTATAAACGACGGCGAGTATTTCAGCACGATATGGGCTAACGGTGACGCGCTAGACGAGCTTGGCACTGGTAGAATACCGCTAATGAAAGGCGATAACCATATAGTATTGACTGTCCTCGACACAGAGGGCAAGTCCGCCGATTATGTAGTGCCGCAAGTACCGCATAAAATTGACCTTAATTTTTCTGCACCTTCCCAGTATTTCAGCCAAATTACTGACGAAGTAGGGCATAGATATGCGGGGGATAGGCTTATATTTAGTACAGTTTGGCTTGACGGTGCAGACCTTATAACCGCAGGCATAACACCCGAGCGTGTTGCGGAAGCCGTAGCCACTATAGACGGAGTAATTATAGGGCAATCTACAATCACGGGTAGCTATACCGTACAAGTACCAGCCCAAGAAACAGTGGAAGATTTAGAGGCTTTAGGCGAAAGAATGTTGTCAGAATATCCCGATTTGTTTAGAGTATTCTACACTGATAGGCTTGACGAAATTTATTCGCTTGGCATGGAAGTACCGCCCTTTAATCCTACGCTAACAAACGACCCTTGGTGGACGGAGAGAGAGGAGGACCCCACCTCACGGTGGCCCTTTCGCCGCTACATTGATTATGAGTGGGGGCATCGTGCTGTTAATCTACCTGAAGCGTGGGCGATTTCTCGCTTTGCTCAAAGCCCTCAAAGAAACAATATCAAGGTAGGCATAATGGACACAAATGTTTTCACAATACATGAGGATTTGCCGAATATTCCTTTAGAGAATATAAGCTCCCCTGCGGATACCTTTCTTAACATGTCGCATGGTACTAATGTCATGGGAGCTATTGCCGCCGTGCATAATAACAATAAGGGACTAGCAGGGGCGACAAATATCAGCGGAGAATCCCTGTATGTCGCTAACTTATCTCGATATGTAGATGATGGCAATGGCGGAATGGAGTTTAGGCACTCAACCAGGGACAGCATGGTTGAGAGTTTGGAGTGGCTTGTTCTAAATGGTGTAAAAGTGGTTAATGTAAGTATGTTTAGTAGTCAACGGAACGCACCATACGACAATGTCAGTATCGCTCTAAGCGACAGAATGGCGTTGCTTCTCTCCCTTGGCTACGATTTCGTTGTCGTTCAAATTACAGGGCAACAAGGCACGGACGATACTACTCCGCCACTCAACGCAAACCATACCGTTGCATTTTCGCATGCACATTTACCAGTTGTAGCTAGAATGGGATTAGAACGCCGAACAATAACTGTAGGCGCTAGTAACCGAAAGGGCTCTGTCGCTCCGTGGAGCGGTTACGGTACAGTGGTAGATATAAACGCACCGGGGCAAGATATTTATACCACCGTTTCGATGAGTAACGCAAAATACGGAAATTACGACATATTAAGCGGTACATCAATAGCCGCACCCCTTGTCACAGGCATTTTACAAATAATGTGGGAAGAAAACCCCGAAATAAAAGGGGATACCATTAAATCCCTCTTGTTGGGCAACCCTGCCGCTGGTTGGTTCGTGGGCGACCGACTGACCGACAATAGGGGCAAAGACTGGTCTACCAGTGGCTCGATATATCAAGTTAATGCACTACAGGCTTTGCAGAGGGCGCAACATGCCACGGGCTTATTAGTTCACCGCGATGCTAGCCTTGTAGGTCAGCTTCTTGTCGCGCATGAACACGACAGCCTTATACCCTTAGCCAATGCACAAATAACACGCTACATCTACGGAAACCCCACAGCACAAACCACCACGCACACACAGTCACAAGGCTTCTATCGCTTTGACAATATCGAAGTAAACGACACCGACTCACGCCAAAACTGGCACACACTGCGTGTACAAGCCGAGGGCTTCGCACCTACCGACATAACCACGCTAATTATACAAAAGGGCGTGTCTACACGTCTTGACACATTACGCCTAGTACCCATACCACAAGAGCCGAACAGATTTTCCATGTTCGGCGGTAGAATACGCGTACCTGCCCTTGTCGGCGCGAGTGACGAGCCTGCCGAGCTTACGCCCTACGAGGGTACGCTTACCCTACAAATAATAGACGGCTTATACTACCTCGACCCCGAAATGCTAGAGGACGAGGAATGGCTAGATTTCCTAGATTTTGATATACTCGACACCATAGAAGTAACAGACGGCAATTTTTATGCCGAAATGCCCGCAGGCAACTATACCGTCATTGTGTCGGGCGAGGGCATATATACCGAGGCGGCGCATGTTATATCACACTGGGACGAGGACGAGCCGTACTGGCTTAATCAAGATATTGTGGTTAGGGAGCGTGTGTTTAATGATATAACGGAGGAATTTCCGCCCCATGTTCGCGAAAGGGTTTTCGCACATTTATATGGATTGCCCTATGACCGTATTTATGAGCATGAGGTGGCGAAATTAAAGTATGTACATTTTTGTCATCTTGGAATACAAGACATGCAAGAGCTTTCCGCACTCAAATATTTTACGGCAATGACTGTTTTATGTGTTGACGGCAATCATTTAACGGAGCTTGAGTTATCAAATTATCCGAATTTGATAACTGTAGTGGCACAAAATGTGCCACTTGTAAAAGTGGACGTTACACAAAACATAAATTTGCGAGACTTGATTTTGCCTTGGACTTATACTTTAACGTCAATAGATGTGTCCAACAATGTGAATTTGGAGTATTTGGTTTTGGTTTATAGCAATTTGACCTCGCTAGATGTGTCAAATAACAAAAACCTATCAAGGCTGTATGTTTGGAATAATTTCATGCAAAGCCGAGATGATGTCATAGGTTGGCAAAATACCCGATTAGCAGAAAGCGGTGGTTATTTCGACTTCGACCCCCAACGTGTCCGAGGGCAAAGCGAGAGCCACAGTGAGAGTGAGAGCCAAGCCCACGCCACCGACTTCACCCCCGATTTCCCCCACGACCTCCGCCCCCACAACTGCCCCACCCCCATTCCCACCCCATAACCCCACCCCCCAAAACCCACCAAAAAAGGAGCGTTGACCCTTGGAAATTCCCACAACCCTAATTCACAACGTCTTTGGAAAATTGGACGAGCATGTAAAGAAGATAGAACAGGCCTTCGCCGTGACAATAATCGCGCGTGACGACGGTGTACATGCCATGCCTAATACGCCTAAGGCAAACCCCAAGAAAGCGGAAAAAATCCTACAGCACCTTGTCCAGTTGGCGAAAAAGGGCGAAATCATTTCCGAGCAACAGGTAAATTATGCCATTGCCTCGCTAGAGGACGAACACGAACAAATAGAGAAGCTGCATGACGACACAATTTGTAATACAATAACAGGAAAGCCAGTTAAGCCAAAAACCGTGGGGCAAAAGACATATATCGAGCAAATACGGAAAAATACAATCGTGTTTGCAATCGGGCCTGCGGGTACGGGCAAGACCTACCTCGCCATGGCTATGGCAATTACGGCGTTTCGCGCAGGGGAAGTAAACCGCATTATTCTCACGCGCCCTGCCATAGAAGCGGGCGAAAAGCTAGGCTTTTTGCCTGGCGATTTGCAGCAAAAGGTAGACCCGTATTTGCGGCCGTTGTATGATGCGTTACATGATATAATGGGCGCGGAAACATTTTTACGCAATTTTGAGCGGAATCTAATCGAGGTCGCGCCGCTTGCGTATATGCGCGGGCGAACGCTTGACAATTCGTTTATCGTGCTAGACGAGGCGCAGAACACCACGCCCGAGCAAATGAAAATGTTTCTCACGCGCCTAGGCAACGATTCCAAGGCGGTAATTACTGGCGATGTCACCCAAATTGACCTGCCGCAGGGCAAAACCTCGGGCCTAAAGGAAGCCGTAAAAATTCTGGACAAAATAGACGGCATAGGAATTTCTCAGCTAACAAGCCGCGATGTAGTACGTCACCCCCTTGTGCAAAAAATCATTAACGCATATGATAAGGCGGACAAGAATAAATCCAAAAGACATTAGGTGATTCCCATGAAAAAAAACACGCTTAACGCCGTTTTAATTCTCATAGCCTTTCTTGTGACGTGCCTGGCAATCGCGCTTGGTTCGTATTTTAATGCAGGGCTGGAAATAGAAGTAGGCATGGTGTCGGAAACGAGGGTACGCGCCCCGCGGGACATAGAAAACGCGGTAGAAACAGAGCGTAACCGACAGGCGGCGCGCGTGCTTGCTGAGGGGCTTGCGGAGAGCTTTACGGTAGACATCACGGAATGGGACATAGTAGCCAATAATCTGGGCTTTCGCCGTCTTGAACTGGAAGAAATTAGGACGACCTATGCACGCGAGCGCGCGGAGTACGAGGCCGCCGTAATTGCATGGGAAGAAGCTGTACAAGCCCACAATAGTGAAGCCGAGGCGGCACGCTCGGCGTGGGAGCGCGACAGAGCGAGCGCCCTATTAGAAAGTATGCCAGTGCCGCAGTTTCCGACCATTCCGCTACAGCCAGAGCAGCCCATGTGGCAGGATAGGGGGCTTACGCCCTTTGCCGATTTGCCTATTAGATACGACAGCGAACAGCAGGAAATAATCGTAGAGCTAGAGGACAGCATTTTTGCCAATATGTGGGAAGCTATAGAAGCCGTATCGCATAGAATCCAGACCACGGAGGTCATACAGGACGTAGATTTTTTGACGCGTATTGCGGTGAATATGGCGTTAAACGAGTACGCCTTGGAGCGCGAAAAGTACGATTTGGCGGAATATATTATTTTGTTTTCGTTACGCCCCAACGCCGTGCCAAACGAGGAGCTTAACCAGCGTAATTTTAACGCGGCGGCAAACAACTTTGAAATAGTTATGATTTACGAAAACGATATTATCGTGGACGAGGGCGAAATAGTCACGCAGGAAATTTATGACACGCTCGCGCGGCTAGATATGCTCGCGCCAGAGTCGCTTATGGACAATATCGAGGCGATTTTGGGCGTATATTTCCTTGTGCTTATGCTGTTTTTGGCGTGCTTTATGTATATAGCCTCCTACAATAAGGGTATAGTTACCAATTCGCGCGAGGCGTTGCTGTTGCTTACGCTGTATTTGCTCACTATCGCGCTTGTGTGGACGTTGGGCAGCTTTTCGTTCCAGTTTTTGCCTATTATGATTTTCCCTATGCTTCTTTCTATTTTGGTGGACAGGCGTTGCGCCGCCGTGCTTTCCTCCGCGCTTATTATTATTTGCTTTTTTATCGTAGACGGCGATTTAACCTATTTACTGTTTTGCTCGTCCGCAAGCCTGCTGTTTTGCATGTTTTCGCGATACACCACCGACAGAGCCAAGTCAATTTGGGTGGGGCTTGTTTTGTCCCTGATTATGGTTGCGTTGTCGCTTGCGGTTAGGCTGATTGTAGAGCGTGATGTCGAGAATATCACAGATGCCTTGATTACCGCGGGCTTTGCGGGCGCGGGCGCTATACTCATTGTCTTTTTGTGCATGGGAAGCCTGCCGCTATGGGAAACATTTTTTGGCGTAGTAACGCCCATCAAGCTGTTAGATTTAACCAATCCAACAAACCTGCTACTGCGGCGGCTCACAATCGAAGCTCCAGGCACGTATCACCACTCGCTAATTGTAGCCAATTTGGCAGAATCGGCGGCACTTGACATAGGCGCGAACGCCCACGCGGCGCGTGTCGGCGGCTATTATCACGACGTAGGCAAGCTAAAATTCCCGCACTACTTTGTGGAAAACCTAGACGGCGAAAACCCCCACGACTTCATTGACCCCAAAAACAGCGCGCAAATAATAATGAGGCATGTTTCCTACGGGCTTACGCTTGCGAGCGAACACCGTCTGCCGCAGTTTGTACGCGATATTATCACCGAACACCACGGCACGACCCTGTTACACTATTTTTATTCAAAGGCGTGCGAAAAGGACGAGGCCTGCGCAGAAAAGGACTTCCGCTACCCCCACATTATTCCGCAAACAAAGGAATCCGCGTGCGTAATGCTTGCGGACTCTGTAGAAGCGGCTGTCCGCAGCATGATTCCCAAAATAAACTCGGTGGACGAGGTAGAGGAAACCATAAAAACCATTATTCGCAGAAAGCTGAATGACGGACAGCTCGCCGACAGCCAGCTGAGTATAAGGGACGTAGGCACGATAGAGCAGTCGTTTTTCCGCGTGCTGAAAGGCATGTACCATGAGAGGATTGCTTATCCTAGTGCTAAGGAGGCGGAGAAACGGGGGGAGTAGGGGGTAGTTGCAGGTTTTTTGTCGGGGGCGGATTTAATAAACGGCGATAGAACGCGGATTTAAAAGGCAAGGGCAACACGGATTTACACGGATTACGCGGATTTTGTCCACGTAAATTGCTAAACGGCGATATATTTTCCCACGAGCCAATCCGCCAAATCCGTGAAAATCCGTTAAATCCGCGTTTAAGTGTCTTTAAAGTCCACATCTATTGTCTGCCGTGCCTCGCTCCCTCTGTGCCTCTGTGCCTCTGTGTGAAAAAAATCTTTTAAACTAAAGAACGAGGCTTTATACTTTACCTACGTTCATTATTTATCAAAAAGATTTTCACACAGAGGCACAGAGGCACAGAGGGAGCGTGGCACAGCAGACAATAAACGCAGGTTTAAATATTGCGTTTGTTGTGGGGGGAGTTGCAGGTTTTTTGTAGGGGACGGATTTATCCGTCCCGAGGTATGCACGCTCGTCAATTCGGGGCAGGTAACGTCCATTAACGCAAAGCGAGGTAATCTCGGGACGGATAAATCCGTCCCCTACAATTTGTAGGGCGGATTTACATGGATAAAATTTGTATTCCAACGCTGTTTATTGTCGCAAGAAAAAATCCGCGGAAATCCGCCAAATCCGCGAAAATCCGCGTTCCATGCCTTTAATTCTTAAAAAATAATTTTAGCGTTTTTACCGATTTTTCCACCGCTTCTTGTAAAAACTCGTTAAAGTCAAAATTTGCATCGTCGTTGGCGTTGTCGGAAATAGCCCTAACAATGCCTACTTGCACGTTGTTTAGCAGGCACACGCGCGCAATGCTCGCGCCTTCCATTTCACAGGCGATTGCCCCAAGCTCGTCCGCGATTGCCTTTTTCCTAGCGGCACAGCTGATAAACTGGTCGCCTGTGGCGATTGTTCCTATATGACAGCTACCGTGTGCGGCGTGGGTCAGGCGCGTAACAACGCTAGGCGTACACGGAATTACCTCTTTTTCAATGCCAATAAGCGTAACGTCAAAATCGTGCTGAACCGTGTCCGCGGCGATTACTATATCGCCTATTTTCAATTTGTCGGAAAGCGAGCCTGCCGCGCCTGTATTGATAATAAGCGTGGGCGAATACATAAGTACCATGGTTTGCGCGCATATGGCGGCGTTTACCTTGCCGATACCACATTGTGCGATAACAACGTCCGCTCCCTCAAATTTGCCCGAAAAGAATTTTATGCCGCTGTAGGTTTTTTCGGTCTTGTCTTGCAGGTTGGCGATTAGGCTCGCTACCTCTATTTCCATTGCTCCGATTATTCCTGTCATGTCAACAGCTCCCTTTCTTAAACCCTCATATCAAACGTAAACCGCGCAGGTGGCGGCACGTTTTTCTGTGTTTCTGGTATTTCTTCCAATAATAGTGCGATAATCTCGTCAATGCCTAGCTCCGCTAGCAACGCCACGGCTCTTTGCAGCGTCGGCGTGTCGGCAGGCAGGCCGCTCATTAAAATTCTGTACGCAAGCTCAGAGGATTGCGGCGTTGGGGCAAGCCCTGCGTTCAACAACGCCTGTGTCAACATGTTTTTGCGTAATATTTCCGGCGCGATTTTTACCATTTTCAGGACAATTCGCCCCTCTAGGTCGTTTTCCTGCACGACAAAAAGGCTCTCCTCGCCGATACGCGCCTCGGGCAGTACGTACGAGCGCGCGGTGTACGTATTGCCGTCACTAAAACGGATTGTTACCTCGTTCGGGCGAATATTGTGAATGGTCGCCTTAAAAATGTCGCCCGCCTGTAATTCGTTAAAACGGCGTACGCCCACCGTTTTGTAATCGCTAAAATCTTTCACAGAATGTTCTCCTATGCTCGCTGCAAAGCCCAAAGCTCTTGATTGCTTCGCGGTGCGCCGCTGTTCCGTAGCCCTTGTTTGCGTCCCACGAATATTGGGGGTGCAGGCTGTGAAGCTCTTTCATCATAGTATCTCTCTTTACCTTGGCTAAAATACTAGCCGCCGCAATCAAATGACTGGCGGCATCTCCCTGCGGCACACAAATGACCTTGCAAGCGCATTTGGGCGGCGTTGTGCCGTCTACCAGCGCGAATTTTGGCGTGGTCTCTAGCCCGTCTATAGCCATAGCCATTGCCGCAAGCGTCGCCTGCAAGATGTTTAGTCTGTCAATTTCGCTCGGGCTGACTATGCCATACGCGTAACAAATTGCGGCTTCCTTGATAAGCACCGCGAGCCGCTCGCGCTTTTTTTCCGATACCTTTTTGGAATCATTAACGCCCTCGATAACTACGCCCTGCGGCAGAATTAACGCACAAGCTACGACGGGACCAGCCAGCGGGCCGCGGCCTACCTCGTCTACCCCCGCAATGGGAAAATGCCCGTTCGCGATTAAGCCGTTTTCTATGTCAGATGGGGCTGTGGTTGGTGGTTTTGGTGGTTTTGTTGGTTTTGGCATGGGAATCAGTCCTTTTTAGTGAGAATGGGGCGTGGATTTAAAGGCATGGAACGCGGATTTTCGCGGATTTGGCGGATTTCCGCGGATTCTGTCTGCGTAAACTGCGTTCTATGTCTTTATTTAGTTATTACAAAAATATATGGATTAAACGCGGATTTAACGGATTTACACAGATTTTCGCGGATTTTATCTGGCGCGTTTTTTTATCCGCGTAATCCGTGTAAATCCGTTAAATCCGTGTTTAATTGTCTTTAAAATCCACATCTATTGTCTGCTGTGCCTCGTTCCCTCTGTGCCTCTGTGTCTCTGTGTGAAAAATCTTTTTGATAAATAATGAACGTGGGTAAAGTGTAAAGCCTCGTTCTTTGGTTTAAAAGAATTTTTCACACAGTAATTCGCACAGAGGCACAGAGGGCGAGAGGCACAGCAGGAGCGAAACGTAGATGAAAATATTGCATCTGTTGTAGGGGACTTGCAGGTTTTTGTAGGGGACGGATTTATCCGTCCCGAGGTGCGCACGCTCGTCAATTCGGGGCAGGTAACGTCTATTAAGCAGGCAGTAAGGTGTTGTCTAAGTGGTTTTCTTAGACAACACCGCACGCCGACCAACGCAGAGCGAGGTAATCTCGGGACGGATAAATCCGTCCCCTACAAAAACCGTTACAGTGTCCGTTGATACGCA
>WRLD01000052.1 GCA_009777845.1 Defluviitaleaceae bacterium
CGGGGGTCTGGGGGGAAACCTTCCCCCCAGTGGGGGTTTGGGGGCAAAGCCCCCAAGGTCTTACTCTACCCCCTACCTCTCCCCCCCCTACCCAAAATACCCCTTAACCTTATCCAACCACTTCTTCTTATGATTTACATAATCCTCGCCCATAGCGTCATTAAAGCCTCGCAAAATCTCTTTTTGCTTGTCATTCAACGCCGTCGGCACAGTCACATTCAGCTTAACAATCAAATCGCCCACGGAACGCGGATTGTGTACGTTCGGCACGCCCTTTCCGCGTAGCTGTACGATTGTGCCTGGCTGTGTACCTGCGGTTATTTTGTGCTTCACAGACTCGCCGTCAAGCAAGGGTACGGAAATTTCGTCCCCTAGGGCGGCTTGTACAAATGTAATGGGAATTTCTAGGTGGAGCTGTAAGCCGTCACGCGTAAACAGCTTGTGCGGCGAAACAGCTACAGTGATATACAAATCGCCTGGCGGCGCGCCCTTTTCGCCCATTTCGCCCTTGCCGCCCAGGCGAATACTCTGGCCGTTGTCTATGCCCTTCGGCACGGTTACCTCTAGGGTCTTGGTCGTGCGGACGCGCCCCTGTCCGCGGCAGGTGGTGCAGACATCTTTTATTATTCTGCCCTCGCCCTTACACGCCGTACAGGGTACAATTTTCGTCATTATTCCCATAAAGCTCTGCTGGGTAATACGCTCACTGCCCGTGCCGTTACACTTTTTACAGCTTTCGGCAAATGTGCCTGGCTTCGCGCCGCTGCCGCTACAGGTGGAGCAGGCCTCGTATGACTGGAGCTGTACTTCCTTTGTCGCGCCGAAAACGGCTTCCTCAAATTTAATATTGAGGCGCGACTGTAGGTCTGCCCCGCGGCGCGGGCGAGGGCGGGAACGCCCGCCGCCGCCGAATATATCGCCAAAGTCCATTCCGCCGCCGCCGCCAAAAAACGAGCCGATTATATCGCTAAAATCTACGCCGCCATGAAAGCCTCCCGCGCCGCCGCCCTGTTCAAACGCCGCATGACCAAACTGGTCGTAGGTTTTACGCTTGCCAGAGTCGCTGAGAATGGAGTACGCCTCGTTTATTTCTTTCATTTTTTCCTCGGCGGCGGTCTTGTTGTCAAGATTGTTGTCGGGGTGGTGCTTCTTTGCCATTGCGCGATACGCCTTTTTTAACTGCGCCTCGTTTGCATCACGCCCCACGCCTAGTAGCTCGTAATAATCCTTTTTATTCGCCATTTTAAGTCACCTTACTTCTCTGTGAAGTCACCATCTATTACGGAATCGTCATGGTTTGGGCCATAGTCCGTAGGTTCTTCGGGCGCGGCTTGTGAAGCGGCAGAATACAGCTTCTGCGAAAACTCGTTTAGCGAAGTCGTGTACGCCTCGATTGCCGCCTTTAGGGCTTGCGTGTCGGATTCGTTCATTGTTTCGCCGTGCATGGAAACGCCTACGGATTTTAGCTTTTCCATCTCCGCTTGAATGTTCGCCTTGTCCTCGTCGCTTACCTTTTCGCCCATGTCGGTGAGCAGCTTTTCTGTTTGGTAAACAAGTGATTCCGCTTCGTTTTTAGCGTCAATGGCTTCCTTGCGTACTCTGTCGGCTTCGGCGAACTGCTCGGCTTCTTTCACCGCGCGTTCTATGTCCGCGTCGGACATATTGGAAGAAGCCGCGATTGTGATTTTCTGCTCCTTGCCTGTGCCAAGGTCTTTGGCGGAAACATTTACTATGCCGTTGGCGTCTATGTCAAAGGTTACTTCTATTTGCGGAATACCTCGCATGGCTGGCGGTATTCCGTCTAAGCGAAAACGCCCAAGCTCCTTATTGTCGCGCGCAAGCGTGCGTTCCCCTTGGCAGACTACTATGTCAACCGCGGTTTGGTTATTTGCCGCTGTGGAAAAGGTCTGCTTTTTGTTCGCAGGAATGGTGGTGTTGCGTTCAATTAGGCGTGTGGCTATGCCGCCCTCTGTTTCGATACTAAGCGAAAGCGGCGTAACGTCCATGAGCATAATGCCGCTCGCGCCTACATCTCCTGCCAATTTCCCTGCTTGAATACTCGCGCCTAGCGCGACACATTCGTCGGGGTTTATGCCTTTAAACGGCTCTTTGCCAGTTAGCTTTTTTACGGCCTCTTGTACCGCGGGTATTCTCGTAGAACCGCCCACGAGAAGCACCTTGTCGAGGTCTGACGGCGATAGGTCGGCATCTTTTAACGCGGTTTGCACTGGCCCCATTGTTTTTTCTACAAGGTCATTTGTAAGCTCGTCAAATTTTGCGCGCGTTAAATTCAAGTCCATGTGCTTCGGCCCGTCTTGATTCATGGTAATAAATGGCAGGTTAATGTTCGTGGTAATCACGGTAGAAAGCTCTTTTTTCGCCTTTTCGGCGGCTTCCTTTAGGCGTTGCATTGCCATTTTGTCCTGCGACAAGTCCATGTTTTCCAGCTTTTTAAATTCTTCCACGAGGTATTTTATTACGCGGTCGTCAAAATCATCTCCGCCAAGGCGATTGTTGCCGCTAGTCGCCAACACCTCAATAACGCCGTCGCCTATGTCTATTATGCTTACGTCAAAGGTGCCGCCGCCTAGGTCGTACACCATTATTTTTTGCTCTTTTTCGTTATCCAAGCCATAGGAAAGCGCGGCGGCTGTAGGCTCGTTTATAATACGCTCTACCTCCAAGCCTGCGATTTTTCCTGCGTCCTTTGTGGCCTGGCGTTGGCTGTCGGTAAAGTACGCAGGCACGGTAATTACCGCCTTGTCTACCTTTTCGCCGAGGTACGCTTCCGCGTCCAGCTTTAGCTTGCCCAAAATCATGGCAGAAATTTCCTGCGGCGAATAGCCCTTGTCGCCGATTTTTACCTTAAAATCTGTACCCATTTGGCGTTTTATGCTCGTTACTGTGTCGGGGTTGGTAATCGCTTGGCGTTTGGCGGTTTCGCCTACTAGTCGTTCGCCTGTTTTTGTGAACGCCACTATAGACGGCGTTGTTCTCGCGCCCTCGCTGTTGGCTATTACTACGGGCTGGCCGCCCTCCATTACCGCTACGCATGAGTTTGTTGTTCCTAGGTCAATTCCTATAATTTTTGACATTTTAGTCTACCTCCTATTTAATTAGCTACCTTAACCATAACTGGCCGTATTACTTTTTCCCTGTGCGTATACCCTTTTTGCAAGACCTCGGCTACTTGGTTTTCGCCGAAATTCTCGTCCTCGGTATGCGCTACTGCGTAATGCAGGTTAGGCGCAAATTCGCCGCCTATTTCTATGGCAATAGGCGTTACGCCCATTTCGCCAAGCGCGCCGTCAAGCTGCCGCGCAAGCATTTCTATGCCCTTGTACACGCTGTCCTCTTTATTTTCAATCGCCGCAAGCGCGCGTTCAAAATTGTCCGCTATGGGCAACAGCCTTTCACAAGCGGCGCGTATTCCGTCGTCGTACCGCACCGCCATTTCCTTTACCGTTCGCTTTCGGTAGTTGTCAAACTCGGCAAGGCAACGCTGGTATTTGTCCAAATAGTTTTCTTCCTTCGGCGCGTCAAGAACCTCGGGCAGTTCCTCTGTTTCTAAGGTTTCCAATTCCTCCACTTGAAGCTCATCTTCTTTCATCTCGCACCCCTTTCTAACGCTTCTATAACGTATTGAATATTTTGTAATATTCCCGAAAGCACGGACACCGCCTGCACATAATCCATACGCATAGGCCCGATTATGGCGATACAGCCGTTACTTTGGTTATCAATGGAATAGCTCGCTTTCACAAGACTGCACGCCTTTAACAATTCGAGATTGTTTTCCTCGCCGATTGTCACCTGTATTCCCGAGGCCTCAAACGGCTGCCCCAAAATCGCAAAGAGCGACTCCCTGTCCTCCAACGCTTGGAAAATGGCCTTCGCCTTGTTTTTGTCCGCAAACTCGGGGAACGCGAGGATATTTTTTACCCCGCTGGTGAAAACGCGGACATCGTCCTCGGACTGTATCATGTCTGCTATTATGCCCAAAATCGGCATAAGAACATGTGCGTGCGCGCCAAAGTCTTTTAGCATTTTGTCTATTAGCTCGCGGTTTATTTCGCGGATACTAAGCCCTGCCAGACAGCGGTTTAGGTGTGCGGAGAGCTGTGTAAGCGTTTCGTAGCCCGGGGCGGAGGGCAGGTTGATTACTTGGTTTTTTACTGTTTTTGTGTCGGTGACAAGGACGAGCAGCAGCGATTTTTCGTCCAACGGAACTAGCTGAATGTGCTTGATGGCGGTTTTTTTCAAAAACGGCTCGGAAACAATGGACGGATAGCCCGAAAGCCGCGCGAGCGCCTTTGCGGTTTCCTGCATCATATATTCCGCTTGGTAGATGTTTTCTATAAGCATACGTTGCAGGGAAAGGGCTTCCTCCGCGGTAAGCGAGCGGCTTTGCATCATGCTGTCTACGTAAAAGCGATAGCCTTTTTCGGACGGCACGCGCCCGCTAGACGTATGAAGCTGGCCGATTAGCCCCAAATCTTCGAGGTCGCTCATTTCGTTGCGGATAGTGGCGGAGCTTATGCCTAGGCCGCACTTTTTGGCTATAGTGCGAGAGCCTACAGGCTCGGCAGTTTCGATATAGTCCGTGATAATCGCTTCGAGGATTTTAAACTTTCTAAGATTTAATGCGGGAATAAAAAACACCCCCCATGTAGTGGTTGGGTTGTTAGCACTCGTACGTGGGGAGTGCTAACAATGGAAAGTTACCATATTTGGGGGGAGATGTCAAGGGGGGAGTGGGGGTTTTGTGGGGAATTTGTGGCGAACGTACGTAGAAAATACACGGCAAACGCACGGACGGCAAAATTTGTATGGTTTTTGTGTGGTTTTTGTATGGTTTTTGTATGGTTTTTGTAGGGGACGGATTTATCCGTCCCGAGGTTGCCTCGTTTTGCGTTAATGGACGTTACCCGTCCCGAATTGTAGAACGTGCGTACCTCGGGACGGATAAATCCGTCCCCTATGTAAAGGCGGTTAAACGCGGATTTAACGGATTTTCACGGATTTATGCGGATTGGCTCGTGGGAATTTGCGTGAATCCGTGAAAATCCGCGTGAATCCGTTAAATCGGCGTTTAATCGTTTCTAAAACGGAAGAAATTCATGGCAAACGTGTTGAAAATTTGTGGCGAACGTGCGTAAGGTTTTTGTAGGGGACGGATTTATCCGTCCCGAGGTTGCCTCGCTTTGCGTTAATGGACGTTGTCCGTCCCGAGGTTACCTAGCTCTGCGTTAATGGACGTTATCCGTCCCGAATTGACGAACGTGCATACCTCGGGACGGATAAATCCGTCCCCTACAAGGAATTGCCATATTACCCCTAAAATCAAAATTACCCCTAAAATCAAATCGCCGTGATTTTACAAGCCCTAACCTTGAAAATTTACGCCCTGCCGTTTATAATGATAGCGTAGAAAGAGGGCGATATTCTCGTGGACGTAGAAATTATGGGCAATAGCGAGCATTACGAGGAAATTTTAGCTCAAACCGCAGACCTTGACGAAATATTAGACCAAGTAACGAAAAGGAGCGGCATAGCGGATATTCAATTTACCAAGCAAGAAATAGAAGCCGCACGCGGCGAGCTATCGCCAATGAATGACCGCGTTGCAACGGTAACATTCTCTGATAACAAAAATAACCATATTATTACAGGCATTGTAAATTCTCTGCGAGAAATCCATGATGTTGCGCCCATACCCCCGATTGTACAAACATGGGTACAAGAATTATCCCTGCCAGATGTGTTAGCGCGCGGCATGGTAGCGGATATGATAAGCGAGGGCTGGCAAATAAACATTGCAACAGAAATCCAAAAGGGCAGCCAAGCAGATTTTGCCGTCCGCGGCACGCTGTCGTCAAGTAATATAATGCGCCGTCAATTTAATGCGGGCGACGATTATGCAGATGCCCCCGATACAATAGGCGTTTACATTTTGGGCTTTAGCTTACCAGAATTAACGCACCGAAAGGAATTTGTTTCCCGAATTGTTAGGGCAGAATATGATAGCGGAGAATTTTTTCTACCCGACAAATATTCCGATTACTATATTGAACTGCCTAAAATGAAAAATTGGACAAAATCGCAGCTTCCGCAAAGGTATCATGAGCTATGGGATTTGTGTATCGTCTTAAAAACAAAAATAAAAGACCAAAAGGAGGTATTTAAAATGCAAGCAGTGCAAAGCCCCCTTGCCTTAGATTTTGCAAATGAAGTAAAGCAAGCCGTTGCCCCAGACGATGTTGTCACCGCCGCATTAAAGCGGACACAAGGGCTACGCGAGATAAAAGTATTTATGGAAAATCAGAAACAAAAGGCAGCCCAAAAGGCAGTCATTAAAAACACAGAAAAAATGC
Source organism: Defluviitaleaceae bacterium (assembly GCA_009777845.1). GTDB lineage: Bacteria > Bacillota > Clostridia > Lachnospirales > WQUN01 > WQVC01. The sequence goes on from WRLD01000052.1 coordinate 6,375, forward strand.
TTATAGCCGCATTTCAAAACAATGTCGATCCTGAATTTATTGAAGCTATGCGGCAGGACGCAGGGATAACGGAAGCTAGACTTAACGAGTTAAAGCTACAAGCGCAGTTATAACCAAAACGAGAGGGTGTTTCCAATGGCTAAATACTATGAAAGTGAATCAAGCACGTTTAACGAGTATCTGCTAGTACCGGGGTATTCGTCTGCGGAATGTATATCCGCGAATGTTTCTACAGCCGTACCGCTGGTTAAATTCAAGCGCGGAGAAAGGCCTGCCATGAGCCTTAATATTCCGTTGGTTTCGGCAATCATGCAGTCGGTGTCGGACGACAAGATGGCGATTGCGCTTGCGAGAGAGGGAGGGCTTTCGTTTATTTTTGTGTCGCAGTCTATAGAAAGTCAGGCGGCTATGGTTCGCCGTGTAAAGAATTATAAGGCAGGCTTTGTTCCCAGTACACTGAACGTAAAGCCGAATAGCACACTGGCGGACATTTTGAAAATGAAAGAGGAAACGGGCTATACCACCGTGGCGGTGACAGAGGACGGCACGGCGAATGGGCGGTTTATCGGGCTTATTACCAGTAGGGACTACCGCGTTACGCGCATGTCGCTTACCACGCCTGTGTCGGAGTTTATGGTGCCGCTGGAGCAGCTCGCCCACGCCAAGGAGGGCGCGACGCTTAGCCAGTGTAACGACCTTATATGGGAAAATAAGACAAATGCGTTGCCAGTAATCGACAACGCAGGGCGGCTTTCCTCGTTTGTTTTTCGCAAGGATTATGACAGCGACAAGGAAAACCAGCTGGCGTTATTTGACGACGAAAAGCGGTATCTAGTGGGCGCGGGCGTAAATACGCACGACTACAAGGAGCGGATTCCTGCCTTGGTGGAAGCGGGCGCGAACGTGCTTTGTATCGACTCCTCGGAGGGCTTTTCGGAATGGCAAAGGCGCGTGCTTTTGTTCGTGCGTGAGAAATACGGCGATACGGTCAAAATAGGCGCAGGAAACGTGGTATGCCGCGAGGGCTTTGACTTTTTGGCAGAAAACGGCGCGGATTTTATCAAAATAGGGATAGGCGGCGGCGCGATTTGTATCACGCGCGAAGCAAAGGGCATAGGCCGCGGACAAGCTACTGCCGTAATGGAGGTAGCCAACGCGCGCAACGAATATTACCAAAAAACGGGAATATATATACCGCTTTGCTCGGACGGCGGCATTGTGCATGACTATCATATTACGCTCGCGTTGGCTATGGGCGCGGACTTTTGTATGCAGGGCAGATATTTTGCGCGTTTTGACGAAAGCCCGACAAAGCGCGTAAATATCGGCGGCAATTATATGAAAGAATACTGGGGCGAGGGCACGGAACGCGCCAGAAACTGGCAACGCTACGAAAGCGGCGGAAAAATGCTTTTCGAGGAGGGCGTGGACGCTTACGTGCCGTACGCAGGAAGCCTGCGCGACAATCTGAACATTACCCTAAGCAAAATAAAAGCGACAATGTGCAACTGCGGCGCGCTAAGTGTAGCCGAATTTCAGGACAAAGCGCGGCTTACGCGTGTTTCGCCGTCCAGCATAATCGAGGGCGGAGCGCATGATGTTTATTTGAAGGATTCTAATGCGGTTGCTAGAGCATAGTTATTACATTGAAGAAGCCCTGCTCGAAGCGCGGCGTGCGTTCCTTATGGAAGAAGTTCCCATAGGCTGTGTGATTGTGTACGAAAACCAGATTATCGGTCGCGGCGCAAACGAGCGTGTAAGCCGCAAGAACGTGCTTTTTCATGCAGAAATCACCGCCATAAACCAAGCCTGCGAGTTCATGGGCGATTGGCGGTTAGAAAACTGCACGCTTTATGTTACTTTGGAGCCATGCCCCATGTGTGCAGGCGCGATTGTGCAGGCGCGTATACCACGCGTGGTTTTTGGCGCGAAAAATCCTAAGGCTGGCTGCGCGGGTTCGATATTGAATATATTGAACGAGCCGAGGTTTAATCATAGGGTAGATGTGGTGCAGGGCGTTTGTGAAGAAGAATGTGCTGGGTTGATGAGGGAGTTTTTTAAGAGGTTTAGGTGAATTATTCGTTCACTTTTTGGGAAGAATTATAATAACTATATTTCCCGAAAGGACGAAAAAAAATGACTAAATGTAAAAAACACAAGCCCAATGCCTCCGCGTTTCATGGACATCACCGTCACCCACAGGGCAGCTGTGAAAGCTGTGTTTATTTTTCCAAGCAGAATTGCGGTGTGCATACGGACGTTTCGACCTAAATAACAAAGCAAAGCCGCACATGAAAAATCGCCGAAGGCGAGCCAAAACACAAGGGGGTCAAGGCAGTGAAAAAACCGGAGCTACTCTCCCCTGCGGGGGACATGGAACGGCTGAAATACGCGTTTGAATACGGCGCGGACGCGGTTTATATCGGCGGCAAAATTTTGAGTATGCGCGCTAAGTCGAGGAATTTTACTGCGGCGGAAATGCAGGAAGCCGTAGACTACGCACATTCGCGCGGCAAAAAGCTGTACGTGACTGTAAATGCTTCCGCCCACAATGACGATTTTGCGGGCTTGGACGAGTATTTGGCGTTTTTGGAAAAAATCAAGGCGGACGCGGTTTTGGTTTCCGATTTGGGGGTCTTTAGCCGCGCGAAAAAATTCGCGTTGGCGATACATATTTCTACCCAAGCGAATATAACAAACTACGAAACGGCGGCATTTTGGCAGGGCTTGGGCGCTAGGCGTGTAGTCCTTGCTAGGGAGCTTTCGTTGCGTGAAATAAAGGAGATTGACGAGAAAAGTCCACAAATAGAGCTAGAAACATTCGTACACGGCGCAATGTGCATGGCATATTCTGGGCGGTGCTTAATCAGCAATTTTCTTAATTCGCGTAACGCAAACCGCGGCGAATGCAGCCAGCCGTGCAGATTCAACTACACGCTTACGGAGGAACGAAGCGGCGAGGTTTTTCCCATACACGAAACACAGCGCGGCGCGTTTATAATGAACTCAAAGGATTTGTGCATGGCGGCGCATGTTCCCGAGCTAGTGCAGGCGGGCGTTTCCTGCTTCAAAATAGAGGGCAGAATGAGGACGGAATACTACGTGGGCGCGGTAACAAAGGCGTACCGCGAGGCGATTGACGATTTTTTTGCCGACCCAGAGCTGTACAAGCGCAGAATACCGTACTACGAAAGCGAGCTGCAAAAAGTAGGCAGCCGCGGCTATACAACGGGTTTCTTTTTCAAAAAAATGGACGGCAACGACCACGATTATGTAGGAAAAAACCAAGCCACGCCGCAGGATTTTATCGGCGTGGTAGAAAGCTACGCGGACGGCTTTTGTCAAATAGAGCAACGCAACAAATTTTCAAAGGGCGACAAAATAGAGCTTGTCCGCGCCAAGGGCGAGAATTTCACACAAATAGTCACAGAAATGTACAACGAAAAGGGAGCGGAAATAGATTCCGCTCCGCACCCCAAGCAGAGGATTCGGCTGAGGGTAGACGAGAGTGTTTGTCGGTATGATATGGTGAGAAAAGCGGCTAATACCGCCGATACAGCCCAATAACCTTGCCGAGCAATTCGTATTTTGGGCGTGTGCGAAACACAGGGCCTGCGTGTGTCGTCGGGGTAGCGGCCGTGCCTTTCTGCCGCATAATGCGGATTGTTTCCCCTGCCCGTACGGCGACAAGGTCGCCGTCATTTGCGGAGGGCTGCTGACGTACCAGCACGAGGTCACCGTCCAAAATGCCCTCGTGTTTCATGGTATCGCCCTTTGCGTGCAGCATAAAGCAAGGCGCGTTTTTTACATAATCTATGGGAATAGGAAAGGTGTCCTCGATATTTTCCTCGGCAAGAAGCGGAAGCCCCTCTGCCACACGCCCCAAAACAGGGATATGTGACACCTCGCGCAGGCTATAAAAATCCTCGTCCAGAATTTCCGTAGTGCGGTTTTTCGCAGGCGAACGCCGAATAAAGCCCTTGCGTTCCAGTGTTTCTAAGTGCGCATGGACTGTAGACGTGGAGCGTAAGCCCACCGCGTCACATATTTCCCTGACCGTGGGCGGATAGCCCCTGCGTTTTATTTCCTTTTTCAGAAAATCTAAGACTAGCTCTTGTTTTGCGGTTAGTTTTGGTGACATTTTATGAGCCTCCGTTACCATATAGACGGCACATCGTATCTGTGTATATTTTCGTCTGTCGTTAGTATGGACAGCCCATCAATTTTAGCGGTAGCAATAATCATTCGGTCAAAGGGGTCGCGGTGAATAAACGGTAGCAATTCTACGGCTTCGATATAGGGCATGGATATTGGTAAAACAGTAATTGGCAAAACGTCAACCTTATGAAATAAATACCTCACTCCGCCGTCAAGCTCGCTTAGCTTGCCAAGGCTTGTTTTAATTGCAATTTCCCATAACGAGGCAACGCTAAGATATAGCGTGTGCCGAGGGTCTAGCAATGCAGCCCTTGCCGTGGGCGAGAGCTTCTCGTACTCATTGACCCACCAAAGCATAACATGCGTATCAAGTAATATTTTCACTCCATGTACTCCTTAAAATCGTCTAAGGGCAAATTAAAATCCTCCGCCATTACAAACCTGCCGCGCATACAACCAAACGCATCTTCCCTCGACAGCTTCGTTGGCGTTTCTGTAGGCATAATTACATTAAAGGGTATGCCGTTATGGTTAATGACCCCTTTAATGAAGATACTGAGCGCGTTGGAGGGGGAGATACCAATATTGCCGCATACCTCATCAAAGCGTTCCTTAGTGAGTGTATCGACACGAGTGGAAACTTGAACTGACATAAAATCACCTCGTTTTGTTATCATATGTTAATTCCCATTATAGTTGTTTAAGTTGAAAACGGTGCTGTGATTGTGAGGATTTTTGTCGCAAGACGAGGAGCAAAAACCGCCGCGTGCTAGCGGCACGCAAGGTTTTTTGCGACGAAGTATTGCGGCAAAAAGACCGCAAGCACAGTGCCGTTTTTAGCTTAAACAGCTATAGCCGACCAGATACAAAGCACCCCTATTGCCATGAATATAAGACAGCCTATTAAACTTAGTATTTTCCCTGCCGCGCCCTTTTTAACCACGACCCTTGCGGGATTTTTGCGATAATATATTAGCTTCATGGTTTCGCCTATGGTGGTAGTGTCAAATCCGCCTGGGTTTACAAATGTATATTCCTTGCCGTCAACCACATAGCGTAAAACAGCGTGGTACGTATCATTGCTCCCATATTGGGTTCTTACGCGCTTGGTTTGTACATCAACGATTTCCGCGTCGATTTCTACCCCATTTTTTTCAATAAATAGCCTGCTGACGATTAAAATTATCGGAATACCAAGGGACAAGCCCCCTAGGATATATGGCATTAACGCGTTCATGGCAGCCTCCTTAAAATCGCCTAAGCGGCCTTATCGGAATAGGTTATTATCGCTACTTCCATCATAGTTTCCTTAACGCTGTCTATAATTTGCTCCAGCCGTTCCCCCACGCTAAGGTCATAAGCGGTTTCGCCGCATTGGGTACATTTATGGCAGGGGACGTTCCGTATAACTACGATACAGGTTTTTAAATCTGTAACGTCAGAGGTGGTTTCGTTAATCATATTTCCTTTGCAATATAGGCATTTCATTGAACATCGTCCTTTCGGGTTTTAAAGTCATTTTCCCAAAGCTCATTTGAAGGGACGTAGACCGTAATAAGCCATAATAAATAATCGTCTATTCCAATTACAATATGCAGTGGTTTATTATCGGCATACCCAAGAATTAAAATACTTGGGAGTGGTTGGTCGTTGGGAAATTCCTCGATTATTTTTCCTGATATAAGTGCCTTTCTGACTTCGGAAAACCTTATATTACGCTCTTTTATGCGGAGCTTAAAGTGTTGTGTAAATTTTACGGCATTACCCTCTAGCAGGGCGAGAACATTTTCCATATCAAACACTAGCATCACCCCACAAAGCACTAATCCCTCAACGGCTCGCCCTCAAGATACGACAAATATAAATATTCGGGGCTTTCGTAAAACATACTGCACCCATAATCGCTTATTTTGTCGCTTATCCACGAGGCGTAGACATTAAAAAGCTCGTCTATGGGCGGTGTGCCGTTGCTTGCGGCAAGGCTTACGATTAAACGCTTGTAAACCTTGGCTATGTCAAAAGCCGTAGGCACGCTAGGCACGCCTGCCGTGTTGTCAAAGCCGCCCTCGGGTATGCCATGCGCTTCTATCAAATCGGCGGCGGTGTTTTCTATCGGCTCGCAGTGGTACACGTCCGCAAGCTCTAAATGCTTGGCGAGTACGTTCTTTCCGAGCAAGGATACAATATCGGCACGGCGGTTTTTTGTCGCTCTGCCGATATATTCGATTAGCGAGCATACAAAAAATATGTCGTTGTCTAGCTTCGGCTCTCGTCCTGTCATGGCTGTACCTCGTAGCTTTTTAGGAATTTTAAGCAACTAAGCGCGGTCGGCGTGCAAAAGGCTATTTGGTGCGTGGGGTACTTAAATTTTGCTAAAATCCAGAATTGCTCGCGGGTTAGCACACCGTTTACAAAGTCTGCGATATAGTTCCATACTTGGTCGTTAGCCATAGCTCCCTCGACAATTGCGTGGTTGTGCGGTCTATCGCTTCTGCACGCAACAATAAAATCAAGCCATTCGTCGGTCATGGTGTCGAACCGCAAAAGGTCAAATTCGGCAGACGGCGTATATTCGTAGACGTTTACTATCGGCGTATTATACCGCCTTGCCCATTTGTCGGCTTGTGTTTGCAGCTCTGTACAATAAAAGCCATGCCCGAAGTCCTTTTTGTTTTTAGCAACGCGTATTTCGGGCGTTGCAATTTCGCAGTAGCCGCCGTGGTAGACAATCATTAGGGGCTTCCTCTCATTTAAAGAAATTCCTAAAACCGCAGTTCTTCCTCTCGTACCTCAAGCCCATGCCCCTCTAGCACAGCACGTACCCAGCTAGAATCCACGCCCTCGCAAGTAAGAAGCAACACAGATTCTTTGCCTTTTTGAACGCTGTCAAGGCTTCGAGGCGACATTCCCACAATCATACAGTCGGAGAAAAGGGGCAACGCCCCCAATGCCCCCACCAACTCATTTTCCCTATACTCTGGCTCGTCACTAAACCGCTCAGTAGCACACGGCAAGCCGTCCTCGATATAAAGCGCCCTAAAGCCGTGGTCGTCGTGCGGAAAAATAATAACGCTAGCCCCATTTTTGCACTTCGTGTATTTTCTAAAGAGGATATGCTCGGCAGTGTCGAGCGCGCGTATTCGGTGAACACTGCCTGCGGCTTGCGCGCCGATTTCTGTAAGCTGCTCGCAAATCAAAACGGGTAGCGCGGTAATAAAAAACCGCATCTGCCCGTTAGAGTTTACAAAATAAGAGCCGTCAAAAACATGGGTATCTGCGTTTAGGCTGTCGCCTAGGGGAAACAGCTCCTTGGCAAGCTGCCATTGTGCAGTCGGAGAAAGCACGCCGCCCACGTCCGCAATCCGCACAATGGTCTTGTGCGTATTCGCTACGAGGACGGTTTTTTTCATGGTCTTAATTCCTGCCCCTTCACAATCACCATCGGCTGTTCCAGCGTACCAATTACCCGCGTATCGTTATGCACAATTACGCCCTTGTCTAAAATGGCGTGTTCCACAACGCAATTATGCCCCACATGCGTACCCTCTAGCAGAATGGCGTTGTTTACGCTGGAGTGTTCGCCTGTGAATACGCCGCGGAAGATTACGGAGCGGTTCGCGCTGCCGTTTAGGATTGTGCCGCTTCCTACTAGGCAATTTGTGACATGCGCCATGTTGTTGAATTTGGCGGGCGGCTCGTCCTTTGGCTTCGTTTTGATATAGGGGTGCTGTGTAATAAAATTGTTGCGGACATCGCGGCGTAAAAAGTCCATGTTGCAATCAAAATAGGAATGAATACTGCCCAAATTACGCCAGTAGCCATCGTAGCGGTAGCCGTAAATGCGTAAACGCTTGCGATAACGCGAAAACAAGTCGCGTACAAGGTCGTACCGCCCCTCGCTCACAATCGTTTCTACCAGCTCAATAAGCAGCGGCCGCGAAATTACATATACGCCAATCGAGGCCAAGTCAGACTGCGGCTCTAGCGGCTTTTCCTCTAGGTCGGTAAGACGGTCGTACGCGTCTAGCTCCATTACGCCGTATTGCCGAATATCGTCCGTATCGGGTACTTGGCGGTAGGCTATGGTGACATCGGCGTTCTTGCGGTCGTGGTACGCGATAATATCATTGTAATTCATTTTGTAAACGCAGTCGCCCGAGGAAATTACCACGTAAGGCTCGTTGCTTCGGCGTAGATAGGCGATATTTTGGTAAATACAGTCGGCAGTTCCCCTAAACCACATAGGCCCCTCGCCGCTTTGGTACGGCGAAAAAATGAACATGCCGCCCTGCTTGCTTCCCAAGTCCCACCATTTTGGGCTGGACAAATGGTCGTGCAGAGAGCGCGAGTTGTACTGCGTGATGATTGCTACCTTAGAAATTCCAGAATTTGTCATATTGCTTAGCGGGAAGTCAATCGCGCGATAACAGCCGCCCACAGGAAGCGCGGAGGTTGCGCGGCTTCGTGTAAGCTCGCCTAGGCGTTCGTTTTTGCCGCCTGCCAATATTATGCCGACCGCTTTCATGCTCTCACCCCATTTGCATTTATTTTTTTCACTATGCTCTGTCCGCTTTCGAGTGCCGCGTCCGGGTAATCAGACGGCTCTGTTTTGCCGAAAATAACGCAGTTTTTGCCGACTCTTACCTTGTCGGGAATGGTCGAGGCTTCGCCAATAACGGTAATTCCCGTATCGTAGATTTTTGGGTTGTAGACATTTGATACGTTTTCGCCTACGCCTAAATGCGCGCCGTCCCCTATGGTGGTATCTGTGTCGATAATACAGCGTTCTATTACTGTACCCTTTCCGACATAGCAGCCCTCCATAAGTATGGAATCGCTGACAATCGCGCCCTCCTCGACAATTACGTCAGGGCCTAAAAGCGAATTGTACACCTTGCCGAGAACCTCGCAGCCCTCAGAAATTATGCTCGCCTTTACCTCGGTATTTGCGCCCGTAAACAGCGGCGGCTGATGGTCGGAATAGGTGTAGATTTTGTCGAAGCTCTCATATAAATTAAAGTCTGGCACTGTTTGGATTAAATCCATGTTGGCGAGCCAGTAGGATTCGATTGTTCCCACATCGCGCCAGTAGCCCTCAAACTCGTAAGCAAACATGCGCCTGCCTTCGTTTAGCATCATAGGCAAAACATGCTTTCCGAAGTCGGAATCGGGGTGAATCTTGTTGTCGCGTTCCAGTGCATCACGCAGAAGCTCCCAGCGGAAGATATAAATGCCCATGTTGATAAAATTGCTCTTGGGGTTGGGCGGCTTTTCCTCAAACTCGTAAATCCTGTTGTCGTCGTGTACGTTCATTACGCCAAAGCGGCTTGCTTCCTCTATAGGCACAGTAAGCGCGGCAATGCTCACGTCACAGTTGTTCGCCTTGTGGAAGTCCAGCATGTCGGCATAATTCATTTTGTAAATATGGTCGCCGCCAAGCACAAGCACGTACTCTGGGTGATACTGGTCGATAAAGTCCAGATTTTGGTAAATAGCGTCCGCCGTGCCTGTGTACCATTCGCCGTTCTCGGTTTTCATATGCGGCGCAAGAACCGCCACACCGCCCGTACGTCTGTCCAAGTCCCACGGTACGCCTATGCCTATGTGCTTGTTCAGCTTGAGCGGCTGATACTGTGTCAAAACCCCCACGGTATCAATGCCCGAGTTTACACAATTAGACATAGCGAAGTCGATAATCCTGTACTTGCCGCCGAATGGTACAGCGGGCTTTGCCTTATTGGAGGTAAGCACCCCCAAGCGGCTACCCTGTCCACCTGCCAACAGCATTGCTACCATTTCTTTTCTACGCAAGGTTGACCACCTCCTGAAATTTTACGTTACTTATATGAAACTTTTATAGTGTAATTATTTCACCAAATACCAACATAGTCAATATATACTTATTATGATAAAATGTGTAAAAGAAATTTTCACAAAAAGGGGTAGTGAATATGAAGCACGAAATCTATTTATACGGCATGGTTACTAAGACGAACGGCTTTTTGCTGCGCGGCGATTTTCCTCGGGCAGACCACTACTGCGAGGTAAAGCAGCGGTATACTTTGCCAGGCGGAGAAACAGGCACGGCGGCGATTGTGCTAGCCGCGCTTGGTTGCAGTGTAAAGGTGGACGGCAATTATCTAGGCAGGTACACCAAGGACTTGACCCTCGATTTTTACGAAAAAATCGGCGTGGACGTGTCGGCGTTGACCTACGAGGCGGAATATGACGGCATGGACGAGTTTGTTATGGTGGACAGCACCACGCGTACAAATTTTTCTACCTTTGCGGCGTTTCATGCCGATTATTGGGAACGCGGGCTTTGCCGTTGGAACACGCCCAACGAGAAGGATATTCGCACAGCTAAAGTAGCAGGGCTTGACGCGTTTTTTGGCAAGGAATCGACACTTGCCGCCGAATATTGCCACAAAAACAATGTGCCGTATGTGACAATAGACGAACGCCCCGACAACGCGGTGGTAAAAAACGCGAGCATAGTCGCTGTTTCTACAGAGTTTATACGCGACCATATGCCAGAATATTATACAGAAAATGAGAGAGCTGGTAAAGTAAAGCTGATAAAAAGATTCGGCGAGTTTACAAACGCGCTGATAATCCTTACCGGCGGCGGAGGCACAACCTATTACGGCAGGGGCGGCGAGGTACACGAGATAAACGCCTACAAGGTAAATGTCGTAAGCACGCTCGGTGCAGGCGATACGTTTAAGGCAGGCTGCGTGTACGCGCTTTTGCATGGCTATGACGACGAAAGGACAGTGCGTTTTGCTTCGGCGTTGGCGGCTGTGGCTTGTACTCGGTTTCCGCTTGGGCTTAATCCGCCTACTATAGGGGAAGTGGAAAGGCTCATGGCTAATGAAATTTAGGGCATGGAACGCGGATTTTCGCGGATTTGGCGGATTTACGCGGATTTTTTCTTGGGGGGATTAAAACTTGCGTATCAACGGACACGGTAACGGTTTTTGTAGGGGACGGATTTATCCGTCCCGAGGTACGCACGTTCTATAATTTGGGGCAGGTAACGTCCATTAAGCAGGCAGTAAGGTGTTGTCTAAGTGGTTTTCTTAGACAACACCGCACGCCGACCAACGCAGAGCGAGGTAACCTCGGGACGGATAAATCCGTC
>WRLD01000053.1 GCA_009777845.1 Defluviitaleaceae bacterium
CTCGGTTCTCTCCTTTGGTGACTCTTGGATGTGTCAGAACTCCAGTTTATCACCTTTTGGGTTGAACCTTGCTTTTTTTGTTACCTATCTATTGTAGCTGAACAATTTTTGAATGTGTGGTTTTGTTTTGCATTGTTTTAATGCTTTCTGCCGACAATAAGCATTTTAGATTGCAAGGTGGTATCACCTAATAAAATTAGTCCAATGCCGTGTTTCCCCTAATTTCGGAATCTCTATACCCGCCTCTTGCCCCGCTTTTATGGATTTCATTATCCAAGCCAAATTATGCGCTAAAACACGCATTGTCTGCATTCCCTCTAGGTCTTGCCGTACCTCGTCTGGCGTGTTCCCATGCACCATAGGCCAATATTGTGAGCCAACCATTACCATTTGGGAGATTGTAAAGTATTTGTTTAGTTGTTCCAATGCCGCCGTAGAACCCGCACGCCGACAGCTAACAATAGCCGCGCCTGGTTTGTGCGTAAATACGCCTCTGCTGCTGAAAAACAAACGATTCATAAATGATGTTATTTGCCCCGAAGCCGCCGCATAATATACAGGCGAGCCAAACACAAAGCCATCGGCTTCTTTTGCTTTTTCCAGAGCCGCACTCACAACATCGTTTTCAAACACGCATTCGCCCGCATTTGAACAATATCGGCAGTCGATACAGCCTTGTATGGCTTCCTTGCCGAGTTGGAAAATTTCTGCTTGAATGTCCTGTTTATTTAGGGTGTCGGCTATTTCACTTAATGCCGTAAAGGTACAACCATTTTCTTTCGGGCTTCCGTTGAATAATAAGACTTTCATTTTTGCTTGCCTCCTAGGATTTATTGTTTTTTATTTCATAATTGCGGTATATTCTCATGGGTTCGCTTTCTTAATTGAAAGGGGGTAGCCATATCTTAAATGCGGTTTATCGTCCTCGACAACAGCTTCAACTTTTTGACCTACTTTTAGTGCATCGCCTATATCATATAAATATGCTCCTGTAATGCTTTTTATATGGATAGAACCAACTTCCCTATAATCAATTATTTCTGCGTATGCAAACGAATTGTTCCAACCAGTGATTTGGCAGTTTACTTTCATGCCGATGCTAATTGGAAGAATGTTGCTTGCAATAGAGGCGGTTGCAAGTGGAGTTCCAAGTTTTTCAATGAGTTTTGTGGTAAATTCCTTTTGGCGAATTATGTCATTACCATTTTTTGAGCTAATCGCAGAATTTTCAACAATGTCTTGTATTATGTTAATCGCTTTTTTTATGCCATCTGCAACCCAACGAGTATCGGTAATTTTTTGGAAAAGTGTATCGCATAATCTTTTCATCTCCCTGCTATTCCGATTGGGTATATTTTTGCCAGTTGCAAGACAACGTAGCATAAATGCAATATGGAATTTATATTGCTTATAACCTTGGTGTAATCCATTCTGTTTTAAGTATTTATCCACGGTATACACATAAAACGAAGCCATACAATATTGTTCAAGAATATCACCGTCAATATACATCTTCTCTTTCTTTGATTTAAATAATTCCCCATAATACCTATGCGTGCTGTGTGGTTCGTCTAGGAACACAGCAACATACGCAGCTGTTTGATTCGGATATGATACTATTTTCGTTCTGCTAATTTCATCACCACTGGCATCATATTGTTTTGACCTGCGTTCATAATATAGTCTATTTTCGATGGGATACGACGCATACGCAATTTCTAATTCTTTATGGAAATCTCGTAGCGTTTCAAATGCTTCATCCAAAATAGGCGTTTGTTTATTTGTTGTAGCTACAATGCGGTCGGATATATCTTTATTTTCGGTAGAAATAATTTTAACAACAAGATAGGCTCCGCTTTTGAGCTTATTACGGTTTTCATAGAGCACAAAACTTGTTTGACAACCATTGACTATTTGGAAGTCAGTGAGGGTAACCTGTTGACCTGTTAGTCGAACTTCTTTCGCAACAATTGTAACTCCGTTGTTAAGTATAGAAAATTCCTGTTGCCTTTCCTCATTCCTTAATGTATTTTGCATCTCGCGATTCACAGCATTAACGCCTTGAAAATATCTAACATTGTATTCAAATAGATTAGAACGAATAGCCCCCTGTTCATTGGTAATTAGCTTGATATAATCAGCACAGCTAACAATGCCAACGTATGATTCTTTTACGTTGGTAATATGGGGTAGTGCAGCAACACTTGACAATTCGATAGACTTTTTGATGCTGTTTTTTATCTCACGACAAAGTTTTACTATCTGGGTAGCGTCATATATACTTATTGTCACGTTATCAAAATATTCTGTTCTTTCTAGCGCATTCTTTTGTTGCGCAACAAAGTTATTGACAACATCAGTGCTCGTATAATCACCTGCATATGCGTACACAAGGTGACAATCGGGGTTTTTAGATAATTGGGTTGGATTATTCAGAATGTATTGGCACATTGACCTAAGCTCGCGTGCTTTTTCGGTATTATTTATTGTACCATTACCAATAAAATTGTTTACCGCTGAAAAGAAATGATTAAGTTCGGCTACATCAATGTTATCCGAAGTTTTTGCTTGAATAAACAAGAATGAAGCCGATACTTCTCTACCTCCCTCGAAACAGCTCATAAGTTCTGGCAACGAAGAAATTATCGTATCGTTTACTATAACTGCAACCCCATCTAATCCAACCTCCCCGTCACCGAGAGTAAGACTAGATGGGTCAAAGTGACGAGAAGTAAAATTCCGTGAAACTAAATAGTTTATTAAATGTTCATCCGTATAACACGCTCGCCTTTAGGCTAGTGTGTAGGAGTTGCTTCTGTATCTCTAATATGGAACATTTTACCCCATATATATTTATATCATATCATATGTATCCAAAATGCAAGACCTGCGTTTTTAAGTGAGCTTTCAGTAAAAAAAGCAAAACAATATAAATTCAGTAACAAGCATACTATAATGCTTTTGAGCAATGCACTTGCTAATATTTATGATTTACTTGATTTTTGCAGCTTCGCTACTCCATGGGCAATTCCTTTGCCTAATCCTTGACCTTTCCGATATATAATATCCTGTGCATAACTTTTTGGTTTCAAGCGAAAGGAGCTTTATGGAGCAGAAAATTAAAGAAACAGATATACGTCTACTAAGCATTAAAGAGGCGTGTGGCAGGCTTGGTATTGCCCATTGGAAATTTTACAATTTAGTCCACCAACACGCCATAAAAACTGTCAGAATCGGCAAGCGAAGGCTTATCAGCACTCGCGCCATTGAAGAGTTTATTAACAAACAGGAGCGTTATGGGGCGTAGGTCTAACGGCGAGGGTACGCTATTTAAGCGTAAAGACGGACGTTGGTCTGCCCAGGCCTACGTTACGCTGCCAAATGGTACGACCAAGCGCATTTGCATTACCAGCCGTGACCATAATACTGTTAAGGACGCACAGCTAATACTCGGCCACGCCAACATCTCTACCACTCTAAGTGTCTACCAACACGGAACAGCGGAAACCCAACGCGCCGCTATTTCTGCCATTGAAGAACGATTGTTTAGAACGTAAATTTAGAGGCGGGCAGTCAATAATGAGTGCAGTATAGAATCAGACCTAATTCAACAGAAGCCGCTGTTTTCGGACAGTGGCTTTTGCTGTCAGACGGAACAACTGCTGTCAAAATGGCTGTCAAAGTTGTAAATAGGCTCGTGAAAACACTATGTAAAATGAGCCTTTTCGGCTCATTTTACAGTAGTAATAATTTTGGTAGCGGGGAATGGATTTGAACCACTGACCTCTTGGTTATGAGCTTTGACAAATACGCCGTTTTATGGCATTTTACTGCTGTAAGATGTTTTCTGACGGAATGTGTTAGACACTAAAATAATGTGTAATTGCTGTCAAAATGGCTGTCAATTTTTAGGTTTTTTTCATTTATCCATGCAAGAAAAAACCCACCATATCGGTGGGTTTTTGGTCGTTGTTAGATGTTGTTAATGTGTGCGGGGAAAGAAGTCTTGCTAACAAACAATAGAAGTAAGCTATTCCCCAACCGCAAGGCGCAAGCCCCCATATGAACTTGCATGGTCATCCGACCTGCCCAGCTTGAGCCGACCAGCATCGCTCACATACATGTCCGGCACGAAGCGGCCATCGGTAGTTTCGATGAATCCGTCGTCAGAAAATTGCGGGAACATTGTGAACGTATAGTCGCCGTCATTGTAGTCAAGCAGACCTAACGTGTCACCTCCGCTTTCGGAAGCAAGAATTATCTGTGCCGAAATGTAAGCCGCAGGCGACAAATAATCTGCCCCTTTGTTCTTGTCGAAGAATTCTTTTGCTTTGGCGATTTGCTCATCGATTTTCGTGTCCGTGAAGAACAGCCCACCTTTGCCTTCGCCTCGCAGCAATACAAACAGTTGCGGCTCGTCTTTAAGACCATATCCGCCAAAGACTTCAGTTTTGTCATTCCAAAGCAGCTCATAACGCCACTCATTGCCCCATTCGCAGCCTTTAGCTTTGCGGGTTTCATGTAGTTTCTCAAGCAAGCCCTCGAAAGTATATTCGGATGCTGCCGGGACGTAAACGAGCATGAGCTGTTCGGTGTTATAACCAAGGGCAATGGCTTTTTTAAGCACATGGGTAGCCGTTGGTATCCAAGTATTGACGAACGCTTCCGTTTCATTGGGTGCGAAAACATTCGCAATACGATTGAGCCTTTCTGATGCTTCTGATGTTTTCATGCAAATCACTCCTTTGAAATTTAGGGAGTGGGGAGTGTTGATTAAATAATTATATTATCGGAAAATGCAAAATCTTGCTTTTAAGAAACCGCAGTTTTATGGTGTTTTTTCAAGTCAGATTTCAAGGATAATTATGCAAATAATTATTTAATCAATACTCCTACATTTTCAAGGCTTTACGAACGCTTGATGCTTTGGAATGTTGATGTGTTTTTTGCCGATGGTTGGCACTCTTATTCGGATATAATCCCTCCATGATTACTAATTCAGACGGAAGCGGAAACCCATTTGATTGAAAGAAATAATGCACCGCAACGTCACTGGTTCGCCCATTTCCGCAGAAAAACAGTGTGCGTTTCGCATTCACAAAAGATGGTTGATTTAACAATAGGGCTTTATGCAAACCTCCATGTCAACTTTCGTATAGATTTCGATTATTTTCTTGAAGGTGTAATTGTTTAGTCAACACTCCCAAAAAATAAATTATGACTGTGCTATTCAGCGCGGCCCAGTATGGAAACAGCCGCAAAAAAGTCTTTATATCAACAGTATCTTAAACAATTACCCTATACCACCGTTTTTCTTTGCAAAGCATAAAAATTCTAAAAAAGATATGTATGATGGTTTAGACGGAAAACAGCGTACAACAACCGTTATACAATTCTTGAATGATGAGTTTGCGCTTGATGATAATTTTATAACATCTGACAGGGACGACAAGGAGCATGATTTTTCAAACTTAAAGTACAGCGAATTACCCGATTGGGCAAAGGACGAAATCAAAAACCACACCATTCAATTCTACTACTTTGAGGATATAACGGAAGACCAGTATGACGAAATTTTCTATAGACTTAATAACGGAACTCCGCTTGCTCAAATTGAAAAGACTAGGGTTAAAGCCCCCTCGCTTCGGCTATTCCAAGAAATCGCAAAGCACGACCTTATCAATACCGCAGTTACAGACAAGGGCAGGGTTCGTTACGACCATGAAAACCTCGTTATGCAGGCATGGGGCATTTGTTTCGCATTTGAACGTGACGATTTTTCGTTTGAAACCGCAAAATTCAGGAAGATTATTGAAGAAGCGGAAGCAAGTGAAGTTGAATCAAAAACCCTTTTGAATTGTTTTACAATACTTTATAACATTTTTAATGCGTT
Organism: Defluviitaleaceae bacterium; assembly: GCA_009777845.1. Taxonomy (GTDB): domain Bacteria; phylum Bacillota; class Clostridia; order Lachnospirales; family WQUN01; genus WQVC01. Next base: position 5,894 of record WRLD01000053.1, read on the forward strand.
TGCCTTGGACGAAGCAACCGCAAAGAAAAAAGCAAAGGATTTGACGGAGGATGAAAAAATTAGAAAAAGTATCACAACAAGGATAAAGAGAAAAGTACACCTAGTAGCACTAACACGGGCTATAATGGTAGCACTAGAGCATGATTATGAGATTGAAAGGCTGATTGATTGGGTCAAGGCGTTGTTTGGGGATAAAAAATATACAACGTCTTGCAGAGAATACAATCTCACAACCAGTAGCGGCTCGGCAAAAAGGGAAACGGTTTACGCTCGTATAACGGCGATTACAAATCATTTGCATGGGTTTATGTGGGATAGTGTTTATAGTGAAGTCGATATAGACGAAGATGACGATGTTTCCAATGAAGCCAATATGGACAGATATAGTGACATGGTCTAATGCTCGTAAATGTAAGATGCTAACAAACTGGCTATGGCTTGAAATATGACCATAGCCCAATCTTTATGGCAAAACTTGTGAATGCTCAGTTAAAGGGGTTGACATATATGAATGAGAATAGTATAGTCATTTACACAGTAAAAGACTTACAACAAATATTTAGGTGTAATCATCCATAGGCTTATGGGTTGCCTAATGCAAATGGGTTTCCATTTATAACAATTGGCAACAAAATATTAGTAGAAAAAAATGCGTTAGAGTCTTGGCTAGATAAAAACAAAGGTAAAAAGATTGCTATAGCCTAAATAAAAGTCATAAGGTACATTTGAGAAATACAAACACAGGGCAAGTCAGTATTTGCAAGCGTTTTAGGGGCGTACAGCGTCCGCCTTGCCAAGGCGAGGGCCGTCAGTTCGAATTTGGTTCCGCGCTTGTTAGAAAGAGGCTTTGCCTCGTTTCTCTAACTGATTAAAAGTCCGTGATTGCGGGCTTTTTCGGTGCTAAGGCACTCTTCGTGACGTTGTGCAACTGGGCACGATAGATAGGTTGCTGAGGCTGTAAGCGGTGAAGCCGCTTTTTAAGGCACTTGGGGGCGTGGCGCAGTTGGGAGGACGGACTGGTCGGAAAACACCCACCAAAAACAGCACCCGAACGAATGGCATTCAAAACTGAATGCCGCCGAATGAATGGCACACCAAAAATCGAATAAATTGAAGCACTTGGGGGCGTGGCGCAGTTGGGAGCGCGCTTGAATGGCATTCAAGAGGTCAGGGGTTCGACTCCCCTCGTCTCCACTTCAGACTTTAATATCCGAACACAACCAACCTATATATTCGTTGGCGGCTTGTTCGGAATCGTGCTTAATCGCGTTGGTACGCTGTCAAGCTACGAGAAAAAGTAAGCACAAAAAAAAGCCCGCTCATTTCCCGAGCGGGCTTTTTGGTTGTTCAATAAAGGCAACATCTGAAAATCCACCGTGAGCTGTGTCGCATCGCAGGAAATCCGAGGCAGTAGGCGGATTTCCGAGAAGCGACATATGCGGACAGATTGATTTTTAGGGGTTGCATAATGGGGGTGTTGATTAAATAATTATACCATCGGAAAATGCAAAATCTTGCTTTTAAGAAACCGCAGTTTTACGGTGTTTTTTTAAGCTAGCTTTCAAGGATAATTTTGCAAATAATTATTTAATCAACACTCCCATATAATGAATACAGGACGACACTATTCTTTACTCCCCCCTAAACCTCCAACCTATCCACAAGCATCCTCCTCTTATCCTGCTCGTCCGCTATGCCCAGCTTGCGATAAACGCTAGAAAGGCACGTCTTTACACGACTCTCAGACAAATAGACCTTTTCGGCGATTTCCTTGTTGCTCATGCCCTTGGTGGCGAATAGTGCGACGGATAATTCGCTTACGGACAATAGGGAGGCGTTCTTGGAGGCGGCGGAGCTTGCTCTGTCGCAGCTTACGAGGCGTATGAAGCCCATTATTCTGGCGCGAAACTCGTCTATGTCGTACGGCTTTGAAATGTAGTCGTTTCCGCCTGCGACAAGCCCTGCGAGAATGTCTGCACGCTCGGCCTTTGCGGTAAGGAACAGCACAGGGACATTTCCGCACGTTTGGCGTAATTCCGACAAAAAATCAATGCCGCTGCCGTCGGGGAGCATGATGTCCAAAACTGCCACATCGGGAATGGCGAGCTTGAGCCGCTCCCGCGCTTCCGCAATCGTTTTTGCGACAAGAACCATCAAGCCCTCGCCTTCGAGCATACGGCGGTTTAGGTTGAGTATTTTTATATTGTCCTCCAAAAGCAGTACAATTCCATCATTCGACATATCTCAACATCGCCCCCTCAGTATTACGGACACGCAAGTGCCTGCGCCCATTTCATTTTGTATGGATATATCTCCGCCGTGCTTGAGCGCAATTTCGCGGCAAACGGAAAGCCCTATGCCGCTTTTTTCCGCGCCGTCACTGACTCCGCGCTCGAACACATGCGGCAATAGCTTGGGGTCAATTCCGCCGCCGTCGTCCTTTAGCGTAACGGTTATAGTCGCGCCGCTTGCCAAAACAGCCATTTCTATGTTACTGCGGGCATGTGCGAGCGCGTTTTGCGTAATGTTCCATAGCAATTGGGTAAGCTCGCCCGCGTCACCTTGTATTTTGGGTATTCCGTTTTCGACAAAAAGCGACAAGCTGCTGCCCCTGCGTTGCGCGACAGGCTTTAGCAGGCGAATCAGTCTGGTCGCCAAATCGCCTACGTCCACAGGCGTGACCTCGCTCTTATTTGTTTGCGTTTTTTCTGAGAATGACAACAGCATTTTTAATGTGCCGTCCGCCATTTCCGCAAGCCGCTGGGCTTCCTCGCTTATGGTGGACAGGTCGGCTAGGGTCTGCTCGTTCGCGCCGCTTATTCGTATCTGCTCTACGGCAAACTGCGCGTAGGCGGACATTACGGTAAGCGGCGTACGCATTTCGTGGCTCATTTCCGCGAAAAGCTCGCTTTTCATTTTTGCGTATTCCTCCGTTTGCTTGCGCGCGGCCTCAAGCTCCTTGTTTTGCTTGTCAAACAGGTGAATATGCGCCGCCATAGCCGCCGAAAGCCCTATGCTAACAACAAGAAATACCACGATATTGTCCAGCACTATTATAAATTCATTGGAAATACGGCTCACATTTTCGGGAAAAAAATACGCATACAAGAAAAGTGATACATATAGAAGCAATTCAAGCGCAACAAAAACGAACATTTTTTTGCCAACAAGCATAAAAACGGTAAACAGCACAGCAAAAACAAAAAACATGGGTATGCCGCCAGTATAACTGCCTAAATTTACAAAAACAATGGGAAAAATAATAAAAAACACAACCACGATAGTGATTACATAGCAACGCTGATAATTTTTGCTCTTGGTCGCGTACCATAGCATTAACGCAGAAAATATCACCAACGCAAAATGAAGCCAAATATGCCTAAGCCCCGCGCCAATAACAAGCCGATATACGCCGCTGTACAAGCCAGTCGCAAGCCCGATACACGCTAAAATATTATACAATCTGACACGAAGCTCCAGCTCCCTGCCGAAAAGCATGTTTCTCATTTTCCTTAGAAGCAATAACATAAAAGCCCCCATCTATTTTTAAAGGCATGGAACGCGGATTTACGCGGATTTAACGGATTTTCGCGGATTTTTTCCGTGTAAATTAACGGCAGTGGAATACAAATTTTATCCATGTAAATTAAAGGTTGTGGAACACGGATTTGACGGATTTTCGCGGATTTTCGCGGATTCGTTCGTGTAAAAATTCACATAGTCTGCGTGTCACTGCCTTTAAATCCGCGTTCTGTTAGTTTTTAATTAACGCACGAACGAATCCGCGTAATCCGCGTAAATCCGCGTTCCATTGCCTTTAAAATCCGCGCAAATAAAAAACCACGCATTTCACATTCCGTTAGTTTTGAATGAACGCAAGAAAAAATCCGCGTAAATCCGCCAAATCCGCGAGAATCCGCGTTCCATGCTTTTAAAATCCACCAAATCCGCGTTCCATTATTTTTTAACCAAAACGATAAACACCGCCAAGTATACCGCAAACCACCCAAAAATCACATAGCAAGGTATCAACATGCAACAAATAACGATACCTGCCCGATACCTATACGACCCCACGCATCGCTTTAAATATTATATAATGTACTAGGTACAATAATATAGGCGTATTATGCCGAATAATTACTATAACTAGCGGGGGTTGCCCGAAATGACTAATATTGAGGTTCTTCATAAAATAGGAAAAGTCGTGCATTTTGAAGCAAACCAGATTGTTTTTATGCAAAACGATATGGGCGATACAATGTACCTATCACTAAAGGGCATGTTCGGCGTGTATATAAACTCGTTCACGGACTTTCCCGCGCGCGTGGCAGGGATAAACCCTGGCGTGACCTTTGGCGAAATGTCGCTGATTGACGGCTGGCCGAGAAGCGCGACGATTATAGCGGAGGAAGCAAGCGCGGCGTTGCGTATTGACAAAAGCCATTTTGGGGAATTTTTGGAAAATTGCCCCGACACTGCCTTTGGCTTGCTAAAAAACCTCGCCCAAAGAACCACCGTGACCGCCGAAAAGGTACGCTCCATGGGCAAGCTCGCCCCAGAGCTGCCCGACTGGCTGCTTGACCCAAAGCAAATTGACACAAAAACGGACTTGGGCAATATGCGGTTTCTTTCCCAGCGGCTTAGAGAGCTGAACGACCTAATGAGCGTTGAGGTAAAGCTCGATATTGAAATGAGGAAAGACATCGGCAGCGTGTCTTTGCTCCCGATTGGACACAGGCAGCTGGATTTGTCCGCCTCCGCGCGAGATTACAGCGGCTACCTTTCAAAGAAAAAATACGGCTGTCCGTACTGTGATATGCAATTTGAGGACTGCGTTCCCATTTTCTCGCGCCTGCAAAAGCAGGACGAGGACTTGGACGGCCGCGTGACCTTCCGCGACTTTGACATCTTATTATACACAAATATGGTCTGCCCGAATTGCAATTATTGCGACACGTACCAGGAATTTTCGGGACTGCCAGAATATCCCAGCACCTCGGTCAACGGCAACCAGTTTGCCAACTCGGAGGGCTTTTCGGGGTACGCCGATGTCAGTCACCACTCCATAGACGAGGCGATTGTGAGTCACTATTTGTCGCTTCATTGCCTAAAACAGGTAAAAGGCTCAGACCTGCGGCAGGCAAAGGCGTGGCAACGTCTTTACTGGCTGTACTGCGACTGCGGCGACATCAAGGAGGCGCGGGCCTCCGCCGAAAGGTCGATACAATGCTACGCCGAGTATTGCAAAATAAACGACGACAAAATAAGCACGATAGATTTAATCACAATAAACATGATGCTTGGCGAAATGAGCGTAGCCATCGGCAACATACAGCAGGGCAGACAATATTTTGTGGACAATGTGCAGATTGGGAAAATCCTCGGCGGTAATGAGCTTGTGCAAAAGAGCTTGAAGCGCGCTGGGGCTTTGAGGGGTATGTGAATAAAGGCATGGAACGCGGATTTAACGGATTTACGCGGATTCTATCTGGCGTGTTTTATAAAATCCGCATAAACAAAAACCCACGTAATTCACGCCTCCTTAGTTTTGAATGAACGCAAGAAAAAATCCGCGAGAATCCGCCAAATCCGCGAAAATCCGCGTTCCATGCCTTTAAAATCCTTTATATCCGATTGGTTGGTGGTGGGAATGTTATCTCGAAGCATTAACAGCTTCTTCGCAAATAAAAGAAATCGCATACGTGCCGTGATTTTGCTCGCCTTATTAGTGCTTGCAACAATCACTATCCTCATTCTCCTCCCACGCTCGGACACCGCCGTATTCCTCGACACCTCCGGCGATGCCGAGGCTGTGTCCACTACCAAAATAACAATTTATGACGGTATCTGGGATTCTCGAAGATACTCAGACGAGCTTTATTATCCTATCGGAATAGCACTGCTTAATGACGGATTGATTGTCGCAGATTCCATGTGCGACCGTGTGCAAATTATAGACGGCGAAAGCAACAGGCGCATAGGCAGACCAGGGCAGTATGGGCTTTCCTATCTCGAATCGGGGGCGTTAATTGACGGCTACCGCGAGGCTGCCCTTTTTATGAAGCCTGCGGGCGTATTCGTATGCGATGACGGCGAGGTTTTGATTGCCGACACTGGAAACCACGTAATCAGGCGAATGGACGAGGAGTACGTTATCACGATTGCAGGCAACGGCGAAAGCGGCTATCGCAACGGCAAGGAGCATGACGCGCGGTTTAATTCGCCGCGTTCGGCGGTAATGGGAGCGGACGGCTTTGTATATGTCGCAGATACACTAAATCACTGCATAAGACGAATTGACACAGACGGAAACGTCACGCTTTTTGCGGGCGTGCCAGAGCAAAGCGGCTACGCGGACGGCGCGTTGGCGGAAGCGATGTTTTATGAGCCGTGCGGATTGGCGGTCGGCGAGGACGGCGCGTTGTATGTGGCGGACAGTGCCAACCATACTATACGCAAAATAGCGGACGGCATGGTGACGACAGTGGCAGGCTTGCCAGGCGCGGTCAGCAGAAGCACAGGCTACCCCGAGGGCGGCTATATAGACGGCGAGCTTTCCGCCGCGCGATTTAATTATCCTCGTGATGTCGCCGTACTGCCCGACCATGGGCTTGTTGTGGCGGATAGCATGAACCACGCAATCCGCTTGGTCGGCACGGAAACCGTCCGCACCTTGGCAGGCAACGGCATGGCGGGTCAATTTTACGCCTCGGTAGAAAATCTAAAGCTGTCACGCCCTGAGGGCATTTGCACAGACGGCAAAATGCTGTATATATCGGACACGCTAAACAACCGCGTTTTGTCCATTCCCTTGACAGAGCGGGTATTAGAAGGCCGCCCCTCTCGCGGCAAGCTGCTTGCAGACACAGGCGTTTCAATCAATTCAAGATATGCGTATAACGGCGATATTCGCGTGTATATAGATAACCAACGAGTAGATATGGGCAGGGTACAGCCGTGGAACACAGCGGAGCGAATATATGTACCCATACGGCCGCTATTTGAAGCCCTAGGCGCGGTCGTGACCGTAGACGAACGAACGGACACGCTCGCGGTCACGATTCAAGGGCAGGACACCGTTTTACGCCTAGACAAGGATTATTTCATACTTAGGGGCATTGCCGTTACCACAATTGAAGAAATCGAGCGGCTTTTTCCATATGTATTTGAATGGTTTCCCGACCTTAGCTTGATTGCTTTGCATGTTCCGTATGATATTTTGAGTGTGGATTGAGGGGATTTAAGGGCATGGAACGCGGATTTTCGCGGATTTGGCGGATTTACGCGGATTTTTTCCGTGGTAATCCACTGTCAGCAGGTTAAAACCAGTGACGGTTATTTGTAGGGGACGGATTTATCCGTCCCGAGGTACGCACGTTCTATAATTTAGGGCGGGTACCGTCCAATAACGCAAAGCGAGGTAACCTCGGGACGGATAAATCCGTCCCCTACAAAGAACCTGCAAATCCCCCACGACAAACGCAATATTTTAGTCCGCATTTCTTCCGTGCCTCGCTCCCTCTGTGCCTCTGTGTGAAAAAATCTTTTAACCAAAGATATGGAAGTTATACGCTTTACCTACGTTCATTATTTGTCAAAAAGATTTTCACACAGAGGCACAGAGGCACAGAGGGAGCGTGGCAGTGCAGAAATACAGACGTAAAAAAGTGTGTTATAACACGGATTTAACGGATTTACGCAGATTTACGCGGATTTTGTCCACGCAAATTGCTAAACGTCGATATATTTCCCCACGAGCCAATCCGCCAAATCCGCGAAAATCCGTCAAATCCGCGGAAATCCGCGTTCCATGCCCTTAAAAATCCGCTCCGTATCGTGAGGTGACTAGATATGCTCTACAAAAAACTAAAAATAATACTACCAGTCCTACTACTTCTCCTATTCGGGCTAACGCAGTATTTCAAGCCGATTCCCGTTTTGGATAACCTGCTGTACGACGATTTTTTGTGCAGTGAGGGCGAGCCTTTGGAGCATATTATTATAGTCGGCATGGACGAGCGTAGTATCAATGAAATAGGCACATGGCCGTGGCCGCGCTTTTATATGGCGGACGCTATTGAAAAGCTAATCGAAATGGAAGCCGCCGCCATTGGCATAAACGTGCTGTACGATGTGTACGGCATTAGCGGCGAGCATGACGAGGCATTGGTTGATGTCGCTTCGAGGACAGATAGGCTTGTACTTGCCGCCTCGGGCGTGCTGGACGATTCGCTTACGGCGATTGAATACTTTCTGCCGTTTGACGAGCTTGCGGCGGTCGCGAGTGCAGGGCATATCAATGTCGAGCCAGACTCTGCGGACGGTGTGCTGCGCCGTGCGTTGACTGCGTTAAAATACGGCGATATTACGGAATATTCGTTGCCTATGGAGGTTTACCGCGTATATTGCCGCGTTATGGGCATTGCGGACACTACCGAGGCTATACCCTTTGACAAGCATGGGCAATTTCTCATAGATTACACGGCAAAGCCGCGCGGCTACACTGTGCTGTCCTTTTGGGGCTTAATCAACGACGAGTACCACCCCGCCATGTTCAAGGACGCTATTGTGCTAATCGGCCCGTATGCGCAGGGCATAGGCTCGGGCAATTTCCCTACGCCGCTAGACCGCAAAACGCCTATGTACGGCGTGGAAATCAACGCGAATATTATACAAAATATGCTAGTCGGTCGCTACAAGCAGGAGGTCGTATGGTGGCAGGACTTGTTAGCCCTATGCCTTTTCGGGCTTGTCGCCGCCGTCTTTTTGCATAAGCTAAAGCCAGTGCCGTCACTTGTTTTGACTGTGGCATTGATTGCCGTATATTTGGCGGGCGCAAAGCTCGCGTATGTTCAGCTTGACATGATTTTTAGAATGGGCGATGCGGTGGGATTTTTTATTGTTGCGTTTATTGGAAATCTCGCACTCGGCATTTTGGCGGAGCAGCACGAAAAAAACCATATTCATGGGCTATTTGGGCGTTATGTCGCGCCTGAGGTCGTTAGCGAGCTTATGAGCGGCGGCGTGGATATTCAGCTGGGCGGAGTGGAAAAGGAAGTAACCGTTTTGTTCGTGGATATACGCGGCTTTACGGCGTTCTCGGAGGCTAATCCGCCCGACAAGGTCGTAAGCATGGTAAACCGTTATTTGGCTCTTACTAGCCGCTCGATACAGGAACACGGCGGCACGCTGGATAAATATATCGGCGATGCTACCATGGCGGTGTTTAACGCGCCAAACGACCTGCCAAACCACGCCTTGCAGGCGGTACTCACTGGCTGGGCTATGAAGCAGGGCGCAGTGTCCTTGCAACAGGAAATTTTAAGGGATTACGGCGTGGACTTGCAGTTTGGTATAGGAATAAACACAGGTATGGCGGTAGTCGGCAACATGGGCTCGGAATTTAGAATGGACTACACCGTCATAGGCGATACAGTAAACACAGCGGCGCGGCTGGAAAGCAACGCCCAAAAAGGGCAGGTAATACTTTCGGACGCGACCTATCAGCTAGTAAAGGACTATGTAGAGGTTACCGATTTAGGCGTTTTGAATGTCAAAAATAAGAAGGTCGGTATTCAGATATACAATTTAGAGGGAGTACGGCAATGAAACGCCTAGTTATTTCTATAGGCGTAGTTGTTGCCATGCTGTGGCTTGCTCTTTTTGTACACGCCGCGCTCGACAACGAATCGCCGCCGACGGTTACTGCGTTGCGCGGCTCTGTTATGGTGTACAAATATGGCGGCTTAGCCCCTGTAGCCGTCTATCGCGGTATGGAAATCGGTGACGGCGATGTTATTGTCACTAGGGCGGATTCGTCTGCTACCGTTAGCTACAGCAGCAAGGAAATTGTCATAGGCGAGCTGACAAAGCTGTCTATTAACTCAATTTGGAGCAGACATGGGCGGGAGGACAGCTCTCTTGTTCTCGTAGAGGGAATGATAAAAAACCGCGTTGACCTTGAACTGAACACCAATTCCCGAAACGAAATACGCGCCGCCAACACCATTGCGGGCGTTAGGGGAACGGAATATATATTGATATATAGCCGCATGGGGCTAGAGGACGGCGAGGACGTAAACCCCTATGCGCGTCTTATGGTTATTGACGGCGAGGTGCGGTTTGATTTAGTTGTGCCAAACGCCGAGGGCGTGGACGAGGTACGCTCGTTTATGGTAGGAATAGACGGCGTGTCCATGATAACGGAGGACATCAAGGGCGGTATTACTGACGGCGGCACGGAGCAAGCGCCGAGTAATTTTACCGTGGCTTTAAGCGACTTGGATTTGTCTATTTTGGAAGAAATACGGAACGACCCGAGGGCGAGGGAGCAGGTGCCGAACCTTGTGGAGTATATAGACGAGATTATCGCACAGAAGCAGGCGGAGATGGGGGAAAGAACGGCGGAGGAACGACCCGAGCCGCAGCTTATTTATGCTTCGGAAGCGGATAGTGTTATACCTACCTTGCCTAAGCCGGAGTATGGTGATGAGGTTGGGGGAGGGGGTGCGGCTTCGGGGGCTGTGGCTTCGGATTCTGTTTCTGATTCTGTAGCTTCGGAATCTGTAGCTTCGGATTCTGTGGCTTCGGAAGCTGTGACTTCGGAGGCTGTTTCTGATTCTGTGGCTTCGGATTCTGTAGCTTCGGAGGCTGTTTCGGATTCTGTGGCTTCTGATTCTGTGGCTTCGGAGGAGGCTTCCGAGGCTGTTTCGGAGGTTGTTTCCGAACCTGTTTCTGAACCTGTTTCGGAGGTTGTTTCCGAGCCTGTTTCCGAGCCTGTGGCTGTGCCAGAGGTTGTTGAACCTGTTGTACCTGAAATTGTTGAGCCTGTTGTGCCAGAGGTTGTCGAGCCTGTTGTTCCAGAGCCGTCCGAGCCTTCCAATCCTCCCCCTAATCCGCCTAATCCGCCAAGACCTTCCAGTCAAGCACCCCTTACATACGCAGGGGACAGTGCGTTTACCTACGGTGACGCGGGCTTTTCTTTGAATGTCGGCGGCGGTAGCGGCGCGGGGCTGTTGTCGTATTCCGTAAGCCCAGCGGGCATTATCCGTGTCGATAATGACGGCTACGTTGTTATCGAAGGCGCAGGGACGGCGACTGTAACCGCCCGAAAAGCGGCAAGTGCAGGCTTTTTGGCCTCTGACGAGCTGCAAATTGTGGTTAATGTGGCGCGGCGCAGCATTGCGGGCGCGATGGTGACAGTGGACGGCGGCGATAGCGGCAAGGGCGGCGGCGGCGGTTTTGTTTATGACGGCGGCGAGCATAGGCCTAAGCCCATGGTAACGCTTGATGGCTTGGACACAAGCTACGATATAAGCTACGCCGACAATGTCAATGCGGGAACGGCTACGGTGACAATTATCGGCACGGGTAACTACATGGGCGAAGCCACCACCACGTTCACAATCGACCCCATGAGCATATCAACCGCCAATGTAACAATAGACGGTAGCTTTGTGTACAACGCAACCGAACACACCCCAACCCCCACAGTAACCCTATCCGACCACACCCCAACCTACACCACCACCTACAGCAACAACACCAACGCAGGAACAGCCACCATAACAATCACAGGCACAAACAACTACAAAGGCGAAGCCACCACCACGTTCACAATCGAACCACTCGACCTCTCAACCGCAGTAATAACAATCGACAACAATATCAGCTTCATATACAACGGAAGCGAACACACCCCAACCCCCACAGTAACCCTAGCCGACCACACACTAGCCGACAACACCGACTACACCACCACCTACACCAACAACACCA
>WRLD01000054.1 GCA_009777845.1 Defluviitaleaceae bacterium
GACACTACCCATACCATAGGGTAGCTTCTATCGGCAAGATTAGTGCCGTTTCGGGTTATATGATAAACCACAACACCCTCATGAGGGAAATGCTCGTAGCGGCTACCTACTTCTTTTTGTATATACTCAACCATAAACTGCTGTTGAGGGTTGTGTGTATAGTATATATATGGGTTCCTTGCGTTTGCCTCGGCGGCAATCACCGTACCGCTAGGCATATCGTTTAGCGAAAGTGGGTCAGCCCACCCTGCCAGATACCTAAAATACGGGTTGATGGGGGTAGGGTTCTTTCTCGCCGAATCACCGTTTGCCATAACGCAATAATAACCGATACCTTGGAATCCGTAAAGGTCTGTAAAGCTGAAAAGCAAATGTCCATTTTCATGCACGAACATGCCAATCGACAAGCCTGTATCAACGGTACTCGTGAATTGATTGGTTATTTGATAACGATTAAAGCTAACTCCGTGGATAGTTTGGGAAAGGTTGCCCAGCTGTGCATAGTGCGGCCATAACGCCCCGCTTAAAGATGCCCCTGCATAATAAATATTAAGAGCCATTTCGTTGCCCCTTGCGGGCATCCATACATCGTCCCCTACTTCCAACAGATAGTCGATAAAGTCTTGATTGTGCATTATGCCCAAAAGTGCTTCGTTGGCCAAAACACCATCGCCTCTAAGTCCAGCCGCATAATGAAGTTTACTATGCTCCGCCTCATAGTAAAACACCCTATTCCTATAATCCACTAGCCCGCCCGACATATCTAAGAAATAGTCGCGGACAGAGCCATTATTGCCAAAGCCTGTATAGCCCTCCTCGTTAAGTATAGCTTCGACCTCCGCTATAGAAAAGCTAGGCTGTGTAGCCTTAGTGTCGGGAAAATCGACAATAATCGTCACGCCGTATATAGGGGCGACACTGCCGTCACTTCTAGTCGCATTGACTGTATTTTCCCTTATGCTTGTTCGGCTTTCTTGCTCGTCGCCTAGCAACAGCAACCGCGCTTCTTGTACTTTTCTGTCTATGTGCCTTTGGTCTAGCTCCAAGCCCTTTGTGACATGCAATAACCTTCGCACGTTCGTATCTCGCGCCGCTTCATTGCTGTAAACTATTCCCGTAGATAAAAATTCCGACCTGTCGGCATTAAGTGCGGCATAGCAGAGATAGCCACTTTCTGGGTCGTGTATGAGCGTGTATCCGTCAAGGCTTTCCAATCGGTGGTAAAACTCGTCGCCGTATGCACGCACAAATACAACCCTGCCGTCAGGCTGGGTTATGTGCATTTCCTCGCCAAAGAATGGGGCGGCTAGGGCGGTAAGTGCGGCAAAGCTAATACTGAATACAAGAATAGATAGGGTAATACTAATTTTTGATTTATTTCTCATTGTTCTCCTCCTTATGGTTGTTTGTTTAGATTATACAGGTTTGGGGGATTCTTGCAAGGGGGGTTTTGTGTGTGATGTTAATGTGACGGCTATTTGTAGGGGACGGATTTATCCGTCCCGAGGTACGCACGCTCACCAATTCAAGAACGGCTACCGCCCATCAACTCAGAACGAGCCAACCTCGGGACGGATAAATCCGTCCTCTACAAAAACCCTGCGTTCATGCGTTTGTCGTGGGAATTTTACAAATATAGTTGACTATATAAGCCTAGTGGTGGTACTATAGGAGTGCAGAATAGGCTCTGTGCGTGGCGTGGTCTTGTCCGCCCTTGTGTCTTTTTTGCATGATGTAACATATATTTTAATGTAACACAATATCTATTCTGTTACATGCGGTATTTTACCTAGTAAAATCAAGGGCTTTTCGGGTACATATTTTTGCATTTTCGGGCGAGCGGGGTAATGCTCGCTCTTTTTTATGTGCTTTTTTACTGGCTTTTTTTGTGCATGTAACAGAATAGATATTCTGTTACATACGGCGAAAATAAAGCATATAAAAAAGGAGGAGTTCCCATGAGGAAGCAATTTAGAAGAAATGCAGGCTTGGCACTGCCTACGGTGGTTTTGTTTATTATTATGATGGCTACTGTAGGTACACTAATGGTGGTGGTGTCTAATCGTTCCATGAGAATGTCTAACGCAACACCTACCCTAGACGGACACTACTACGCCGCCGAATCTGCCATAAATAGGGCTATGGTGGGCTTAGTAAGTGATGTTAGTGATTTTACTGACGCTGATGTCGAAGCCGCCGCATTGCAAGCGGTAAAGAACATAACCACCGCTGTAAGCAATGCGTTTGTCGGCTTTACTCCGCCGAGTAGTGTGATAGCAGACCCCGAGAGTGCCGCTTTCGCAAATGCCATAGCAAACCATTTAATGGACAGCTTCGACAGCAATTCAACCTACCAAGCAGGTATAAGAAATGCGGTACATGACTATATTAGCGAGCTTGTTGTCCTGCCTAATCCACAGGGAGGGGCGTTTAATTCAGATGTAAGCGCAGCTTATTTTTGGCTCATAGGTACAACCGATACATCACCTATGGACGGATTTAATACACCTGGGTACGCCAACCTAGTGAGAGTAGGCACAGGTGCAGATGCGGATAAGGTACAAGTTGGGCTTGTGAGTGTATCTGCGACCAACCCCATAATGGCATCGCTGGTCGTTGGACACCCCGACTATCACCCCGACCATACCGATGAGACCCCAGGTCTTAGAATGTACAAAACGAACATTACCATTAAGCCGTATATAACCTTTGAATCCTACGCAGGCACGGTTACTGGTGGGCAAGCTATTACGCAGGATATTGCTATTCCGATTGGCAAATTTGATGTGTTTTTTGGTATACAACATTATGCCAGCGGTGGCGGTGCGGACAGTCCCTTTTTCGGGATTATTCCAGACTCGCTACATGTAGGAAGTGACGACACAACATTTAATGGCGGAACAGTAGTACCGGACGTTATACCATTAGAGCCTTATCGGCATGACCTAATGCGATATAGGGCTGGTATATTTAATAAAGTAGCCAGTAAAATATCTAGTGCGACTGTAGATACTGAACAAAACCCTGATAACCTTGGTAATGCAATACAGCAAGCCATAGGGAGTATACCCATAAATATCCCACCTAACGGCAACTGGCAAGCGATGACTTCAATCGAAGTAGTCGTGATAAACGGCGAGAGCAGGCTTAGACTAGACGGCAACGGCACTGCTAATACACTGGCTAATACAGTGCCGATTCCCGATGATAATACCTTGGTCTTTGCCGCTCCGTATACTGGTGCCACCTTGATTGGTGATTTTACAGGCATAAATGTAATCGTCAAAAGTGGTTCTGTTACTCTCGGTTCGGGCGGTTCTGACCCTAAGCCGTTTATTTCAAACAATTCGGTTGCCAACGAAACGGTTATTTGGAGTAGTGGCGAGATAAACGTAAATGTATCTGACGGAATGAACATGAATAATGTGACCGTAGGCTCGTTTGGTGGAAACATGAACATTTTAAGTCACGGTGAGCCTGGCAAGGTGCATATGAACGCGATTTTTGCCGCGGAACGTATGGAGGGCAACGTCAACAACCCTGATGCAACTCCGAATGTAATAAAGGCAGCGGAATGGGACACTAATCAACTACCGCAATTTTATGTAAACGGTCAAATGCAGTTGGCTATGGAGGGCATAGACAAAGACGGTAACGGTATCGCCATGAGTGGCTTATTTGCGAACGCAGACGGTTCACAGGTAAAGATAGACATAAATAATGGCGGTGCTGATTTTAACGGTATAATCGCAGCTCCCCCCTCTCATGGCAGTCATGTACGAGGGAATACAAACTTTATCGTTCCGCCCAAGATTACAGCCGAAGCAATGGACGTTGTACCTGCCCTAGATGTACAGATTAACAGTGGCGGTGGTGGTGGCGGTGGTGGCGGTGGTCAATCACCCTCATTCTCGTCAAACTCATGGGACACGGAAGAAGGAATCCCCGCCCACTCCTTACCCGACACTGGCGACACTCCCTCTTTCCACACCAACCCATAATATAAACCACAAAAAACAAGGCAATAACGCCCCCACCCCCTCGCGTTATTGCCTTGTTTATTTTCCCCCCCACCTACACCACATCTACCACCCCCACGCCAAACAAAATATAGCCCCCTGCCTACCCACACCCCAAATTACATAAAATCTACCAATCCTCCATATACTAACCACAACCTCTCCAAAAAGGACGTGTTGTATATGGCAATTAAGTATTTTTTTCAGGCGTTATTTGCGTTTTCTATGGCGTTTACGGTGCTTATGAGTGCGCCTGTTATTTTGGAAAAAAAGGCGATGCAGTTTATTAGTCTACAGCCAGTTTCCGCAAAAACGCGCAAGCGGAACCCGATTTTTAGCGTAGACACGGACGAAAAAAAGGCCGCAATTACGCTAAATGCGGCGTGGGGCGCGGAGGATACCGATGCCCTGCTGAAAATTATGGCGGATAATGACGTGCTTGCTACGTTTTTTTTCTGCGGCTCGTGGGTGGACAGGTTTCCCGACGAGCTAAGGAAATTTGCGGCGGCAGGCCACGAAATCGCCAACCACGGCGACACTCACGCCCATGTTTCACAGCTAAATCTCGCCCAAAACAAGAAGGAAATAATGGACTGCCACCACAAAATAAAAGCCGTCACGGGAATAGAGCCGAACCTATACCGTCCGCCCTACGGCGAATACAACGACACGGTACTCGCCGCCGCCGAGCAATCCAACTACTACACCATTCAATGGGACGTGGACAGCCTAGACTGGAAAGCAGTCGGCAGGCAATACGAAATAGACCGCGTTTTAAAGAGCGAAAAGCTAAAAAACGGCTCGATTATTTTATTTCACAATGGCGCGAAATACACGCCCCAAACACTGGACACGGTCATCAAGGGCTTGAAAGCAAAGGGCTACGAGCTTGTTCGCGTTTCCGATTTAATATATAAGGAAAATTTTGAGATTGACCATAGCGGCAGGCAAAAATCGGCTGTGCCTGTGTGAATGTGGGGCGGATTTGGCGAATTTTTGCGGAGTAATGAAGTGATTTATGGAACGCGGATTTTCACGGATTTGGCGGATTTTCACGGATTATGCGGATAAAAAACGCGCCCGACAAAATCCGCAGAAATCTGCGTTTTTCGTGTTTATCGTAGTTATCGTATTTATCGCATTTATCGTGTTCTTTGTAGGGGACGGATTTATCCGTCCCGAGGTTGCCACGTTCGTTAATTAGGGACGGACAACGTCCTATCAATTTGGTGCGTGCAAAACTCGGGACGGATAAATCCGTCCCCTACAAAAAACTGGTAACAGCGGAACACGGATTTAAAAACACGCCAGAAAGAATCCGCGAAAATCCGCCAAATCCGCGAGAATCCGCGTTCCATTGCCTTTAAAATCCGCGTTACATAAATACGTGGGGTAAAACACCCTCACAAATGTGATAAAAGTATTTTCCCGGTACCCACCCGACCCACAAACACACTATCATGCTCCACAAACAAAATCGTCGGCTTATGCTCCAACAACAATTCCTCTATTTGTATGCGCGACAAAACATCAATAAAATTTAGCGGCTCGTCCCAAACAAGCAAATGCGCCTGCTCGCAAAGGCTTTTCGCAATGAGGACTTTTTTCTTTTGCCCTCCGCTAAAGTCGCGCATGTCCTTTTCAAACTGCACTCGCGAAAAATCGAGCTTCCGCAGAATGGCCTTGAACAAGCTCTCGTCAATTCCTGCGTGTAGCGCGTAATCTGTCAAATTGCCGCATAAGCTGGACGTATCCTGCGAAACATAGGAAATTTTCAGCCCGCTCCCGACTTCAAGTTTACCAGAAAACGCCAGCCCCTCACCGCAAATTAACCTTAATATGCTCGACTTGCCCGAGCCGTTTTTGCCCTGCAACGCTATGCGTTCGCCGCGCCCAAGGGTAAAGCTCACGCCCTCGCATACGGGCTTTTCGCCGTAGGAAATGCTCACGTCCGACAAGGAAATGTACCGCTCCTTGTGGTACGGCAGCAGCGATATTTTCAGCGGCGCGGCGTGTTCAAGGTTTTTTAGTAGCTTGCCCTTGTCGTCAATTGCGGATTGCTGTCGGCGTTCGAGGTTTTTTCGGCGTTGCTGCATACGGCGAGATTTTTCGCCGTAGTAAGCCCTTGTGTCCACGTCCTCATGCCCTCTTTTTCGTAGCTTCGCCGCCCCTTTTCCCATTTTTGCGGCCTCAGCGCGGTTCGACCAAGCCTCGCTCTGTTTCGCCGCCTGCTTTAGTCGTTTTATGTCCTTTTTTAGCTTCTCATTTTCGGCAAGCTCAAAGCTGTCCTGCCGTTCCTTGTTCGCAAGCCACGACGAAAAATTGCCGCGTTGCACCTCGATATTTGACCTATTTATCGACAAAATATGCGACACACAGCCGTCCAAAAACGCGCGGTCGTGCGACACCAAAATAAAGCCCGCCTTGCCGTTCAAATAACGGCTCACGATTTCCCGCCCGCCGAGGTCAAGGTGATTTGTCGGCTCGTCAATCAGTAAAAAATTGTTGTCGTTCAAAAACAGCGCGGCAAGCAACACCTTTGTCTGCTCCCCATTTGAAAGCGTGCCAAACGGGCGATTTAGCACGCTTTCCTGCACGCCCAAAATAGACAGCTCCCTAAGAAGCGCCCATTCCTGATACAATGGGCATACCTGCTCTATAACACTAATTGTGTCAACGCCCCTGTCCGCCACATTGTGCGGAAAATATCGAAAATCCACGCTTGCGGAAATTTTTCCGCTATATTCGTACTTACCCAACAGCAGATTAAGAAACGTGGTCTTGCCCCTGCCGTTCCTGCCCGTAAAGCCTAGCTTCCATGCGGTGTCAAGCTGAAAGCTGACGTTTTCAAAAATATTGTCGTAGCTGCCGTCATATGCGAAGGTTAGGTCTTGAATGTTGATTAGTGACATTTTTCGTCCTCCCTGATGTAGATTTATGCCAAAAAACAGCAAAGCCGCAAGAAAAATAATTCTTACGGCTCATAAATACATCAAGGAAAACCGCCGAAAACCGCCGCGAACGGTGTCGCATATATTGTCGAACGGCAAATGTTGAAATATTTTGCGTTCGGCAGTACAGCAAAGGAACATGCGGCAGTAGGCGAAAGGTATATTTAATGAGCTGGTAGAATTAGTAATCTTCTTGCGTGATACCATTATCCGCTAGGCGAATAACGGTATAGGCATGACAAAACAAGCGGTAGACCGCAGACGGCTTATCATGCGTGAAGTTTAGCAAGAAGTATTACGCATTTTCCCAGCTCCAGACTTTTATATTATATAGTTAAATTTATAGGTAGGTTTATATCAGAATATGTGGGTGTTGTCAAATTGATTCCTTTGCCTGTTCAAATTGAATCCTCTGTCCGTTGATTGATTCCCTTGCCTGTGTGACTTTTGTTACAAAAACTATTTGACAAGCACAATAATATTAAGTATTATATGTGAAACGACAAGATTCTCGCCTGTCATTTGTTACCATATTCGGTGCATATAATGAAAGGAGGTGATTTTGTTGAAAAAACAGAAAAATAGAAAAGGAGTGTACGAGAGTATGAACATTTTAACCGCAAACGAAACAGCTATGAAAACGGCGATTGGGTGCATTTACAAGGAACTATCCCAAGACCTAATTGACAATAGCCCTGCTGGTAAAGGGACTATTGATGATTTGTTAGCAATGGCAGAGCATGGGCTTGACCTAGATGGAAAGGGCGAATCCTAATGGGCTTGGAAAAACCTAAGGTGTTTGAGCATCGGGGACAAACATACCCTATATATGAACTCCCTCCTAGCGAATGTATGCTTGGTTGGTTTCAAAACTTTCAAAATATCTTTCCTAAAATTTGCAAAAAAATAGGGCTTAACCCCATTGACTATTACGTAGACGACCATCGCTTGGCGATGGCACTTGTCCGCTTGGATAAAAGGAAAGTACATTATGGCATATTCCATAATATCCAAATGGACGAAATTAAATCCGCGGCGGTCTTTTGTTACTGGCTTGTTCGCTTGCACGTTGTTACTAGAATAGCTGGCGGGCCTGTCGATGCGTGTGAAAGATTTGCAATAGAACTCTATCTTGCGGTAGTTAGTGGTTTTGCGGAAAAGAAAAAATTCAAGGTCAATTTGCCGAGAGAGAGGGCAAGAAAACTTCTTTTGTATACATTAAAGTATAGGGATATAAATGTTGATACCCTAACTGTAAAAGGAGAATCGCTTGTGGGCGAGTATACAGATAACGGGATAGATTCGACCCAAGACGCGAACATATCCAAAACCGAAGGTGCTTGTAAAGCTAACGGGGAAGATACACACCCAGACAAGAAAATATCCCCCCCCTCCGGAAAAGAGCTGAAAATAAAAACCACTTAGCCTAAAGGGCAGGAATTTTTAAACAAAAATTCCTGCCCTTTGTTTCACGACAAACACACGAAGCCGAAATGTGTAAATCAAGCGCGGATTTTCCCACGAGCCAATCCGCGGAATCTGCGTGAATCCGCTAAATCCGCGTTTAATCGCTTTTTAAAACCGAAGAAGCTACACACCTTTGCCATTCGTGCGTTTGCTGTTCATTCGGTTGTCGTGTTACGCCCGATTTTTCCCATTACGTGTAACACCACGCCGAATATTACACGTCCACCATTTTCTATTGCATTATCCCACAAATATGGTATTATTTTCGTTGTGGAATTTTCATGGGAGGATTCCCGAGCGGCCAAAGGGGGCAGACTGTAAATCTGTTGTCAGTGACTTCGAAGGTTCAAATCCTTCTCCTCCCAATATTCAATAAAACTACACGCCGCGCAAATGCGCGGTTTTTAAGTTATTCAAGCAATGACAGGCTAACCGTAGGTTAGGGGTTCACCCCTCCCGAGGTACGCAGTCAATCCGTGCAGAGCGAGCAAGACCGTACCCCACAAAAGCCCCTGCAATCCTCGGGGCGGACAAGTCCGCCCCCTACGAAAAACCCTGCAATTACGTACGGTGAACAGCCCAGCCCCCTACAAAACCTGCAAATGCGACTAACCGTAGGGGAGGGGTTCACCCCTCCCGAGGTACGCAGTCAATCCGCACGAGGCAAGCAAGACCGTACCCCACAAAAGCCCCTGCAATTACGCGGGGCGGACAAGTCCGCCCCCTACAAAAACCTGCAAATGCGGCTAATCGTAGGGGAGGGGTTCACCCCTCCCGAGGTACGCAGTCAATCCGCGCAGCGCAAGCAAGACCGTACCCCACAAAAGCCCCTGCAATCCTCGGGGCGGACAAGTCCGCCCCCTACAAAAACCTTGCAACCCACGAGACGGGCAAACCGCCCCCTACAAATTTTAAGTTATTCCCAAACCAACCAACCCCCACGAGGTGAAAAAATGCAAACCCCCCATGAAATGCAAACCCCACACCAAATGCACCCCCCCCACCAACCACAAAACGCATACGACATTCTAAACGAACGCGGCTTTATAGCCCAGTGTACCCACGAGGACGAGCTTCGCGAGCTAATGGCAAAGGAGCCTGTGACGTTTTATATCGGGTACGACCCCACCGCCGACAGCCTGACGGCGGGTCATTTTTTGACGCTTATGGCGCTGGCGCATTTACAGAAGGCAGGACACCGCCCCATTACGCTTATGGGGACGGGGACGGGCATGGTGGGCGACCCCAGCGACCGCACGGACATGCGCCGCGTTATGTCCGCCGAGGAAGTGGCGAACAATATCGCTTGCTTCAAGAAGCAATTTTCGCGCTTTATCGACTACACGGACGACAAGGCGATTATGGTGGAAAATGCGTGGCTTCTCGACCTAAAATATGTAGACTTTATCCGCAACATCGGCGTGCATTTTTCCATAAACAGAATGCTTGCCGCGGAGTGCTACAAATCGCGCTTGGACGACGGGCTTACGTTTTTTGAGTTCAATTATATGCTAATGCAGGCATATGATTTCTTGGAATTATACCGCCGTCACGGCTGCCGCGTGCAGATGGGCGGCAACGACCAGTGGAGCAATATTATTGCGGGCGTGGAGCTTATTCGCAAGACCGAAAACGCCTCCGCGTACGGCTTTACGCTAACCTTGCTAACCGCCAACGCCAACCAGAAAATGGGAAAAACCATGGGCAACGCCGTCTGGCTCGACCCTGCGAAAACCTCGCCGTATGTTTTTTACCAATATTGGCGAAATACCGAGGATTCTAGCGTAATAAAAAACCTAAAGCTGCTTACATTTTTGCCGCTGGACGAAATCAACGAAATGGCAAAATGGCAGGGCGCGCAGCTTAACCGCGCGAAGGAAATTCTCGCATACGAAATAACAAAGGCGGTACACGGCGCGGAGGAAGCCGAAAGGGCGCAAAGCTCGGCGAAAGCCTTATTTTCGGAGGGCGGCGACCTAGACGCAATGCCCACTACGGAAATTTCCTTGGACGGCAAAATGAACGTGCTAGACCTTCTCGAAGCCATGAAGCTGATTCCGTCACGCGGCGAGGGACGGCGTTTGCTCGCCCAAGGCGGCATAAAAATAAATAATGAAAAAATCGACACCCACGAGCATATAATTACCAAGGACGATTTCAAGGACGGCTATATTCTCGTGCAAAAGGGCAAGAAAATCTTTCATAGAGGGCAACGAGTGTGAAAAATATGCGAAGCGGATTTTTTGCACCAACCGACCCTACCGCCGCCGTAGGCGGCATGAATTTTGACGTGATTATCAACAACACCGACATTGCCTTTACCGCGGTAAGCCCCTCGGGCTTTCCTGCCGATGGCTTGCCCGAGGTCGCCTTTGTGGGAAAGTCGAACGTGGGCAAATCCTCGCTAATCAATGCCATGCTAGGCAGAAAACGCCTTGCGCGTACAAGCCGCCAGCCTGGAAAAACCCGCACGATTAACTTCTTTCATGTCGAAAAAAGGCTGTACTTTGTAGACCTGCCAGGCTACGGCTACGCAAAGGTAAGCAAGTCGGAAACGCAAAAATGGGGCGCAATGGTCGAGGGCTATTTGAAAAACCGCCCGCAGCTCAAGCGGATTTTCCTTTTACTGGATATACGGCACGAGCCAGGCGCGAACGACCTAATGCTCTATGAATGGTTTAAGCATTACGGCTTGCCGTTCACCGTTATTGCCACAAAAAGCGACAAAATTTCACGCGCACAGCTGCCAAAGCATGTAGCCGCCATGCGCCGCGTGCTTGGCTGTGACGAGCCGCCCATTCCATTCTCAAGCGAAACAAACCAAAACCGCGATACGTTATGGACAATTATTATGGACAATTGTGGTATAGATATGTTATAGTAGCTGACGTGTGCAGGAGGTACTTAAAATGTCCGAAAATATCGAGCAGGAAAACGTAGTAGTTGGCAAAATTTACACTGGAACTGTATTAAAAATTAAGCCGTTTGGCGCGATTGTTTCTTTACAAGAAAATCTGTCGGGCTTGGTTCATATATCCCAAATTTCCAACGGCTTCATACAAAACGTAGGCGATATACTCAACGTAGGCGACGAGGTAGATGTCCGCGTAATAAGCTACGAGGAGGATACGCGCAAGGTTTCGCTGTCTATGAAGGACGTGCCGCAGCGTAAGGTAGCCTATGACGAGGAGGACGGCGAGGAATACGAATATTATTACGAGCCGCCGCCAGTTATTTCCGCCGCCGCCGCCGCTTCCTTTGAGGAGAAGTTTAAGTCGTGGCAGAAGCTGTCGAATGAGAGGATAGCGGGTATCAATCGGAGGAATAAGAGGAATAAACGGAGGTAAAGGGGGCATAGCCCCCTTTTTTTGTCGTTGGGCGCGTTGATGTTTTGCGTTAAACGCAAAACGTCGGCTTGGTGGGAATGTCGGGGGCATAGTCGCTTTTCACCGCTGGACTCGTTGATGTTTTGCGTTAAATGCAAAACATCAACTTTGGTGGGAATGTTGTCACGAGCCTTGGGGCTTGTTGGTGCGTGGATAAGGAACAAAAAAAGGGCGAAGCCCTTTTTTTGTTTCTAGCTAGACGCGTTTGTCGTTTATGCGTTTGTCGTATTGTAGGGGACGGATTTATCCGTCCCGAGATACGCACGTTCGTCAATTCGGGACGGATAACGTCCATTAACGCAGAACAAGGCAATCTCGGGACGGATAAATCCGTCCCCTACGAAAACCCTGCAAATGCCCCCCACAAAAACCCTGCAACTCCCTACAACAACCGCAATATTTTAATCCACGTTTCGTGTCTGCTGTGCCACGCTCCATAAATCATTTGTTAAACCACCGCCCAACCCCCTACAAATCCTGAACACTCATTTTCTCAACGGCCTTTATTCTATTACGTTTCCCTCTACACGCAAAATAAATCGACAAAAAAACAACCGTTGGAATGTTGTACAGAATAAACACCGTCAAAACGACTACGATTAGAGCGGGCGCGCTTTCAATAGGCTGCGCGGCACTCGGCGCGTGGGCTTCATATATGAATACCCCATCTACACTCTGCACAGATGACGAGCTTGTTTCCGTAAACGCGGCATAACCAAAAACAGGAATCATTGATATAAGCAACGAAATAGTCGGCAATATAAGCCCAAGCCATCTGCGCTCCTTCCTTGACAAAAATATTTGCAGAAGAAAAAGCCCCACACACGCGACAAAGAAAATTATTGCTGTTGCGACAAGCCAAAATACTGCTATTCCCATTACTTTTGACCCCCTAGCTTCTTATATTCCGCAATCAAGATTTTTGCGGTATCAAAGTCGATTTTGTCGTTCACGGCAAGCCGCTTAATCAGCGCGATATATGGCTCGTTGGCGGTGTCCTCGCTAATTTGTATTTTCTGTATCAGCTTATCAAGCCGCAAGCGTACCGTAGGGTACGTAACCCCATATTGCCGCGCCATTTCTTTCAAAGAGCCAGACGACTGCAAGAATTTTTTGATAAATGCCACATCTTCATCTTCCAGGCTCGCGAGCCATTCGGGAATAATATCCAACGCCATAATAATCAAGCACCACCTTGATATTGTGTTTAACAATGTTAAGTATACAGCTTAACATTGTTAATGTCAAGACTGTGGCTTCTGTTTTACCACGACAAAGGCGAGTAGCTTCTTCAGTTTTAAAAGGCGATTAAGCAGGCAGTAAGGTGTTGTCTAAGTGCTTTTCTTAGACAACACCGCACGCCGACCAAACACGGATTTAGCGGATTCTCACGGATTTTACGGATTTTTTCTCGCTTTAATTAAAAATTAACGCAATGCGTACTACTCGTATTACACGGATTTAAAAGCTCGGCCGAACGAATCCGCTAAATCCGTTAAAATTCGCTAAATCCGTGTTTGATTTACACATTTTGGCTTCGTGCGTTTGCCGTATTTTACGTATCTTTTTTAAGATACAACAAAAACACCCCCATTGGCATCTATACCAACAGGGGTGTTTTCAAATCAACCTCAAAATCCCAAATTAGGGGCGTGTTGCCGCTAATACCTCATAGGTATAACATCAAGATACTCCTGCAACGTACCGTCATTCATACAAATATCAATAATCCTTTTGCCTAAGGGGTGAAGCCCTGGCATGTCGAACTTTTCAAGCTCTTTTTTGAAGAAGTCGCTTAGGACTCTCGCGCCTATGTCGAAGCCCTCTATGCCGATTTCTGGTTGAGTTTCGGGGCGCAGGAATGCCTGCCCGATAAATTGGCCGTCTACCTTTAGGCTGTCTAGGCAGTAGCCGAGCAGTGACGAGCGTGAGGGAATCAGCAATTCTTGCTTAAATTTCGCACCGCCGCGGCGCGCGATATATTCGCGTGCAATCCACTGCGGCATAAAGCCTACCGCATAACAGCCGATGTGCTGATTGGGTAGCAGAATATAACGCGTGCTTGGCGTAGCAAGAATTTGTTCGAGTAGCAGATTGGCTTGCTTTACTACGCTTCCTGTGAGGAAATAGCCGTAGGAGCCTATGCCCTCGCTGGTCATGCCGTCGGTTTCCACTATGCTGGGGTTGTTATGCCCTCTAGGTGCGGTCAAACGCCATAGCCAGCCAAGCGCAGGCGGCAGAATGTGCATAAGCCCGATAATGCCGTATGTGGGGCGCGCCTTTGTGCAGGGCGGTGTGCGTACGCCAAAGCTCCTGATGTCGATTTCCACGGCCGTGTCTACGATATTTTCGATTAGGCGGCGCGGACGAATTACACGCGGGTTGGGGCATGGCTCGCCGTTGGAATCAAGCGTATGCTCCCAAATTAGGCAGGTGGAGTTTGGCTGCGCCTGCATACTCATAAAAATGAGGGGTTCCTCGGTGTGGATACACGCCTTTTCCAAATTGGGGTCTGTGCCGTATTTTTTGATATGGTCTACACGCACAAA
Organism: Defluviitaleaceae bacterium; assembly: GCA_009777845.1. Lineage (GTDB taxonomy): Bacteria > Bacillota > Clostridia > Lachnospirales > WQUN01 > WQVC01. The sequence goes on from WRLD01000054.1 coordinate 14,373, forward strand.
CCAGCCCGCTTCCACGTCCTTGACTACTAGCTTTTTGCTGTTGTTTTGCAAATTCGGGTGGCAAATAGCAATGTCGTCCGCTATTGGGTGAAGCTCGCACGGCTCGTCTATATGCAGGTAGAATTTCTCGTTGGTTTCTATGTTTTGGCCGACAAGAACGCTTCCGTTTTCATCGCGGTGAATATGCTCGCCCATCTCGCTTTTTCCGCCGCCAGACGCGCCCTCGTGCATAATCAAAATCTCGTTTTCGTAAGGCGTAATAACCTTTACCGCCGATGTATGAACGGCAATCCAGCCCTCGCGCTCGCCAGTATGGAGCAGGAAGCTGTAAATGCCCTTTTTCGCGCTTGGCCCCGGGTACAAATTGTACGCATACAATTCATACAAGCTGTCAGAGCGGTTATGCACCACAATTTGCTTGCCGTCAAAATGCGTATGCCTAAAGGGCGGCGCAAGATAAATTAGACATTTCGGCTCAAAAACGCCGCTATATTCGTCTATATTCACAAAAAACTGCAAATCCGCAAGCCCGCAAGCAAAAAAGCCCGCATTTTTCGGCGCAATCAGAGCCGTCTCGTAATCGCAGCTATCGCCGCCCACCTTTACAGGCACGACAATCAAGTCCTGCGCTTTTAGCCAGTCAAAGGTCTGGTCTTTAAGCTCGGAAAATTCCTTCTTAAAAACGTCCCTATAGCGAGGCTTGTCTGTGGGGTTTTCGTCGCTGATAATAAGGCAGTCTGGGTCGCGCCTACGCATGTAATCCTCTGCATAGTTCACCACCGCGCCGTTTTTGCAACGCACGACATTCGCCTCTACGACTGGCTTGCCGTTCACCTCGTACTCGACCGCGAAATCGTCCACTCCGCCGAGCGCAATTCCCACTAGCTCGTTACGCGTTTTGGGAACGCTTACTGATTTTGCTTCGTTCAAGCATTTTGTTACGTATTCCGGAAATTTAAATTTGTCCAACATTAGCCACACTGCCCCACTCTATTTTAGATTTTTATTTTTTTAGGTTAATATAGATTACTTAGAATAACATCTTTTTCATTTTAGCACAATACAAAAGATGTTACAAATTTTTTTGTGGGTGGGTGGGGTGTTGTTTTTTTGGGAGGGGGTGTTGTTTGGGGGCGTGTCACACTCCCTCCTAAAAACCAATCACCGCCTCAGCTTGAACAAGCCGATACGCCTGTATGACTCGATTTATTATTTCCGCCGTTAGTTCATCAGTATCATGCCCCCCTTTTATACGTCCATATGCAATTATAATATCCTCTATAGCACCACTGACATTATCCATATTATTTTCGTCCACAGCTGACAAAAGAGCCTCAACGCCGTATTCAAGTGCTGTATAGAAAGCCCTTTGACTTGCAGCGTTATTATCCAATATCCTTTCTCCGTCACCAATTTCAATAAATCTACGAGAAAGTGCCCGTCGGTTTGAAGATGTTTGGAGTTTCTTATCTGCATTTTCATTTTCGGGGATTACGTATGATTTTAATCCGTTTAGCCATTCCTCTAATACAGGTGTGAACTCCATTCTTGTTATTTCTCTTCTAAGAAATTTGAGGCGCATAGGCTCAAATTCGTCATGCAAATCGCTGTAGGCTTCTTCGGCTTTTTTGAATGCTTCATAGTAGTTATAATCTATTGAATTGGGGTCAGGCATACCGCTTCGTCCCTCTGGGGGACACAAACGAATAAGGAGATTGATAATACGTTGTGCTATTACTGAAGCTGTTATGTCCTCTTCTCCTTTTAGCTGAACAACAAGATTTATAAGCTGGCTCTTGTCCATATATTGGATTGGTGAGGGTGAGGGTGTGAGTGAGGGTGTGAGTGAGGGTGTGGGTGAGGGTGTGGGTGAGGGTGTGGGTGAGGGTGTGGGTGAGGGTGAGGGTGAGGGCGAGGGTGGAGGTGGGGGTGGAGGTGGAGATCGGAAGAGCA
>WRLD01000055.1 GCA_009777845.1 Defluviitaleaceae bacterium
AAAGACTAGTTATGGCAAGAGAATATGGTATAATATCCCTAATTCTCAAAGCAGAGGGCGTGATTCCTATGTACACAGGCACACACAGAATAAATTACTACGAGCTAGACCTAAATGGCAGGCTGAAATTGTCGGCATTGTCCAAAATAGTGCAAACCGCCGCCGACATAAACGCGACAGAAATCGGCGTAGGATTCAAGAGCCTTGTCAAGTCTAACATGAGCTTTGTTTTACAGCGGTTTGCGTTCGGCATAGAGCGGCTGCCCGAATATGACGAAATTGTGGAAATACGTACATGGCCGAGTTCAATTGAGCGCGGGACGTGGTTACGTAAGGGCGACACATTTTGCCACGCAGGTAAAAAATTATTGGAATGGACAAGCCAGTGGATTTTGTTTGATATTTCCTCAAGAAAGATTTTGCGGCCGTCGGCATTGCCTGTGTCGCTAACGGAATACGGCGACAACGGCGTGACAATCGCTCCGCGGCGGATTGTTTTACCCCAAAGCGAGGTCACCGCACAATACACGCACACCGTCCGCCGCGCGGACGTGGACACCAACAACCATATGAACAACAGCGTTTACCTAGACCTAGTGTGCAACGTGACCGATACGCCGAAAAATATCCGCGAAATACAAATAAACTACCTAGCCGAAGCACGCCTAGGCGAGGAAATAACCGTTACCGCACGCCAAGCAGAGGGTTCTGTTTTTGTCGCAGGTGAAGTGAATGGGCGTAGCTCGTTTATTGTGGAGCTTGCAGCTTGCCCAGCTTCTTCCTAGCCCTCTGCAAGGTATTATCCACCGACTTCAAATTCCTGCCCACGCTCGCGGCTATTTCCGCATGAGTTTTCCCGTCCAGATATAACGCAAGCACGTCACGCTCTAGCGGACTAAGACTGCGCCTGATAAAATCTTGGGTGTCGCGCAGGGCTTCACGGCTGATAAACAGGGCTTCGGGGTCGTTTGTACGGCTGTCGGGCAGTTTTTCCATGTACGAGCCTTCGGATTCCTCTGTATCTAGCGAAATAGAGTCGTTTAGCGGCATATGCTTTTGGCGCGAGGCGGTCTTTATGGCTGTCTGTATTTGGCGTACAATACATAGGCTGGCGAACGCCCCGAAATTATTGTTTTTCTCGGGAGCAAAATCTAAAACCGCCTTGTATAAGCCGACCATGCCCTCTTGTATTAAGTCCTCGGGGTCGCCGCCCAAGACGTAGTAAGCCTTTGCCTTGGCTTTGACCACGGGCTTGAAGCGGTTTAGCAATATATCCAGCGCGTTTTTGTTGCCTGCGCGAAATTCCAGTATTAAAGCCTCGCTACTTTTCATATCTCATCTCCTCTAGGCGTTGCGCCGTTTGGGGGTCGAGAAAGCTCTCCAAGGGGTTCTTTTTTATAGGGCGCGTTTTTTTGTACCGCTCCAAAACGCGGGCGCGCGTGGTCTGTATTTCTGTCCACAGGTCTTGCGCCGAAATACGCGCCGCGCCGCTTCCTATGATGATTATTTGTTCCAATAAATCGGACGTAGCTACGGTAATCTTGGTGTTTTTGGCGCGGCGGCGTATGGCGGCGCGTTCTATGTAGCTGTCGGCTGTTTCCGCTTCCTTGGTGAACACGATTTCAATTCCGCGTTCCGCGCTTACGCTTTCCATACCGCCTGCGACTAAATGCGCATCAAAAACAACAATAATTGTGTACCGCGAAAGCGCGCTAAATTCGCAAAGCGCGTCACATAGCTTTTCACGCGCCATGTCAATAGAATCCGCCGCAATAGCGGCAAGCTCCGCATTTGCGTGAATTACGTTGTAGCCGTCTACAAGTAAATAATGCCTCACCTTAGCCGACTGCGAACAACTTCGTATATTAAAATGCCTGCCGCCACCGATACATTAAGCGACGCTATTTTGCCAAGCATGGGAATACTCACGGCAAAGTCCGTATTTTCCGCCACAAGACGGCTCACGCCCTCACCTTCCGCGCCAAGCACAATGGCTATTGCGCCTTTCATATCCGCTTCGTACATGGGCTTGCCGTCCATAGCCGCGCACGCTACCCACAAGCCGTGCTTTTTTAGCTCCTCTAGGGTACGTGTGATATTGCCCACGCGCGCCACCGCCACATGGGAAAGCGCGCCAGCCGAGGTTTTTGCCACCGTGCCAGTTAGCCCAACCGCGCGGCGTTTTGGTATAATAACGCCATGAACGCCGCCCGCGTCCGCCGAACGCAAAACCGCACCAAGATTATGCGGGTCGGTTACGCCGTCCAAGACAATAATAAACGGCGGCTCGCCGCGTTCCTTCGCTATTTGCAAAATGTCCTCGATACTAGCGTAAGGCACGGCAGGGCAAAGCGCGATTACGCCCTGATGATGCCCTGTTTCGCTGAGAATGTCCAGCTTTGCGCGTTCTACCTCCTGCACAACAAGCCGCCGCTCGCGCGCCTTTGCCGCAATCATTCTAAGCGTACCCTCTACGGGCTTTTCGCCGTCACGGCGTAGTAGGATTCTGTCGATGGGCTTGTCGTGGTTGAGGGCTTCGAGTACGGCCTTGCGGCCTTCTAGTATTAGGTTTTGTGGGTCGGGGTGGGAATCGGGGTGCGGGTCGGGGTGTGGCTCGGGGTGTGAATCAGTGTTAGGGTTCATGTGTATTCCTCAGTTCTGTGGGGTTTTGTGTATTATAACATAAATTAAAAGGAGTGTCCTACATGAAAATTACCACAATTACCCTAAATCCATGTATCGACTGGCTGTACCAAGTGCCGCGGCTTGTGCATGGCGGTCTTAACCGCGTTGTTCGCACGCGCGCGGACATTGCTGGCAAGGCAATAAACGTGGCGGTCGCGTTAAAAAATCTAGGCGAAAGTCCGCTATGCACAGGCTTCAATTTCACGGAAAACGGCGCGTTGCTTACAAGCAAGCTCAACGCGCTAGGCGTGCAACACGATTTTGTCGAAGCCGAGGGCGCGATTCGTGTAAATATTAAGCTGTACGAGGGAGCAGTCAGTACGGTGTCGTCAACACCGCACGCCGACCACACAGGCGTAATGACCGAGCTTAACCAATCGGGGGCGTTTGTGCCAGAAGCCGCGCAGGCGGCTTTGTTGCAGAAACTGGAAGCCACGCAAAGCGGCTACTTTGTGCTTAGCGGAAGCCGTCCCGAGGGCGTAGACGAGGGCTTTTATGCCAAGATTTGTGACGTATGTAACGGCAGGGTGTTTTTGGATACCGAGGGTAACGCGCTGAAATCCGCACTAACCGCTTCTCGTCAAAGGAATAACGTATCGGCTAGCACAGAAACCGCCGCAAGGGGCATTTTCGGGCTAAAGCCTAATCTGTTCGAGCTAGAAACCACCTTCGGCGTAAAGCTAAAAACTCCGAGAGAAATCGCCGATTTTTGCAAAACGAGGCTAATCGAACCATTCGGCGTAAAAATCGTTTGCGTGTCCATGGGCGCGGACGGCGCGGTATTTGTTACCGCCGAAAACGCCTTTTTCTGCCCTGTGCTGGACATCACGCCCAAGGGCGTGGTAGGCGCAGGCGATTCCATGGTCGCAGGCATGGTGTACGCCTGTGCGAGGAACATGCCCGATGACAAGATTTTTGCGTACGCTATGGCCGCCGCCGCCGCTTCCGTGGTGCTGGAGGGTACGGAAATGTGTACGAAGCAGGGGGTTGAGGACATGCTTAGGGTCGTGCCGTTGTTTGTGCCGTTGTAAGTTGGGTATAAAACTCCCCACCGTCACCACTGCCTACTCTCACCCTCACGCCCAATTCCCTTTCCAACATATCCACCGTCGTGCCGTCCAACATAACCTCGTCACAAAAGGCATTTTGCGGCAGAAACAAAATATCAAACTCGTTCGCCGCCTTACCCTTTAGCTGTGCGATAATATCCGCGCCAGTAAGCAAACCGCTTACGGTTATTTTTTCGCCGAAAAAATTATTTACTATCGGTATAACTGTCACATTTTCAAAGTCGTGCGTTAGCTCTCGCATGAAATTTTCGGCGGCAAAGCCAGTGATTATGCCTATTCTACACTCGCTTGCTTCCCCACGCCTCTCTCCAAACTCCTCCCCAAACAACCGCAACATACCCACGCCATTATCCAACTGCGGAAAATCCTCGTATTCCTCAAACTTAGGCAATGTCCTTTTTGCCAAAACATACCATTCGTCCGCACAAAAAACAAACCGCCGACCCATTTTTTGCAAAAAAACCCCTTGCCACCTCTCCACCTGCCCTATCACATTCTCCGCATCTACCTGCGAAAACCCCCTAAGCACTTCCTCCTCCCTGCCACAGCCCACAGGCACAATCGCCAGGCTCTCCGCGCCCTTTTGTTCCGCCAGCTTGCGAATGGTGTAATCCAACTGCTCGCCGTCGTTTATGCCCTTGCACAGCACCACTTGGAAGTGCATGGAAATACCCGCTTCGCCAAAAACCCTAAGCGCGTCAAACAAATTCCCAGCCTTTTCCGTGCCGAGCATTTTTTTACGCAGCTGCAAATCGGCGGCGTGTACCGAAATTCTAAGGGGCGACAAATGATAGCCCGCTATCCGCGCTATTTCCTTGGGCGAAAGGTTCGTAAGCGTTACATAGCTTCCATGCAAAAAGGAAAGGCGAATATCGTCGTCCTTTACGTACAGCGACTGCCGCAAGCCCCTTGGCTGTCTGTCCACAAAGCAGAATATGCAGTTATTACAGCAATGCCGCTTTTTCGACAATAACGGCTGTTCAAAAATAATACCCAAATCCTCATCTGGGTCTTTTTCGATTTCTAGCTCCCAAATTTCGCCCTGCTCCGCGTGTACGGGCAAGCTGTCAAGGCTTCGAGGCGACATTCCCACCCCGTTGATGTTTTGCGTTGAACGCAAAACATCAACCGAACAGTCGGAGGAAAGGGGCGAAGCCCCCTCTGCGTGTGCAGGAACGCCGTCTGTCACTACAGAAAGCGGCTTCGCCGCTTTCTGTACTTCGAGTATTACAACCTCCGCCTGCACCAAAAACATATAATCCAACACATCAATAATTTCCAACCCGTTAATCTGCAACAAAAAATCACCAGCGGCTATTTCCAATTCCTCCGCGATACTACCACGCAAAACTTCTTTTATTTTGTGCAAGCCCTAAATCCCCCAAATTCTGCCAGCTCCGCAAGCTGTACACGCTCCTGCTCGCTCGTTTCCATGTTCTTTATATTTGCGGCGTTTTCGGCTATTTCCGTTTCGCCCAAAATCATTGTGTACCGTGCGTTTAGCTTGTTTGCGTACTTCATTTGTGCCTTTACGCCGCGCCCTATTAGGTCGCTTTCGGCGCGTATTCCCGCCCTGCGTAGGGCGTGGGTCAGCTCCTGCGCTTTCGCAAAGCCCTCATCGCCCATATGCCCGATAAAAATCTGCGGCGCGTCACAAATTTGTGCCAGACTGCCCTGCTTTTGCAACAATAGCACTAGCCGCTCCATTCCCATTCCGAAGCCCACCGCAGGCGTGGCAGTGCCGCCCACCTGCTCCACAAGCGTATCATACCGTCCGCCGCCTATTACCGTAAGCCCGTCCTTGATAAATTCAAACACCGTACGAGTGTAATAATCTAGCCCTCGCACGATTTTTGGGTTAATCACAAACGGAATTTTCATACGCGTGAGTAACTCCTGCAAGCCGTTAAAATGTGCAAGGCACGCCTCGTCCAGCGAATCCAAAACAGACGGCGCGTGTTCCAACAAATCCTTACAAGACAACATTTTGCAGTCCAAAACACGCAACGGGTTTTTCTCAAAACGCTGCTTGCAAACACCGCACAAGCCCTCGAATTGCTCGCCCAAGAATTTTTTCAGTCGTTCGTGATAAATTTTCCTGCAATCGGCACAGCCTATGCTGTTTAAATTCACGGTAACGTCCAAGCCCAACGCGGAAAGCAATTCCCAGCCAAGCGAAATGACCTCCGCCTCCGCGCCGAAGCCGCCCGCGCCAAAGGCCTCTATCCCAAACTGCGTATGCTGACGAAACCGCCCCTCCTGCGGACGTTCGTAGCGGAAATTCGGGCCGATATAAAATAGCTTTGTGGGCTGCGGCTGGTTGTGCATACCTCGCTCGATAAACGCGCGCGCCGTGCCTGCCGTCTGCTCTGGCCGCAGGGAAAGGCTTCGTCCGCCCTTGTCCTCGAAGGTGTACATCTCCTTTTGTACAACGTCCGTAGTATCGCCCACTCCGCGTAAAAAAAGCTCCGTATGCTCAAAAATAGGCACGCGAATTTCGGAATAGCCGTACACGTCCGTTATTTGCCTTACATTATTTTCTATATAACGCCATATTTTCATTTCCTCGCCGTAAATGTCCTGCGTACCTCTAGGGGCTTGTAGCATTTTTTTCACGCCTTTCTAGTTATTATTTTTCCCCACATCTCTCTATATAAATCTCTGGATTTTTTGCGTTAAACTCGCGCGTAATCTTTCCGCCCTCGACAAACTTGCTCACCGCGCCCGCACCCACGCCCAAAATCGTCTGCACCTCCGCCATCATGCCCACATTGTACAGACATTCATACTGCGGACGTGCGTAGCCCACGTTTTCAAACAAGCCGACCATGTTTTTTTGTCGGTACAGATAGTATGGCAAAAGCCCCATGCTACCGCAGTATTCGGCGGCTACAGACAGCATGTTCTCCGTGTTTTCGTTGCCATACGCCGCCCCTTGGCGTATTTCCTCGTTAAGCCGTGAGGCGCGCTTTACCGCTAGAGTATGCACGGTGATATTCTCAGGCGCAAGCTGTGCGAGGGCTTCCATATTGCGGCGCATATCGTCCGCCGTTTCGTGGGGTAATCCCGCTATTAAGTCGGTATTGATACAAAAATCGCCAGTGGCTCTCGCAAGCCGAAACGCCGCAAAAAACTGCTCGGCGGTATGACCTCGCCCTATAGCCGCCAAGGTCTTGTCGTTTAACGTCTGCGGGTTAATCGCAAGCCGCGTAACGCCGTATTTAGCCAAAAGCCTTAGCTTGTCTGCCGTCAAGGTTTCGGGGCGGCCTGCTTCTACAGTAAATTCTATCGCATTATTAAAATTTTCACAAACAGAATATAATAAACGCTCCAATAAATTCTCGGGCAGAAAGGTGGGCGTTCCTCCGCCTATATAGATGGAAGATACGCTCCCCTGCATTTCGCGTAGCTCCAATTCCAGTGCGTTTACATACCTCGCCAAAAAGTCAACGTCCACAGGCTTGTGCGAGGTGTTAAACGAGCAATACACACAGCGCGTGGGGCAAAAAGGAACGCTAACATACAAGCCTAGCGTGCCGCTTATTTTCTTTTCCACGCGAAGCTCCGCATGGGCTACAGCTACCGCAAGCCGCGCCTTTTCCTCGCTACAGCAGAACGGATTGATTAGCGTGCTTATTATTTCATCGTCCGTGGTATCTAAGCTAAGCCATTCCCTCACTAGCTTTGACGGACGTATGCCAGTAAGCGAGCCCCACGGCGTATGCGCGCCCACGACCTGCGACAGGGCGTGAAAAATGGCAAGCATTATTGTCTTACGCTCGTTTAAAAATTTATGCGAATTAAATTCCTTAAAATAATGTGAAATTTGTACGCCGTCCTTGAAGATATAAGCGTGCGTTCCTGCTTTTTCTGCCTGCGACAGCACAGTAAAACCAAGCGCGGACGGCTGTACAGTTGAAAAGTCAAATTTTTCATTCGGAAAAAAAACCTGCGACATAACCTGCACCTCGTTTACAAAGGCATGTCCGCTTAAAATGCAGGTAATCACGAGTTTGTACGCACTACGTCATATACGCCCTGTATGCCGCGTAGCTTCTTTATAAGCGATTCTAGGTGCTTGCCGCTTGATATTTCAAATTTCACGTCAAATACCGCCTCCGACTGCGTGGAGCGGGAGTTCATAGCCGTTACTCGTACCTTTTCGGCGGCGATTAGGCTTGATATATTTGCCAGTAAATGGTGTCTATCCTCCGCCATAATGCGCAGCTCCGAAAAGTAAAAATTGCCCTCTAGCGCGGTAGCGTCCCAGTAGGTTTCTATTAGGCGGCGTTGGTCGTTTTCGTCCATATGGGCGATGTTTACACAGCCCTCCTTATGCACGGTTAGCCCGCGCCCGCGCGTTACAAAGCCCACAATTTCGTCTGGCGGTACAGGCTTACAGCAGTTTGCGAACCGCACATTTGTATCGCCCAAGCCCTTTACTATTACGCCACTGCCCGAGGCGTGCTTTTCTAGCCTTGTGCCGTGTTCTATTAGGTTTCGCATCAGCTCGTCGTCACTTGGAGGCGGCAGGGTTTTTTCGTATTCGCGGTAGAGTACGTTTATTACGGCTCTGCCCTTTAGCGAGCCTATGCCGACCATAAAGCACAAATGCTCCAGGGTTTTACAGCTATATTTTTCCAAGACTAGCCTTTCGCGTTCGCCCTGCAAAAGCACGTCCACCGTTACGGCGTGTTCATTCGCCGCCATGGCTAGGGTTTCGTGGCCTCGGCGAACATATTCCGAGCGGTTTTCCTTGTTTAGCCACGTCATTATTTTTGCACGCGCGGCACTTGTTTTTACGTGGTCTAGCCAGCTGCGAGTCGGCCCCTTGGCAGTATTGCTTGTAACAATGCTTACTATATCGCCTGCTTCCAATACATGGTCTACTGCCACCATTTTGCCGTTAATCAGCGCGTGTGTCATGCGGTTGCCTACGTCTGAGTGTATGGCGTATGCGAAGTCGATTACACACGCGCCCTTTACCAACGCAATAGGCTCTGACTTGGGCGTAAAGCAATAAATACGCGGATTGAGCGAGCCTAGGTCGGTTTTTACCGCGCCCATGTATTCGTCGCCGTCCTCTATATTTTTTTGCAGCTCCATTATTTCTTGCAGCCATCTGTCCTTTGCCGCCTTGTCGCCCTCCTTATATTTCCAGTGGGCGGCTATTCCGAAGCGCGCGACATTGTGCATTTCATACGTGCGTACCTGTACCTCGAACGGCTCGCCGGGGCCGACAAGCGTAGTGTGCAGTGACTGGTAGCCGTTGGGCTTTTTCATGCCTATATAGTCCTTCAGACGGCCTGGCACAGGCGTAAACATGTCGTGCAGAACACCAATAATTGTATAGCAGTCCTTGACCTCGTCCACCAAAATACGGACGGCATAAATGTCATAAATTTCCTCAACCTGCTTGTTCTGGCTTACCATTTTTTTGTGAATACTATATAGCTGCTTTGTACGTCCCTCGACTTGGGCTTGTATGCCGTCTGCTTTTAGCCTTGCGCGTATTTCACACATAATTTGCTCTACTATTTCCTGCCGTTCGCTATGCTTCATGGCTACCTTTTCGGAAAGCTCGTCATACGTTTCCTTTTCGGAATATTTAAAGCCCAGCTCCTCTAGCTCGTATCGCAGCTTAGAAATACCTAGCCTATGTGCTAGAGGCGCGTAAATGTCAAGGGTTTCGCGCGCTATTTCCAACTGCTTTTCCTCGCGCGAATGACCCTCTAGTGTACGCATATTGTGCAGTCTGTCGGCTATTTTTATAAGCAGAACTCTAACGTCATTAGCCATATGAAAGAACATTTTGCGATAATTTTCGGCTTGGCGTTCCGATTTTGATACATATGACACCTTTGCGATTTTGGTAACGCCGTCCACTAGGCGCGTAACGTCCTCGCCGAACGCGGCTACTACGTCCTCGCGCGTGAATTTTGTGTCCTCGATAACATCGTGCAGAAGCCCTGCCGCAATCGACTCGGTATCGGTACGTATTTCCGCCAAAATAATAGCCACATTAAGCGGGTGGATAATATACGGCTCGCCTGTTTTGCGTACCTGGTCAAAATGCCCCTCGTACGCCATTTTGAACGCGTTTTCTACTACTTCGAGTGAGTCCGCGGGAATGTCTGGGCGGGAGTGCTTTATTGTTGATATTAGTGTGTCGTAGAGGTTTTTTATGCAGGGTTTCATTTTGACCACCTCCTTGGGTTGGGGTTTGGTTGGGGGCGTAGATAATTTTAGTTTTCTGAACATTATATTCTTTTTGGGGGAAATTGCAACTTTTTATGTGGGGGGATTTTTGTGGTAAAGGTATGAATGATAGAAGCGTGTGATTTTTTGGTTTTAAAGGCGATTAAACGCGGATTTAGCGGATTTTCACGGATTACGCGGATTCGTTCGTGGGAAATCCACGAAAATCCGATACGTCCGATAAAATCCGTGTAAATCCGTGTTTAATTATCCTTTAAATTCGCGTTCTATTGTCTGCTGTGCCTCTCGCCCTCTGTGCGAACTACTGTGCCTCTGTGTGAAAATCTTTTTAACAAATAATGAACGCAGATAAAACGCATAACGTCCTTATCGTAGGGGACGGATTTATCCGTCCCGAGGTACGCACGTTCGTCAATTCGGGGACGGGCAACGTCCATTAAAGCAGAGCGAGGTAATCTCGGGACGGATAAATCCGTCCCCTACAAAGGACTTGCGTTCGTGCGTTTGTCGTGTTGATTCCACGGCGATTTGATTTCGTGGGATAATATGGTAATTTCGCAATTTAATACGACCAACAACCGCACGAATCGTAGGGGACGGATTTATCCGTCCCGAGGTACGCACGTTCGTCAATTCGGGTCGGGTAACGTCTATTAACGTAGAGCGAGGTAATCTCGGGACGGATAAATCCGTCCCCTACAAAAGCATTGCAGCTTTTGGAAACTGGTAATTGTTACCTGCAATCAAATTGCCGTGGCGATAAACAACGCAAAAATAGCCGTCCCCCTCGACAAAGGTAAGCGGCTACTTGCGTTAAGTTTTATACTTTAACCAATAACGTGAACCAGTCGAAACGACTGCGTAGCACGCAAGTCACATGCTCAAACATGTGGCTTGCTTTTTATTATAACCAAAAATAATAAAATTTCAACTACTTTCTTACAGTCGGAGAAAAGGGGCTATGCCCCTCCCCTTAACACTTTGTTAATATTTTTTAAAAAACTTGAAACTTTTGCTTGGAATTTTAAAACAATTGTGTTACAATCCTTTTAACAGTTTGTAAGAAACCTATATTTTGGGGGTAAGCATAATGTTTTCCGTGTCCACAATCAGCGAAAAATGCCGCCAAATTGCGCATTTGCCGACTAAAACACCAAGGGTTAAAAAAATTAACGAGCTTGTTAATTCTCGTAAACAACAAAAATATTTTTCCTTAATATTTATTCCGTCATACAGCGGCGGCAAAACGCGCAGCGTGCAAATTCCGCAGATAGCTTGTGTTGTCGCCATTTGCGCGCTTGCCATGGTTATTGCTACCATCGGCGGCTTTTACCTGCGCGGCAGGTATTTTCAGTCCATGACACAGCATGTAAGCGCGTCGCTGGACGAAACTAAGGTAACGCTTGACGATTTCCGCGAAAACGCCGAAAACGCACGTATTCAGCTCAAGGAATCGACCTTGGAAATGTACTTAACGCTAACGCGCGAGCCTGCTCGCCTACAGGCGGAGCTGGAACGCCAGCAAACGGAACATGCGAACAATATCGAAAGCACAATGGCGCATATCGAGAGCCTGGAGCAACAGCTTCTTTCCTTTGAATCGGAACGAGTAGAGCTTTTGGAATTTTTAAGCAACCGCGTGGAGCAAATTCCGCCGATTGAAAGCACTGTGCTTCAGCTTGTGGAATCGCAGGAAAATCTGCTTGCCGCAACAAGCGCGGCCCCTGCTTCCGCTCCCTCCGTCGCTTATCCGCAGCTGCCTATCATGCAATTGATGTCAACCGTAGCCGCACAATCCTCAGCAGATACGCTTGTTTCCCGCATTGCTACGGCTTCACAGGAATTGGAAATGCAACGTCTGCTTTTTGACGACATAGAAACCCATAAATCGCAAATAAACAGCTATCTGCAAAATTACCCCACGCTTATGCCTATTGACGGCGGCGTAATTACCTCGTATTTTGGCTCGCGAATCGACCCTATTACTGGCGCGACTGCGTTCCACTACGCCGTAGATATTCCTGCGCCTAGCGGTACGCCTATCCGCGCGACAGGCGGCGGAGTGGTGTCCTTTGTCGGGTGGCGTACTGGCTACGGAAACGTAATCTACCTAGACCACGGCAACGGCATGGAAACCCGATACGCCCACAATTCCGAAAACCTCGTAACCGAGGGGCAGGTAGTGGCTCGCGGCGAAATTATCGCCAAGGTGGGCATAACAGGCCGCGCGATAAGCAATCACGTACATTACGAGGTATTAGAAAATGGCCGTTTGGTAAACCCAGTGCCGTTTATCACAGAGAATTATGAGGTCAATAAATGAAGCTATCGACATTTATATATAACGGCTTGGAAACCTCGGGCGTGGAAGTAAACGGCACGTATTACACGTTTTACAACCTTTTAGGCGGCTCGCTACAGTACAATATGCTAGACTTTATACGCGACTACGAAACAGAACAGCTGCCCGATTTTGGCTCCGTTGTCGAGCATGGCGCGGGGCTTATTCCTATTTCTGCCAATGAGCTTGTACTAGAAGCACCTATTCCGCGGCCGTTCCGCAATATTATTTGTGTCGGCAAAAATTACGCCGACCACGCACAGGAAGTACAGGAAACTATTCAGACAGGCGCGGGGCTTATCCCCAACGCGCCGATTTATTTTACAAAAACCGCGCTTCCTGCTATGGGCGACAAAAAAACAATTCCCCTGCACTCTGCGCTTACACAGCAGGTAGATTACGAGGTGGAGCTAGGCGTAGTAATCGGCAAAATCGCGTGCAAAATATCGCGTGAACAAGCCGAGAGCGTTATTTTTGGCTACACAATCATCAACGATATAACCGCGCGCGACCTACAACAAAAGCACGACCAGTGGTTTTACGGAAAAAGCCTTGACGGCTTTTGTGCTATCGGGCCGCACATTGTCACTCGTGACGAAATTCCGTTCCCTGTCGCGCTTGATATTACGTGCCGCGTAAACGGCGAAATCCGCCAGCAATCTAACACGTCTAAGCTGATTTTTGATATACCGCGCCTTATTTCCGAGCTTTCGCAGGGCATAACCCTATACCCAGGCGATATAATAGCTACGGGAACGCCTGCGGGTATAGGTCATGCCATGATGCCTCCGCAGTATTTGAAGGGCGGAGATGTGGTGGAGTGTGAGATTGAGGGGATTGGTGTGCTTACGAATTACTTCTAGGGGGGGGCGTTGCCCCCTTTCTCCGACTTTTATGTGGTGGGAATGTCGTCACGAGGGGGCAAAGCCCCCTTCCTCCGACTTTCTTGTGGTGGGAATGTCGTCACGAGCCTTGACTGTCTGCTTGGTGGGAATGTCGTCACAAGCCTTGACTGCCTGCTTGATGGGAATGTCGTCACGAGCATTGACTACCAAGCACGGCGATTTGAGGGATAGTATGGTAATTTATTGCAGGGGACGGCTTGCACGACAAACGCATGGGCGGCAAAAGCGTGCAGGTTCTTTGTAGGGGACGGGCAAGCAGGCAGTAAGGTGTTGTCTAAGTGATTTTCTTAGACAACACCGCACGCCGACCCTGTCCGTCCCGAGGTTACCTCGCTCTGCGTTAAATGGACGTTACCCTCCCCGAATTAACGAGCGTTGGCATCTAGCGAGGGCTTTTTTATAGCCACATTAGCTAAAATACCGCTTCAGTAGCCCTTGAAACGCCATTCCGTGCCGTGCTTCGTCCTTGCACATTTCATGTACTGTGTCGTGTATAGCGTCAAGGTTAAGCTGTTTTGCTTTTTCGGCGAGTTCTTTTTTGCCCTGTGTCGCGCCGTGTTCTGCCAGTACGCGCTTTTCGAGGTTCTTTTTGGTCGATACGTCAACCACCTCGCCCAACAGCTCGGCGAATTTTGCGGCGTGTTCCGCTTCCTCGAACGCAATCCGCTTATACGCTTCCGCTACCTCGGGATAGCCCTCTCTGTCTGCCTGACGGCTCATAGCTAAGTACATACCTACCTCGGTACATTCTCCCATAAAATTTTGACGTAAGCCCTCGATTATTTCTGGGTCTGCGCCTTTTGCTATGCCGATTTTGTGTTCGTCGGCAAAGGCGAGTTCTTCCGATTGCTCGTTAAATTTTGATGCAGGGGCGTTACATTGCGGGCATTTTGTTATTTCCGCGCCTTGGTGAGAATAACCGCAGATGGAGCAGATAAGTAATTTCATTTTGTTGCCTCCTTTTTTTGATTCGCCTTTGGCGATTTTTCGTGTTGGACAGTATAGCATGTTTTGGATTTCAAAAAAAGAGTGTTGCCCAAGCCACGACAAACGCACGAATGGCAAAGCGTGTAGCTTCTTCTTTAAAAAGTGCTTAAACGCGGATTTAGCGGATTCACGCAGATTTACGCGGATTTTTCCACGAGCCAATCCGCGTAAATCCGTGAAAATCCGTTAAATCCGTGTTTGATTTACACATTTCGGTTTCATGCGTTTGTCGTGGGGCGTTGCCCTTTTTAAGTTGACTACCTACAATACCAAAAAAAGAGTGGTTATATCTTAACAACCACTCTTTTTTTGTTCCTCCCCGACCAGGATTCGAACCAGGGACCTATCGGTTAACAGCCGAGTGCTCTACCGCTGAGCTATCGAGGAATAATAAAGCTAATATGATTACCAGCTGGACGAAATATATTTCGTCCTACCGCTGAGCTATCGAGGAATACATAATACGACCAATTTATTATTAACAGGCGGACGGAATATATTCCGTCCTACCAATGAGCTATCGAGGAACGAGTTTAAAAAGTTTAAAAACTCAATACAAAGAAGGAAAAAAGAAGCTATAAATCAAGTCAAAGTTGTGCGCTAGGCTAACCAAAAAGGTCAAGCCCTCGGCCTATTAGTACGGGTCAACTGAACACGTTACCGTGCTTA
>WRLD01000056.1 GCA_009777845.1 Defluviitaleaceae bacterium
GAGGAGCAAAAACCGCCGCGTGCTAGCGGCACGCAAGGTTTTTTGCGACGAAGTATTGCGGCAAAAAGACCGCAAGCACAGTGCCGTTTTTAGCTTAAACAACTATAGTTTCCTCTTTTTTTAACCTACGCCATTCCCCTACGGGCAAATCGCCTAGCTCTACGTTGCCTATGGCTACGCGCTTTAGCTTGGTGACAGGACAGCCTATGGCATCGCACATTTTGCGTACCTGCCTGTTTCGCCCCTCGCGAATAGTAATTTTTACTGTTGTGCTTTGGTTTCTTTCACGCAAAATACATATTTCCGCAGGGGCGGTCATTTGCCCCTCTATTTTTATGCCGCGCCTGAATTTTTGCAGCTTTTCCTGCGTAACATTTCCGTGCAAAACGGCGATATAGGTCTTTTTTACCTTGCTTGAGGGGTGCATTAGCCTGTTTGCCCATTCGCCGTCATTGCTCAAAAATAAAAGCCCGCTAGTTTCAAAATCCAGCCGCCCAACCGCAAAAAGCCGAACCCCAGCGGAAACATAATCAAATACCGTGGGGCGGCCCTGCGGGTCGTGGGCGGTTGTTATTACGCTTTCGGGCTTGTGCAACATGATATATACTTTTTTTTCCTGTTTAAGCGGCTTGCCGTCTAGCGTAATTTTGTCGGCGGCAGAAACCTTAACGCCCAATTCGTCTGCGATTTTGCCGTTTACGGCAATTCGCCCCGCCAGAATTAGCTCCTCCGATTTACGCCGCGAAGCTACCCCCGCTTGTGCGAGGGCTTTTTGTAATCGTATTGTAATGTTAATTCTCCCTCGGCTCGTCAAAATCGGCAGGCTCGTCTGGCTCGTCAAAATCGCCAAATCCGCCGACATCAGACTCGTCAATATCCGCGCTGTCCAAGGATTCGCCTAGCTTGGTAGCCAGTGTATCCAACGCGGACGCGGCTTTTTCCAGCGCGCTTTTGCTTGCTTTTTTCACCTTTGGCTCTACGTCCTTATACATTTCCTGCATTTTACAGCCCGCGTCCTTTGCAAAGCGGTTGCAGTCCTGTGCAAACTGGCGTAGCTTTTCCTCCGCACTTTCGCGCGTTTCCTTGTTCACAAGCCGCGGCGCACTTAACGCGCTCAAAAGCTGCGAAGCGTCCGCCGCGCTTATTTTCCCTGATTCCAACAGGTCTAGCACTCGCATTTTTTCTGTTGAGTTTGCCATAATCGCTCTCCTTTTTCAGTAGGGAAGCTGTCCCTACGACCTTATCTTTGATACCTATACATACGCCAATATATGCTAAAAAGTTTCACCGCGTTCAATGCTATCCCGAACTATTTTAAATAAATGCTCTGGTTGTCTAAGGTCAATGTCCGCAAATTTTGCACTTGCCGCAACAAGTGCCGCCCTCATATAAGCGGCGTTTTTTTCAAATATTTCACGTTTGAGAAAAATACCCTTGCTTTCAGCAAATTGACACACAAATGTGATTGTTGTACGAGTGTTTCCCTCTCGGAATGGGTGTATTTTCCATAAATCAGCCATGCTTCGTGATAATTCCGTAGCCTTTTCGTCTGTATTCATGCTGTCCCAGTCTAATGAAGCCATTTTTTGAAGCACAATTGTTGCTTCGCTTTCAATATTGCTAGGCTTTGTATACTCAATGGACTGCCACGCTAACGATTTTTCCGCCTTGTTGATGGTAACTGTTCGTGGCAAGCCCGCCCATTCATATACCGCATTAAATATTTTCGCATGGAACTCGCAAAAATGCTTAAAATCGTAGTCGCCCTCAATGGGCGTTTCTGTTATTTGGTGTATTTTTCGGCACGTTATGTCAACCTCTCTTTTTGCTAGAAGCTCGCCGTCTTTTATTCCCAGCTTGTTTTTGAGTACATCAACATCATCATATAGATATGGGTCATGCTTGCTCATATTATGCCCCTTTTACGGTGTATTCCTCTATTAGGATTCTGTCGATGTCTGTACCAGTTATTTCACCGCGCTTTTCACGTTCAATAAGTTTCAGCATGAAATCCGAGGGCTTAATCCCCTCTGTTTGCACAATTCCAACCGCAAAATCCCATGCCCTCTCATTAGATTGCCCCAAGGTCATATTTTATCCCCTTTTCGTTAGGTATGCCCACGGTATATCCTCTCGGGCTTATGCTTGCATAGTCCTCCTCCGTTGCAATCCCAAGCCGCTCCTTTTCGGCAAACTCCAAAAAATCGTCCGTGGGCGTTATTCCCTTAACTCGTACCGAGCCAACAAGATACTTGTTTTCTTCCATTTTTTATCAATCCTCTTTTCCGCGCCCGAACACCACCAAGGCTCGTGACGACATTCCCACCAAAACCCAGTCGGAGAAAAGGGGCTATGCCCCTCGGAGAAAAGGGGGCTATGCCCCCTCAAACACCCGAACCCTCATACCATCATTAAAATCCACCCCATAAACCCGACCGTTCCTAGTCCACACATAGCTTACCCACGTATCCACCGCAAGCGTAGAAAACTCATTATACTGCAAATCATACGCACGCAAAACATGCCGCCCCTGCTCGGTAAAAAACAGCCGATAATTGTACACGTCAAATGCCGCGACATTCTCAGGCTCGTACACCATGGCTCGCCGTCCGTCATAATCACAGCTGTTTACTTGGCGATTCGCGTCGATAAAAAATACCTTGTTGTTCCATGTGCGTATAGTCGTCCGTGGGGCAACGCTCGAAGCAAGCACAACCACCTCTGGCGGCTCGGCGGCGGTATTCCACGAATAAAGCCCGCGGCTACTACCCTCGCCCGATACAAAGAACAAATAGTCGCCGTTTGCGTGCGTTGCGTAAACTGGGCTATTGTAGACAAGGCGTGTTGTGCCGCCCTTTATGTCCAGCGCGTACAAATTGTAGCTGTCGTCTGTGTAATATAAAGTATCGCCGATTACTGCCAAATTTAGTACAGGGAAGTCAAAAACGCGGCTCAGCTCGGTTCCGTTGTACATTACCTTGTACAAAAGACCGTCGTTCATGTCCACGAAATATACATACCTGCCATGCCCTACGATAAAGGACGGAAGCACATTCGGCACAATCAGCCGCTCCTCCGCAGTGGCGGAAAACCCGCTCGCGCCAGGGATTATTACGGCTTCACCGTAGCGGTAGTTCATTAGGCCGCCCTCGCCGCGGAAATATCTATAGCCGTCATGTGTGGCAAAGCAGCCCGAAAGCACGTCCGCCGTGTTCCGCGGGTGGGTGATAAACATATCGGACAAATCCCTATGGGGCGCGGGCGGCGCGTCCGCGCTTACAAAAAGCTCTGGGTCAGCCCACCTAAAATTAGTGCGGTATGCCCTCACTCCGCCGACCACGAGCAAAATCAAGCTAAACATGCACGCCACAGAAAGCGCGGCGATTGTTATTTTCATAGCCTTGAGTGATTTTTTGTCGTCGTTTCCTGCCACGGCACTGCTCACGTCGATGACCGACTTGAATTTTTTGTAAAAATCGTCAATCGAGCCGTACAAAATGTCGCCGCCCAATATTTCCATGATAAACTGCTCGACACGTACAGGAATTTCTATGCCGTATGCCGAAATAGGCGGCGCGTTCTGCTCTGGTGCGTCCATGCCAGTCACTAGCTTGTAATAAAGCTCGGCAATTTTAGTAATAGACGGCCGTATGTCCGTTTCCCACGAAAACGCGGAGCAAATCATTAGCTTTTTAAAGGTATTTACCCTAAAATCCTCGGGATTTACATTAAATAGTATTTTTTGCTCGGCGGCCTGTGCCATGCTCAAAACCAGCGGACGAATAAAATAATACGCCTCGTCATAGTCCATGGTCTGGCTTCCCATAAACTGGGAAACAGGGGTCATGGAACACACGCGGCAGACAATATACGCCGTATTATTGCGTTCAAATACCTCTACTATGGGGTGAATGGTTGCGTCACGTATTTCACGCAGGCTCTCGGCACGCCGTATAAATTCCTCTCTGCTGGTAAAATACTCCTTGGAAAACTGCTCGGAAATACCAAGCACGCCGTCGCCCTCGCGCTTTACCATGTAGGCAGGGAAAAACTCCGTAATAATATAGGCCTCGCCCTTTTCGCCCCTTGCCTTGTAATAGGTTAAATAGCTGTCACTGCCGATTACGGCTTGTAGCTTGTACGGCTTTACGTTAATAGGAAGTGCCACGAAAATCACCTCATGCTTTTGGATAGCGGGATATATTTAGCAATACGCCCGCCAGTGCCATATTTATCCACAGCGAAGTGCCGCCATAGCTAATAAACGGCAGTGTAACGCCTGTGTTTGGTATTGTGTTTGTTACTACGCCTACGTTTACAATTACCTGGAACGCCACCATAAAAACAATGCCGATGGCTACCAATGCGCCGAACGTGTCCGCCGCCCTCAGTGCAATCACCGTTCCGCGCCAAATGAAAATTCCAAAAAGGACTAAAATAAGCCCTGCGCCGATTAGACCTAGCTCCTCTATTATTATAGCAAAAATCATGTCGTTTTGCGGCTCTGGTATAAAGGAGGCCTGGCGGCTCTTTCCTATGCCTAAGCCAAACCAGCCGCCAGTAGCCACGGCGTACAGCGACTGTATTACCTGAAAGCCCGTACCTGACGAGTCAGACCAAGGGTCGAGCCATGCGTTCACTCTATCGCCGCGGAAGCCAGTACCCAAGTATGCGGTAATGCCCAAATACGCCGCAACAACGCCCACCAAGCTACCGCCCATGACAAAAAAGCGCGCGATATATGGGCTTGCGGTAAAAATCATAGTAAAGCCTATGGCGGCGATAATAAGCGTGGTACTAAAGCCGCCTGGAATAAGCACCAAGGCACAAATTCCCGCTATAGTAGCGGAAAACCAAAATGTACCCGGCCACGTTTTCAACGCGGTCGGAAATTTTTCTGCCAATACGGCAATGGTAAAAATAACCGTAGCCTTGGCGACCTCGGACGGCTGGAAACGAATACCAGCAAGCTCAAACCACCTGCCCGCGCCGCCTACCTTTACGCCCAAGAAAATAACCGCAATAAGAAGCCCGATTGTTATTATATACAAGAGCCACACAAAATTGCTGTAAAGCCTATAGTTTATGTTGGAGATAAGAAGCATAAGCGCGAAGCCAGTAATGGCAAAAAAGCCATGCCGCCACAGGAAAAAATTCGCGTTGCGGCCAAAGGTAGCACTGTTTGCCGCGTATTGATAGCTTGCCGAAAAAACCATGATTACGCCGACAATCGCTAGAACAGTAACGGTAAGAAACACAGCCGAATCTAAATTAAGTACGTTAATTTGTCTTTTTTGCACTTGTTGACCCTTTTCTATTTGGCGTGGTTTTTCATGTGCGGAGGGGCTAGTCCTCGTGACGTTGCGCGGCGAAGCCGCTTTCCGTGCGGTATTGCCATAGCTGTCCTGCATTAAATCACGCCCCTCACATACTCTTTATATAATTTACCACGTTCCTCGAAATTTTTAAACATATCAAAGCTCGCACAGGCAGGCGACAAAAGCACAACCGAGCCAGTTCTAGCCATTTGCTTTGCGTAGCCGACAGCCTGCTCCAGTGTTGCCATTTTCTGGTAATCCGTAAAGCCCGCTGTGTCGCACGCCTTTATAATTCTATCTGACGTTTCGCCTATAAGCAACAGGTGAGAAACTCTGCCGTCAAAAAGCCGTACCCACGGCAAAAAGTCCAAGCCCTTCTCAGAGCCGCCCGCGATTAAAATAATCGGCTTGTCGCCAAACGCGCCCAACGCCTTGATTGCCGCGTCCGTGTTGGTCGCCTTGGAGTCATTATAATACTCTACGCCGCCGATGTCTGCTACATATTCTATGCGATGCTCCACGCCCATAAATTCGCGTAGCACGGCGGTAACGCTGTCTATTGTTGCGCCTGCGGAAATGGCTATTGCGGTAACCGCGAGGGCGTTTTCCGCCAGTACCCTTGTTTCCGCGAGCGGCATTATTGGTGTATCTTGGAAATAAATTTTGCCGTCCCTTACGAAAACAAATGAATCGCGCGCGCCCTCGGGACACTCGCCCAACGTAAAAAAGAGCGTTTTCGCCTGTGTTTTTAGCGTTCGAGTTATTTCACAATCATAGTTTAACACACAAATGTCATTTTGTCTTTGGTTTTCAAAAATTCGACATTTCGTTTTTATATAATTTTCCATGGTTCGGTGGCGGTCGATATGGTCTTGCGTTATATTGAGTATCGCGCTTACCCTTGGGCGAAATTCGGAAATGGTTTCTAGCTGAAAACTGGAAATTTCTGCCACGACAAGGCTGTCGCTCGAAAGCTCGCTTACAATGGAAGTAAGCGGCGTACCGATATTGCCCGCAACCGCGGTTTTTTGGTTGTTTTTTTTCATTATCTCGCCTACCAAGGTAGTTACGGTGGTTTTGCCGTTCGTGCCAGTAATCGCGAGCATAGGGCATGGACATAGGCGGTACGCAAGCTCCGCCTCGCCCCATACTGGAATGCCGAGCGACTTCGCCCTTTGCACAAACGGCGCGTAAATGCTTATGCCTGGGCTAATTATTATGCAGTCATAGTCCTGCACTAGGTCGGTTGCTTCTTCGCCAAGCCGTGCCGTGAATTTGTGCGAATGTTGCCATTCTATGGCGTTTTTTGTGTCGGTTATGGTTACCTGCGCGTTTTGGGCGTGCAGTGCTAACGCCGCCGCTTGACCGCTGCGCGCCATTCCGCAGACGAGGATTTTTTTATTGGAAAAATCTGACATACTAAACCTCCGAAGTTATAAAGGGGAAATGTCAAACCCCCATAATGGCTAAATATCCCAAAAGACACGCAAGCGCGGTTATTACACAAAAAAACGCAACAACCTTTTTTTCGGGCCAGCCGCTAAGCTCAAAGGAATGGTGAATAGGTGCCATCTTAAAAAACCGCCTGCGCGTTAATTTGAAATACACCACCTGTATAATAACAGAAAGCGACTCGATTACATAAATAATAGCAACAATCACCAAAAACAGCGGCATATTCAACAAAAGGGCAATCGCCGCCACAAAGCCGCCGAGCGCGAGCGAGCCAGTATCGCCCATAAAAATCCTCGCAGGGTGCGCGTTAAACAGCAGAAAGCCAAGCAGCGAGCCAACCGCCGCGCCAGTAACTGGAAGCACAGGCGACTGCATAATCCACGCCGCAAACATAAAAAACGTAGCAATAATAACCGTAACGCCCGCCGCAAGCCCGTCTAAGCCGTCCGTAAGGTTCGCGCCGTTGGTACAGCTCAAAAAGACCAAGCACACAAAGGCAGGGAACATAAAGCCCACATCAAAGCGCATTTCTGGGAAAAACGGAATAATAAGCTCGGACGTGTAGCCTGGCAGAGTTTGCCAAAACATCACAAAGCCGACCGCCACTACAAGCTGCGCAACGAGCTTTTGGTACGCTCTAAGCCCTAGGTTTTGCTT
Organism: Defluviitaleaceae bacterium; assembly: GCA_009777845.1. GTDB lineage: Bacteria > Bacillota > Clostridia > Lachnospirales > WQUN01 > WQVC01. Next base: position 7,431 of record WRLD01000056.1, read on the forward strand.
ACGCAGAATTTTTAAGAAATCGTCCACAAAGCCAATAACGCCGAACGCCAGAGTTACGCCCACTACCGCCATAGCGTGCGGATTGTCACGCACTACCACAAGCGCGGCAAGCAGAAAGCTAATAATAATCATTATGCCGCCCATGGTAGGCGTGCCAGACTTTTTGTGATGTGAGGACGGGCCGTCCTCGCGGATATTTTGTCCAAATTTTAGCTTAATCAAGGACGGAATCATCATGGGACAAAGCGCGATATTGGCGATAAAGGCGATAAGCGCGGCGAATAGGGCGGGGTAGATAGAGCTGTGCATTGAATAATGCTCCTTTCGTTTGTGGTGCATGGGTTTATGGCTTGGTTGGTTGTGGTGCATGGGTTTTATAGCTTGGTTGGTTATGGCTCATTATGGAACGCGGATTTTCGCGGATTTGGCGGATTTTCGCGGATTTTTTCTTGCTTTAATTAAAAACTGATGGAATGCAGACTTATGCGAATTTATGCGGATTTATGCGGATTTATGCGGATTTATGCGGATTTATGCGGATTTATGCGGATTTATGCGGATTTAAAATCCGCGTTCCATAAATCAGTTGTTAAATCACTGGGGGCTTGCAGGCTCTTGTAGGGGACGGATTTATCCGTCCCGAGGTACGCACGTTCTATAATTTAGGGACGGATAACGTCCATTAACGCAGACCGAGGCAACCTCGGGGCGAACAACGTTCATTAACGCAGAGCGAGGCAACCTCGGGACGGATAAATCCGTCCCCTACAAAAAACCTGCAATTCCCCCACAACAAACGCAATATTTAAACCTGCATTTCGTGTCTGCTGTGCCACGCTCCCTCTGTGCCTCTGTGCCTCTGTGTGAAAAAATCTTTTAACTAAAGAATGGGAGTTATACGCTTTACCTACGTTCATTATTTGTCAAAAAGATTTTCACACAGAGGCACAGAGGCACAGAGGGAGCGTGGCACAACAGACAATAAAAGGGAGTTTTAGGGTAATTAAACACGGATTCAACGGATTTACGCGGATTTTGCGGATTCGTTCGTGGTAAAATATATCGCCGTTTAGTAGTTTACGCGGACAAAATCCGTGGAATCCGCGTAAATCCGCGTTTAATGATTTTAAAATCCGCGTTCCATGCCTTTAAATTAAACCTATCCTCTAAAAAGCTCCGCCAACTTCCCAAACCTCATACCATTAGACGCTTTCAACAAAACCGTATCGCCGCGGCGGATATGTTCATTTATATCAAGCTCGCCGAGCGTGTCATAATGATACGCCTCTCTTTTTCCTGTTGGTAAGCCGTTAAGGCTTCGAGGCGACATTCCCACAACCGTACAGTCGGAGTTAAACCCCTCGTTAATCCACCGCGAAAGCGTACCTACCGTAATAAGCAAATCCACGCCAGACTGTGCGGCAAGCTCGCCTACCTCGCGGTGCAGGGCTTGCCCCGCGCCGCCAAGCTCGAACATATCGCCCAAGACTGCCACGCGCCGCCCCTTCGCGCCGCATAGGATTTTTATGGCCTCGCGCATGGAGGACGGGCTTGCGTTGTACACATCGTCTATAATTCTTATGCCGTTAAACTCGAAAATATTTAATCGGCCGCTTGGCGGAACAAAATTTTCAAACGCGGCGGAAATTTGCGCGGGCGTAACGCCTAGCTCAAGCCCCACGACACAAGCCATAAGCGCGTTCATTGCCATGTGCCTGCCAGGTAGCGGCACGGTGATGTGAATCGCCTGTCCGCGCCAGTTGAACCAACAGCGCGTTCCGTCAAAGCCTAGCGGCTCGGTGACGATGTTCTCGGAGCAGGGCAAAAGCACGTTATAGCCGCGTGTTTTTTTGGCGGCTATTGCCCCCGTGAGAAGCGGGTCGTCGCCGTTCAAGACAATTGTACTGCCTAGGCGTACGCCGTCAAGTATTTCTAGCTTTGCCCTTAGTATGCCCTCTCTGCTTCCAAGATTTTCTATATGGGAATCGCCTATATGCGTGATTACCGCTATGTCGGGCTTGCCGATTAGGCTTAGCTCGTGCAATTCGTTGGCGTGGTTCATGCCCATTTCCAGCACGAGTACCTCGTCGCCCTGTTCTAGCTGAAAAATAGAAAGCGGCACGCCGATGTCGTTATTATAATTTTTTATGGTGCTTTTTGTTTTATATTTCTGTGCCGCAATTTGTGCCGTCATGTCCTTGGTGGTGGTTTTTCCTGCGCTGCCAGTTATTGCCACTACCTTGACACCGCAACGCCGCCTGTACATGGCAGCTATGTCCATAAGCGCGCGCCGAGTGCAACGTACGTATATTATAGGAATGTCCATGTCGGAAGGCGCGTTTTGCTGTTCTGACAATACGCAAATAGCACCGTTTTTTTCGGCTTGTTTAAGAAACTCGTGGCCGTCACTGTTTTCGCCCTTTAGCGGTACAAATAACGCGCCTGGGGTGATTGTGCGTGTGTCGATGGAAATGGAGGTAACTATTTTGCCCTCGTGACGTTGTGCGGCTTGCCCTGCTCGTTCGGCGAAATCGCAAGCAATGAAGCCGCCATTACAAGCCGAAATTATTTCTCGTATGGTTAAATTCATAAGTTTTCACCGTTAGAATTAAGCAATCGGCACTCCTCCTCTTTATCGGGAATTTCCGTTTTGTACATACGAAAGTAAAGTACACCGCTTGCGATATAGAAACCAGTCGGAACAAGAAACCCCAATATAAGCGACACACAAGCGAGCGCGTAACCAAGGTCAAGGGCACTGCTCCAGCCATTAAAGAACGACTCAATAGAGCCTGCAAAAACAATAATCGCCGCGACCAAAAACAATACCATGAACAGCAAATTTGTGACTATAGCAACGTAAGAAAAAACGGCGCATTTTTGGGGCAAGCCGTATTTGCGTATCTTTAAGTGTGCAATGATATTTATAACTAGCACTACTACGTGTGCAATAAACGGTATTACAAAGCCCAAAACCACCACCGCGAGATTAAGTACCCCACAGACAAGTATTAGTCTTTTGAAATTTACTATTTCCTCTGTATTCATTCAGTCAACGCCTCCACTGCCGTCTTAAAATCGTCAAACGGATACTTTGTTTTTCCTATTTCTTGGTAATCCTCGTGACCCTTGCCTGCGATAATAAGCGCGTCGTCGGGCGTTAGCATTTTTATGGCAAAAAATATAGCGTCACGGCGGTTTTCAATGATTTCATACGGCGTGGGCGTTTGCTTAACGCCCTGTTCGACCTGCTCCAGAATTTCCAACGGATTTTCCGTGCGTGGGTTGTCAGAGGTCAAAATGCAGTAATCGGACAGCTCGCCTGCGATTTTTCCCATTATGGGGCGCTTGATTTTGTCCCTGTCGCCGCCGCAGCCGAACAGTGTAATCACGCGGCCTTTTGTGGATTCGCCCACCGAGGGAATTATATTTTTTAAGCCGTCTGGCGAATGTGCGTAATCCACGAAAACATTTAGACCGCGCGTATTTGGTACTGCTTGTATACGCCCAGGCACACCGCTAAGGCGCGAAACCGCTTCCCGCACAGCTTCCAGTGGAACGCCCAACGCCGTAACGGCGGCAATAGCGGCAAGCGCGTTGTAGATATTGAACCTACCGCCCAAGGGCAGAGCAAAGGGCGCGGCGTTAAGCGAAAATGCGGAGCTTGTTGGGGTGCATACTATGTTGGTTGCCGTAAAATCGGCGTTAGCCAGTCCGTATGTGTAAAACGGAGCTTCGCCATGCGCTTCTAGCATTTGTCGTGCGTAGTCATCATCTATATTAACCACGGCAAAGCGACTTTGCAAGAACATAACGGCTTTTGCCTGCGCATATTCTTGCATTGTGCCATGAAAATCCAAATGGTCTTGGCTCAAATTGGTAAAAACGCCTACGTCAAAGGTAAGCCCCTGCATTTTGTACAGCGCGAGCGCGTGGGACGATACCTCCATGACAATATCCTGCACGCCCAGCGCGTGCATTTTCGCAAAAATCTCATGAAGCTCGGGCGGGTCGGGCGTGGTAGACGTAGCAAATTTTATATCCATGGGCTTGCCCAACGCGCTTATGCCAGTCGTGCCTATTAGCCCTGTTTTCCTGCCGCTTCTGCGTAAAATTTCTTCTATGAAGTAGGTGGTGGTGGTCTTGCCGTTTGTTCCTGTTACGCCGATTAGGCGCGTGCGGTGTTCTACGCCAGGAAGCTGCTCCTCGTGACGTTGTGCGGCTTGGCACGATAGGTCGCCGAAGTTACAAGTGGCGTAGCCACTGTGCTGTGCCGTGCCGTAGAAATTAGCCGATATATACGCCATGGCCTGGCGTGTGTTTGGGGTGGATATTATGCCTATGGTTGGGGATTGGTTTGGGCTTTGGCTTGGCGTTGGGCTTTCGCTCGGGCTTGGCGGCAGGAAATCCGTGGGAATATTTTCCATATCGTCCTGTACAAGAATTGCCGCCGCGCCAGCCAAAATTGCTTGCCCTATAAACCTATGCCCGTCCACAGCCGCGCCGCGCAAACAAATAAATAACGCGCCTTGGCAAGCCTGCCGCGAATCATAGACTATCCTTGTAATTTCGCCGTCATAGCCGCGAATGATTTTATGAGGTATGTTTTTAAATAATTGGCTTAGCTTCAAAATAATCAACTCCAAACGCTTACTAGAAAATATATTAAACGGAATAAAAGTATATGTCAAAATTATGTTGTGCCGCAGGAGCATAGGTGATATTATTCCCATATAAAAACTAGAAAGCCTCCCCCAAAATGAAACCAACAAACCCCCACAGCGGTCATCGCCAAAGAATCCGCAACAAATATATCAATGACGGCATAGAAAATTTTGCCGACCACGAGGTCTTAGAGCTTCTGCTTTTTTATGCCTATGCGCAGAGGAACACCAACGATATTGCGCACAAAATGATTAGCAAATTCGGCTCGTTACATAATTTGTTTGAGGCTGATGTAAACACACTGATGAACAATCTCGGCTGCTCGGAGAATGTGGCGGTTTTGATTAGCCTTGCGCCAAAAATAGCCAAAAGGTACTTCAAGGCTAGGTGGGACGCAGGTACTGTGTTCAAAAACGAAAGGGTCGCAGGCGAGTATTGTATCGCGCATTTTTTGGGCAAAACGAAAGAGGAATTTTATGTACTGTGCTTGGACAAGAAGTGCAAGCTGATTAACTGTGTGCTTCTCGCCGAGGGTACAATAGACGAGGCGAGCTTTTATCCGCGCGAGCTAGTAGCCGCCGCGCTTCGCAACAACGCCGCGGCGGTTATTTTGACACACAATCACCCTGGCGGCACAATCGAGCCGTCACGCGCCGACAACGAGCTAACGCGCCGAATAGTGGAAATAGTCGAGCCGCTGAATATCGACATAGTTGACCATATTGTCGTTTCCGGCGACAAATATTATTCCTATGCCGCGAGAAGGAAGCATGTGGGAGGCTATGTATGAGTTCTCGTTCCAAAAATCCCAAAAACGGATTTTCGTTTTTCCTATTATCGTTATTTACTTTAAGTATCGCCGTTTTATATGTTTTTTTAGGCGATTTAATTTTTACGCCTACTGCTATTATCCCCGCAGACGGCGAGGTAATTGTTTCCTTTATTGATGTGGGGCAGGGCGATGCTATTTTAATTCGTACTGCGGAAAATGCCGTGCTAATAGACGCGGGCGAGCATAGCAATGTGCGTGCGGTGGTGGACGAGCTTCGCGCCGCCGAAATAACGCGCCTTTGTTACGTAGTGGCGACACACCCGCACAGCGACCATATCGGCGGACTTCCGCTTATTTTGCGTGATTTTGAAGTCGGACAGCTCGTTATGCCCGATATAGAGCATAATACCGCCACCTTTGAAAATTTGCTCGAAGCAATCGAAAGCCACGACATAGACGTGTATTTTCCCGAGCCAAACGACATATTGCGCGCGGGAAGCATTTACATGCAGGTGCTTTCACCGCCCACGGAGCATTTTAATGATGTAAATAACAATTCGGTTGTGCTGCGGCTTGTGCATGGCGAAACCGCGTTTTTGTTCATGGGCGATGCGGAGGAACAAGCCGAAAGGTGGATTTTGGAAAATACACGCGCCGTCAGTGCGAATGTTTTAGCTTTGGAAAATACACGCGCCGTCAGTGCGAATGTTTTAAAAACAGGACACCACGGAAGCAGAACCTCCACGAGCGACGAATTTCTCGCCGCCGTATCGCCCGACATAGCCATAATAAGCGTAGGCAGAGGCAACCGCTACGAACACCCGCACGACGAAACGCTCGACAAGCTAGACGAGCGCGGCGTTGCGGTTTTTCGCACGGATATAGACGGCACGGTGCGGCTGGTGAGTGATGGGCGGGGGATTTATAGTTGTTTAAGTTGAAAACGGTGCTGGGATTGCGAGGATTTTTGTCGCAAGACGAGGAGCAAAAACCGCCGCGTGCTAGCGGCACGCAAGGTTTTTTGCGACGAAGTATTGCGGCAAAAAGACCGCAAGCACAGTGCCGTTTTTAGCTTAAACA
>WRLD01000057.1 GCA_009777845.1 Defluviitaleaceae bacterium
GGCTTCAAGGGCTTCACACGGATTTAACGGATTTTCACGGATTTTGCGGATTGGCTCGTGGGGGAATCCACGACAATGCGATATGCCCGATAAAATCTGCGTAATCTGCGTAAATCCGTGTTTAATGGTTTTAAAATCCGCTAAATTAAATTCCACGTAAATCTGCGTTCTGAATCATTTCTTACACAAACTATGGGCGACCAAAAACGGCAGGGACGTGCTGGACTGGTGTCCAGTCGGTGATTTGGTTGTTCTCTAGCCACAGCTCTGTAAAGATGGTTAAATTAGCCAAGGGGGATATGTCGCTGATTTGGTTGTCACCTAGCCACAACCATGTCAAGTTGGTTAAATTAGCCAAGGGCAATATGTCGCTTATTTGGTTGCTGTCTAGCCCTAACCCTGTCAAGCTGGTTAAATTAGCTAAGGGCGATATGTCGCTGATTTGGTTGTCGTATAGCCCCAGCTCCGTCAAGCTCGTTAGGTTAGCCAAGGGCGATATGTCGCTGATTTGGTTGGTGTTCAAGTGCAACAATGTCAATTTCGTTAAATTAGCCAAGGGCGATATGTCGCTGACTTGGTTGTCCCATAGCCACAAGTCCGTCAATTCCGTTAAATTAGCCAAGGGGGATATGTCCCTAATTTGGTTGAACCTTAGCCGCAACTTCGTCAAACTCGTTAGGTTAGCCAAGGGGGATATGTCGCTGATTTCGTTGACACTTAGTGCCAACTCCGTCAAGCCTGTTAGGTTAGCCAAGGGGGATATGTCGCTGATTTGATTGATGTCTAGCGATAATTCCGTCAAGCTCGCTAGGTTAGCCAAGGGGGATATGTCACTGATTTGGTTTCTGTCTAGCGATAATTCCGTCAAGCTCGCTAGGTTAGCCAAGGGGGATATGTCGCTGATTTGGTTGATGTTTAGTCGTAATTCCGTCAAGCTCGTTAGATTAGCCAAGGGGGATATGTCGCTGATGTAGTTGGTGTCTAGTTTCAACTCCGTCAAATTCACCATATATTGCAATGGTTGGATTTCGTCATTTATTAAATCCATATCGACCAACGCGAGCGTAGTTAAATCAATACTATACTGCTCCCCACGAATGGTAATATACTCGGGGCTATCTTCCCCATTTCTCACAGCCTGCCCACCAAAACAACCACTCGCTAACGCAATTACTAGCATAATCATACTGGCAATTAGATACTTCTTATTATTCATAGGTTTACCCCCGAATTTGTATTAAATAGGACTTACGCACAGCGATTTAATTCAATGCAACAATTACCAGTTCACAAAATTTGCAGGGGTTTTGCAGGTTTCTTGTAGGGGACGGATTTATCCGTCCCGAGGTTACCTCGCTTTGCGTTAAGGGACGTTATCCGTCCCGAGGTTACCTCGCCCTGCGTTAAGTGACGTTATCCGTCCCGAATTGACGAGCGTGCGGGGGTCGGGGCGGATAAATCCGCCCCCTACAATTAGCCGTCACCATATTGTCCCCGAAATCATTTTGACGTGTTTTTTAAAATTCGCTTCATTTTGCCGCATTTACAATGGTTTTCGTAGGGGACGGATTTATCCGTCCCGAGGCTACCTCGCTCTGCGTTAATGGACGTTATCCGTCCCGAATTGACGAGCGTGCATACCTCGGGGCGGATAAATCCGCCCCCTACAATTAGCCGTCACCACGCCCAAGCATTAACCTGTTTACCTTGCCTATCGCTGTAAAGAATTAAACACGAATTTAAAGGCTTCAAGGGCTTAACACGGATTCAACGGATTTTCACGGATTACGCGGATAGGCTCGTGGGAAAACCCACGACAATCCGCCAAGCCCGATAAAATCCGCGTAATCTGCGTAAATCCGTGTTTAATGTCTTTTAAATATCCTGCCGACCCAACGGCTTCATAGTAGGAAAGAAAATAACATCACGAATAGAAGCCGCGTTCGTAAGTAGCATAACAAGCCGTTCGATACCTATTCCCATACCGCCTGTAGGCGGCATACCGTACTCTACGGCGGCGAGAAAGTCCTCGTCGGTCATGTTTGCTTCCTCGTCGCCTGCTTGGCGTAGTGATTCCTGGTGGCGGAAGCGTTCGCGCTGGTCTATGGGGTCGTTAAGCTCGGAGTAGGCGTTCGCCATTTCTCTGCCTGCGATAAATAGCTCGAAACGCTCGGTATACTCGGGATTGTCGGGAATCCGCTTTGTTAGCGGCGATATTTCCACTGGATAGTCTATTAAAAAGGTCGGCTCGATTAGGTGCTTTTCCGCAAATTCCTCAAAGAAAAGCGAGAGAATGTCGCCCTTTGCGTGGTGCGGCTCGAATTTTACATGGCTGGCTTTTGCGGCGGCGCGTGCTTCTTCGGTGGTGTTTATTTGCGAAAAATCCACGTCGGCGTATTTTTTCACAGCGTCTACCATGGAAAGGCGCGCGAACGGCTTGCCTAGCTCTATTTCGTTTTCGCCGCAGGAAACGCGCGTTGTGCCTAAAACGGTCTGTGCTACCTCGCGGAGCATTGTTTCCGTTAGCTCCATCATGCCGTGGTAGTCGGTGTACGCTTGGTATAATTCCAACATTAAAAATTCGGGATTGTGCCTTGTGCTTATGCCCTCGTTGCGGAAATTGCGGCCAAGCTCGTAAACGCGGTCGAAGCCGCCGATAATCAGGCGTTTTAACGCAAGCTCGGGCGCGATTCGCAAGTACATTTGCATGTCAAGCGTGTTGTGGTGCGTGACGAACGGCCGCGCCGCCGCGCCGCTGGGAATGGTCTGCAAAATAGGCGTATCTACTTCCAAGAAGCCGCGCCCGTCCAAAAACGCGCGGATTGCCTTGATAATCGCCGTGCGTTTGATAAAAACGTCCTTGATGTCGGGGTTGACGATTAGGTCGAGATAACGCTTGCGATAGCGCGCGTCTACGTCACGCAAGCCATGCCATTTTTCGGGCAGCGGCTGTAGGCTTTTTGCCAAAAGCGTGACCTCGCTGGCACGTACGGAAATTTCGCCCTTTTGGGTACGGAAAACCTCGCCCTTTACGCCCACAATGTCGCCTATATCAAGCTGCTTAAAGCCCTCGTAGCTTTCCGCGCCGATTAAATCGCCGCGTACGTAGGACTGAATCCGTCCGCCGTGGTCTTGCACGTCTATGAACGAAGCCTTGCCCATGTCGCGTTTTGTCATTATTCGCCCTGCCACGCTTACGGCTTGTCCGTCCATTTGCTCAAAGCTGCCGTGAATGTCGGCACTCAGTGCCGTTACGTCAAATTTTACGTGCCTAAAAGGGTCAAGCCCCGCGGTTTGCAGGGCTTTTAACTTATCGTGCCTTATTTGCTGTTGTTCGTTTAAGCCGTCCATAAAACACCTACGCTATTTGTAAGATTTTGTATTGCAACGCTCCCTGCGGCGCTTCCACGGTAACGGTATCGCCGCATTTTTTGGAAATCAAAGCCATTCCAAGCGGCGATTCGTTAGAAATACGTCCGCCCATGGGGTCGGATTCCGTAGAACCCACTATAAAATACTCTATTTCTTCATTATATTCCATGTCCAAAATGCGTACCTTGCTTCCCACGCTTATGCTATCCGCGTCGAGGTCCTCCTCGTCGATAACCTCCGCGTTACGCAGAATTTTTTCCACCAAGGTAATCCGCGCCTCAATTTCGGCCTGCTCGTCCTTTGCCGCATCGTATTCCGCGTTTTCGGAAAGGTCGCCCTGTCCGCGAGCCTCCTTAATTTTTGCCGCCACGTCCTTGCGGCGTACCACCTTTAGCTCATGCAATTCTTCCTCTAGCTTTTTTAGTCCCTCGTATGTGAGAACAGTTTTTTTGTCAGCCATGCTTGCTATCTCTCCGTTTCTTGGTTAATCTTACTTGGTTATTATTGGTTAAATAAGTATAAAGCCGACCTCGCCATAACAACGAGCCGACTTATAAATTGTATTCCCCAACAAGCGGGGATTATACCAAGTTTGGTGGGGGAAGTCAAGACGATTCAATGTAAACAATGTTAAAGTTTTTTAAATTTCTCTTTTTTTACCCTTGTATATCTTGGCAATATTGCATATTATTGTAGGGCGACCTGCGAAAACCCCTTTCGGGCTTTCCGAGGTTGCCGACCACCAATAGTTGTTTAAGCTAAAAACGGCACTGTGCTTGCGGTCTTTTTGCCGCAATGCTTCGTCGCAAAAAACCTTGCGTGCCGCTAGCACGCGGCGGTTTTTGCTCCTCGTCTTGCGACAAAAATCCTCGCAATCACAGCACCGTTTTCAACTTAAACAACTATACAGAAAGGATTAAAAAAACCTATGAAAAAAATATTTTTATTCTTGCTCCTTGCTACACTGCTTTTGACCGCCGCGGGCTGTGGGAAAAACAAGGGCGACAGCCTAGAGGACACGGGCGAGGCGCATGGCTTGTTGTGGCGCGTGGAGGACGAGGACACCGTAATTTACCTGCTAGGCACGATTCATGTAATAAACGACACCGCGCTTCCGTTTGGCGAACAACTGACCGAAATACTCACGACCGCGGACGCGCTTATTCTCGAAGCGGATTTTGACGACTTTGAGCAGTATGTGTATTATGAGTCATCAATGCACTATACGAGTGAGGACGAAAACCGCCTTCCCGATGAGATTTCCGAAGAATTGTTAGACCAACTTATGGATATTTATTTAGGGCATGTATCGCTTGAACAAGAAATGCTGCTCGGGATTCTCCAAGCATATAGACCGTGGGCGTTGGCGAACGAGCTAGCAATGGTCGTTTTAAGCGAGAACGAGGAGCTTGCACTCCGCCAAGAGGATATAAATATCGCGCTACAGCTAGGGCGTGTCGCGCATGAGGCAGGCGTTACCATAAGGGAAATAGAGGGCTTTAGGCGTAAAGCCGATATGATTGCGGCGTTGGACGATGCCTTTAAGGTGCAGTATTTGCAAGACACTGTCGATTTTTATCTCGGCAGCTCGCCGCGCTCCGAGGGGGAAATACAAATGACCCTCGCGTGGCTTGACGCATGGCGTAGGCGCGACACCGAGGCGTTTATCGCCGCCACAAACCTGGACTACGTAAGCCCTCTGACGGTAAAGCTCTTAGAAGAAAGCACGCCCGCCATGTACGATTACGCGCTCAACATTATGAACAGCCGCGAGGGGCAGTATGTAATCGCCATAGATGCCCTGCACATGGTAACGGAAACAGGACTAGTTGAACGCTTTAAGCAGGACGGGTACGAGGTGACGGTAGTGCCGCGGGCAATTGGAGCTTCGACACCTGCTGACGAGTGAGTAGGTATCAATGTATTGTCTAAGCGGTTTTTTTAAAGGCATGGAACGCGGATTTCCGCGGATTTGGCGGATTTCCGCGGATTTTTTCGGGCGTAGCGGATTTCACGGATTAAAATTTACATTCATATGTAAATAAACGGCGAGAGGACACGGATTTAACGGATTTTCACGGATTACGCGGATTTGCTCGTGCGAAAATCCACGAAAATCCGCCACGCCCGAAAAAATCCGCGTAAATCCGCCAAATCCGCGTTTAATTACCTTTAAACTCACATTCTATTGTCTACTGTGCCTCGCTCCCTCTGCTTTGTGCCTCTGTGCGAAATACTGTGTGAAAAAATCTTTTAACTAAAGAATGGACGTTATACGCTTTGTCTACATTCATTATTTGTCAAAAAGATTTTCACACAGAGGCACAGAGGCACAGAGGGAGCGAGGCACAGCAGGAATACACGGATTAACGGATTTACGAAGAAAAAATCCGCGAAAATCCGCGAAATCCGCGAAAATCCGCGTTCCATGCCCTTAGAATCCGCCAAATCCACACTCTATCAAACATTCAAATATTCAAACATCAACCACCACAGCAAATACATTCCCCGAAAGGATTTTTACAATGAACCCCACAAAATATCGCGCGTGCGAGGTCTTAGACTTTCCGCAACGCACATGGCCTAACCAAAAGCTAACCAAAGCCCCAATCTGGTGCAGTGTAGACCTGCGCGACGGCAACCAGTCGCTGGTTACGCCCTTGACGTTGGAACAAAAAATTGAATTTTTTAAGTATTTAGTCAAAATCGGCTTCAAGGAAATTGAGGTCGGCTTTCCGTTTGCTTCGGAAAGCGAATTTCAGTTTGTGCGTACGCTGATTGAGCAGGGGCTAATCCCCGACGATGTGAGAATACAGGTGCTTACGCAGGCCCGAGAGGCGGTTATTCGCAAGACCTTTGACTCGCTAAGGGGCGTAAAGCAAGCGACCGTTCATTTGTACAACGCGACCTCGCCCTTGTTCCGCGAGGTGGTTTTTGGCAATTCCAAACAACAGACTATTGATTTGGCGGTGTTTGGTGCGAAAATGTTTAACGAATGTGCCGCGAATTACACAAACGGCGAGCAAATCGCCTTTGAGTATTCGCCCGAATGTTTTTCGCAGACAGAGCCTGATTTTGCGGTCGAGGCTTGCAACGCGGTGATTTCGGAATGGCAGGGGCGCGAAACGATTATTAACCTGCCGTTTACCGTGGAATCGCTTACGCCGAATGTACATGCAGACTTGATTGAATATGTATGCGGAAAGCTACTCAACCGCGACAAAGTCACGGTAAGCCTGCACGCCCACAACGACCGCGGAACAGCCGTGGCCGCTACGGAATTATGCTTGCTTGCAGGGGCGGACAGGGTAGAGGGCACTCTTTTTGGCAACGGCGAACGCACAGGCAACGCCGACATTATCACGCTCGCCATGAATTTATATTCACAGGGAATAGACCCCGAGCTGGATTTTTCCAATATAGGCGAGGCAATCGAATTGTACCAAAGGATAACGTGCCTAGACGTACACCCGCGCCACCCATATGCAGGCAAGCTAGTGTTTACGGCGTTTTCCGGCTCGCACCAGGACGCGATTCGCAAGGGAATGGCGCGGCAAAAAGACAAAATATGGGAAATGCCCTATCTGCCAATCGACCCCAAGGACGTGGGCTGTACCTACGACGAAATTATCCGCGTAAACAGCCAGTCGGGCAGCAGCAGCGCGGCATATATACTGGAAACAAAGCACAGCTACCACCTGCCGAAAAAAATGCAGCGCGATTTTGGGCCTATTGTCACGGCACATTCCGACTCCTTGAGCGAGGAAATTACGCCCGAGAAAATTTACGAGCTATTCCGCGAAACATATATCGCCGAAACGCCATATACCTTTGTGGAGCGAACGGAATATGTACAAAAGGACAATTTGTCCTCGCTTGCTTGCAAAATCAAGAAAAACGGCGAGCTTTTGACGGTACGTGGCGAGGCGCGCGGCCCTGTTGAGGCGTTTTGCAACGCAATGGCTAGCGCGTTTGGCACGGAATTTAACGTAGGCGATTATTTCCAGCACACGCTCAACGTAAGCGAGGGCGCACGCGCGCCTGCTATTACCTACTTGGAAATTACGATGGGCGGCAAAAGCTACTTCGGCGCAGGAATTAGCCGAAGCACTACAAATTCCGCGTTAAAGGCGATTGTAAGCGCGTTGAATCGGGCGGCGGTTGTGGGGTAATGATGGAACGAGGGTTTTAATCCGTTTAAAGTGAGGTGACCTCAATGAAGCCCCTATTTTTGCCAAAGTATGCCGTATTTTTATTGATTTTAATATTTCTCGTTGCCCTGCATATAAAAACACAGCCCGAAAATGCTTCGGCTACGGTGTCTGTCAGCAAGCTAGCATTTTCTTCATTCCAAGACCTTATACACGCGCATATGACTGCAAACAACGGAGAATACCCCACGGACGAGGAAGCTCTTGTGGCAATGACAGCCCTTGATTTTGCGGCACTAGACACAATTCACTTGCTTACAAATCTTCCTTTTCAGCTTGTTGACATTACGCTGTCTGAAAATTTTATAACGTATCTTTACATGCCAAGAATACCTGCGGATAATCAATTCCTTAGTATCACGACTGCTCGTCAGACGCATGAAATCTTGGAGCTTATTGACCCTCTCGGCTTGTTTGAATATGCAGACCTATATGAAATAAATTTGCATAACCAAGATAATATCAGTGCATGGAGTGCGGGGGATTTTTCGGCACCAAGAGAAAATTGGGCTATTAAACCACTGGACAGACTGCTTGACATCGCTACCCCTAGCCCTAGCCCCACCGCCGTTATTATAGACAACAAGCCCATTTTATTTCAAGCGTACAATATTGAGGGGCGTACCTTTTTTAGTATACAGGATATAGAATATATGCTAGACGGTACGCCCTTGTCACAAAGTGTATCATGGACTGGCGGAGCTAATATCACGTTTATTGCCACAACCGCATATCACTATTTAATTTCGGATTCCGCAGAAGCCCCTAATTCACACTCGCTAATCGCCGCTATGATAGTCACTGATGGCTTGGATAGGGACTTAGCCGCGCTTAACATTGACGGACAAAATTATTTTATGCTTCGTCACCTTGCCAATATTTTAGGCTTTAGTGTAAACTGGGACAATAATACACGTACAATTTTAATAACAACAACAAAGGACTGAAAAAAATGAAAACATTCTATGTAACAACCCCCATTTACTATCTAAACGGCGACCCGCATATCGGGCATACGTACACCACCGTGGCGGCCGACACCATGGCGCGTTACAAAAAGCTACGCGGCTACGATGTGAAATTCCTTACAGGCTCGGACGAGCATGGTCAAAAGGTAGAACGCGCCGCGGCGGAGGCAGGCGTTACTCCGCAGGAGTTTGTGGACGGCTTGGCGGCTACCTTTAAGGAAATATGGCAAATTATGGATTGCGAGTACGATTTTTATCAACGCACGACTAGCCCAGCTCATGTCAGCTCGATTAAAAAAATATTCAAGAAGCTGTACGACCAAGGCGACATCTACAAGGGCAGCTACGAGGGGCTGTATTGCACGCCGTGCGAAACCTTTTACACCGACAAACAGCTAGAGGACGGCAATTGCCCCGACTGCAAACGCCCTGTTTCAAAAATAAGCGAGGAATGTTATTTCTTTAGAATGTCGAAATATCAAGACCAGCTAATCAAGCATTTTGACGAAAATCCCGACTTTTTGCTTCCGCTTTCACGCAGAAACGAAATGCTGAACAATTTCATAAAGCCTGGGCTTGAGGACTTGTGCGTGTCGCGCACGTCCTTTAAATGGGGGATTCCCGTGGATTTTGACCCAGGGCATGTCATTTATGTGTGGATTGACGCGCTGCCGAATTACGCAACCGCGCTTGGATTTTGTTCCGACGACGACAGCGACTACAAAAAATACTGGCCCGCAGATTTGCACCTTATGGCAAAGGAAATTGTGCGTTTTCATGCGATTATATGGCCGTGTATTCTTTTCGCGCTGGGCGAACCCTTGCCGAAGCAGGTTTTTGGGCATGGCTGGCTACAGTACGAGGGCAAAAAAATGGGCAAATCGCTAGGCAACGCCATTTGCCCGAAGGCGCTTGTGGCGAAGTACGGCGTGGACGCAATCCGCTATTTCCTGCTGCGCGAATTTACCTTCGGCCCGGACGGAAACTTTACGCAAGCCGCGCTAGTCAACCGCTACAACGCCGACCTCGCCAATGATTTAGGCAATTTGCTATCGCGTACGGTGGGAATGATTGACAAATATTTTGGTGGTGTGTTGCCCGATTTATCGGAAAGCACAGACTTTGACGGCGATTTAATACAAACGGCCAAAACTATGCTAGGAAAAGTCGAGGCGAATATGGACAAGCTCGCTTTTTCTGATGCGCTCAACGAAATATGGAACGTAATACGCCGCACGAATAAATATATAGACGAAACCGCGCCATGGGTTCTTGCGAAGGACGAAAGCAAGCGCGCGCAGCTCGCAACAGTGTTGTATAATCTTGTCGAGGTTTTGCGGATTGTGTCCATTGTAATTGCGCCTGTTATGCCAAACACGCCCGCGATTATACGCGAACAGCTTAATATCACGAGCGGTACAGAATGGGAAAACGCGGGGGACTTTGGGCTATCACCGCGTGTTGTGAAAGTGACAAAGGGCGCGGCGGCGTTTCCGCGGTTTGAAAAAGAGTGAGCGGCGGCGAAATGAAAGCAAGCACTGGAAAACGTAATACCGTTAAATATTTTGTGTTTATATTGCTTGCGGTGTGTTTTTTGGCTGTTTTGAGTGTGGGTGGTTGGGATTATGTAAAGAGGGTGAGGGTGTTAGGCTCTATTTCAAGGGTAATTGAGGTGGAGGATTTGGATAGTCTTACCTTGTCGGTGTATTATATATCCCCATTTACACTTACTCACTCTCGCAACAGTGCAGAGGATTTAATTTCCCATCGTATATGGTGTTCTGACGATTATTTCTGCAAAGACCATCGCCTTATTGTCCGCGACGACCAAATTGTTGCCCAAGGCGACCGTTTAGAGGAATCAATTAACGCATTGCGGAAGATTGATATTAGTGCCTTAAAAACTGTTATTAGGATAAAAACTCGCCCCGATGTTCGATTGTGTTATGTTTTTGAAACTGGTGAGGGGGAGCGATTGCTTACCGTTGCCTATGATACGTTTGGTGAGAAAGTTTTTGTAAACGGAATTAGAGTGAAAGACGGCAATATTTTTTCTGATGTCATAAGACCATTGTTGTCAGAGGAGGAAGCCGAAATATTGGACGTGTACCTATACCGCTAGCCGTAATAAATTAACAGCGTGCGGATAGTATGCAAGGGCTTCACACGGATTTAACGGATTTTCACGGATTGTGCGGATTGGCTCGTGCGAAAATTCGTTCGTCAATTCGGGTCGGGTAACGTCCATTAACGCAGAGCGAGGTAACCTCGGGACGGATAAATCCGTCCCCTACAAAAACCATTGCAAGCACGGCAAAATGAAGCGGATTTTAAAAAGCACGCCAGACAGAATCCGCGAAATCCGCGTAAATCCGTTAAATCCGTGTGAAGCCCTTGAATCCTTAAAATCCGCGAAAATCCGTCAAATCCGCGTAAATCCGCGTTCCATAAATATCTTATGGACGGAATTTTAATATGATTAACACTAGAATAAAGGAGAAATGCTAAATGTTTAACATCAAATCACTTCTGCACGAAAAATCTCGCGCGAGCGGAATACTTGTACACCCTACGTCCTTTCCTAGCCCTTTTGGAATGGGCGACCTAGGCGGCGGTGCGTATGCCTTTGTTGATTTCCTAAAATCGGCGAAGCAAAAGCTGTGGCAGGTGCTTCCGCTCGGGCCTACGGGCTTTGGCGATTCGCCGTATCAGAGCTTTTCCTCGTTTGCAGGCAATCATTATTTAATTAGCCCAGAGGAGCTGTGCAAGCAGGGCTGGCTTTCCGAGGCAGACCTCGCGGACAAGCCGTGGTTCGACCCGCGCGCGATTGACTACGGCCAAGCCATAGAATACAAGCTCGGCTTGTTGAAAAAGGCCTACGAGAATTTTAAGGCGACCGCCATTTCGGCACAAAAAGCCAAAATTACCAAATTTTGCAACAAAAACGACTGGGTAGAGGACTATGCCCTGTTTTACGCGCTAAAGGAGCATTTTGGCGGCTTGGAATGGCACAAATGGGACGCGCCCTTGGCGAAAAGAGATGTACTGGCGATGAGCGATGCGCGCAAGGCTCATGCGGACACCATTAACTTCCATAAATTCCTACAATGCGAGTTTTTCCGCCAATGGGGCGAGCTAAAGGCATATGCAAACAAGGCAGGAATTTGCATAATCGGCGATATTCCTATATTTGTGGCGAGCGATTCCGCCGATGTGTGGGCCTCGCCCGACCTATTTATGCTAGACAAAAACGGCAGACCCACGGCAGTGGCAGGCGTTCCGCCCGACTATTTCAGCGAAACAGGACAGCTATGGGGCAATCCGCTGTACGACTGGGACGCGCATAAAAAAAGCGATTACGCCTGGTGGTGTAGCCGCATAGAGGCCGTGCTTTCTATGGTTGACATAGTAAGAATCGACCATTTCCGCGGCTTTGAGTCCTACTGGGCAGTACCCGCAGGCGAGGAAACAGCCATAAACGGCACTTGGAAAAAAGGGCCGGGCAAGGCGTTTTTTACCGCATTAAAAAACAGGCTCGGCGACCTGCCCATTATCGCCGAGGACTTGGGCGAAATTACGGAAGCGGTGGACAAGCTACGCGTGGGCGAGAATTTGCCGGGTATGCGCGTGCTTCATTTTGCGTTCCAACCAGACGGAAAAAGTACGCATATGCCGCACAACTACGAAAATAGTCGTACCGTGGTGTATTCTGGCACGCATGACAATAATACGACCCAAGGCTGGTACGCCGACGCGCCCGAGCACGAGCGCGACTACCTGCGCCGCGCGCTAAGCGTAAGCGGAAACGATGTCGCGTGGGATTTGGTAAAATTTGCGTTTTCCACAAACGCGCTTTTCGCCATAGTACCCATTCAGGACATAATGAACCTAGGCGCGAGCGACAGAATGAATTGCCCAGGCTTGGCGCAGGGCTGGTGGAAATTCCGTTATACGGAGGATATGCTTACGCACCACCAAGCGGCGCAGCTGGAGTATTTGGCGGGTATGTTTAATCGGTAGGGATAGGAAAAATCCGCGTTTAATTTGCAGATTTCGGCTTCGTGCGTTTGTCGTGACGGTTAATTGTAGGGGACGGATTTATCCGTCCCGAGATTACCTCGTTCTGCGTTGGTCGGCGTGCGGTGTTGTCTAAGAAAACCACTTAGACAACACCTTACTGCCTGCTTAATGGACGTTACCTTGCCCGAATTGA
>WRLD01000058.1 GCA_009777845.1 Defluviitaleaceae bacterium
AGGGGTTGTGGCTTGGCAAGGTGGCTTGCTAAAACAACTTGCCAAAGCAACTTGTGAACGCAACGTGTAAAGACAACTTGTAAAAGTAGCTTGTAAAAGTTAGCCCCTCATATGTAGGAATTTGAGGACGCGTTTTCGGAAGTCTTTTTGCACAAGTTGAAAATATTTTCCCTGTCGCAAATACTTCCTTTAGTTTATAGCCCCTTCGAGCTCCCTCATAACCTTCCCATGCGCATTATGCGGCGGTTCAATAGTCGTCGGCGAAAGCGCGCCCTCGTCCCTATTCGCAATAATCCCCAATTTCTGTGCCGTTTCCTTTATTTTCAACAGCTCGTCCACATTGCCGCCATAGCCCTCAATCACCCAGTAAATAAACCGCGTTTTCAGCGTTTCGTCGATATACGCCGTCCGCAACAAATCATACGCGTTAATCTGCGTCCGCAGCGGCAACGTCAGCTCCGAGCGGCTTTCCTCGTTCGTATGCAGCGCGAAAATGGGAAAAACTGGCGGCACATACAGCGATTCCACCACTGTGCCAGTGCCGTATTCCCGAAAAGTGTAGCGATATGGCGATTTTTCGCCTACCCTGCGAAGCCCCTGCCCCGCCTCCACAAACCGCGTCACGCCGTCCGCTTCGTAGAAATAATAATGCCACACATCGCCCGCGCGAAGCCGCTCGAACGAAATGCCCTTGACAATTTTCATGCTATCGTCGTCATAAATGGGAATAAATGCCTCCGCAGGCAAATGCACCAGCTCCGCGCCGTTCCACAGCCCCCACGAAACCCCACGAATATAAGCGTCCTGCAAAATACTCTTGACCGTAAAATTGAACCGCCGCCCCAAAGCCCCCAACGCCTCAAACGGCTCGAACGCCAGCGGCAGCTTCATCAAATGCCCAATATGCTGCCGCGTAATTCGCCCAAAAAAGTCCGAATACACCGCCACCGCAGGCTTCAGCTCCAGCTTAACGCCCGTGTCCACCGCCACCCGATTAGCCAAATTCGTCAGCCGCGGATTCTCGCCCAAATAATACCGATACGCCTCCTGCATAGCCCGCAGCTCCCCACTGCCCCGCCACTGCCCCACCGTTTCCAACAAAAACTGCTCCAAGCTGCCGCTCTTCCGCAAATCGCCTACTGTCACTACCATGAGAAAACCCTCTTTCTTCCAAATAAAATAAGGGGCATAGCCCCTACAAACTAGCACCTACTGTGCCTCTGTGCCTCGACCACTGGAAACGCACAGGCTCTCGTAGGGGACGGATTTATCCGTCCCGAGCCTTGTCGGTGTCCAATAAAATAAGGGGCATAAGCCCCAACCAAAACTCGTACCCGCCAAGCCACGCTTCCTCGGAGTACCTTTGTCAAGTGTGGTTTTGAAAAAAGCCCGATAAGGGGATATATTCCTCATATCGGGCAAGTGATTATTGTGTTGGTTAAATTTCTTGCCATTGGAATTACATGTGCTGTGTTTTTATTCCGCTTCTACTCCACTTCTGTCTGTACTTTCAAATCATCTAAATCATACCCTACCAACCATCGCATTAGTGCCGTAATGTCGCTTGCATCCACAATGCCGTCACCATTTATGTCTGCGATACGCTCGTCGGGCGAATCAAAGCCTGCATGACCAGCGATATGACGTGCGAGCCAAACCACGTCCGCAGAGGTTACGTTGCCCCTGCCGTCCATAGACACATTTCCGAGCCGTAACCAAATCGGCAACACGTTGATGTCCGTGGTTACGCTTTCTATAGATATGTCCCACTCGTCAAAAATCCAACCTTTGCGAGATACTATGGGGGCTACGGCTTCGCCACCCTGCGGGATTGTCTGAATAAGTTCGCCGCTGAGTACAATTACGCCGTCACCTAGCACGAAAGTGACCGTTACATAATCGCCTTGTACTGCGGTTATGCTTACGATGTTGTCATATTCGTCATAGGTATAGTAAATACTGTTGCCGTTGTTGAGGGTTACTTCTTTTACTCTGCCAAAATTGTCGTATTCGTAGGTCGTGGCGGCGGCTGATGTGATGGTGAAAAGGGTTAAAATGAATGTGGCTAGAATTAGGTGCAGAATTTTGATTTTTCGCATGATTTACGCTCCTTGTATGTTTTTTAGCATAACGCTACTATTCCATGAAGATATGTCGCTAGTTGCAAAACAAATCAGTCTTATCCTGCGCGGTTAGGTATCGTTTTCCGATAAATCGGGCTTCATTTCAGCACGTTCATAAAGGGCTACTCGTTCCATTGAGCCAGTTTCCCATATATGGATTCTTTTGCATTTTGGACATAACCACGCATTGTGCTTTGGAAAAGGGATTAACAAAGGACTTGTGTATTTTTCTTCGTTTTCAACAATGTCAATCCACTCTTCATCAGAATAGATACGGTATTCAATATCTGGATTTTGAGAATTTGATAGCCTTTCCCCGCATTCACACCAAAAAACCGCCATATTCAAACTACCTCCTAGAGATAAATCCGCCTTTATTTCAGCAAGCTCATAAAGAGCCACCCGCCTCATTGGGTCAAAACCCAAAATATGGATTTTTTTGCATTTGCGGCAGAGCCATGCTGTATGATTCGGATAAGGCAATAACAATGGACTTGTATAAGCATCCTCGTTTTCAACAATGTCAATCCATTCCTTATCGGAATAAACAAGATATTCAATCTCATTCGGTGTCATTGTATTTGATAGTCTTTCTCCACACTCGCACCAAAGAGCCGCCATATTTTAACGCCCTCCTATAACCATGCCACTGTCAATCCAAACTTCAACTCGACCAGGCAACTGTCTGTTAGGGTATGTCCCTGTTGCTCGGTTTATCATTTGGTTCGCTTGCGTGTTTGTTAATCCAGTGCCACGGGCATCGATTATTACAGTCGCAGGATTATTTTGTTTGAATCCATTTTTAATTCTTGTTATTCCAGTATTGACATTGGGGTTTTGGAGTGACTTTAGTTCCGTTGATACCCCATTGATTCTAAAATCAAATTGGGGGCTTCCTGTTCTTGGAATAATGTCGAGGTTATTACCCCTTGCCAACAAATCATTTACCATCCTCCGTTCCGCACCAGTTAAGTTGTCCATGCTCCCTGATACAATCCTTCCGGGATTTTTCATTGTTATTGCTGGTGGCGTTGGTACTCTGTTTACTGCTCTAGCCGCACTTGTAGCATTATCTACCCTATTTGCGGCTCTCACTACAGTCGTAGCCCTGTCAGTTGCCCTAGCTGCCCTCGTAAAATCCGTAACGGTATCGGCGGCTTTAAGTGCTTTGGTTGCTTTTCTTGCTCTTATCGCCGTGCTTATTGAGGGAACGAACGGAACAATCGCACTCGCTACATCTAGTGCTAGATACCCTGCGTTAGCCCAAGACGGTTTTCTGATTAAAGCCCTTGTGCTCCATGCTACGCTTGCGACATCTAGTGCGGTATCGACAAACAAGCCCGAGGGGTCGGTATACATAATCGGGTTGTGCATGGCGTAGCCGTAGCGGTTCGCGCTTTGTAGGATAGACGGCATGTGCGGTATGCGAGTCATGTCCGAAGCGTACCCACCATTTGTATGCGTGTAACCACCGCTAACATATGAGGGTTTATCACTGTATTGCATGTTGTGGATATTCCAGTGGAAATCCTCGTTGATAAAGCGGCTAATTGTGGGGTTGTAATAACGCGCACGCATGAAGTACAAGCCGTTGCTGTCCGTTTGTACGCCCCATTGCCCGACAAACTGGAAGATGGTTTCGGTATCGCCCTCACGTCCGACTATCTCACCAGAGAGGATATACGCCCATCTGTCCGTGACTGTGCCGTTTAAGTCTGTGAGTGCGGTTGTGCTTCCACGGTAGTCATAGTGGAAAATTCTGTATTCCGCTGTTTCGTTGTCCTCTGCTTCGTTGTCCTCTGCTTCGTTGTATATTCGCTCCTGCGAAATAAGCCCTATCCCATACACATAAAAGGTCTGGCTTCCGTCTGGGTGGTTTGTGACTAAAAGCTGTGAAAGCCCTGCATTTGGATTGGTTACATAGGTGGTTGTTTGTCCGTCAACCGTTTGCGTTATTCTGTTGCCCTCGCCGTCATAGGTGTAAGCGGTGTTGCCTACGGTAGCGTTGCCTACGCTTGTTAGTTGGTTAAGGTTGTCATATTCATACTCCGCAAAGCCGTCATTCAAAGGCCCATACGTCATATTTCCGTCCATATCAAATATAACGGCTTGGCCGTCATATGTCCCTAGCTGATTACGATTATCTGCCCTATAGGTCATAATGGCAGGGAGTGGTAGTTCTAGCAGTAGGTCGGCTAGGTCGGGTATGTCGTTTTCCTCTGTTGTGAAGTTGCCGTTATTGTCGTACTCGTAGCTGTAATCATTGATTATCTCTGTACCGTTTACGGTGATACTTCTCGTTATACGCCCTGCGTTGTCGTAGGTGCGTGTTTCCACTGAGCCGTCTGGACGGGTGGTGGTGTGTAGCTGTCCGTTTTGGTTGTAGGTGTACGTTGTCACCCTGTCGTTGTAATCTGTGACTTGTACCAACTGCCCCGATTGATTGTAGCCATACGATACTGTCTTGGCAGTGGCGTTGTTGCCTGTGTTGTCATTTGCGTAAGTTATGGCGGTTACTCTGCCGTCCGCATCATAGGCGTATTCTATTTCATTGCCATTTACGTCCGTGTACTTTGTCACACGGTTAAGCTGGTCGTATTCACGGACAGTCTGCCCTGTTCCATTTGTCACGGTCAAGACGTTTCCGTTCGGGTCGTAGGTGTAATCCACTCCCACGCCGTGGGTCATTTGCCCATTTAGGTCGTAATCAAACTCCAGTTCCACGCCCCTGCCGTTGGTTAGAACGGTTAATTCCCCTGCCTTGTTGTACTCAAAGAGCCGCTCGCCGTTGCCTGCCGAGCGTTCTCTTATCGGGCGGTTCATTACGTCATAGTCCCACTCGGTACGGCTTCCGTTGGCTTCTACGCTTGTTATGTTGCCGTTGTTGTCATAAGAATAGCTTGCGTAAGTGCGGAGGACGGCTTCGTCTGATAGGCGTATGTGTTTTACTTCGGTCAAGCGGTTGTTGAGGTCGTACGTGAAATGTATGGTTTCCCTGTCTGCTTCGGGCTTTGCGTTGTTGGTTGCGTCCGTTATGGTGGCTACGTTGCCGTTGGGGTCGTAGGTGTATGACACGGTGTTGTTGTTTTCGTCAATTACCTTGGTTAATTGACCGTTTTTGTCGTACTCTAGCTGTGAATACGTTCCGTCGGGGTTTGTTTGACGAGTAAGCCTACCCATGCTGTCGTAGCTGTTTAGCCATGTGCGATTTTGTGGGTTTTGTGGGTCTTGCGGCTCTGTTACTTCGGTGACTTTGTACAATAAGGCGTTGGCGTTGTATTCGTACAAATAGGTTACGTTTGCAGGCGTGGTTGTTTTGGTTAATCGCCCTGCGTTGTCGTATTCAAAAACGGTCGGGCTTCCGCTTCCGTTAATCGGGTCTATGATTTCCAGTAGTTGGCTCTCGTTGTCGTAGATGTACTGCCATTCGTTTCCATTGGAATCCACGAAGCACGTCATATTGCCGTAGCGGTCGTATTCCGCTCCCTGCGTATTCCCCAAGGGGTCGGTAATCAGAGTTATGTTGCCCAACTTGTCATAGGTGAATTGAATGGTTTCGGTTTCTGTGGCGGTTTTTTGGCGTGAAATAGACGTAATCTGCCCCATGCTGTCGTATGCGGTATCTGTTCTGCCGTTGTCGGGGGTTAAAATGACGGTTAGGTCGTTGTTGTCGTTGTAGGAGAATTGCCAAACCGCAGGGCTTGCGGTGGGTGCAAGGTTCGCTTGGTTTTGGTTTGGTTCGGTTTGTGTGGCTACTCTGCCGCGGTAATCGTAAGTGTATAGCGTGGAGAGCGGATTTGTGGCTTTTGCGTTATTTTCGGGGTCTGTTACTTGTGTTAATCTGCCAGAGGTATCGTAGCCATAGGTGGTAAGCCCACCACGAGAATCCGTTACCGATAATGGGCGGCTCATGGTGGTGTATGTGATTTGGGTGATGTTTCCTAGTGGGTCGGTTATTTCTTCGTTAAAGCTGTTTCCGTTTACTTCAAAGGCTGTTTGTATTGTGTTGTCGGGGTAGATAATGCGTAGTAGCTTGCTTGCTTCTGAATACTCGTAGCGTGTTATGTTTCGTGGGGAGCTTCCGTCTTGCATTGGTGCTGTTTCGGTTTCAAGTCTGCCGTGTATATCATAGGTGTATTCGGTTGTGTAGCCTGTGGGGTCGGTTATGCTTATGACGTTGCCGCGCGTGTCGTGGGTTAGGGTGGTTTCGTTGCCGTTTGCGTCAATGTAGGCTATTAGGTCGTTTTGGGTGTTGTAGATAAATTCTCGGGTGTGGGGTGGTTCGCTTGGGGGCTGGCTTGCTCCGCCCGAGGGTTGCGGCGCGAATATGACTTTGCGTAAATTTCCGCCTGTGGGGTGGCTGTATTCGTAGGTGAGGGCTTCTAATATCGCTCCGTTTTCGTCTGTGAGGGTAGACGAGGTTATTTGCCGTTTTTCGTTGTATTCAAAGGCTTCCTTTGTTTGGTCGGGGTGGGTTACGGAAGTGCGGTTTCCTTGGGTGTCGTAGGTGTATGTGGTGATGTTTCCCATGTAGTCTGTGGAGGACATGAGTAGGCCATTTACCATTGATTGTGAGCGGATTGTGCGGTCGGTAGTGCCTTGTTGGTATTCTTCTGTTCGTGTGATTTTGCCGTTTTGGTCGTAGTAGTATTCAGTAACCAAGCCTGCTGGGTCGGTAAACGTGTTTACACGGCTGATATAGTCATATGAAAAATAAAATAGTCCTTGGTCGGCTATTTTTTGAGATGTCACTCTGTCGCGGCTGTCGTATGTGTTAGTTAAGGTGACATCGCCATTAAAATTGGTTACGGTTGCTAGGTTAAACTCCCCAACATAGGTATAGGTTTGGGTGTCGTTGTCTGCGTTTGTGAATTGGGTTAGGGCGTAGTCGTCGTAGTCGTAGGTGATTGTTCTGCTGTTGCCGTTTCCGTCTGCGGGGACGGCAGTTACAGACTGGATTCTTCTGCCGCCATCGGGGAAAGTGCCGTATTCAAGGAATAGAGAACCTGAGCGGTTGGTTATTTCACTTAGCAAAGGAGCGGCATAGGTAAGTTGTGTTTCATTGCCATATATGTCAGTAATTGTTACTGCCCTGCCGTATTCGTTAAAAATGACTTCTGTGCCATCATGTGCGGTAAAAATATAGGTGTTTTGCGTTATCATTCGGAATCCCACATACGGCACGTCAGCTTGTCCGATACCCTGTCCTATATGCGTAAATCTATATTGAAATCCGTTGGGGATTTCGACAATAAACTGCTCGGTGTCATCGTCATATTTCAAATAGTATTCATAGTTATGCCGCCAACCTACGCCCATCATTGAGTAAAGTCCATATTGAGAATTATAGTAGCGTGTGAATGGTAGCGGTTGCGAGCCGTGCAGTGCTATATCGGTGTTTTCCCATGTAAGGTTGCCGTTTATTATGTCTACGGGGTCGGAGATATACTGCGGAATTACGCCGTACATTTCGCCGCCGGGGTCGAAGCCTACGTAAATTATGTCGGGGCGGTTATGCGCTGCGGGGACGTTTCCTATTCCCACAAAGTCGATATTTCCATATCCATGCACACGAGCGAAGCCTATCCAAACCTCGCGTTCGAGGTTTTCAAACACAAAGAGGGCGGTGGTAGCCACGGTGTTTGTGTTTGTGCCGATAATGGCACTGCCATTCCAACGTACCCCATTTACTCGCACATACATGCTGTCAATGGGGCCGCCCGGCCACATTTCGTCGATTACCAACTCTACAGTTGTATCGCGAACGGTCATTATTCTTGGCTTGTTAGGGCGGTCGATGATGCTTCTTATTTGTGCTACTAATGAGGATTGGGCTCCCGTTGGGAGTAAGTTGTTGGCTTGTTTTCCGCTTAGGCCTGTTTCGATAACTGTGATTGTGTTGAAGGCGGTTATGGTGTCGAGGTCGGAGGTGGTTGCTTCTTCGGAAATAAAATCAATGGCGGCATGGAGTGGATTGTCGAATGAATACGTCTGCATAGCGGCGGTTTCAATGGTGCTGAATAGTAGCGTAAACACCAGTAGCAATGCAGTGGCTGATTTTAGTTTTCTTTGTACCACGCTCATTGTTAGTTCCATGTTCTTCTTGGTTTTCATTTTTATTCCACGCTCCTGTGCTGTGTATTGTATTATTTTTACTGCGGTTACGCAATCCAATAAAAACTTTATGCCGCAAATTTTACCGCCATAAAGTTTAGGTTTTGACAAACTCCCCCACAAAGGGATTGCGATTTTTTTCAAACGCAATCCCTTTGCTTTTTTCTTAAAATGCACTCAAAATACCCCAACTTACGCCACAAAATGTAATTAGTTGCAACGGGTTTACCAAGATTATGTCAAAATGTATTTGCCTTTTGGGAAAATTCCCGTATAATGGGTAAATACAGTAATCCACCAAAACCTAAACCTTTTGACGGATTTTTTTATTTTTTCCTCCGTGCGTTATGCTCCCGCAAACGCCTATATAGCGTGGTTTCTGATAAGTCAGTCCGCTCCATAAAATCCTTTGTACGCAGTTTCCCGCGTTCCCATTGCTTCGCCAAAAGTGCAAAATCCTCGGGGGGCTTTTTGGTGGGTCTGCCAAACCTCACGCCACGCGCTTTTGCGGCGGCAATGCCCTCTTGTTGGCGTTTGCGGATTGCGGGGTGTTCGTTGTGTGCTACATATGAAAATAGGTTTAGCACTAGGTCGGCTATAAGCGTACCGAGTAAATCCTTGCCCTTGCGAGCGTCTAAAAGTTCCATGTCCAGTACAACTATATCAACACCTTTTTCTCGTGTTAGTATTCGCCACCAGTTTTGGATTTCGCCGTAGTTTCGCCCTAAACGGTCTATTGAATGGATATATAATAAATCGCCGTGCTGTAGTTTTCCAACCAATGACTTCCACGCAGGGCGTTCAAAATCCTTGCCACTTTGCTTGTCTACGAAGATATGAGATTGTGGGACTTTTAACTCCGTCATTACGTCTAGTTGACGATTTTCATTCTGTTCTGCCGTACTTACACGGCAATAACCATATACTTCCATTTGTTCACCTCCTATTGTTATATTTCAGAAAATAAGCCTTAGCATAAGCACGAACGGCGTTACAATACTCGCACATATCCCAACCCAAAAAACTTTTTTTCGCCAACCGTCCAACACAAACAGCCGCTTGACGGACAAGCTGTAGGCGTTTGTGTGGTTGTCGAGAATAGATTTCGATTTTTTAGACGTTTCGCTTAGTGTTTTGTTATATTTTTTGAAAATTTCGTTTAGATTTTTATAGAATTTCTTTACACTCTCTGAAGCATTTTCGGCGGCGGAATCCATATTTTTTATAATCGCCGTCATGGTTTCGCGGTTAGCTTCGAGCGCGGTGTCGGTGTCGGCTTTCACATGTGCGATTATTTTATCGGTCGTTGTAGCTAGAACGGCGTTTAGGCTTTTGTTGAACGCTTCGTTCATGTTCTGTAGCTTTGATAGCTGGCTCTGGTGACTTTGGCTGTATTGGTTTAGTTGCTGTTGGCTTGACTGACTGTATTGGCGTATTTGTTGTTGGCTTGATTGTCCGTATTTTTCCACTACCGCCATCATTTCTTCTAGCCGTCTTTTCATGGAATTGCTCATTGTCATGTGATTTTGTTGCCATATTGTTATTTCCTCCCTCACCTGCTGCTGAAACACCTCTTGCGATTCGCTCAACCGTGCTATCAATGCTTCGCAATTCTGCGCCGATGTCGCTAATGCTTCTCGGAGTAGGGCGTTCTCGGTTTCCAGCTTGGATTGTTGGCTGGCTGTTGAAAGTTGGGTTATTGCTGATTGGGTTTGTGGGGGCTGGTGTGGCGGTTGATGTGGTTGCGAATTGTTCCTCGGCAATGAATAATCGGGCATTTGGTAAACTCCTTTCTTCGTTTGTTAAAGTTCTTTCTGCGTTCTCTTGTAACGCTTGGTCTATGCTTGTGGCGGTATAATCACCGCCTAATTTGTTCCCACGTATGGCATAATTTTTCCCCACAGCAGGGTGAACAAAAGACACCGTTTTGCCTGTATTCCTCGGCATGGTTACGCCAAAATTATTTTGCAGATAGCGTTGAAATTCCGTGCGGTTTGTGCAATATGCCTTTGCTTCGTCTATGGCTTGTCGCAGGGCTTCTTTCCAAGATGTGCGGGATAGTATTTCAGTTTCACTTGAATTACTATCCAAACGCGCACCGCCTTTTTTATTCCGTTTGGCTATTTGAATTTCCGCACTGGACAGATATTTTTTGTCCGAATTTATTTCTCCGTCTGCGTGAATACGTTCTAATTTTTCCGCTGTTTTCGTTCGCCAATCCAGCGGAGTAAAGCCCATTTCTGCGCCCAAAATATCTGCAAGGTCTTTACTTTTTTGGTATTCGCCGATATTCATATGAAATTTCTTTCCTGTTTCAAAGCTGACGGCGTTTATTATTATGTGGCTGTGAGTTGTGTCCGTATCGTTGTGCGTGGCGATAACGCACTCATGTGCGGAAAATAATTCCCGTGCCATTCGTTCCGCTAATGCGTGACATTGTTCGGGCATGGCATTGTCGGCACGGTCGGGTAATAGCTTGAAATGATAATATTTGCGTTCGCTGTAGCCGTTTCCTTTGCCATACAGTTTGCAAGTTTCCGCAAATTGTTTTGCATAATCGACGTTATCGTCCATTGCAAAACTGGAAACGATGGCCGCTTTTTTCGGGTCGGTGATGTAGTCAATCGCTTTTTTGGGTTTGGCTTTTCCTGCCGTTCCTTTGAACAAGGGCATTAAGTATCACTCACTCTAATTGAACCTTGAACAATGGCATTAAGCAAAGCCCCCTCTAATTGTGAAATGGCACGGTAGGCTTTCCAACATTCGTTCATTACTTTTTTCGCACTTTCCCCGAATGTTCCCGCTTCGTTTAATTGCCGTGCTACTTGGTTAAGGTTGTTGCCGTGGCGTTTTAATTCTTGTAGCACAGGGCGTAAATCCTCAATTACGATAATGGGCTTTTTGCGAAGCACGGCAAGAAAAAAATCCGTTTGGGTTTTCTGTTTTGCGGTTTTCATTTGGTTTGTGAAAAAGGTAAATTCTTCGGGGGTCATGCGTAGGGTAATCGCCTTATGGCGTTTTAGGTTTCTGATAAATAACACTCCATTCTTGAAATTATTTTTTTCAGTTAGCATCTTTTTTGGTTTTGGTTTTACGGTTTTGGTTTTGGGGTTTTGGTTTTGGGGTTTTTGTTTTGCGGTTTTTGTTTTACGGTTTTCGCTTTTTGTGCTGTGCCGACTGCCACGACAGGGCAGACGGCACAGCACGGTCTGCGGGGGGCTTGGGGGGCTTTGCCCACCAACACGTACCCGCAAGAAGGCGGGCGCGCCGTAGGCGCGGTTTTCGCAAAGCGAAAACTACTGAGAGGAAGTAAAGTGCTTGCACTTTGCGTTCCTCGCTATGGTATGCC
>WRLD01000059.1 GCA_009777845.1 Defluviitaleaceae bacterium
CATTGTCACAAAGCTGTCGTCAATAAGCCCGCGCCGTTTTAGAAAAAACCCAAGCACCGCCAGCAAAACAAAGGGCAATGTCGTGTGCAGACTTAGCGTCATGTGTTGTAGCATGTTCCCCTACCCCTCAATTAACAGATTCTAAATAATAGTTGCGTTTGGCGGTACAATTTCGGGGTGTAAGCGTTCAAATTCTGCGGCGTTTGCAAATAATTCTTCAAGGGTCATATCTTCCCAGAGATTATCGCGCCGCCATTCGGTATAGTCAAAGCCTTTATTCTTAATGTTAAATATAAAAATTTCAGTTTCGACTACTCCGAGTGCTTCACGCAACGCCCTCATTCCCGCGCTCATTATAGCGGAATTTTGAGTGTCAATCATAGTGTTAATCATTTTGTTCCCTCCAAATCTTAACAAAATCAATCGGGCTTATTATTTTTATTCTGTCTGTTTTATAGTTCAATACTCGTTTATAAAGCGTAGTATGTGTTCCTTATTATTTTCAAAAGGGCTGTCGTTTATTTCAAGAGAAAGCATGTAAGACGAACACAAAGCAAGGCTCTTGTACTTGAATAACGATTGAATAAACATTTTGGCTGATGCTTCAAGCCCGTTTTTCCCTATCGTTAAATCGTCAAAGGGGCGGTTATAACAGCAGTTATCCAAATAAATCTTCCACTTATCCATACGGCTTATCCTTTCGACTTAGTGGCAACACGCCCTAGTATATATAAACCACTCTCTCCTCGCCATTCCACTCGACCCCTGCGCCGAGAACCTCGGACACGTAGCGTACCGGCACAAATGTACGCCCGTCCACGATTACAGGCGTACCCATATCGTCGGGCAACGGAACGCCTACGGGCAGGTCGATTGTAATTCCGTCACGCTGGATATATGCGGAGCTTGTGAACTCGTTCCAGCCTACCACCGCCCCCAAGCCCTCGGCTATTGCGCGGAACGGCACCATGGTACGCCCGTCTTGTATAAATGGCGAGGAATCGAGGTTGAGAACCTCGCCGCGGTTTGTGTAGGATATTTCGCCGATTATGAAGCGCATTATTGGTGTGGGGTTTGGGGTTGGGCTTGCACTTGAATTAGGACTTGGGCTTGATGTTGTCGGGCTTGCCGTTGGGCTTGCCGTTGGGCTTGAACTAGGGCTTGAACTAGGGCTTGAACTAGGGCTTGCAGTTGCCGTAGGGCTTGATGTTATCGGGCTTGACGTTGCACTTGAATTAGGGCTTGGGCTTACCGTTGGGCTTGGGCTTTGCGTTGCACTTGAATTAGGGCTTGGGCTTGCCGTTGGGCTTGGGCTTGGCGTTGCACTTGAACTAGAACTTGAGCTTGCCGTAGAACGTGGGCTTGATGTAGGTGTCGGGCTTGCCGTTGCACTTGAACCAGAACTTGGGCTTGGCGTAGGCGTTGTACCCCCCTCACCACAATTCTCACACCCCTTACTCGTACACAACGCATTACTACCAAACCGAACGCACAACCGCTCTACCTTACTTTCGCCCGAGCTTAGCCGCTCGCCGCCAAAGCCCTCCACGGTAAACGACACCTCCGTCAATTCCTCCGCCTTAGAAAAATCCGCCCTATGCGTAGTATTTCCCTCTGTATGCGTTATTTCTCCGATTTTCTTCCATTGCTCAAAATGCGCCGACACATTTACCGTACCGCTTGTACGCCTTGCGTGCCTAACGCTGAAAATTTGCAGAAATGTACGGTTTCCGTCTATAGACGGCTGATTTATTCGCCAACCTGTGTAAATATCATACGTGCCGCCGTCTATGTCAAAGGTGCCGTGGTGCGTATAGCCTGCGCGGGCGTTGCCCACATTTCCGCCTGGGCGGTAGGATAGCCAGTTTTCCACTATATACCATTCCACAAGCGGGCTTCGTGTCCAGCCGTAGATACACAAATACGCAACGCCGTCACTCGTAAACGTAGGACTATCGTAAGCGACCGAAACGCCGCCCGCGTCCGAAAACGAAGTACCGCGCGTAAACTTTTTGCCTGTGCGGAAAAGCGTGTTGTAGGTCTTGTCCCATGCGGCGGAAAAGCTGCCGTCCTCGTACATTTCCATTTTCACGCCGCCCATATTGCGAATAGGCGTAGCGCGAGAGCCGCTCCACGTTTCTTTCTGTGTCCACAATTCCACGTCCCAATCGCCGATTTTTTCTCTGAAATTGTCGTCCAAGGTACGCGCGGTGTTTTTTGCGTTTACGGTTAGGGAAAACATCACCGCTACTACAAGTAATACAAAAACTACAGAAACATGTCTTAGCTTCATATAAATCCTCCTAATGTTTTATTCCGATTCCAACGTCCACTCATGCACATTAAAAAAAACATAATCTGGCGCAGGGTCAAGCGGCGAGGTTATCCGCGGGCTTGTCAGCATAGCACTATGCTTAAACCCAAGCCCAATAACAGGCAGCCTTTCCGCAAAAATTTCCTGCAATTGCCGCAAAGCCTGTATATACGCCGTTTCGTTAGAGGCGAATAAAAGCGTGGTGTACGCGCTTTCCAACGCAGGGTCGTGCAGAAACAGCTCGCTTGCGCGGAAAAAAACACGCGCATCAGGCGCAAACGGCAACCGCATACCGCCGATATACAAATCAAAATCATGCGCCGCTATTCGCGAAAAATACTCGTCACGCGCGACAATTTCCGCCTGCGCATCAAGTCCCACATTCGTCAACGCGGCGGCGAGCCTACGCGCAATGCTTGCACGCTGTTGGTTGTCCGCATTGGCAATAATCACCAGCGGCGTGTCCACCGTGCCAAGAATAGCGGCGGCGCGCGCAGGGTCGTACACAATGTCAATTTCACTCGCCGCCCAATTGTACGGGTGAACGGGCACAGGCGAATATACCGCGTGCGAAAGATACAGCTGCGAAACGGCCTCAGCGGCATTAAACGCGTGCGCGATTCCCTGCCTTGTGTGTACATCGCGGAAAATCTGCCGCCGATAATTAAACCCGATAAACTCAAAATACATTGCAGGGAAAATCTCGTAAACAGGCGAGCTTGTGCCTTGCTTTCGTGTCCATTCCGTAAGCGGCAAATTAAGCGCGTCTATCCGCCCTCGTTCAAAGGCGTTAAAATCCGTATCGTCGTCGGAAAGAAAAACCACGTCCACAAGCTGCGTTTTAGCAAAATAATTGTAATTGTTCCTGCGTAGCAAAAGTGAACGCGTGGGCGTATATTCCTCGGGCGAATAAGGGCCGCTTCCGAGCGGATTCATGTTTTTTTCGCTTTTGGGGTCTGTTTCGCCAAGATAATAATGTCTGGGAATAATCGGAAAATTCAGCGAGTAGCCAGTCATTACGGAGGCGCGCACAAAAATAATCTGCACCGTACGCGCGTCTATACGCACGGCTTGTGCTATGTTTTCGATATTTGCCTTGTAAACGGCGGTACGAGGCGCGGCCGTACGCAAAAATTCAATGGAAAAAATTACATCATCGGCGGTGACAGGCATACCGTCATGCCAAAGCGCGCCCTCCCTAATTTTGGCGTTTACACTGCCAAAGTCGGAGGCAAACTCCAGCTCCGCCAACAGCCCCTCTACCCTAAATTCGTTGTCCAACACCGCCAACGGCTCAAAAATAAGCCCCAAAATCTGCGAAACGGTAACGTCCTCGTTAAGCAAAGGATTAAGTGTCATGGGCGGCCGCATATGCAAACGCAACGCCGCGTCCTTTTTTTCCTCGGCTTGGGCTTGGGTCGGTGTGGGTTCAATTTCCACAGTATAGTCTATATATGTTTCCGTGTCGAGTTCGTCTATTTCGTACTCGGGAGGGGATATGTCGGCTTCGGGCGAAAACCCGCCGCAGGAAACGAGGGAAACGAGGGAAACGAGGGAAACGAGGGAAACGAGGGCGATACAACATAGAATAATAAATTTTTTCATATATGACCTCAATTAACGGATTTTAAAGGCATGGAACGCGGATTTTCGCGGATTTTTTCTTTCGATAACAAACAACGACGGAACGCAGGTTTATGTCACGCTCCCTCTGTGCCTCTGTGCCTCTGTGTGAAAAAATCTTTTTGACAAATAATGAACGTGGGTAAAGTGTAAAGCCTCGTTCTGTAGGGGAGGGATTTATCCCTCCCGAGGTACAACGGCTAACCATGCAGAACGTGTTCCAGAAATACGCAGGGCGGGAAAGCCGTCCCCTACAAAAGAACCTGCAAACCTCGGGACGGATAAATCCGTCCCCTACTAGCCCTCACAATTTTCACACAGAGGCACAGAGGGCGAGAGGCACAGCAGAAATACGAGCAATACGTTAGTTTTTAATTAACGCAAGAACGAATCCGCCAAATCCGCGAAAATCCGCGTTCCATTGCCCTTAAATTATGAGGATTGCATGGATTTTTAATTTTGTGGATTTTATGAATTTACGCCAGACAGAATCCGCGAAAATCCGTTAAATCCGCGTAAATCCGCGTTCCATGCCTTTAAAAAATCCGCATTCCATACTTTCAATAAAACATCAACAACACCCGATAAATCCCCCGAAACAGCTTCACCTTATTCACGTAATTATGCGTTTCCGAGAACGGAATACTATCCAGCGTTTCGCCGTCCCTGGACGTTTCGGGGTCGGCGAGCCACCGCCGTACATTGCCCTGCCCTGCGTTATACGCCGCAAGCGCGAGTTCCTCGCAGTCGAATGTTTGGTACAGGCGGTTTAGATAAAAACAGCCCATTTCTATATTTATGCTCGGCACAAGAATGTCCTCGGGCTTGAAGTCCGTTTTGCCCATACGCCTTGCCACGTCTTGTGCGGTGGCGGGCATTAGCTGCATTAGCCCTTGCGCGTTTTTGTGCGAGCTTGCCCCCTCGCGGAAGCTGCTCTCTGCCATAATTACAGCCAAAATAAGTGCAGGCTCTAAATCGCCAGCCGCCGCCCTTATTATTTCCAAGTGGCGTACAGGAAAAAGCGTGTAAATCGCCATAGCAAATGACGCGACAATCCACACCAAGACAATCGCCGCCTTTTTCCACTCGGAACGCTTTTTAATTCTTGGGGGCGGTTTCATATTTCCAACACCCTCATACCCTGCCAGCCATGTATTTTTAGCTCCATAGCCTTTAACGCCGTTTCTATTTTGGAACGCAGGGCGATTGCGCTTCCGTTGTTTTCTATGATGATATTGGCGCGTTCGCGTAGTTTTAAATCGCCGTTGCGGCTATCCAGTCTGCGTTTCGCGCTGTTTTCGTCTATATCGTCACGAGCGGTTATTCGCGTAATACGCAAATCATTCGGCGCGGTAATAAGCCACACGCTGTCGCACATAGTATCCATGCCCGACTCGACAAGCAGAGGCGCGTCTATTACCATAAAGGTATGCGTTCCCATTTCCGCTACCTTGGCGATAATTTTTCGCGTTCGTTCTATTACGCGCGGGTGAATGATTTTTTCCAGTTTTTCCAGTTCCTGCTTGTTGTTAAAAACCCTCGCGCCTAGTATACGGCGGTTTATTTCGCCGTCTGGGGTTAAAATGTCACTGCCGAAGGCTTCGCATATTTCACTGTACGCCGTATTTTTTTTGCCCATTACGTCATGCGCTATTTTGTCGGCATGTAAAACAAAGCCGCCGCGTTCCGCCAAAATCGCCGACGCGGTGCTTGTTCCGCTTCCTGTTATTCCCGTTAAGCCGATTGTTGGGAAATTATTTTGCCGCATACCAGCTTTCACCCACACTTACGTCTACATTTAAAGGTACGCTCAAACTAGCCGCCGTTTCCATTTCCTCTTTCAATATTTTGCTCGCCTTGTCCTGCTCGTTTATAGGCGCTTCGAGCAAAAGTTCGTCATGTATTTGCAACACAATTTTTGTTTGCAGGTTCTCTTTTTTTAGTCGTTTGGCTACGTTTAGCATGGCTATTTTTATTATGTCGGCGGCTGTGCCTTGTATTGGCATGTTCATTGCGACACGTTCGCCAAAGGAACGCAGGCTGAAATTGGAAGATTTTAGCTCCGACAGTGTGCGGCGGCGGTTGTAGAGGGTTGCGACATAGCCGTCTTTTTTGGCTTGTGCTACTGTTTGCGAAAGATACTCTTTTACGCGCGGATATTTTGCAAAATAGCCGTTTATATACCTTTCCGCTTGTTTTACAGGAATTTTCAAGTCCTCGCTAAGCCCAAACGCGCTTATGCCATATACTATACCAAAATTTACCGCCTTTGCATTGCTGCGTTGTTCGGGCGTTACTTGCTCTGGCGCGATGCCCAAAACCTGCGAAGCCGTAAGCAAATGTATGTCTTGATTGTTATTGAACGCATCAATTAACACTTGGTCGCCCGACATATGCGCGAGCAGTCGCAGCTCTATTTGGCTATAATCCGCATCAATAAAAACACAGCCAGCCGCAGGAACAAACGCCTTGCGTAGCTCTCGCCCTAGCGCGGTACGCACGGGGATATTTTGCAAATTCGGCTCGGCACTGGATAGCCGCCCCGTGGCGGTAAGTGCTTGGTGAAAGGTGGAATGAATACGCGAGCTTTTAACCAACGGCAAAAGCCCTTCTATATAGGTAGATTTTAGCTTGGTATTTGTGCGGTAGTCCAAAATCAGCGGAATAATCGGGTGCTGGTCTACCAATTTTTCCAGAACGTCCGCGGCGGTAGAAAAGCCCTTGGTCGTCTTTTTTCCGCCCTTTAGTCCTAGCCTGTTGAAAAGAATTTCGCCAAGCTGTGCAGGCGAATTTATATTAAATTCCTCGCCAGCCGTTTCGTAAATAAGCGCGGTAAGCGCGTTTATGCGTTCCTGCATTTCCTCGCCTAGTGTGTGCAAAACGCCAGTGTCTACGCCTATTCCGTCCGCTTCCATTTCCGCAAGCAAAAACGCCAACGGCAGCTCTATGTCATAAAATAGCTGTTCCTGCTTGTTTTCCGCCAGTTTTTTTTGCATTATGGGAACGGTACGGAAAATACTATTCGCCATTTCCGCCGCGTATTCCGATGTGGGCTTTTTGTTGCCCTTGCCTTGGTTTTCTAGGGTGTCTATGGCATACGCGCCGAGCATTGTGTCAAAGTTGACATTCCGCGGCGTTATGCCATATTTAGCCAGTCGCCGTATTTCGCTTTTTATATCATAAGCGTACTTAGGCTTATCCGATTCTAGCCACGGCTTAATAAACGCGGCAATGTCGTGTTCAAAAATAGAGGACGAGTCGAGCGTTAGTTCTTTTTCCGCTTGGATATATTTTGTACCGTTTTCGTTGGAAACGGCAATGCCTGATAGCCATTCGTTCTCGCCGCCGCTCCATAAAGTAAAGAACGCCGCCGCGGCTAGGTTTTCAACGAATTTTTCGGCTTGCTCGCGTGTTTTTATTGTATCGAAAACAAGCGGCGGTTCGTTGGCGTTTTCTGTGCTGTCGGCGTTTCCTAAATTGGCGGCAAACCTTTTGTATAGGCTTTTTAGCTCCAGTCTTTTTATTTCCGCAAAGGCTTGGGCGTTAAAAAAGTCATTTTCTGCCAGAATAAGCTCTACTGGCGCGTTTAGGGCGATTTCCGCTAGTTTGCGGCTTAGTATTGCTTGCTCACGAAATTGTATTAGATTTTCCGACGCTTTTTTGGGCTTTATTTCCTCGGCGTTTGCTATTGCGTTTTCGAGAGAGCCATACGCCGTTATTATTTTCGTGGCGGTTACCTCCCCTATTCCAGGCACGCCAGGGATATTGTCCGAGGTGTCGCCCATCAACGCCTTTACGTCCACAAACGCCGCAGGGCTTACGCCGTATTTTTTTATAACGGCGTTTTCGTCATAGTCCTCTACTTCAGTTTTGCCCG
The DNA here is from genome assembly GCA_009777845.1 of Defluviitaleaceae bacterium. Classification (GTDB taxonomy): domain Bacteria; phylum Bacillota; class Clostridia; order Lachnospirales; family WQUN01; genus WQVC01. The sequence goes on from WRLD01000059.1 coordinate 7,815, forward strand.
CTTTTGTTCGCGGTAAACGGATTTTTATTTTGTCGGAAGCGAGCTGTAGCATATCGCGGTCGCCAGTAATTATGACTGGTGTCATGCCTTGGCTAGCGGCGTTGGTCGCAAGCGTGCCGATGACATCGTCCGCCTCGTAGCCCTCGCACGCGCTCATGGTTACGCCCATTTTCTCCAAAAGCGTTTTAAGCGCAGGTACTTGGGCGCGAAGCTCGTCAGGCATACCCTTACGCGTGCCTTTGTACGCGCCGTACATCTCGTGGCGGAACGTAGGCTGCGGCAAATCGAACGCGACAATTACATGCTCGGGTAATTCCTCGTCTACAAAACGAAAGAAAATATTCAAAAAGCCGTAAATAGCGTTAGTGTACTCGCCCGCCGAGTTGGTGAGGGGGGGCAAGGCGTAGAATGCACGGTTGAGGATACTGAAACCGTCAAATAGTAGGATTTTCATTGATACCTCCATGAATTACCAGTTTGCAAAATTTGCGAGGTTTTTTGTTTTAAAAGAGATTGCGGATTTAGCGGATTTAAGGGATTCAAGGGCTTCACACGGATTTAACGGATTTTCACGGATTACGCGGATTGGCTCGTGGGAGAATATCCGCTTAGTCCGAACGAATCCGCGTAATCCGTGAAAATCCGTGTTCCATGCCTTTAAAATCCGTTAAATCCGTGTTTAACTTACACATTTTGGCTTCGTGCATTTGTCGTACGGCGCGTTTAACCACGTCCGTCCAAGAAAATTTTAGCACAAGTTTACCCTTTCGCATAGCATAAAGAAAAAAGGACTACACAAAATGCCTATTTGCACAAAAACTCCGCTTACATCGGAAAAATTTAACGCGGCTATAGACGAGCTTTTGGCGGCGAAGCCGTTTATTTACCACGAAGTTTTCGGCACAAGCCGCCGCGGCGCGCCGTTACGCGCGTTAGTGATAGGAAGCGGCGAGCGTTCTATTCTAATTAACGCAAGCCACCACGCCAACGAATGGCTCACGACCCTAGTCTTGACGCGCTTTATCGAAAAAAACGCCGATTTCATTCCCGAAAACATTACACTGCATTGTATTCCGCTTGTCAATCCCGACGGCGTGGACATGGTAAACGACCAGCGCCGCCCCTACCCTCCTTGTTGGAAGGCTAACGCTTGCGGCGTGGATTTAAACTCAAACTACCCCGCAGGGTGGGAGCTGGCAAGGGCGCGGAAATTCGCCTTGGGCTACACCAGGGCAGGCGCGCGCGATTTCGTGGGCGAAAGCCCGTTATGCGAGCCAGAAAGCTGCGCTATGGCGGCGTACACCGCCTTCAACGACATAGACATCACCCTTAGCCTGCACACGCAGGGCGAGGAAATTTACTGGCGATATATGGATTATAACCCAATCGGCGCGAAAGAACTCGCAACGCGCCTTGGCGCGGTGAGCGGCTACGAATGTGTAGACGTACCCGACGAAAGCTCGCACGCAGGCTACCGCGACTGGTTTATCGCCGAATTTAACCGCGTGGGGCTTACCATAGAATGCGGCTTTGGCGAAAATCCGTTGCCGATAGAGCAGTTTGAGGATATGTATGGGAAGGTGGAGAGGATTTTGTGGGAGTGCTTTAGGGCGTGTTGATTTAAACGCCCTAAAATTCTTTGCCTAATTTTTCAGCCAGTTCAAGCCTTGATATTTGTTCCCGGGGTAACTCACGCAATTTGTACACTATGTCAGGGTCAAGGATACCTGCTGAAAATAAATCCGCCCCCGCTTTTATTTCTTTGCACAAATATACATATCCCCAATAATAAAGCGCGCCATGATTATCCCATAACGGGGTAATAATAATATATGTATCATCGTAAAATACAATATCGTATAGTACGTCTTTCCCCTTATTTGAGTTGCCCCACGCATTATCCCATGTTTCATCATCTTTACGGTTGATTTCGTGTCCAAATACTAACTCAACGCCGTCAAGAGAACCGACGGTACTCGGAATTGTTGTAATATCCCATAATATGCCATCACCTTCATTGCGTAGCTTATAAATACCCAAACCAAATGGCGTTAAGTCAACATAAGTTTCTAAGTTTAATATTTCTTCACGCAATTGCGATATTTCTTGTTTCCTTGCATTATCAATCGGAATATTTCTAATTTCCATTGCCCCCAACAATGAAAAAGGGAAAAACAACACATTCCATATTATGACGGTAGCTACTATTTTACATATGAACCCACTAATTGGATTGCCAAACCTTTTCTTAGAAACTGTTTAACATCTTTCACCCACTCTGAACATGTGATATAATCAATCAAAAAGATGAATCCAATGACCAATTACCCAAGCAACATAAGTCGCGAAGAATTTGAAATAATTCGCAAGGATTTGGAAGCTGCGAAGAAAAGAACAAAGCCGCGTAAAATAGATTTATATGACGTATTTTGTGCGGTTTTG
>WRLD01000060.1 GCA_009777845.1 Defluviitaleaceae bacterium
GGACGGATTTATCCGTCCCGAGATTACCTCGTTCTGCGTTGGTCGGCGTGCGGTGTTGTCTAAGAAAACCACTTAGACAACACCTTACTGCCTGCTTAATGGACGTTACCTTGCCCGAATTGACGAGCGTGCATACCTCGGGACGGATAAATCCGTCCCCTACAAAAACTGCAACTCCCCACAACAAACGCACGAACGCACAAACGGCAAAAGCGTGTAGTTTCTTCGGATTCAAAAGGCGATTAAACACGGATTTAACGGATTTTCACGGATTTTGCGGATTCGTTCGTGGGAAAATCTGCGTAAATCCGTAAAATCCGCGTTTTAATACAACTTTTCTTCGTCCGTACTCCTGCTGTGCCTCGCTCCCTCTGTGCCTCTGTGCCTCTGTGTGAAAAATTCTTTTAAACTAAAGAACGAGGCTTTATACTTTACCTAAGTTTTTTATTTGTCAAAAAGATTTTCACACAGAGGCACAGAGACACAGAGGGAGCGTGGCACTACAGACGATAAGATGCGGATTTAAGGGATTCAAGGGCTTCACACGGATTTAACGGATTTTCACGGATTACGCGGATTGGCTCGTTGCAAAATCCACGAAACTCCGATACGTCCGACAAAATCCGCGTTCCCCGCCTTTAAAATCCGCCAACTCCGCGTTTAATTTACACATTTTGGCTTCGTGCGTTTGTCGTGGCGGTTAATTGTAGGGGACGGATTTATCCGTCCCGAGATTACCTCGCTCTGCGTTGGTCGGCGTGCGGTGTTGTCTAAGAAAACCACTTAGACAACACCTTACTGCCTGCTTAATGTACGTTATCCGTCCCGAATTGACGAACGTGCATACCTCGGGACGGATAAATCCGTCCCCTACAAAAACCTGCAAATCGCCTTAATCTATTGACTGTGCTTTCACAGGGAATTTTTAGCACTCACTAGCCTTTCATTCTTGGGAAATATCCCCAGCCCGCGCTCCAACACAGCCTTGGCATCTGCTTCATAGCCGTAATAATACATAGTCAGCGAAACAAGCAGATATTTTTCGGGGCAGTCTATGGGCGAGGTGAGTAGCCTTTCGACTGCGGCAGAGGTAGCCTTGTCATTGCCAAAAAATAGCGATTCGCGAATGGCGGCTTCGGTTTTTAAGTAGTCTAGCGATTTTGGGTCGGCCAGATTGGGATTTTGTTCGCAGAACGCGATATAGCGAGTAAGCCCGAGCCGTAGCGGATTTGTGCTGTCCAGCAACGCCGCAGAGATAGCGGCGGAAGCCTCGGCGGACGGTGCGAGTGTAAGGCTGTCGAGTAATGCCGCGGTGACGTGTTCGTTCTTTTTGTCGCGCTTTTCGGTAGACTTGTCCAAGGCTGTCTTGCATAGCGCGAGTATTTTTTCCTCGATTTCGGCGCGCCTGTCGGTCGCAATCGCACATTCGCACACTATATCGTCAAAAAACGACACGAGCGTGTCAATGCTCTGTACGTAGCCAGTGTCGGCTATTTCGACCGCGCCTAGCATTTCTGTGAGCTGGTCTAGGCGGCCGCTTGCGACGGCGCGCAATGCTTCGTCGGAGGGCTTCGTTTTAAACAGCTCCGCCTTGGCGGAAATGTATTCCGCGTTGTGCTTGTCGTGCGTTTCATGTAGCTTTTGCATGGTTTATGCTCCTTTTTTCTTATATCTGTGATATATTATCAACCCTGCCGAAACCACAGCAAACAACACTGCCATAAGCTGATTTAGCGGCAAGCCTGTGTTTAACAGCTTCATTTGGTCGGTGCGTAGGCTTTCCACAAAAAAGCGGATTACGCCGTAGCCTAAGAAGTACATAAGAACAATTTCGCCGTTAAATTTTTTATGCGGACGGTAGCTTAACAACGCAAGCATTAAAACGAAGTTAAGCATCGCCTCGTATAAAAATGTCGGGTGGACTTGTATATATTGCGCGCCGTTAAAGGTGACGATATTTGCGCGGATTTCGTCTGTTATATGACTGCCGAGCCGTACATCGCTCAGTCGTAGCTGCATGGCAAAAAAATTGTCGGTATAGCCGCCGAACGCCTCGCGGTTGAAAAAATTGCCGAATCTGCCTATTACTTGACCCAGTAGCATGGACGGCGCGGCTGTGTCGGCGATTGTGGCAAAGGCTATGTTTTTCCTGCGGCCGATAATCGCCGCCGCAATCGCCGCGCCGATTATTCCCCCAAAAATGGCAAGCCCGCCGTCACGAATTTGAAAAAAAACAACAAAGAAATTTTGGCCGCGGTAGGCGTTCCAGTTGAAAATGAGATAGTAAAGGCGAAGCCCCACCACGGCGAGCGGTACGCCTAGCAGTAAAAGGTCGTTGTAATCGTCCGCCTTTTGGCCGGAACGCTTTACCCACCACATGCCCAAGGCGTACGCCGCCACAATGCCCAGCACGATACAGACCGCATACATATAAATATCCAGCCCAAAAATAGAAACAAACACAGTCGGCACTTTTTCTAAGGATATGCCGATATGGGGAAAACGAATGTCGGGGGCTATGGCTGTCACTTCCTTTTTGATGGTGATTACACCTCTGGCGGCGTATAATCCTCTTGCGATTTTTTCAATTTGTCCTCTATAGACGTAAGCTGTGCCTTTTGTTGCTCTAGGCTTTCCTTGTACATCATGCCTATTTCGCGTTGTTTTGATACTATAGTGTCTATGCGTACAGGCTCGGCTGGTTCTTGCTTTTTACGCCGTTGCCGTACAAAGGTGGGAATATGGCCGCGTTCACTGCTGTTTATTAGAATAGTAGAAAACTGTTCTTCCTCGCTTAGCTCCTTGCTTTTTTCCTGTATATCCTTGCGTAAAAGCTCTGCGCCTGCCGTAAGTGCCGAGCGCGACTGAAATTTTATATTTAAGCCCTCGCCTGCGGGCGGCGGCGGCGCTTCTTCCGCTAATATTTCGGCCTCCAGCTCCTGCTCTAGCTGGTGGTTGCGTAGCTCGCGTTCGATAAACTCATGCTCGCGTTCGGCGCGCGCGTCCAGTATTTGCTCTATTTCTTCCTTGTGAAGCGCGAGCTTTTCCTTGCGTGCCTCGGTGTCTAGCTCGGAATCGTTAAGCACGCGCGCCATTTTTTCGCGCAGCATTTGCATAGTAAAGTCCTCGCCCTCGCGGACGTACATCTCGTTATCGCGCGCCTCGGCGCGTTCGCGAGCATGTTCCCGCTTGAGGGCTTCGAGCTGTTCTTTTTTAGACGGATTAGGCATTTTTTAGACCTAATTCTTCTAATTGAAGCGCGGAAACGTCGTTCGGCGCATTTGTCATAGGGCAGGACGCGTCCTTTACCTTCGGGAACGCAATCACCTCACGCAGGGAATCCGCGTTGGTTAATAGCATGATTAGCCTATCGAAGCCAAGCGCGATTCCGCCGTGGGGCGGTGTGCCGTAGCTTAACGCTTTCAAGAAATAGCCAAAGCCCTCTTCCGCACTTTCTTTCGTAAAGCCAAGCACGTCAAACATTTTGTTTTGCAGCTCGCGCCTGTGAATCCGTATGCTTCCGCCGCCTAGCTCAAAGCCGTTAAGCACTAGGTCGTACGCTCTCGCCCTCACGTCCTTGGGCGAGGCTTGCAGCAGCGGCTCGTCCTCCTCCAGCGGCGAGGTAAAGGGGTGATGCGCCGCAAAAAAACGCTGTTCTTCCTCTACCCATTCCAATAACGGAAATTTCGTAACCCATAGGAAATTATAGCCCTGCGGCACAATATTTTTCCACTTGGCGGCGGCGTTGCGTACCGCGCCTAGAGCCTCAAACACGACCTTATTCTCGTCCGCGCATATGAGAATTAAATCGCCAGCTTTCGCGCCGACCTTGTCTGAAATTCGGCGTAATTGTTCGTCCGAAAAGAATTTAGAAATAGTGGATTTTATACTGCCGTCCTCGGGCAGGGTAATCCACGCCAAGCCCTTTGCCTTATGCGTTTTGGCTAAATCCACAAGCGCATCAATTTGCTTGCGAGGCATGGCCGCACAGCCCTCGGCGTTTATGGCGCGTACAGAGCCGCCCGCCTCCAGCGCGTTTGCGAACACTTGAAAATCCACGCCCAAGCCTTGTATTTCCTCGGAAATATTGCATAGCTCCATGCCAAAGCGCGTGTCGGGCTTGTCTGTGCCGAAGCGTTCCATTGCCTCGTGCCATGTGATACATGGGAAAGGCGCGGTGATGTCTACGTTTAGCGTTTCTTTCATTACGCGCTTCATCATACGCTCCGTCATTGCCATAATGTCGGCCTCGTCCACGAACGACATCTCTATGTCCACCTGCGTAAACTCGGGCTGACGGTCGGCGCGCAAGTCCTCGTCACGGAAGCATCTGGCAATCTGAAAATACTTGTCAAAGCCCGACACCATTAAAATTTGTTTAAGCTGCTGGGGCGATTGCGGAAGCGCGTAAAAAGAGCCGTTGTGCGTACGTGACGGCACAAGATAATCTCTCGCGCCCTCAGGCGACGAGTTAATCAAAAGCGGCGTTTCTATTTCCAAAAAGCCCTCGTCCGACAAAAACCTACGGAAGGACTGCGCCGCATCATGGCGTAGCTTGAATATTTTCTGCATTTCGGGGCGGCGTAGGTCGATGTATCTATATTTTAGGCGCGTGTCTATGGCTACGTTTTCGTCCGCTACTTGGAAGGGCGGCACGTCCGATTCTGACAGTATGCGTAGCTCGTGTACGTTTATTTCTATTTCGCCTGTGGACATAGTTGGGTTCACGTTTTGCGGCGTGCGCGCTATGACCTCGCCTGTAATCGCGACCACAAACTCGCCGCGGATAGCCTTGGCGGCTTGGTAGGTGTCGGCGTTTTCGTCCGCGACAGCTTGTACAGTGCCTGTGCGGTCACGTAGCACGATAAAGATAAATTTGTTTAAATCGCGTTGCTTGTTTACCCAGCCCATTATGGTGACGGTTTGCCCTATGTGTGTTGCGTTTAGGTCGCCGCAGTAGTGTGTGCGTTTCATTTTCATTACTCCTTCCCAAACTCCCCAGCCAACGAAGAAATAGTCGCCTTTGCATCGCCGTAAATCATTAGCGTATTTTCCTTAGAGAACAGCTCGTTTTCTATGCCAGAGAAGCCCTTGCCCTTGCCGCGTTTTAGTACAAACACGGTTTTTGCTTCGTATGCCTTGATTATGGGCATACCGTAAATGGGCGAGGATGGGTCGGTTTCGGCGGCGGGGTTTACTACGTCGTTTGCGCCTATTACTATGGCTACGTCCTGCATGGCCATGGCAGGGTTCATGTCGTCCATGGTTTTTAGCTGTTCGTAGGGTACGTCCGCTTCTGCGAGCAGTACGTTCATATGCCCTGGCATACGCCCTGCTACAGGGTGTACCGCGAAGTTTACTTCCGCGCCATTATCTTCCAATTTCGCGGCAAGCTCCTTTACTACGTGCTGTGCTTGTGCCACAGCCATGCCGTAGCCTGGGATAAATACCACGGATTGCGCCGCTTCTAGGATAAGATACGCGTCCTCTGCGGAAATTGACTTAGGCTCGGCTTGTACGCCCTTGCTCGCGGACGATTGTGTCGCGCCAAAGCCGCTAAACAGCAGATTTGTAATGGAGCGGTTCATGGCCTTGCACATTATTACGGTAAGAATAATGCCAGATGCGCCTACCAAACAGCCCGAAACAATCAAGACGGTGTTTGTAATAACAAAGCCAGCCGCCGCAACCGCAAGCCCCGACAAGCTATTCATAAGCGAAATAACCACGGGCATATCGCCGCCGCCGATAGGAAGCACTAGGGTAAAGCCGAACACTAGGGACACCACCGACAACACCAATATTGCGATAAATTTTAGCTGTGGGTCAAAATCTGGTATTGCGAAAATGACAATAGCCGCGACCGAAACCAACGCGAGGACTAGGTTTATAGGCTTTTGCCCCTTGAACAGAATGGCGCGGCCTGTAATTTTTTCTGACAATTTGCCCCATGCGAGCATAGAACCAGTAAACGCCATTGCGCCTACGAAAATTGTCGAACCTACTGCCACAGCGGAAATAACGTCCTCGCCAGTAGGATTTTCCAAAAACTCGGAAAACGCCACCAACGCCGAAGCAAGCCCGCCAAAGCCGTTGTACAACGCCACAAGCTCGGGCATACCAGTCATTTTTACCTTTTTCGACCAGATATAACCTATGGCACAGCCTATGGCGATTGCCACCGCGCACCATAGATAGCCGTTCATTACCCAGTCTGCGCTCCACGAGGCCATTACGTCATTCTCGAAAAGAACCGCAACCACCGCTATTAGCATACCCAACGCAGAAAGAAAATTACCCTGCCGCGCGGTTTGCGCCTTGGTTAGCTTTTTTATGCCTAAGATAAAAAGCACACACGCGGCAATATACGCGCAATTAACAATTGTGTCTAGCATTACTTAGTACCTCCCTTGTCGCGAAACATTTCTAGCATACGTCCTGTTACGCAATAGCCGCCGACTACGTTTATAGCGGCGAGAACAATCGCGACAAAGGACAAAACCATCGCCAGCGTGCCAGTGGCAGAACGCGCGCACATCGTAATGGCGGCGACTAGCGATATTCCCGAAATGGCGTTGGTCGCGGCCATAAGGGGCGTGTGCAGCTGTGATGGAACCTTGGAAATAAGCTCCGTACCTAGAAATGAGGCTAGTACGAAGATAAAGATTAGTAGTAGAATCATGTGATGCACTCCTTTTTTATTTGGTTTGTTTTTTTTGGTGGGGGTTGTGGTTATGGGGTGGGAATGGGGTGGTCGTGAGGGGTGAAGTCGTGAGGGGTGAAGTCGAGGGTGGGGGCTTCGCTCTCGCTTTGCCCTTGGACACGTTGATATTCGAAGTAGAAACCATACACGTTATTCCCGCTTCTTATTACTTTCGTATTTTGCCAACCGATTACGTCATTTCGGCTTTGCATGAAATTATTTATAACATTTAAATACCATAGATTTACATTGTTGGACACATCTATTGAGGTTAAATTACAATAATACAAATTCAACTCCTCTAATTTTATGTTTTGTGTGATGTTTACCGATACAAGTGGATTATAGCGTGCTCTGACTATTTTCAAGTTTTGATAGCTTGACAAATCAAGTTCCGTTAATTGATTGCCCTCAATGCACAAATGCGTCATCGCCGTGAAATATTTAAGTGCCGAAAGCTCCTGCATATCTTGTATTTCAAGACTGCAAAAATGTACTTCAGTTAATTCCGCCACCTCATGCGTGTAAATGCGGCCATCGGGCTGTTTGCTTAACTGTGACAACATCGCTGTGCGAGCATTGGGCGGAAACTCGTCCGTTATATCGTAAATCGTCACGGATTTACGGTTAGGCGTAGCTGTAGGTGTCATAGTCGTAGGCCACGGTGCAGTTAGCGTAATCGTACCCACCCTAGTGTCTGTCGCGCCCTGTGCTTCTATTCTGATGTTATAGGTTATTGAACGCACAGCGGGGTGAACCATAGAAACATGAAGCTCGGCTTGTCCTCGTCCGTCTGTTTTGCTCGTCCACGTTGTGTTGTGGTCATTTCTGTGTGACAGCGTGATTGTCCTATTCGCTATGGGCGTACTAGTCGTAGCGTTCATAAGCGTAACATTCACGCGCATGGAATGTCTAAGCTCGTGGGTGTACTCGTTTATGCCTGCGTTTACTGTCATGTTTTCGAGGATATACGGCGCGTGGGTATGTGTGAAAATTCCCATACGTAGGTTGGCGCGTGGATTCACTTCATAGGGAACGACATCAAACATACGGTAAAAGCCGTAGTCGTTTGTATGCGCTTCGTGGAGTAGGTTGGTTTGGTCATAAAGGCGTACATGCGCGTCTTTTACAGGGTTGCCCTCAGGGTCGATAACATGTCCTACCACTACGGCACGGTATGGCTTGACGGATAAATCGCGGGCATTGCCTAGATAGCTGTTTGGGTCTATGCCCCGAGCCATGAATAGGGCGGCGGGGGCGTTTATTTCGTAGTAGGTGCGGCCGCGGTGTTCCTCGGGTATGTTGGTGCGGTTGTCTACTATTCTTCGACCGTGGGAGTAGGCGGATTGTACGATTATTTCTTTTACGCGTTCGGGGGATAAGCGAGGTGCTTCCGCCCATATTAACGCCGCCAAAGCCGCTACATGGGGTGCGGAAAAAGACGTACCGCTAAAAATTCCTATACCGCCGTTTGACGTAGTAGTATAAACATCTTCACCTGGGGCTAAAACATCTACATATGAGCCAAAATTGCTGTCGATTGCTACATTACCATCGCCCATAGAGTTGCCCACGGTTATTATTCTTCTACGCAAATCTGGCTCTGTTACAAGTGCAAACATGCCGTTATACTTCGCTTCCCTTGTATCATTCCCCGCAGCATGAATAACGAGAAAGTCCTTCCCATTCCTTCCTGTCGCCAATTCATTCATTTTTCTGTTAAAACTTGGAGCAGTCGGTTTTTGGTTTCCAAATAATGTACTGGTGAATGGGTCTCTCGCTTCTACTTCGCCAATACTGATATTTATAACCTTAACATCATGCCCTTTAACCAGCCTGTCAAGCCCTGCTAATATCGAATCGGGCGGAGCCAAAGTTGTACCTCCAAGCGTTAGAAATACGTCATAGCTGTAAATATCTTCCCTAGCGATATTGATTGCGCCTACGGCTTGCCCGCCTGTATTATGGGCGGCGGCGATAATACCCATTACAGGCGTTCCATGTGAGCTATTGCCATGACCCATTGATACATTGCTTGGTAACATCTGCAAGGACGAGTGTTCACGATTAACTCCGTCGTCTAGTATTCCTACCTTTGTATCCTGCCGTACCTGCGCACCAAAAACAGACCAAGCCCAAGTAAAACCAACAGCATGGAGAGGCCAATCGCGACCCGTATACCACCAGTTGTTATTGTTTGTACGAAAGGAGCTTCCAGTAGTCACACCAGAATTAAAGGAACCACCCCCTTTAGGTGCTGTACTGTTCCACAGGGATACCATAGGAATGTACTGTATTCCATACTCTTCAAACAGATGGGGATAGTTTTTCAACAAATATTCGCCCTTGGTATCAAGCCCATATTCGTCCGTGGGGGGTACACAGATAATAAAGTATGAAGAACCGTTATAGCTTTCGACTTCGCCCTCAATGGACGTAAACGCTTCGACCATAGCATCTATATCTATATCCCCAGGGTCTTCACTGCTTGGACGTATAATATAAACTTCAAGCCGATTAGTCACATAGTCGATACGCATGGTATCGGAAGATGCCCATTCCCTTTCGGGCAGGTCGGGTACTTCGTAGCTTAGGTCTATAAAATACGGCATATTTTCTATTTCATATGTCGCCGTTAGCCCTGCGGAATCTTCCACACTGATTATAAGTTTTTCTTCGCGGTCTTCATCTCTGAGAGGAAGCCATGCTTGACCCAGTGTACCCCGCTGTCCGTGGTGCATGGGTATAGTGCCTGAGAGATATAATACTCGTGTACCTCCGCCCTCGTATTGATACAGCACCTCACGTATATACGCCCCCTCACTTGGCGTAGCTACGTATTCTACATCTATTCCGAATGCGGTAAAGCCCCCACTAGGTATCTCCGACACCACCTCAATAGTAGGCATACCTACGTCAATTTCCCTATACGTAAGGTCTTCTATTCTGTAGCCCACCAAGTATTGAAGCAGCATACGCACGTCTTCCTCGGTGGGCGGTCTGTCCTCGCCGTATAGGTTAGATATGCGGTAGTCGGCTA
>WRLD01000061.1 GCA_009777845.1 Defluviitaleaceae bacterium
CCGTCCCGAGCTACGCACGCTCGTCAATTCGGGGCAGGCAACGTCCATTAACGCACAGCGAGGTAATCTCGGGACGGATAAATCCGTCCCCTACAGGTAGCCGTCATATAAACCAAATCGCCACAGCAAACGCACGCCACGACAAAACGTCACGCCAAACACACGAACGGCAAAACGCACGCCACGCCAAAACCTACACGGTTTTTCGTAGGGGACGGATTTATCCGTCCCGAGGTACGCACGTTCGTCAATTCGGGGCAGGCAACGTCCATTAACGCAGAGCGAGGTAATCTCGGGACGGATAAATCCGTCCCCTACAATTGAGCGTGGCACAGCAGGAGTATGTACTAAAAAAATGTGTTGGAACACGGATTTAACGGATTTTCACGGATTACGCGGATTCGTTCGTGGGGAAAATCCGCGCGAATCTACGTTCTGTCATTGCTTTAATCCGTTAAATCCGTGCAAATCCGCGTAAATCCGTAAAAATCCGCGTTTTAATGCACTTTCTTTTCGTCCGCACTTCTGCCGTGCCTAGCTCCCTCTGTGCCTCTGTGTGAAAAAATCTTTTTGACAACTAATGAACGTAGCTAAAGCGTAGAGCCTCGCTACACCGCACCCGTCACCCTCTCCAACCACCCACACTCCCCCTCCGACAAATACGGCGAAAGCACATCATAAGTACGCTTATGATACTCATTGAGCCATTCCTTTTCGCTCACAGTCAGCATCTCCGTGTCTATAGCACGCGTGTCAATAGGGCAGTGCGTAAGCACCTCAAAGCAATAAAACACAGCACTATCTGTATTCCCCTTTACTGTTACAGCTAGTACATTTTCCGTACGTATGCCGTGGCTTCCCTCCTTATAATAGGCAGGCTCGTTGGTTATCAGCATACCCTCGGCGAGGGCGGTTTCATTCACGGGGGAAATCGTCTGCGGCCCCTCGTGTACGCTTAGGCAGTAGCCTACGCCATGCCCTGTGCCGTGCTTAAAGTCCTTGCCTGCTTCCCATAGGGGCAGTCTGGCGAGAATGTCCAAATTTCCGCCTGTCGCGCCCTTGGGGAACACCGCGCGCGAAAGCGCGATATGCCCCTTTAGCACGAGCGTGAAGTCGCGCTTCATTTCGTGGCTTATTTCGCCTATACAAATAGTGCGTGTGGTGTCGGTCGTGCCGTCTAGGTACTGTCCCCCAGTGTCAAGCAAAAGCAAGCCGTTGCCGCTTATTTCCGTGCCCTCACCGCGCGGGCTGTAATGCGCCTGTGCCGCGTTCGCGCCGTATGCGGCAATGGTGGGAAAGCTATCGCATACATAAAGCGGCTGTTCCCTGCGAAAGCCCTGCATAACGCGGCTTATCTCGCCCTCGGTGACCGCGCGGCCTCCCGCCAAGGCGCGTTCTAGCCAATAAAGCGTTTTCACCATTGCCGCGCCCTCTTTAACGAACGCGTTTTTTATGTTGGCTAGCTCCGCCTTGGTTTTTACTGCCTTGAGCTGTGTAATTATATCGTCCGCGTTGTACCACGGCTCGCGCTGTTTGGCGACCATTTTATCTTGCAATAATATATTTGTGGTCGTGGGATTAAAATACAAATTTTCAGTATCGGCGTTTTTCAGAAAATCCGACAAGCCGTCATATTCGTGCAGCGTAAAATTATCCGTTACGCAAGCTGGCATTTTTGCGTAATCGGCAAAAACGTGTACGTCCGTTTCCGTAACAAGCACAAAGGCATAGACCACTGGCAGATTTTCTATATCGCTGCCGCGTATGTTTAACAGCCACGCCACAGAATCCAACGCCGTAACAAGATACGCCGAAAGGCTCTTTTCTTTCATTTTTCTGCGTACTTCTTCTATTTTCTCGCTAGCGGAAAGCCCTGCAAGCTGTAGCGGGTGGCAAAACGCTTTTTCCGTGGGAATGGGCGGTCGGTCGTGCCATAGCATACCGATTAGGTCGTGCTTGTATGCAAATTCGGCATTTACTTTTCCGTACAGCGTATTGTTAAAGGTCGAGGCGGTGAGGGTTCTACCGTCAAAGCCTATGGTGTATCGAGGTTTTTCACACTCGCTACTATTCGTGATGTCGTGCGGCTCAGTGCGACAGTCCGCCGAAGATACAAGCGGCGAAGCCGCCGTAGCCAAAAAAGCCTGATACGTAGGCACGCCAGGCTCATTCATTTTATATAGTGTAATTCCGCTGTCCCTTAGCTCGTTTTCGGCTTGGGTAAAATACCGCGCGTCCGTCCACAGCCCTGCCTCGTCATGCAGAACAACCAACACGCCCGCCGAGCCGCTAAAGCCCGAAAGCCATTCCCGAGTACGCCAATGCGCGGCGGTGTACTCACTGGCGTGGTCGTCGCCGCCCGTGACAATATAAGCGTCCATGCCATACTGCGACATCAACGCCCTAAGCGCGGCTAGTCTTTCCCTCGTCATCTTATTTTGCGTTGGTTTTTCTTAGGCAGTGTCAAGATGTTTTCGCCCTCGGGTACATTTTCCGCATCGAAGCTGTTTATAAACTCGTCTAGCTCCTTTTTTGTTTGCGTAAGCTCGGCTTTAAGCTCCTTAATTTGTGCGGCAAGCTGAGAATTTTCCTTTTGCAGCTTGCCCATTTCCATTACAAGCTGCTTGTGTACGGAATCGAGCCGTTGGAAGCTGTCTAACGCCTTATGGTAATCGTCCGCGATATTAAGCGCGATTAGCAACGTGCGAAGCCGCTCGTCAATAGCCGCGGAAACGCTTTTAGACTTGATTTCTTGAATTTTGGTGTCGGCATAGCGCGCCACACGCTGTACATATTCGGGCGGCTCTGACGATTTTAGGGTAATAATTCCACCGCCCATTACTACGTCTACTTTGTTTTCCATGTTTTGCCTGCCTTTCTTCTTATATTATTTTTTTTACGGTTCATCTAAATCCCGAACATATTCACCGTATTGATTGATAAGAATCCACCTATCTTCGTTCCCCATATATACGGAAGCAACGCCGTCATTAAATATAGATGCTCGACTAAATTGCGGTTCTATCACCATTTCGCCGCTTTTGTTGATGTAGCCCCAATAGCCGCCGTCATACGGCATTACTGCGGCTAACCCCTCACTAAAAACATCAGCGTAACAAAAATCGAAACGCAAGACTGTTTGTCCGCTACTGTCAATGTATTTCCAAACATCTAAGCCATCATAAACACTGCCCCATCGTACGAATTTCTCATGTATCAATGCAAGTCCATCGCTAAATTCCAAACACACTTTTTTAGGATAAAGTAGGTTTATCCCTATACTACTAAACAAATTTTTATAA
This sequence comes from Defluviitaleaceae bacterium, assembly GCA_009777845.1. Classification (GTDB taxonomy): domain Bacteria; phylum Bacillota; class Clostridia; order Lachnospirales; family WQUN01; genus WQVC01. Next base: position 3,303 of record WRLD01000061.1, read on the forward strand.
TAATAGCTTCCGTCCCGTTCATAAATCTTATAGTATTTGCGACTGTTTGGGTTAAGGTTAATGATAGTGACACCAGTAATAAGCAGTACGCCGATTATCGCCAAGGATATGATAATGGGTGTTTTCCGTTTTCTCATAGATTAGCCCCCAGTTTTTTATTTGTTGTCACTGGATTGACTGTATATCATTTTCTTTTTGGGACACAATATCTCACATGAATATTTTAATGTGCTTGTTAATGGTCTTTAGTTACTCTGGCGCGGAAACCGACATGATTATGGAAATAAACCGTACGCGTGAGGTGCAGGGCGTAGAGGTGCTTGCGTTCAACGGCGAGCTTTCGCGGCTGGCGCGGTACAGGTCGGAAGAAATGGCGGAGCTTGGGTTTTCGTCACATTCCTTGCTATACGGTCAGCCCGACGAAATGCTCGTACGTTTTGGCGTTCCGTTTTCCAAGGCGGGCGTAAATATCGCTAAGGGGCAGGAAAACGCGAAGCAGGTAGTCGGTGCGTGGCTTTCCTCGGGCGCACACGCGGCAAATTTACTTGACGCAGATTTTACGTCCGCAGGGGTCGGGCTTGCTTACCATGACGGGCTGCCCTACTGGACGCTGATTTTAATATCCTCGGCGTAGAGCGGAACAAGCGGCATGGTGGACACCGTTTTTCCTGTTTTATGCAAATTGGATAGCATGGTGGCTAGGGCTTCGTTGTGTAGGGGGGGGGATTGCCCCTTGATGTCAATAAATCGGTCGGAGGAAAGGGGCAATGCCCCCTTGTCGTACCTCCATGGGACAAAGTTTTTGCCTAATTCTACATATAGCTTGTCCGCAATCGCAAGGTCTTTTGGCGTAAAATTTCCTGCATAGTAAAAAAGGGTGTCCTCGGTGTGCATTAGCCTTAGCAGGTGCAGAAACGCCGCGTTAAAGCCGCCAGTCGGGCAAATTACCGTACATTCGCAATTGCCAAGCAGTGACAAAACAGACGAGAAAATCAATGGCTCTTGCAGGATAAATACCTTGCTTTTGTACGCGGATATGTGCGTGTGGGCGGTTAAATTTTCCAGTGTAAGGGAAACACAGCTTGATTCGGCGTGCGGTGTTGTTTTTGACAACGCCCTGCTGTCTGCTTGTCCGCCTAAAATTCCGTAGGCGGTGACGGAGCTTAGCATCGCGCACGAGAGCAAGCCTGCCTTGTAGTGTAGCAACGTCCACTCCTCAAGGGTGGACGGCATGGGCTGCCCTAGCTTGCACGCCAACGCACGCGTAAAAAGCGTGCCAGTAGCTTCATTAAAATTAAGCGCGTTGCGTAGGCCGCCCATGTGTTTTTCGGAAAAATCCGCTAGTGCAATTAGCTTGCTGCTGTCTGTGTCATTAAGCGCGGCGGCGAGCGAGCTAATCATGTCAATCGCTTCCTGCGGACGTTCGCGGAACATTTCCGCACATGCGCGATACGTGCGGCGCGTTTGCGAGGAAATTTCCCTAAGCCACGCCTCGGCAGGCGTTCCTGCGAGCCTTTCCGCCTCGCCCAAGACGGCGGCGGCGAAAGCGTCCAGCGTAGGCAAGCCGCGTTGCTTCAATGGCCGCCCTACATATGCCCCCAAAACCTCGCCTAGCGATATTTTGTCATTATTGAAATTTTTCTGAATTTGCCGCTCAAGGTCGGCAAGCGATATGCGGATTAACGCCTGATTAAAGTAATCGCGCTTGAAAAATTCGGACAGCGCGGCTTCCTCCGCCTGTGTCGGGCTGTCAAGCGTAGCCGCGCCGAAAACGCGGCCATGCCTAGTAAGCGTGTCGTTCATGGCGTGCAGTATCCGCCCAAAGGCCGGGTTGGATTTAAAAAATGATAAGATTTCCTGCATGGGTTGCTCCTGTGGGGGGTGGGGGGAGTGTTGGATAGCAATAAGGGGGTGTTTGACGGCACTAAGGAGTGTTTGATAACAACAAGGGAGTGCTGAAATTCAACACTCTCTTAGTGTAGCATGAAATGAATTTGGGTACAATGTTTTGTTTGCGGAAATTGCCGTGACGGAGCTTGCACGACAAACGCGCGGACGGCAAAAGCGTGTAGATTCTTCGGTTTTAGAAGTGATTAAACACGGATTTAACGGATTTTCACGGATTACGCGGATTGGCTCGTTGTAAAATCCACGAAAATCCGATAATTCCGCATAATATTGTCTGTTGTTCCTCGTTCCCTCTGTGCCTCTGTGCCTCTGTGTGAAAAATTCTTTTAAACTCAAAAAAACACGTTCTACACTCTACCCAAGTTTTTTATTTGTCAAAAAGATTTTCACACAGAGGCACAGAGGCACAGAGGGAGCGAGGCATAGCAGAAGCACGAGCCAATCCGTGTAAATCCGCGTAAATCCGCTAAATCCGTGTTTGATTTGCACATTTCGGCTTCGTGCGTTTGTCGTGACCACGGCGATTTGATTTCATGGATAATGTGGTAGTTTATCGTAGGGAGGGGCTTGCCCCCTACAATAAACCGCCAATAATCTCCCCCATCACTTCTTCAAACGGTCTTGACCGCCCATGCTTAAAATCCTCTAGCCCTGCTTCAATTCTTTCGTACACTTCCTCTATGCCCGAAGCCTCCGCAGGGTTTCTTTTCTCGTGCAAAAGCCGCAGGTAGTTTACTGCGTTTTCGATTTTTTCTTCGGGCATTTTATTTATATATGCGATTGCTTCATTTCTCATAGCAGTCATAAGCAGTCACTCCTATCTCCGCCCATTATACAAAACACACGGCGGTGAGGCAAGCTACACCAACCGCCCCCGCACACTCTGCACGCCCTTAACCAGCTCGCCTATCAAGCCCTCTACGCGCTCGTGCTTAAACATCTGTTCATATATAATGGCGTTATTTATTGTAAAATACTCGTCGCTCTCCGTGCCACCCTCGTACAAAAACGGCTTCGCGTTCGTTACCGTATACTCCTGTGTCGCTACGCTTCCTGTCGCCGATTCCTCACAAAAATAGTAGGTAAGCTGCTCGTTATAGAACATCGGCACAATCGCCGCATACATGCCGTAGCGTACATATTGCATGGGCAGAGATGTATACGTGCCGCCGTCTGCCTTGTAATAGAGCTTAGGGGCGTTGCCCCTTTTATCAGAAAAGTACACAAACGGCTGGAATTTCTCGATAAAGGGCGTTTGCACTGCCTTGAAAATGGGAAAAAGAAGCCCCTCGTTTTCCATTGCGGCGATTGCACGCTTGATTATTTCGTCAGATTTAAAGGTCGTGATATTGTAACGCAAATATACGGAAGCAAGCCCCCAAATTAGGACAATATCCTCGCCCTCGTCACCTGCGGTGCGTTCGAGAATGTTTAATACATCGTAGCTTGGGCGTGTCTGGTTTGCGAACATCTCAAATGTGGCAAGCTCGATAAACTCGCCGATAATGTCGGCTTTGGCTTCGTTTTTGTCCTCGCTCGCTCTCGCTCCGTTCGCAGAATAAATACGAATAAACGCCCTCTGTGCGTGTTCGTCAAAGCTCGCCATAGCCAACGCCGCCCTTAGCACTTTCTCGTCTAGGCTTGGGGCGGCGCGATTTTCCTCGTCCAAAATTTGCGAAAGAGCCGCCCATTCGCTATAGCTTCCGTCAAAATTTTCCAACACAAAATCTAATATTTTCTCGCAAAAAAAGTCATTAACAAGCAAATAATATCCTGCTTGGGCTAGTTCCTGCGAATCCAAACCCTCACCCAACAAAACCCCCACAGCCCCAAACAAAAACTCGCGAGAAACCCCCATATACCTATCAGAAATCAACCCCACAGCACGCGCGTATTCCCCTGTTTGCAGATAAACATTGATTATCTGCTCCACAAAATCGCTGCCTACGCCTATCGCGTTTTCGTCCACCTCGCCGTAAAATTCCAACGCCTTGTCGTAATTTTTCGCTTCGTAATGTAATTTCCCAAGCGCGGCAATAATCCGCATACGGTACGGCTTGGAAATTGTTTTTTCCTTTAATAACGCCTCAAATACTGGCACGGCGTACTCATTTTCGTACTCATTTGCCTGCTCCGCTTCCAAAAAATAATTAGCCAAATACGCAAGCAAATTAAACCCGCGCTCGCGGTTGTCGTATGCTCGGGGACTGTCAAGGCTTCGAGGCGACATTCCCACCACAGAGCAGTCGGAGAAAAGGGGCAAAGCCCCCTCATAAAAATGCAAATACAACTCCGCCGAAGCGCCGCCAATCATAGGCGTAAGCGTTACCTGCTCGTAAAGCACCGTCCGCCCGCCCGCACCCAAGCACACAAGCCGCGCATTCGCGGAAACAGCCCCCACCACGGTAACAGGCTCGGGCGTTTCGTACACCTTCATGCCGCGCTTTTCTGGCTCGGTAATGTAAACAAATTTCACATTTTCGGGCGTTTCTAGCTCAAAAAGCGTCAGGCTCTCGCGTAAAATTTCCTCGGCCTTGTCCAACGCCGCCCCAGTAATTTCCATTTCACGAAAGCACCGCCACAAATAATAGTACACCGAATTTGCTTCGCGCCCCCTAATATCGTTGTCCAAGCAATGTGTGCCAAGCTGTAAAATCTTGGTTTGCAGGTCGGGAACAAGCTCCGCAAGTGCAGGCTCGCTTAACAAAAAATGGCATACATATACAGCCAGTCCCAAGTCCGAGAAGCTATCAGTATCATCAAGAAACCGCCTAATAGTATACGGGCTTACCTGCCGCGCCTTGTTTTTGTACGCGGCACTCACAAGCGCGTTAAACAGCCCTGCCGTGTACATTTGTTTTTTTTCCGCGGCGCGGTACAGCGCGAACGCCTCGGGCGATAGGTCGTTGTTTTCTATTCTTATTGTGCAAATAGCTTTAAGCAAGGGCGGATAGCCCGTCAATTCGTACAGCCGTTCGCCTGCCGACGGCTCGGCTTTTATTGCGGCGGAAAGCTCGTCCGCGTACCTCGCCGCGATTTCGCCTATATCCGCACCGTGTTCGGCGGCGTAAATCAACACAGGCAGGAGCTTCTCGCCCTTGCCGTGAAATTTCACATAATATCGAAAAAGCCCCTCGTACAGGAAAACGCTCCTCACGCCCTCGTTTAATGCGGCGGATAGCAGGCTGTACGCCTCCTCAGGTTCGTCCGCCGATAGGTGCAGCAAGCCCAGCATCACGTTGTAATACGGCGAATACGGCGCGTGGCTTATATGGGAAGCAAGCGCGGCGCGGTATTTTTTGGCAGAACGCGCACGTTTTTGGTTGATTTCAAGCTCTGCGTAAAGAAAGCACAAAACGCCGTAAAACAGCGGCGAATCGTTGCGTAAAAATGACTTGTAGCCCATCGCCTTGTCTAGCATTTCGTTTGCGGAATCGTAATGCCCTGTTTCGATTGCAATAAAAATCGCAAGCAGGTACAGCCTCGGCGCGACAGTGCTTTTCCTATGCGCGGTAATAATGGAATGATTTACCTTTTGCAAGGTAGCCTCCTGCGAAGCACCAAAACGAAACGCCTGCCAACAGCGTAATGCGTTGATTATTAGTGTGTTTTGGGAGGTTGTGTTCATAGTCGGCACCTTTCAAAAAATATGGGTAGGGTTAAAGGGCAAGGAGCGCGGATTTTCACGGATTTGGCGGATTTTCGCGGATTCTTTCTTGCGTGTATTGAAAACTAACGTACTGCTCGTATTTCTGCTGTGCCTCGCTCCCTCTGTGCCTCTGTGCCTCTGTGCCTCTGTGTGAAAATTCTTTTTGATAAATAATGAACGTAGGTAAAGCGTATAACTTCCATTCTTCATTTAAAAGAATTTTCACACAGAGGCACAGAGGCACAGAGGGAGCGTGGCACAGCAGGCAATGAAATGCGGATTTAAATATTGCGTTTGTTGTGGGGATTTGCAGGTTTTTTGTAGGGGGCGGATTTATCCGCCCCGAGGTACGCACGTTCTATAATTCGGGGCAGGTAACGTCCATTAAGCAGGCAGTAAGGTGTTAGTGGTTTTCTTAGACAACACCGCACGCCGACCAACGCAGAGCGAGGTAATATCGGGACGGATAAATCCGTCC
>WRLD01000062.1 GCA_009777845.1 Defluviitaleaceae bacterium
AAAAAACTACCGAAAACGCCTCGAACCGAACGGTCAAAAAAATTCGATTTGTAGAAATGGGTTTTTTGTTGTAAACTACTGTTTGCCGTAGTGATGGGCGTAAGCCTTGGACGTAGGTGATGTGAGAAATCCCTATGCTCCGTTGATTAGGTGCTAGTAACACCTAACCAACCATTACGGTTTTTTTGTTTCGTCAGTAGTTTAGCATGGTATTATAAAAATCGCAAATGTTTATTTTAAAAAATCGCAAAGACTACTATTGAGGGTTGTTTTGGGTAGCGAAGTCAACCATATCTTGGTTAAAGCCGTAAAGTACGCCGTTTTCCTCTAGTCGCTCTTGAAAGCCGATAAGCTCGTCTAGGCTAAACTGGGAAAACTCGTCTTTATCGGTTTGGAATAATTCATTTAGTGTTTTGATGTTGTAAACATTTCCGTTGAGGTATACGGCTTGGGGGCGCATAGTGGCGGCGAGCATTTCCTCGTAGGGAAGATACATAGCATGAAGAATGTCTTTGTCGTAGTTACTCCCATAGGGAGATTCCAATAATTCCTCTAGTGTTATTCCGAAGTAGTTTATATGCAAATATAATTCGGGTGCGTTCATTTCCTCTTGTATGCTTAGTTCGCTTAATACATCGTCCACATACGCCCTGTAATCTTCGTCACTTACAATAGGAATCAAAATGTAAGTGTTGTACGCATCATAATGAAATGGGATTAAATCCTCGTTAATATCGCCACTATCAAGGTCATTGTGTGACGGTAGTGTATAGGATAATTCAGATACGTGCAACGCCTTTTGTTGTGTCGGCATTGAGTTATCAATGCCATTTGCAAAGAATACGGATATAACAACACAAATAGCAAGAATACATTCTTTCATTAACAATCATTCCTTTCTATTGGGAAAGTTGAATGTTAATTACTGTGGGTTATTTTGGTTGGCGAAGTCAACCATATCTTGGTTAAAGCCGTAAAGTACGCCGTTTTCCTCTAGTCGCTCTTGGAAGCCGATAAGCTCGTCTAGGCTAAACTGGGAAAACTCGTCTTTGTCGGTTTGGAATAACTCATTTAGTGTTTTGATGTTGTAGACATTTCCGTTGAGGTATACGGCTTGGGGGCGTATAGTGGCGGCTAACATTTCCTCGTAGGGCAGATACATGGCGTAAATAATGTCCATGTCGTAGTTTTGTATGCGAGGGGAATCCAATAATTCTTCTAGTGTTATCCCGAAGTGATGTATATGGTGATACAACTCTGGGCTGTTAATTTCTTCCTGTGTACTCATTTTGTTATATATAGTTTCCCAATATTCCTTTATGGTGCTTTCACCTACTATATCCCATATGATTAACATTCGATATACATCAAAATGATAAGGAATTAAATCCTCGTTAATATAGCCACTTTCTGATGTATTGCTTACTGGTAACGTATACGGTTCTTCAGATACCCGCAATATTCTTTGCTGTATCGGTTGGATACTCGGGTCATCAGAGATGTGTATTTCTTCAGTGTCCATTCTTTCGTTTGTGACGATTGCCTCATTTGTCGTGCTTACGTCAAGGGATAGCTGCGTTGGTGTCGGCGTATAGTCAACTACCTGCGTTATTGTTTCCGATTGAGCTTCGCACCCCACAAAGAAAACGCAAAGACACAACACAAAAATAACAAAAATACTCTTTTTCATTGTACATCACTCCTAATTATTTTTTTTGTCAAGGTACTTGTGTATCGGTAAATAGGTCACGCATATATCTAAAAAACTGAAATGGGTTTGTTGTTGTGCCGTTGCTTAATAAATCCCCACTAATAAACACCTTTAAATCTAAATGGACACCTGTGGAGCTTCCAGTCGTACCCATTTTGGCGATTGTTTCTCCCCTTGATACGGTTTCGTGTCTTTCTATCTCGGGCGTTCCGAGGGCATCGTACCTCTTTGGTCTTTCGGGTATTAAATGGTTGTATTGTACTTCGATTTTTTCTACACCATTATACACATAATCATTTACCATAATTTTAATAAAAGTCCCTGTCCCTGTATTAGAATTGCTAACATCATAATCGAGAACAATACCATCAGCCACACTCCGCATAAGCGGGTTTCCGTCTGCTCCACCCCTGCCAATATCAAAGCCTGTATGGAATCCGCTATTCCTATTGCCATAGCTGGAAGTGCTAGTTCTCGAAATATCCACGGGCCAGTGCCAGTTTAGGCTATTGTAATAATCTTCCTGTGCCATATACGCAGAGTTATATTCTAGCCCCCATTTTTGCTCCGCACTGTCATTATACGTAGCGAGCCGTACCGTGCTTCCGTTTCGCTCTAGGGCTTGGCTTGGGTTTGATTTAGGCTGTATTGCATACTGTCCACCGCCTGTGTCTGTTATGGTAAATAGCTGTGTCTGTGCAAGGGTTCTGTTTTGTACTTGTAGGGCGTTTCCGTTTGCTCCCATTACTCGTGTAAAGCCGTTACAGCTAGAAATAGCCGATATTGTATAAGCCTCGTAGTCGGGGTAGTAGCGTAACCGCATATTCTGCCCTAATAAGTTACCACCACTCGCCAACGGAGCAGAAATAAAAGGAGTTCCTGCATAATTGTAACCATTTTGAACCGTTAAATAGCTAGAGCCGTTTCGGAGTTGAAACACGCCATTTAAAGCACACTCAAAGTCTACCGTTTTACGAGTAGTAATCGAGGTGTTATTCCTATAAATAGCGGTAATCTCTAGCCTATAGCGTTGCCCCATTGTTAGGTACTGTTGATTTACAACAAAGAGGTTTCCGCTACCCTCTACATATCGGTTTTCGATTGGCAGAGAGCCTGTGGTTAGGTTTCTTAGCGTAACTCGGTATTCCAGTATTCGGGGGTTGTTTGTCCATATGACACGCAGGTCGGTGTCTGGGTCTACTGTGCCGTTGCTTGTGGGCGTGTGTATTATTAGCTCTGGTTGCCACCTCGCCCAGTAGGTGACGTTGCCTGTTACTGGCGTGTTTTCCGTTACTCGTGTACCGCCTGTTTGGTTTGGTGTGGTAAACCAGCCTACAAATTCGTAAAATGTCCTGCGTGGGTCGGGCGGTAGAGTGCCTACACGAGCCATGGGTATACGAGCAATCGATTTTGTAAAGGTTGTGGACGTACTGCCGTTATCGTTGCGGAAATTGCCGCCATTAGCCTCGAATATAATTCGGCAGGTTGAAAACCATGCAAAGAAATCACGCAAGGTAGACGGCGCATTGGGGCTTGACAACGGTGCAGGACGAGAAAACGAAAACGACTGATTTGTGCTTGTAAGTGTCGCTATTAGCTGTGAGAAGCCCTCGACAGTGTAGTCTACGCCATAGTCTACACTGTAATCTACACCATAATCATTATCAGAAAACCAACCACCATACCCATTATCAGAAAATCCACCAACATCAGAAAACGTCAAACCGCCAACCAACACCCAGCCATTAGCACTAAGCGCGTACAGCTCGCCTTGTCCGCCGCCGCTCGCCATGTCGCGTACCATTCCCATATACACGTTACTAAACGAGCCGAAGTCTACACGGCTAGATGTTACGTATACCTCTGTATCTAGCGGTGTGTCGTGGTACATTACCCAGTCGGCGTTGCTTAGTGCGTTGGGCGATGATTGTACCACACGCACAAAGCGTGTTGCCGCGCCTGGCGCGGTGAGTAGCACTAGCCCTGTCCGTGAGGCGTTTGTGGTGTTTGCCGCGGCGTTAATCGTGAGCAAGCCCGAGCCTGTGCGGCTTGTGGGGCTTGCCGTTAGCCATGGCTGGTTGCTTGTTGCTGTCCATGTGGCGGTAGACGTTACTGTTATAGTCGCACTGCTTGCACGCGCCGTGGGTTGCCATAGGTTTTCCGATAACGCCAGATTTGCTGTACGTCCTGCTTGTCGCACTTCTATTGTTTCGGATATTGCACTCGCCCCTGTGCCTGTGGTTGCCGTTATTGTTCCTGTACGCTGTGCAGGGCCAAAGTTCTCGTCCATAACAATCCAAAAAGAGCCGTTTCCTGTGCGGTTGGTGGGCGAGATTTCGTCTATAAAAAGCCACGAAAGCGCGTTATTGCTTATGCTTATGTTCCATGTGCGGTTAGATGTTATTTCTGCGAACGCCGCGCCCATGGCAGGGCTTCCTAGCAGTAGATTTCCCGAGAGTAGCAGTACCGCGCCTGAGTTTTGGGTTACTGGTACACTGCGTGTGGTCGTGGGCGAGCCTGCCGCGGTGACGGTGAGCGTGCCTGTGCGTGCTGTGTTGCCTAGGTTTTCGCTAAAATTTACTACAAATGAGCCGTTTCCTGTGCGGTTGGTTGGCGTTATGTTGGTTATGGTCGCGCCTGCTATGTTTATTGTTGGTACGCTCCATGTGCGGTTTGAGAATACGTCTATTCGTACCGAGGCAGGCTGTGCCGTGGCTGTTAGGCGGCTTGCGTTTAGTACAAGTCCGTTGCCTGGGTGTTGTACCACTGTTATTACTCGCGAGGACACGCCCGACACTGGCGTGGCTAGGGCTACGGTTATTGTGCCTGTGCGAGTGGTGGCGGCTATGTTTGCGGTAGTGGCAATGGTAAAAGAGCCGTTGCCTGTGCGGTTTGATGGGGTTATGTTTTCTACTGTTAGCCACGATGGTGCGTTGCTTGTTACTGTCCATGTTCGGTTTGATGTTATTTGTATGGGTTGGCTTTGGCTTATTGCGCCGTCCTCTATGGTTATTGTTCCTGCTGGTGAGGACAATACCGCGCCCGGGGCTTGTTGTACCGTGATTGTGCGTGAGGGTACGCCCGAAGCGGAAACAGTTATTGTGCCTGTGCGTGTGGTAGTGCCGAGGTGCGGTTCTGCCCACATGCGGAACACGCCCTCGCCTGTTCGGTTGGCTGGAACGGCTTCGAGCATGGTTAGCCATGCTACGTTTGAGGTTACGTTCCATTGTCTGTTATGGTTGGTGAATACGTAGAAATCCTCGTAAGCGCCGTTGGCTATGGGTGTCCATGTGTCGTATAGCAGTTCCAGTACGCCGCCTGCTTCCTGTGTTACGGTTACTGGCGTGGGGGAGCTGTCGCCTTGCAGGTGAACCATTACTGTGCCTACGCGCGGCGAGCTTCCTGTATTTTCTGTTACGTATATTCTAAAGGAATCATTGTTGTGCGGCGGTACGTGTACTATGTGGTTTGACGGCACGGAAATCCATGACGAAAACTGCGAGGGAACGCTTACGCTCCATGTTATTCCTAGGGGCAAGCCTATGGTGGTGAAGCCCGCAAGCGGCCATAGGGTGACGGCTACGGATTGTGCCGTTACTTGCTTGTCTTGTTCGTCTTGTTCGGAATTGAAAGCGGTAAGTGCCGAGGGTGATGTGGTGTGTGATTCTGCTTCCGTGGAAAAGATAATTGTGTTTGGAAGCTCTTGGATATTAAGCGCGTTATTGCTGTACGCTAAAGGCTCTATTTCACTTTTATAGTCAGAAAGCCCCGAAATATCTATATAATCAGACAGCGAGAAGCCCGAAATATCGGCGTATTCTACAGGAAGTCCAACGGGCGTATTAGCCACGGCATCGCTCCACACAGGGGGAACGCCAGCATCAAAAATAGCCGACAAAGTCAACATGCCATGCGGCATAATTATTTCCGGCACAGGAACAAACGGCGAGATTTCGGCATCGCCGTCTATTACTTCCCACCGCAGAAAGGCGTAGTGCGTGTCGGGAGCGGGGGCGGCGGCTAGGCTTACCGTGCTTCCTATGGGTATATTGAGTATTTCAATACTGCCGTTGGTGGTTTGGTACGCGGCGCTTACGCCGTTTACGGTAAGCGTGATTTCTGCTTGGTCTATGTTCCGACCCTCGCCGTCTTGGGTAATAATGGTAAGTCCATGCGCTTGTAGGGCTTCCAGCATGGTCTTGGCGCTGTTTGTTGTGTCCCTAAGCGCAAGGTGTGCATCCAAGGGCGCCCAAAATTGGTGAATCGCCACACCACTGCCGTTTTCACGCTGTAGGGTATTTTGCAAGAGGGCTTCCGCGGCTTCTACGCTGTCCTCTAGCGCGACCCTTGCTCGCGCCATCTGGTCGGATTCGTTTTGGGCTGTTATTTGTTGGGGTGGTGAGCTTTGGGGCGTTGCTAGGAGTGCGTTGGCTAGGCTAAGCAGCAACAGCATTGTTATGAACAAGCCGAGTATGGATTTTGCGTTGTTTTTTGTGGTTTTTGTTTTGTTTACTCTGCCTGTTTTGTGTGCTTTGCTTGCTTTGTTTGTTTTGTTTGTTTTGTTTGTTTTGCTTGCTTTGTGTGCCGTTGAATTTCGGCTCTTTTTTGGCTTCATTTGTCCCCCACGCTTTCTAAAGAATAGTTTACTACAAAAAGCTGTACATTTCTATAAAATCTCTTTTTATGGTTGTAAAATTTTTTTTTGTGCCTCGTAAAGTATTTTAGATTGCATTATGCCTGTGTGCGTATGAATGTTGATAACACCGCACACAGGCATGCACAACATGTCTTTACCATGCTTACAATGTGGATTAACCGTGCTTATAATCTTCACGTTTCTGTAATTTTCACCGTTTGCAATTTTCAGTTGCGGGCAATCGCTAAGTATGTTAAATTATTCTTCGTGAGGGATATATTTCCCTTTAATCGGGACTACAAAAAACTACACCTTTTTATAGTTTTCACCTTTTCTTGCCACTCCGCAACTCCCTCAAACGGTTGTAAAATGTGGCTTGTTTAAGCCCTGTTTGGCGTAACGCTTCCTCAAAAGTCATTTTTCCGCACTCCCAAGCCTTTACCACTTTGGTGAAATTTTCGGGGGGCTTTTTTATAGGGCGGCCGAATTTTACGCCGCGCGATTTTGCCGAGGCTATGCCCTCGGCTTGGCGTTGCAAGATATGACACCTTTCAAGCTCCGATACCGCCCCGAAAACGGTAAGCATAAATTTTCCCGTAGGCGTTGTCGTGTCGATGTTTTCCTTTTGACTGACAAACTCAACGCCCTTTGCCGTTAGCTTTTCCACAAGGTCAAGCAAATCCTTTGTGTTCCGTGCGAAGCGACTGACCGATTCCACGATAACGGTATCGCCCTGCTTGACCGTTGCCAGTAGCTTCTGTAGCCCCGGACGGGCTGTATTTTTTCCGCTCTGCTTGTCGATAAAAATGTGTTTGCGTGGTATTTTTAACGTATCCATTAAATCAAGCTGTCGGTTTTCGTTTTGTTCCGCCGTGCTTACACGGCAATAGCCGTAAATGCTAATAAGCATCACTCCTTAATTCATGCCGCCTACGGCGGCGGCACGGTCGGTTGGTGCAAAAAATCCGCTTTGCGTATTTTTCACACTTTTGTTTTATTTTTGGAAAAAATAAAGCCCACATGAAAATCATGCGGGCGTGAGGATTTATAAATTTGTGTGTGCGTGTTATTTATAAACTGCGTATGCCTGTTAAGTGTTAAGACTTGACTATTATTGCCGTGGGCTTCTATAACACCAAGCCCTTACTCCGCTTCAGTTGGACGTACTGGCGGTGGAGATTATTGTAATTATCCTCCCAACGCTTGGCTTCGCGTTTCTGATGGGTAAGCTGTGATGTTAGGTCTGTTGTGGATTGCTTTTCTTGGCTGTAGAGTTGCCTGTATCTTTGTGTTTCGCCTTTTGCCGTTTTCAGCTTCTCGTCAAGACTGTATTCCCTTTCGGCAATTTTGCCCTCTCTGTCATTCAAGCCCTGCTCCCTGTTGTCGAGTTGCTTTTTCCTGTCACGCAGTTCCTTTAGTTGCCGTGAGTTTTTCGCGCCCTCGATTGCCGTTTTCTTTAGGTCGTTATATTGGGCGAGCGGAATTACAACATTGTCTTTATTCAGCTTTGAGGGCGTGGCAGCATACGCCTTTACAGCTTCAAGCACTTTACGTTTGCCCTCGATTGCTTCAAGTTCGTTATGCAAAATTGATTTTTCAGCTTGCAGTATTTTAAAGGCTTGTTTTTTGGCGGTTATTTCGTCTGTAAGATGCTTTTTTTCAGAAAGCAAATCATTTTCAATGTGTTCTCGTAGCTCGTCTTTGATTTCGTCCAAAATTTCGGGGTCGGCTTTAATTTCGTCTTTTGCTTCGTCACGAATTTTCTTATACTCGTCTGGCGTAAATGTCTTGCCTCGTCCCTTAGTTTCCTCGGCGATTTCCAAACCGTGCTTTTCGCAAATCTCACGTAAAATTTGCCGCTCCTGTATTCGCCATTCGTTTATGGAATTTTTGCTTTTGCCGAAGCCCATTTTTTCCAAAGCCACGGAAATACTGTTGCGCTTTTCCATTCCATTTTTATAGCCGTCTGCGACTGGAACATAATCAATGTGCAAGTGCGGTGTTTTCTCATCTAGGTGAAGCACCGAATTGAAAACGTAGAAGTTTGGATTACGTTCTGAAAAACTTTTTGCGTATTCGTCTAAAATCCGCGCGGCGATTTCGCCGTCGGCAGAGCCAACGGCGCAGGTGTTTTTATCGCCGATACCTACCACGATTTCATAAAATGATTTTTCTTTGTTTGACGAAGTAGCGACTGCATCTTTGCTTGCGTTTCCGAAAAGGTGCGAGTAGTAATTTTCGATTTTTCGGTCGGAGCGTTTTTGCTTTGCATTGTAGTTTTCTAACGCTTGCCCGAAGCAGTTTTGGTATGCTTCGTGTAAACTTTCACGGGCGTAGTGAATATTATTTTTGGTTCGGCTCGGGTCAACATTTTTGTAAATGAAGTTTCGGTTATTGTGGTTTAATGAGCCTTTGCCTTTTGCGTGGGATATTCTTCTGGTCGCTATGGTTTGACCTCCTTTGGTTTTGTGGTTTTGTGGTTTTGTGGTTTTGTGGTTTTGTGGTTTTGTGGTTTTGTGGTTTTGTGGTTTTGTGGTTTGTGGTTTATGGTTTTGGTTTTACGGTTTTGGTTTTGTGGTTTTGACTTTGTGAGTGCCAAAGGCACGAATAAGCCGCCCGCAGGGCCCCCTTTACCTTTGATGCGTAGTGTCAAAGGTAATAAGGGGTTACTTTTGAAAAAAGTAACAAAACCTGAGAGCGTGACGGCGAGCAGGTTTTGTGGGGTTGCAGTTCGGTCACTGTCGTTGCCCTTGATGTTGTGATGTACGCAGTTA
>WRLD01000063.1 GCA_009777845.1 Defluviitaleaceae bacterium
CACCCCAACAAATAACAGCCCAAAGCGAAAACGACCCACTAACCCTAAGCAGAATCTCACTAGAGGACAGAATAGAAGTCGCTGAAGCCCTCTTGCGTGACACCGAGGTGCAAGAAAACGGCAAAAACACGCCCTCCGACAAGTTTTGGGCTCCCTTGGAAGCACACCTTGCACTTCTGAACGCAATAAACGAAGCCAAAGCCCTGCTTGCGGCTTTGCAAGTACATGGGCTTACCATTATCGCCCAAGACAGCGATGGGCAAGCCATAGACCAAGCGGAGGTCACGCTTACAGTAGACGGCGTAAGCACTACGCACCAAGCCGCAATGGGCATTATTTCCGTACCCGAGATACCCATAGGAAGCACGGTAATCTTAAACGCGGAAACAGAACCCGACACGCCCTACGCCTTTCTTAGGTGGGAGGTCGCTCGCGGCGATGTGGAAATCTCGCCGTTTGTTCCTATACCCGAAATAGCTATGCCCTATGGCATGGTTGTTTTGTACGCAATATTTGAACCCACCGCAGAGGATACAAGCTGGGCGCTTCTTCCTGTATGGGACGATAACCTCGCCGACGAGCCGCTAGAATTTACCATTACAGAAATAGGCGCGTATGTAGACGGCTTTTCCGAGGGCGTTATCGTAGGCAAGCATTCCACCGACATAGAATTTACCGAGCATAGCGAATCCGCAGAGCCGCCCCCTTATATGCCTGTAGACATTGAATTTACCGAATACCTAGAATTACCCCCTTACGAGCATGAGGACTACGAAAGCCACGCCGACTACGATGACGATATAATTTCCGCTTTTGATGTACGTCCAGTTTACCCTGCGGCATGGAATCCCAATGCGTTCGCAAATTCGGTAATTGTAGACGTAGATTACGGCGTTCCGTGGTCTATAGAGCTGCCCTCATATGCCCCTTGGCTAACCATAACCAACCAACGCCGCAACCCGCCGCACACAAGCGATTCCTTTGTAATAAACGTACTAGAACACACAGGCAGCAGCCCGAGAACAGCCATAGTACGGCTTGTTCTTCCATACGCTTTTATAGAAATCACTGTTACGCAAAGCAGCAGCGCAGTGCTTTTGGTCGGCACAAGCTCGTGGACTGCCGACGCTTCGGGCGATGCCATTGCTATAGGCGTAGCCACCACCAGTAACAGGCGTTGGGAAGTAACCACAAATGTACCGTGGCTTTCTCTGTGGGACTACGAACCCTCAAACCGCACAGGCAACGGACATTTTGTAATTGCGGCAGATACACATTTAGGCAACGCCTCAAGAATGGGGCTAATTATCGTTACGGCAGGCGCGGCAACCCGAACAATTACCGTGAACCAACACCCCGGCGCGGTTTTGATTGTGAATACAGCCACAGCTACAGCTGGGGCGTGGGGCGGTACGAGCCAGCCCATAGACGTAATATCAAACCGCACATGGACAGTAACAAGCAGTAGCCCATCATGGCTTACCGCAACGCCCGCAAGCCGCACTGGCAACGGCTCCTTTACCATTTCCGCAGCCATGAACGCAGGGCTAGGGACAAGAACAGGAATAATAACTGTGTCCACCCTCGGCGCGGACTCACGCTCTATAATAGTTACACAGGAATCGGGCGGCGGACTTTTATTGTCATGGGACGAAGCAACCGCACCCGCCGACCCCTCTACAGGGACGGTAGAAGTATTTTCCGATAGAACATGGAACATGCCTACAAGTAACGTGTCTTGGCTAACAGTAAGTAACATATCGCCGAGCCACCGCACAGGCAACGGCTCATTCGCCGTAAACACCTCCGCAAATCTAGGAAACACAGCAAGAACAGGCACAATCACCGTTACGGCAGGTACGACAGCCCGCACAGTTAGAATAACTCAAAACACAGGCGGAGTGCTTCTCTTGTCGTGGAACACCGCCGAAGCGACAGCCGCCCCGAGCTATGGTATACTTAACGTAATCTCAAACAGGGCATGGAGCATACACAACGGCGCGGCAGCATGGCTTAGTACCACGGACATCACGCCGACAAACCAAAACGGAAGCGGTTCTTTTTATATCAATGCAACAGAAAACCCAAGCACGTCCCAAAGGTCGGGCGTAATCGCCGTTTCCTCGAACGGCTTGTCTACCCAAACCGCACGAGTGGTGCAGGCAGGACAAACGGCGCAGATTTCATTGGCACAAAACTCATGGCTGCCCACCTCTGGTGCAAGCAGTACGTCACTTATTGTGACATCTAATACCACATGGACAGCTACAAGCAATCAATCGTGGCTAACGCTAACGCCCGCGAGCCGTACAGGCACAGGCGCGCTAACGCTCGTCACCTCTGTAAACAATTCAAGCACGGCAAGAACAGGGACGGTAACAATATCCGCAAACGGCGCGGTTTCGCGTACAATAACCGTTACGCAAGCAGGCGTGACTACGTTCGCGCTTAACATGAACACATGGACACCGCCGTCAGCCGCGGCGTTTGCCACGGTAAACGTAACGGCAAGCGGCACATGGAACATGCCTACAAGTAACGCTTCGTGGCTAACAATAAGTAACATAACGCCAACCAACCGCACAGGCAACGGCTCATTCAGAATAAACGCAACGGCAAACACAAGCGCCGCCCCACGCACAGGAACAATAACGGCTACGCTCGGAGGTATGACACGCACAATTACCGTAACGCAAGCCGCGCAAGCCGTGCAGAATCCGCTTAACGGCGTTAGTTGGCTTATGTACTACGATAGCGCGAACAACGCGGAAATATACGTAACCTCTGCCGCTGTGCCATCGTATGGCACGTTTAGGAACGTGTACATGGGAATGTTGCGAAACATGAGCGGCGGCGGACAAAGCGGAGCGTTGTACGCACAGACTACCAGTGGCTGGGTACATGTTGGGGATTTGACGTTTTCGGAGGGGGTTGGGGGGCTTAGTGAGGGTGAGATAGGAAACGCCTACGAGGAAGAAACAGGAAACACCAACGAGAGCGAAACAGGAAGCACCAACGAGGGCGAAACAGAAAATACCCACGACAGCGAAATAACAGGCTTTTCACAAATGACGGCTACTGTATCGGGCGGCGGTATATTCAACTTTACACGCCCCACGCCCTTATCCACTATAACCAACCGCCCGACCCTATCGGGCTTTTTCTCGTGGCTCTTTAGCTATAGGATTACCTTTGATGCGAATGGCGGTACAGTCGGGACAGGTACATCACATACGCAGACCGTACCACGGCAAAGTGGGGTAACTTCCACTGTAGGCACGCTACCGCCCACACCACGAAGATTAGGCTTTGACTTCGCAGGGTGGTTCACCACGCCAAACCCTGTAGGCGGTACGCAAGTGACCGAGAACACGGTAGTAACAGGCAACGCTACCTATTGGGCGAGGTGGAATCCACAGCTTACTATTACATCCCCAACCGCTAGCACTACAATAAACATGAAAGATATTACTAACAATGGCGGTGTGTCTGCTACATGGACAACTGTGCCATTTTCCGAATACCACTTATCTCTGCGAAACCTAGCCACAAACGAGCTTGTTATTGACCACTTACAGGTGGGAACTACGGGCTTTACTATACCGTCAAGCTATTTTATGGGTACATTTAATTATAGAATCTCGGTATCAGTCACGCCCATAGGTGCAACTACGGTTTGGCGAGAGGTTGAATTTACTGTTTTGGCACATTATATCCGTCCTGTAAATGTCGAATTTGAGAGCATAGCAGGGACACAAAGCGAATTCGGGTGGCGTAGGTCGGGCGGTGAGCGAGAACATGCAGGGATTGATTTTAGACCACTAAATAGAGGTACTGTCGACAATCGCCCAAGGGTATATGCCGTTGCAGATGGGACAATCACTCGTTATGCACATTTTTACGATGGCACATACGCACTAGAAGTATTAAATGACGATGGACGGATAGTACGCTATGCAGAAATAGCTAGCTCCCTCAGCGTAGGCTCACGAGTGCAACAGGGTGACGCTATTGCCACTATCGTGCCTATGAATAGTGGTAGTATGATGCTTCATTTGGAGTATTATATGGGTACGGCGACAGGCTCGTTATCCCAACCGGGAAATGTGACGACCTATGACTATGTAGCCCCTGCACGTTACAACCGAAGGCGAGATTTATTAGACCCGACCTTTTTTTCTGAGGTTGAAATTAAAGAAGAAATAGGTGGCTTTGGGGCTGAAATTTTTGAAACGCTGAATTTATCAGATTTAAGCACAAGCGCCAACGCGCCTACTGTTCAATCGTCAGTTGACGGCTTCGGGTTCGTTGTTTCGCCAGACGAATTAGTTCAAGTGCTTGACGAGCGAGAATGGGATATAATCCCAGTTATCCAAGATTGGGAAACTATAAATAGTGTCATTGACTATCCTGTGGACGATGGCAGACGTTATAATATAGGCGGTGATTTTTCATTCTCTTTCGTGACAGAAAATCTAACATTCCGATTTTCAAACAACGAAATACTACAGTATATCCAAACATTTACGCCCTATTTGCGGACACTTGAAGATATGGGGGTTGGTGACGATATAGAAAGCGTGATAGCCACCTATGGCACAGGCTTCGGGACAAACAAGGAGCTTGATAATGTCATAGAATATTTTGACGGCAACACGTACTTGTTCTTTATTTTTGAACAAGGCACTGTATGGAGCTGGGGGATAGGGACACAATCTATTTTTGAAATGCGGAGCAGTTAAATATCAAATTAAGAATGGAGTATATTTATGAAAATACATTGTATGAGGGCAGTACGGATTGCACTTGTGGTGTTGCTTGCTGTAAATTGCACTGCACCATTGCTTAACGCAAGCACACAAACGCCGCATATTCGCATTAACGGCGAAACGGTTCAGTTTGCGGAAAGGGATTCACAGCCTTTTTATCATAGAGGAGCTACTTTCGTACCCCTGCGAGCTGTGGCTACGGCGTTAGGCTTTTCGATTGCATGGAACGAGCAGGCACAAACGGTAACGATTGAAAAGCCCGAACACACGGCGATTATTCAAATTAACAGCAATGTAATAAAGGTAAATGGCGAAAATGCGAATATTTCAGACCCTGTACAAATTATCAATGGTCGCACGGTGATACCATTAAACGCCGTTTCCCAAATAACTGAGGTGAGAGTGCGTTGGGACGAGGGAAGCCTTGTCGCTGATATTATTACCCGCGGCGAATTTACGTCCGAGCCAACACACGCGCCTGCGACATTCCCGACCGCCATACATGGGTTTGTGCTTGGAATCGACTCCGCCGACCTAGTTCGGGAACTTAATGAGCGTGATTTAAGCATAATTCCAACTGTCCAAGACTGGGAAGCGATTTCCGCTTACGTTGATAATCCCATAGACGATGGGCGGCGATATGAATTAGGTGGGGATTTTCCGCCGTCATTTTCGTTTGTGACAGAAGCTCTAATTTTTAAGTTTGCACATGACGGAACACATCAACGTATGAACGCTTTTGCTCCTTTTCTGCAAACCTCTGAACAGGTGGGCGTTGGGGACAGCAAGGACACTGTTCTGGAAATATATGGTGATAAATTTAAAGCCAGCACGACACTAAATAACACAATCGAATATTTTGACGGCGAAACGTATTTGTTTTTTGTTTTTGAAAATGATATAGTATGGAATTGGGGCATAGGCTTGTCCTCAATTTTTCTTGGTGTAGATGTTTTTTATTTTTAGGAGCAACGGAAACACAAGCGAATCGGAAAAAACAAACATTTCCAAAATAACATTTGCGATTTTTATAATGTCGTGCTAAACTACTGACGAAACAAAAAAACCGTAATGGTTGGCTAGGTGTTCGAGCACCTAATCAACGGAGCATAGGGATTCAACACATCACCTACGTCCAAGGCTTACGCCCATCACTACGGCAAACAGTAGTTTACAACAAAAAACCCATTTCTACAAATCGAATTTTTTTGACCGTTCGGTTCGAGGCGTTTTCGGTAGTTTTTTCGTCCGCGTTGTTTTTGTGTTTTCCGCGCGAGGGGTTTTTGTTTTGTTTGCGTACCAAGGGTAACGGCACTTAGCTTGTATTTTAGGCTCGTAGGTAATGGCACTTTTTGCCGTCCCTGCGGGCTTTTTTGGTTCTAACAAATCCCTTTCTTTTCGTGAGCTGCGGGGGCTTCTTACCCGCACTCACATTTTTTAGAGATGTAGGAGTGATTCCATGAAAGAAACAAACGCAATCCACCAAGCCAACGAGCTAAACCGCCAAATAGGACAACGAATAAACAATCTACGCCAAGCCAAGGGCATGTCACGCGCGTATTTAGCCGAAAAAATAGGAATAAGCGTTCCGCACCTCGGGCTAATTGAACGCGGCGAGCGCGGCGTAACCAACCCAAAATGTATAATGCTAAGTAACATTTTTGATGTCAGCACCGACTACATTCTAAAGGGGTGAAAGTTATCAGCATTTACGGCTATTGCCGCGTAAGCACGGCGGAACAAAACGAAAACCGACAGCTGGATTTAATGGCTACGTTGAAAATACCACGCAAGCAAATTTTTCTCGACAAGCAAAGCGGAAAAAACACAGCGCGACCTGGGCTACAGAAGCTATTGGCAACGGTCAAGCGCGGCGATACCGTCATCGTGGAATCTGTTAGCCGTTTCGCGCGCAACACAAGGGATTTGCTCGCCCTTATAGACAGGCTCACGACAAAGGGCGTTGAGTTTGTCAGCCAAAAGGAAAAGATTGACACGACCACGCCCACAGGGCAATTTATACTTACTGTTTTTGGGGCAGTGTCGGAGCTTGAAAGATGTCATATCCTGCAACGCCAAGCCGAGGGCATAGCCTCGGCAAAGGCAAGGGGCGTGAAATTCGGCCGCCCTATAAAAAAGCCGCCCGAGAATTTCGCCCAAGTGGTGAGGGAATGGGAGCGTGGGAAAATGACCTTTGGGGAAGCGTTAAGCCAAACAGGGCTTAAACAAGCTACGTTTTATAATCGCTTGCGAGAGATTCGTAGCGGTAAGTAAAGGTGACAACTATAAAAAGGTGTAGTAAACTGTCCTTTAGAAAGCGTGGGGGACAAATGAAGCCAAAAAATAACCGAAATTCAACGGCAAACAACCCAAGCAAAACAAAAATCATATCCTGCTTTTTAATTGCAATATTATTGCTATTTTCTGGCATGGATTCCGCTTTTTTAGGTGACACAGCACTCCAAGGCACACCACCCAACGACACAACACACCAAGACACACAATCCCAAGACCCTGCACTTCAAGCCCTGCCACCCCACGACACACCACCCCAACAAATAACAGCCCAAAGCGAAAACGACCCACTAACCCTAAGCAGAATCTCACTAGAGGACAGAATAGAAGTCGCTGAAGCCCTCTTGCGTGACACCGAGGTGCAAGAAAACGGCAAAAA
>WRLD01000064.1 GCA_009777845.1 Defluviitaleaceae bacterium
ACAAGCACAAAAAGCCCCGACACCGGCCCGAACAAATAGCTTAATGCCGCGGCGATATTTTCGTCCAAGCCCCAAACGGATTTATTTTCCATAAAAGCCTCCAATTTCGCCTTAGGCGAGTTTGCATGTGCGATTTTGCACTGCCATACATAATAATCTACGCATATACGCAAGAAAAGTTTAACCTGCGGCGTGGGTTAAACTTTTCTTTTAAACTCCGCTTCATTTTGCCGTGCTTGCAATGGTCTTTGTAGGGGACGGATTTATCCGTCCCGAGGTTACCTCGCTCTGCGTTAATTGACGTTATACGTCCAGAATTGACAAGCGTGCGTACCTCGGGGCGGATAAATCCGCCCCCTACGATTAGCCGTCACCATATTGTCCCCGAAATCATTTTGACGTGTTTTTTAAAATCCGCTTCATTTTGCCGCATTTGCAATGGTTTTTGTAGGGGACGGATTTATCCGTCCCGAGGTTACCCCGCTCTGCGTTAATGGGCGTTACCTGCCCCGAATTGACGAACGTGCGGGGGTCGGGGCGGATAAATCCGCCCCCTACAATTAACCGTCACCAAGCCCAAGCATTAACCTATTGACATTGCCTATCGCTGTAAAAAATTAAACGCGGATTTGGAGGCTTCAAGGGCTTCACACGGATTTAACGGATTTTCACGGATTTTGCGGATTGGCTCGTGGGAAAATCTACGACAATTCGATATGTCCGATAAAATCCGCGTAATCTGCGTAAATCCGTGTTTAATGTTTTTAAAATCCGCGTTCTATCGTCTTTTGAATCATCTCTTACACAAACTATGGGCGACTACCACCTGGGCGACCACCATAAACGTAAGGGAGGTGTTGGACTGGTGACCAGTAGGCGATGGGGTTGTCCTCTAGCCACAAAGTTGTCGAGCTGGTTAATTTAGCAAAGGGGGATATATCGCTGATTTGGTTACTATTTAGAAACAACCTCGTCAAGCCCTTCAAATTAGCCAAAGGGGCTATGTTGCTGATTTGGTTGTTGCTTAGCGACAGTTCCGTCAAATTCGTTAGGTTAGCCAAAGGGGCTATGTCGCTGATTTGGTTGTTGATTAGCGACAACCTCGTCAAGCCCGTTAGATTAGCCAAGGGAGATATATCGCTGATTTGGTTGGTGCTTAGCGACAACTCCGTCAAACTCGTTAGGTTAGCCAAGGGGGATATGTCGCTGATTTGGTTGTTGTATAGCCTCAACACCGTCAAACTCGTTAGGCTAGCCAAAGGCGATATGTCGCTGATTTGGTTGGTGCTTAGCCATAACTCCGACAAATTCGTTAGGCTAGCCAAGGGGGATATGTCACTGATTTGGTTGTCGTATAGCGTCAACTTCGTCAAGCTCGTTAGGTTAGCCAAGGAGGATATGTCGCTGATTTGGTTGTAACTTAGCCCCAACTCCTTCAAACTCGTTAGGTTAGCCAAGGGGGATATGTCACTGATTTGATTGTTGCGTAGCGACAACCTCGTCAAATTCACCATATACTGCAACGGTTCGATTTCGTCATTTGTTAAATCCATATTGACCAACTGAAGTGTAGTTAAACCAATACTATACTGCTCCCCTCGAATGGTAATATACTCGGGAGGAGTGGCAATATCGGCTTCTTCCGCGCCATTATCAACCTCAACGGCAACAACCGATATAGTATCGTTAGGGTCATCTTCCCCATTTCTCACAGACTGCCCCCCAAAACAACCACTTACTAACGCAATTACTAGCATGATAATACTGGCGATTATATACTTCTTCTTGTTCATAGGTTTACCCCCCCGAATTTGTATTAGATAGCACTTACGCACGGCGATTTGATTCAATGCAATAATTACCATATTGCAAAATTTGCAGGTGGCTGTACGGTTTTTCGTAGGGGACGGATTTATCCGTCCCGAAGCTACCTCGCTCTGCGTTAATGGACGTTACCCGTCCCGAATTGACGAGCGTGTATACCTCGGGGCGGATAAATCCGCCCCCTACAATTAGCCGTCACCACGCTAAAGCCCAAGCCTTAACCTGTGTGACATTGCCTATCTCTGTAAAAAATTAAACGCGGATTTAAAGGCTCCAAGGGCTTCACACGGATTTAACGGATTTTCACGGATTACGCGGATAGGCTCGTGGGAAAATCCACGACAATCCGCCAAGCCCGATAAAATCCGCGTAATCTGCGTAAATCCGTGTTTAATGTTTTTAAAATCCGCGAAAATCCGTCAAATCCGCGTAAATCCGCGTTCCATGCCCTTAAAATCCACCAAACCAAAACCAAGGCTCGTGACGACATTCCCACAAAAAAAATGTCGGACAAAAAGGGGGCTACGCCCCCCCCATACGTGCATCTAAATCACGCAACATATTATTAAACGCGGTACGCTCACCACCAGTAAATCCAGGCAAATTACTTGGCGCACGCTCGCGTAGCTCGTTCAAGAACCTATACGCGTCCTCCGAGCGGTCGTCCTCGTTGGTATCATAATATAGCGTGCCTAGCATAAATAGCAGTCTGTTCCATACTAGGGCTTCCTCGGTAAGGTAGCGGTGCGCGTTTTCTAGGCTAGTAAGCGCGAGATAGGTATCGCGCGTAGCGGCGTTAAACGCCGAATGACCGACATTGTAGTATTCCAAGCCAAGGCGCGGATAGGAATCCTCTAAAATCGTTTCCGCGCGCTGCCTAATATCGGGCGG
Source organism: Defluviitaleaceae bacterium (assembly GCA_009777845.1). GTDB lineage: Bacteria > Bacillota > Clostridia > Lachnospirales > WQUN01 > WQVC01. Next base: position 2,716 of record WRLD01000064.1, read on the forward strand.
CAGGTCGTCATACACGGAAAAACTCTGCAATATGTCTACGGCAGGCTGTAGCTTGTCGTCGAGATACAAGAAATGGGCGCGGTTTACGTCGTTGACACGGCGTTGTATGTCTAGCTCGTCGTTGTACACGGTCATTTCGTTGTGCAAATTCGCAATTGTTGTATTTAGGTCGGTTTTTTCTTCCTCTGCCTTGGCAATGTTGGCCTGGTGCTGTTCCCGCACGTTCATAAGGTGCTGTGCCGCGTCCTCGCGTTCCTTTTCGCGCGCCGATTCCAATGCAGGCACAAAAAGAAAATAACACAAAGCCAAGGCGCAAGCCACGCCGATAATAAACGTCAACAGCTCCGAAAAATGAAAGGTACGCTGTTTTTTTTCCTCTATGCCAAGGGGCTTGTAGGCGGCGGCTATCGTGGGCTTCGCCTTCAATGCCGTGCGTGCGGCGCGCGACTTGTTCGGGTTAATAAGCGAATGATAATTTAACGCAATTGGGCTTACCGTATCTATCGCAAGCGCGCGCTCCACGGTAGCCGCCGCGCGCTCGCGTTCGTTTTGGATTAAATAACAAAAGGTAAGCAGATTTAGCGCGTCCACAAAATTCGGGCTTTGGTCTACCGCTTTTTTCAACTGAATAATGGCTAAATCGTCACTGCCCTGCTTGATGTGACTAAGCGCCTTGTTGTACATTTCGATTGCTTCGTTCGCGCGTTCTATTTGCTTTGTGTTTTTGTGAACTATTTCCATATATCTTGTCGCATGGTTGTTTTCCTTTTGCACCAACTGACTGATTATCCAGTGCGTAATTGCCTCGCCCGTATGCCCCACCTCAAACAAAGCAAGCCCGAGCAAATTACGCGCAAGCACATTTTTTTTGTTCACAGTTACGCTTTTTGTCAACGCCTGTATTCCATGAAAAAAATCGCCGCTTTTAAGGCGTTCCAGCCCTTGATTATACAGCTTATCAGAAAGGCCCACGCCCTTCATATACAAAACGGTATCAAGGTTACAGTTTTGGCAAACCGTGTTATTTCCTCGTATTATTCTCTGACAATTAGGGCATTTCAATAGATTCCCCTCCTGCCGCGTCTTGGGACGTTGGATTTTCTGGCGGTTGCGAGGTCTGCGGCGCTTGGGGCTTTCCTGTTATATATTGCAAAATGTCCATGATGTCCAGCACTTCGTCCTTGAGTATTTCCTCTACCTCGTCCACAGAGCGTATTGGTTTGTATTTACTGATTTCCTGGTTAAAATCTATCATATGGGTAGCCACCTTTTATTGATACTTCATAAATTGTTTTATTTTATCACATTGAGGTGTTTACGCAAGCGGTTTTTTATGTTTTTTTTATGAATTTCCTCCCCCGCACCAACGCCCCCCGATGCCCGCCCACCAAATCCTTACGCCCAGCCTTATACAGCGCGTTTTTCACTATGTCGTAATTCGCAGGCAAGCGATACTGAATCAACGCTCGCTGTGTCGTCTTTTCCTTCTGCCCCTTTGGGACAAAAACGCGCTTCATGGGCGTGGCGCGCGGGTCTAGCTCGGTGTAGTACATGCAGGTGGACAGCGTTCCCGGCGTGGGGTAAAAGTCCTGTACCTGCTCGGGGAAAATGTTCTCGCTATGCAGATATTCCGCCAAATCTATAGCGTCGTTAAGCGTACAGGCAGGGTGGCTCGACATCAGATAAGGTACGAGAAATTGTTCCTTATTTAGTTTTTTGTTTATTTCTGCGAATTTCTGGGCGAATTTTTTATATTGCCCAAAGTCGGGTTTGTTCATATGAAGCAGAACCTTGGGCGAAACATGCTCGGGTGCTACCTTTAGCCGTCCGCTGATGTGATGTTCGCAAAGCTCGCGGAAAAACTCGCCGCCCTCAGGGTCGTGCAGTAAATAGTCGTAACGAATACCCGAACGGATAAAGACTTTTTTGACCTTGGGAATTTCGCGTATGGCGCGCAGCAGTTTTAAAAAATCGCTGTGGTCGAATTTCAGGCGCGGGCAGGGCGTAGGGGTCAAGCACTGGCGTTTGCATGGCGGCGAATCCGCTCTCGCCCATCTGTCGCATGACGGAAACCGAAAATTGGCGGTAGGGCCGCCGACATCGTGGATATAGCCCTTAAACAGCGGCTCGTGCGTAAGGCTCGCGGCTTCGGCGAGAATGGACTTGTGGCTTCGCGCCTGTACAATTCTGCCTTGGTGAAAGCTCAACGAACAAAAATGACAGCCGCCGAAACAGCCCCTATTGGCGGTTATGCTGAATTTTATTTCCTCTATGGCAGGCACGCCGCCCTCCTGCTCGTACATGGGGTGGTAGTCGCGCATGTATGGCAACGCGTAGATTCTATCCATTTCCGCGGTGGTAAGCGGCGCGGCGGGTTTATTTTGTACCACAAAAATGTTGGCGTAGGGTTCGACCAAGATTTTTGCGGTCAAATAGTCTGTGTTTTCGTATTGCTGCATAAATGATTGCGCGTAGTCTTTTTTTCCGCTCGGCTCTTTGATTTTCTTATAGGGCGGCAGGGTAATAGGCTCGCACAAAAATGATATGTCCTTGGTTTTAAAAACCGTGCCGTTGATAAATGTTAAATCGGAAACGGAAAGGCCGCTGTCGAGGGCTTCCGCAATTTCCACAATCGCCTTTTCGCCCATGCCGTACACGATTAAGTCCGCCGCCGCGTCCAACAAAATAGAACGCCGCACGGCGTTGTCCCAGTAGTCGTAGTGTGCAAGCCGCCGCAGGCTCGCTTCCAGTCCGCCCAAAATGATGGGCGTGTGTTTGTATACTTCCCGTATTTTATTGGAATAAACAATGGCGGCGCGGTTTGGGCGTTTGCCCGTTTTTCCGCCAGCGGAATAAGCGTCCGTTTTGCGTTTGTGCAGGGAAACAGTGTAATGGTTCACCATGGAGTCGATATTTCCACCCGTGACAAGAAAGCCCAAGCGCGGCTCGCCAAAGCGCGTAAAATCCGCGGTTGTTTTCCAGTCGGGCTGTGCGAGAACGGCGACGGAAAAGCCGTGCGATTCCAACACGCGCCCGATAATGCTCGCCCCGAATGAGGGGTGGTCTACGTAGGCATCGCCTGTTATTATTATGAAGTCGGGTGGGGTGGGGGTGGCGGTGGGGGGAATAGGTGGGGCGGTGTTGGGAACACCGCAGCCCGACCACGCTGGTAGGAATGGCATGGGTTCACGTCCCTGTTGTTTTTTGGGATAGTTTAGCGGATTTTAAAGTATTCTAAAGGCATGGAACGCGGATTTTCGCGGATTTGGCGGATTTACGCGGATTTAAAGGCTTCAAGGGCTTCACACGGATTCAACGGATTTTCACGGATTTTGCGGATTGGCTCGTGAGGAAATCCACGAAAATCCGATATGTTCGATAAAATCCGCGTAATCTGCGTAAATCCGTGTTTAATGGTTTTAAAATTCGCGAAAATCCGCTAAATCCGCGTTCTATAATCTTTCAAATTATCTCGTACACAAACTATGGGCGACCAAAAACGTCTGGGACGTGTCGGACTGGTGTCCAGTCGCTGATTTGGTTGTTGCCTAGCCACAATCCTGTCAAGTTGGTTAAATTGCCCAAGGGGGATATGTCGCTGATTTGGTTGCTACCTAGCCACAGGCTCGCCAAGCTCGTCAGATTC
>WRLD01000065.1 GCA_009777845.1 Defluviitaleaceae bacterium
CTCATTTCTGCCTATTGGCTTACAGCTATTTCATAAACATACTTAATCCGCCGAGTACAGCTTGACATATATCATCGTTGGGTGATAATTCCGTAGCTTCGGAAATATGGATTGCTTTTGAGGATTCAGAGGATAAGGCTTGTTTCGCTTGGGGCAAAATAACCGTATTTTCGTCTGCTTCGTATCGGGCTAAATATTCACATACTGCATCTGCAATAAGCGATGCCTTACGTCTGCCTGATGCCGTAAGTGCCGCCATTGCCTTTCTGTGCCGCGGGTCAGCGGAATTGAACCGAATCGTAAAGCGGGCTTCGTCTTTTTTCATTCGCATACCGCCCCTGTTATGCTCCGTGATTTTTCTTGCCCGCACCGTTTTGCATATCGTAAATAAGCTGGAAGCCCTTGGCGTTTGCGTGAATGTCATCTATAAATATGGGCTTTTTTGCTTTGTTGGCTTTGAGAATGTACTCTTTTAGCAGGATTGAGCCGCCGCCCATGAAAACGGTTTTATCCTCCGCTAAATCAAAGCCTTTCTGCGAAATTTCCGCTAACATTCGATTGACGTGTGACACGGCTGTTGATGTAACCGTTTCGATTCGCGCTTGGCTATATTCGGAAAGTGCGTCGGGTTCTTTTCTTAAAATTCGCTCAATCACGTCATCGGAAATATCCATTGACGCACCTGTGCCGCGCACGCGCTCGTTAATACCTTGGCAAAGCGTGTTCACGCCCCAGTACAATGAAGTGCATAATGCCATGTTGGGGTTGAATTGGTTTAATTGCAAGCAATCCACAGTAAATCCGCCGAGGTCAATAATATTCACTACCCGCGAATCCTTGAGCCTGTCGTAAGCCGTGATTGCCGCCGCATATGCCTGCGGAAAAGCGGTCGCGCCTATAAGCTGTATGGAGTACGGCTTGCCGTTAAATTCATACTTGATTACGCCCGTGCGTTCAAGAAAATAGCCCTCGAATTTCTTTTTATATGCCATAAAATGCTGCAACGGCAGACCAATCAGCAGCTCGACCTTTATGGGTTCGCTGGGCGTTAGCTTCCGCACCATGTCCGATTCCTCTCGAAGCTCCTTACCAAGCGCGAACAAGGTGAGAATGAAGTACCTTTCATCCTCCGACTTATCGTTTTGCACAGGAAGCCGCTCATTTACCAAGGTATAAGCCTTGCCGTTGTATTTCAATACATCGCCGCCGATAGACGGCAGATAGGCGTTTTCCATAAACGCCGACGGAAATGAGTGATGTAGGGTTTTTATCAATCGGTTTCCGTGGTCGATGGGTATTGTTATTTTCATGTAGTCCCCTCCAAGTTTTTTTGGTTCGCCTTCGGCGATTTTTCATGTGCGACTTTACACTACCCAGAATAATCAATTTACTGCTTTGTAAATCTGTAAAAAACACCTCCTAACTGCAATTTGGTCGGCGTAAGGTGTTGTCTAAGAAAAGCACTTCGACAACACCTTACTGCCTGCTTAATGGCTTTAATTTCAGTCAAAAATATTCAGCCAAAAACCTAACCTCTATAACAAAAATAGGATAGACAGATTTCCCCCATTTCCCTTTTTGCCTTTCTGCTAAGGTTTAATGCGAAACACTTAAACCTTGTATGGTGAGGAAAGGGCTTGTTTTACGGGGGTTTTCTTGTCTATCCTATTATATGTGTGGCTGTCGGCATGTTACGTGCCAGCGGCGCGTTTGATATTTTGAGCAGTCTTATTACGCCCGTTATGGACTACATAGGCTACCCTACGGAGTCTGTGCCGCTTACGCTTATGCGGCTGGTGTCCAGCTCGGCGGCTACTGGGCTATTGCTAGATTTATTTGAACGGCACGGCCCCGATTCGTTTTTGGGGCAGTTTGTTTCCATTATGATGAGCAGCACCGAAACAATTTTTTACACTATGAGTATTTATTTTATGAGCATAAAAATAACAAAAACGCGCTTTACGTTAGCGGGCGCGCTTTTGGCAAATTTTGTGGGAATTACTATGTCGCTGTGGCTTACTGGGTATCTTTATGGGTGAGAATATATAAGGTTATTTATATGGATTGTTCCTTTGTAATAATTTTATTACAATATTCACATAATTCGGGAATATCCGCTTTTAGCGTTTGCCATAAAATATCAACATCAAAATTTTCATAACCGTGTGCCGCTATATTCCGCATACCTTTTATTTGTTTCCATGGCATTTCATTGTATTTTGCCGTTATACTATCATTATGATATATAAATCCCTTTTTATATTATCCATAAATTAACACCTCGCTTTTTCGCACCTCGTTAAACACCTCGCTATCCATTGCACCAGTTGTCAGTACGTCAACATTTACGCCAAGACAATTTTCTAAATCTTGCTTGAAGCCAAGCAATTTGAAATATCCCCATAAATCGCCAGTTTTCATCAAGTGGAAATCAATATCGCTTTGCGAGGAAGCGTTTCCTTTCGCATATGAGCCGAAAATGGAAAGCTGTTTTACTCCATGCTTTTGAATAACAGGTTCAACCATTTTTTTTATTTCGTCTATGTTGTAGATTTTTTTATCCATTAAATTCACCTGCTTTCATTTTTATTAACTCACCGCTTTAATTTCTTCGACCCTATCCCTCATTACAATCAACAACCGTATATCCCCCTCATGCCCCAATTCCTCACGCGCTATATCCTGTATCGCTATTTTCATACGAACAATTAACGCGTCAAAGGAACCCTCCTCCAAGGTTAGCCGCAATTCCTCACAGCTCGCAATCCACACCTTATCGTGATACTCAAAAACCGTCTTAAACTGCTTCATTCTGCCCCTGCTCCTTTCCGTTTCCGTTTTTACCCCCATTTAGCTTCTTATACTCCCGCGCTTCGATATATTCGTCCAAAATGTCCTTCAAAATAGCAACTATGGGAACAACAACCAGCATTCCCAAAATGCCTGCGTAGTTCATGCCGATAGTCACGCTTATGATTACTAGCAGGGGGCTGAGCGAAAACGAGCCGCCCAGGAGGCGCGGTTGGATAAAATTGCCGTCAATTTGTTGGATAATAAACATAAAAATCGCCGCCACGCCCGCCGTGGTAAGCCCCTGCGTAAACGCCACCACGATTACCGCAAACGCCGTGCCGAAGATAGAGCCAAAATATGGAATATAGTTGACAAAGCCCAAAATCAAGCCCAATAAAAGCGCGTGCGGCGAGCGGAAAATCAACAACAAGCCAGTCATAAGCGAGCCGAGAATAACGCCGTCAATGGTTTGGGCGTAGATATACATATGCAAATTGTGGTTGAGCTTTTGCGAATATTTTAAGATTGTTTCGCTTGCCTTGGCGGACGTAATCGCGCCAATCATGCGCTTTACATAGTCCTTTAGCCTGTCCTTTTCTATGAGAAAATAAATCGACGAAATAATTATAAGAATGGTGGTAAACAACGCCCGCGCGGTCGAGCCTATGCCCTGCCATAAGGAATTAGCGAAGCCGCCGACCTCTAAATTGTAGATAAATTCTTGGATAAAGTCGAAAATGGCGGCCTCGTTGATGTCCGGCAAAAACGAGGGCAGCTCCCACGTTTGCACGGTGTCGAGCCATTCGCGCAGGGTTCGCTCGTAGTTTTCCACCTCGGAAATAAACGTAGTCACGCTTTTGGAAACGGCGGGAACGATAAAATTTAACGCAATAGTAATTAACACGATAATTAAAACAAACAAGGTAAGCACGCTTAGCGCGCGGCTTCTTTTTTTTATTACGCGGTTATTTGAACGCGTGTAAAGCCGCTGGATTGCGGAGCATGGCAAATTCAAAACATACGCGATTATTCCGCCGAAAAAAAACGGCGTTACCACTCCCCAAAACTGCCATATATGCCCAGTAAAATACTCAATGCCCATTATAATACGAAACGCGGCAATCAATAACACACCGAGAATAAAATGTGGTACAATAGAACGCATAAGCGGCGATTTAAAAAATTTATTCATGTGAAAGCTCCTCCACCTTTTTTTGGCTCGCCTTCGGCGATTTTTAATGTGCGACTTTACACTGCCTGTTTTAACTAGACTGTCGCGCGTTTTGGGCGAGCGGAACAACCGCAAGCGTTTTTCCCAGCGATGCCAACACCCTCATCACGGTTGACAACTGCGGGTCTGTCGTTCCCCGCTCCATTCGGGCAATAACTGGTTGTTTTACTCCGCTTGCCGCTTCAAGCTCCTTTTGTGTCAATCCGTTTTCGTGACGTGCCTTTATCAATTCCCCTATTATGGAAACCTTTAAATCGCACTCCGCTATTTCCTCGGGCGTAAAGATTTCCGCTCTCAAATCTTGCCAATCATCGCCAATGGGGGATATATATTTGTCGTCCATTATTTTCCGTTCCTTTCGATACATTATTCCCTCCACCCGATTGTACTATAACTTATCAGTTATTAAAGGTCAATAAACCCTCTGCAAAAAATTTCAAACAGTTTGCCATATAAAAATCAAATGTGTTATAATCAATTTTGTGTTGAAATAATTTCTAAAGACTTTACGAGGAGGAAACCTAATGCGTTACGTATTTACTGGGAAAAACATGAGTGTTTCGGAGGGAATCAAGGAACGCACGACTTCAAAGCTAGGCCGTCTGGAAAAATTATTGCCGGACAATTCAGAGGTGTATGTAACCTTTAGCGAAAATAAACACATCACAAAAATGGAAGTATCCGTGCCTATGCACAAGCGTGTTTTGCGCGCCGAGGTAACGGACAGTGACGCTTCGGGCTGTATGGACAAGGCGGTGGACATTCTCGAAAGGCAAGTGCTAAAGTACAAATCCCGCCTGCGTGACCGTCACCGCCGCGCAGTGGCTACTGGCGATGAGCTGCAATTTATCAACGCCCCCGAAGCGGCGAGCGAGGCAGACGGCGAAGCTGGCGTAACAATTACCCGCGCCAAAAAATTCGCACTAAAGCCAATGGACGCGCAGGAAGCCGTCATGGAAATGGAGCTTCTAAACCACGGCTTCTATGTGTTCCGCAATTCGTGGACGGACGAAATAAACGTAGTCTACAAGCGCAACGACGGCGAATACGGCCTAATCGAGCCGCAATAAGCGATGGCAACCCCCGAAAACCCCATTCGGGCATCTACGCCACGCTTTTTCCGTTATGCTTCGTCGGCGCAACCTTGCGTAATCTCTCCGTTATGCGGCGGTTGCGCCTCCTCGCCTAACGAAAAAATCGTTGGCGTAGCTACCCAAAGCGGGTTTTCGGAGGTCACCACATGCGTATTGTTTTGGCTACAAATAATGCAAATAAGGTACAGGAATTAAAAACTATGCTCAAAGAGTGTAGCTCTGTGTCGGGCGTAAGCTGCATTTCCGACACAGGGCTTGCTTTCGTTCCGCAAGAAACAGGCGGCACATTTGAAGCAAACGCCATGCAAAAGGCCGTGGAAACAGCCGAGTTTTTAGCCAAAAACGGCTATGACAAAGCCATGATTGTGGCGGACGATTCTGGGCTGGAAATAGATGCGCTTGGCGGCGAGCCTGGCGTGGATTCCGCGCTTTATATGGGACGGGAAACGCCCTACACCATACGCAACGCCAGGATTATTGAGCTTCTCGCCGATGTGCCAGACGAAAAACGCACGGCGCGCTTTGTGTGCGTAATCGCCTGTATTATGCCCTGCGGCGAAAAGCATATGTTCCGCGGCAAAATAGAGGGAATAATCGCACGAGAACAAAGGGGCGAAAATGGCTTCGGCTACGACCCTATTTTTCTTGTGCCAGAATATGGTAAGGTCATGGCGGAGCTTTCGGGTGAGGAAAAGAACGCGATAAGTCATCGCGGGCGGGCGTTGGGGCAAATGGTGGAGATGCTTGACGCGCAAGATACGCCATTGGACACCTTTGACTACGAACTAGCCAAACGCGCCGATAACGACACAGCTACAGAAACCATAGCTTTTGACGAGATTATTGACGATTTGGGAATAGGCTGTGACGAATTGCAAGGTTAATTGTAGGGGCGAGGCTGGGTGACGGTTACTTGTAGGGGACGGATTTATCCGTCCCGAGGTTTGCACGTTCGTCAATTCGGGGCAGGTAACGTCCATTAAGCAGGCAGTAAGGTGTTGTCTAAGTGGTTTTCTTAGACAACACCGCACGCC
>WRLD01000066.1 GCA_009777845.1 Defluviitaleaceae bacterium
GGACGTTGCCCGTCCCCAAATTGACGAACGTGCGTACCTCGGGACGGATAAATCCGTCCCCTACAAAAAGGCTATTCGGATTTAACGGATTTACACGGATTACGCGGATAAAAAAACGCGCCAGATAAAATCCGCGTAAATCCGTTAAATCCGTGTTTGATTTACACATTTCGGCTTCGTACGTTTGTCGCTAGTACGAGCAAATAATATCATAGGCACGAACAAATTCCCTCTTGACATTCCAGTTACCCTATGCTAACCTCTCTTAGAGATTTTTACTGGCTGTCGTTGTGCAAACAACGCCATTTAAGAAAGGAATTACTTATGCCAACCCCCACAAACCTATATAACATAAAAACCACAACCCCGCTACAGGTCATCTCCGTTCCCAAAAACGAGCTACTAGAAAACATGGGCATACGCATAGGCACATATATATCTATTAAAACCCGCTACAAGCTCGGCGGGCCTGTGCTTTTAAGCGTAGAGGATTCCTATGCCGTGGCTGTGGGCAAGGACATTGCCGAACAAATTTTCGTTAAGGAGTCAGCATAATGCACCCGAAAAATAAAATTTTACTAATGGGCAACCCGAATGTCGGCAAAAGCGTGTTTTTTAGCGAGCTTACGGGAACTCATGCCACTAGCTCCAATTACGCAGGTACGACGGTTGGTTACATGAAGGGCGTATGCGCGTTGGGCGGCGAGCAATACACGGTAATAGACGTGCCTGGCACGTATTCCCTAACGGCTACGAGCGAAGCGGAAGCAGTCGCGGCGCGTTTTATGGAAAGCGGCGCGGACGCTATTATTTGCGTGCTAGACGCGACCAACCTTGAACGCAATCTTTGCCTTGCGTTGGAAATAAAAAAGTACAATATACCTACGGTGTACGCGCTTAATCTGGCGGACGTGGCAGAACGCCGCGGAATCGGCGTAAACACTGGCTTGCTGGCGCGCAAGCTAAACGCGCCTGTCGTGGTGACAATTGCGGTAAAGAAAAAGGGCATAGACGAGCTTAAAAAGCAGTTGGAGGTCGTGCTACATAGCCCCGAAAAACAGTTGCCTAGTAAAAACAACACCCCTACCTGCGGCGGACGTTGCACTTCTTGTTCTGTGCGAAAAAGCTGTTCAAGCTCCGATACGACATTCCCACTCTACTCAAATAAAAAAAACGAGACAACGCCCCCTTGTTCCAAAGACACTTCAGGCTTCGAGGCGACATTCCCACCAAACTCCCTTCGGGGAAAAGGGGCTGCACCCCCCCCATGGGCTACCGCCAAAGAAATCTCCCGCCAAGTAATAATAAAAAACCCCGCCGCCAAAAACTTCCTCGACAAGCTAGGCGACAGCATGATGCAACCCTTCCCAGGCATACCGATTGCGTTCCTCGTCATAATGCTCGTAATTGCTGTTGTAGTAGGCGGCGGAGAAGCCCTAATTCAAGGCGTGCTAGAGCCGCTAGTAGACAACGCCATTGTACCGTTTTTCCGCTCGCTGTTTTCGTTTGTCCCCGATGGCGTGGTCAAGAACATTTTGCTTGGCGAGTTCGGCATTTTTGTAATTAGCTTCGAGTGGATAATCGCGCTTATTTTGCCCTATGTATTTTTGTTCTACGTGGCCTCGTCTTTCCTAGAGGACTCGGGCTATTTGCCGCGGCTAAGCGTGCTGTTTGACAATATCATGCGTAAGCTAGGTATGCAGGGCGGCAGTCTAATCCATATTTTTATGGGGCTGGGCTGTGCTGTGCCTGCTATTATCGGCAGCCGCGCCGCTACTACACGCAAGGAGCGTATCGTGGTAGCGGCGGCGGTATGCTTTGCCGTGCCGTGTATTTCGCAAACAGGCGCGATTATCGCGTTGCTGTCGAATTATTCCTGGTGGCTGTTTGTCGCTATGCTTGCCTTTACGCTGGTCTGGCTTTTTGTAGCCGCTTTTTTGGCAGGAAAGGCGGTAAAAGGCAAGGTCGAGCCGTTACTGCTAGAAATTCCCAACCTTCTCATACCCGAGCCAAAGGCATACACAAGAAAGCTGCTTACGCGCATGAAGCATTTCTTGCTAGAAGCGGAAATACCCATGCTTTTGGCGATTGTTGCGGCGGCGTTATTGAAAGAATCGGGCTTGCTTGACACAATCGCGGTGTACGCCCAGCCGCTCGTAAGCGAATGGCTAGGCTTGCCCCCAGACGCGGTAATCGGCTTGATTTTGGGCATTATTCGCCGCGAAATGTCTGTCGCGCCTTTGCTGGAGCTTGAATTAAACCATTTGCAAGCGTTTGTGGGCGGAGTGGTGTCGCTGATGTATCTGCCCTGCCTTTCGGTTTTTGGTATTCTTACTAGGGAATTTAAGCTAAAGGTGGCGGCGGTTATTATGCTGTCTACGATTTTTTCGGCGTTTTTTGTGGGCGGTGTAATCAATCAGGTGGCGGGGTTGTTTTTGTAGGGGTTCCTATTGAGAACGACCTAGTCAAATGCTCCAAATCCTCAAACCGATAGCCCATTTCCTTATACTTAGTCAACAACTGGTCTAAAACCTCGGCGTTCGTTTTGGATATATTATGCAGTAGAATAATCGCGCCGGGGTATGCTCTCTTTGTTAGCTTGGACATGGCATCGTAGTGCGAGGGCTGGTTTTTTACCTCCCAGTCCTTGTATGCCGTCGTCCAAAAAACCGTCTTGTAGCCTAGCTCCTTGGCGTGCCGTAGGTTTGTTTCGTTGTAAACGCCGCGCGGCGGACGATAGAACTTTGGCAGGTCTTTGCCCGTCACCTCTTTGTAAATTTCTTCCACGACCGTCAGCTCTTTCGCAAAGGCTTCCTTGCTCGAAATCTTGCTCATGTCGGGGTGCGACATTGTGTGATTCGCCACAATATGACCCTCCTCGACCATTCGCAACACAAGCTCGGGACAGTCACGAATGTAAGTCCCCACAAGGAAAAACGCGGCGGGCGCTTCGTGTTTTTTCAAAACGTCCAGCATTTTAGCCGTAAAATTGTTTTCATATCCCGCGTCAAAGGTCAAATACATGACCTTTTCGTCGTTCACGTTGCCCATAAAATATGCGTCAAACTGCAACAAATGCTCGTCTGTCGCGTTGCCCTCGGGTCTTGCTCCGTCCTTGGGAAAATAAATGCCCCAGTTTTCGCCAAATACGGGGGTCGCCATAAGAATTATACATAACAAAAATAAAAGTTTCTTCAAAAAAATCACCTCTGAAATATTTTGTAGCTATTTTGTATTTTATATTTCTCGGTGATTTTTATAGCAGAGATTTTTTGACAATGGGCGTGTTGGAAATTTGAGAAATTTGTGGGGGTTTTTTCGTAGACATATTGTCCAACTTTTGTTATAATTATTTAGGGTAAAATATCCTTTCCGTTTGGTTTAGTGTGGTGGGATTTTTGTGGTTTTTATGGGAATGGGTAAGTAGCGTATGAAGCATTATGGCTTAAAGGGAAAACTGAAAAATAGACAGGAACAGTGATTCGCATAACATGAAAAAGAGACGGCAACATTATGTTTTCCAACAGTATCTTCGTGCATGGACAGTAGATGGGCAAATTTTTTGTCTGCGTAACGGAAAAATATTTCCTACCAATACAGTGAATGTTGCACAAGAAAGGGACTTCTACAAGTTAGAGGAACTTACGGAAGAAGGTATAACCTTAATAAATTCATTCATTTCTCGAATGAACCCCGCATACCAAAATGCTAATAAGGGTTGGATAGAATTTTTCAGACTTGTTTTTATTGTTAAACAGTGGTATGAACAGTTTGAGGAAAAACATCTTGAAATAGAAGAATTATTGAATGAAGTAATAAATAATTTTGAGGAAGAGCTTCATTGCATGATTGAAGGAGAAGGCATAAATCCGCTTAACAACATACTGAACGGCGATATTTCGTTTTCTGAAGAGGACAGTTGGCATGATTTTTGCTTTTTTTTGGCAATGCAGTATTTTAGAACCAAAAAAATACGAGAACGTATTAAGTGTGCCATTATTGACACATCAAACACATTTCAGACATCAGGAAGATTTGGATATGTTGAACATATTTTTTCCTGTATTTTCGCAACAAACATGGGTTTTAGCTTATCTCAAATGAATATTATGTTATTGGAAAACAAAACAAGTATCCCATTTATTACAGCCGACCAACCCGTAATAAACATAAGGGCAGATTATCTTAATGGCATACAGGCAGACGAGATTGAACTTTACTACCCTGTGTCTCCGCAGATAGCAGTGATAATTTTTGAGAACGATAATCGCACATTCGTTACCTCTCTAGCAAGCATTTGTGATGTTAAAAAATTGAATGACTTGATTTTCAATGTCTCACGGGAACAAATATATTCCAATACTAAAGAATCTCTCGAAAAATATAAATAGCGTGTGCATATGCTATTATCCATATGCTGTAAAATCAAAAGCCCCCGAATCCCAATTCGGGGGCTTTATTTCATTACAAAATCAACAAAAAAACATCAACCCCATAGCAATATCGTCCCCACTCCCATTATCGGAAGTAGTCCGCAGCCAGCCGTGCAAATTTTCCTCTACGTACGCTATGCCCTCATTTTGCCAAATTTCGTAAATATCCGTACCCGCTTTGACAAAGCCTGCCGCGTCGGCAAAGCTCTTTGCGTAGCCGTCTGTGGACAGCAAAAGCATGGCAGGCGACTGGGTATTCCACGGAATAATCTGCGTGCGTATATACGTCCACGCCTCGTCCAAGCATAGCGACTCCGTGTCCTCGCCTATGCTGTCGCTTACCGCCAAAATCGGACGCGCGTTTTCCTTGTCGGCGAGCAGAATATTTCCGTCGCCTATTTGCAGGACAAAAACAAGGCTTTCAGCGGCGGCGGCGGCTATAAGCGTAGTGCCGTACAAAATGTACGGAAAAGGCTCGTCCGGCTCTAGCTCGCGCCCCTTTTCGGCATGAATGGCTTGCACGGCCTCTTTCCACTTTGTTTCAATTAGCTTTGGCAGGCGTATGTCCTTATGCGCGACAATGTCGCTCGCCATTTCTGCCAAAATTTCGGCGGCAATTTCGACCGCCGCTTTCGCGCCCTCGTCACTGTACGGACAGGACGCGCTGCCGTGGCCGTCCGCTACACAGGCTATGCCGTTTTGCAGAAAAAGCGCGTCCTGGCAGGGCTTTTCCTGCCGAATGTGAACCGCGCCGTCTACAATTCCGCCGAGCAGCTTCCAATTACCATATTTCATCGTCGTCCACGGAAGCTATGGGAATAGATGCCATGTCGAGCGTGCCGCCGCCTGCGGTGTCGCCCATGCTAGGCGCGGAAACATTTTTAACCACGGTAGATGCCCATTTGATAAATTTCACCAAAAGCTGCGGATTTTTTGCTTCGAGGACAAGCTCGCGGTTGGCTGTGAATTGTTCCAGTATGTCGAGGTCTACGTCCTTTCCTATGGCAATGGCGATTCGCACGGCTTTTTTGCCCCAAGGGGTAGCCATAAGCGCGTCTAGTCCGCTCTTGAAATCGTCTGTGGGCTGGCCGTCTGTGAGAAGCACAAGCACGGGCGGCAGGCGTTTTGTGTCGGTGGGGAACTGCTTCAGCTCGCCTGCCACAAGCTCCAACGCCATGCCCATGGCGGTCAATCCGCCTGCCGTTAGGTCTACCCAGTTAAAATCCTCAATGTCGGTGGCGGTAGGTACATGCCACGCCGCGCCGTCCGAAAATTTGACTGCGCGTACCATAATCGAAGCGTTGGGGTTTGCGTCCGCTTCCTTACGCATGTCGGGAATGGTCTGGCGTATAGCGTAGTTTAGCGTTTGGATTTTTTCGCCGTTCATAGAACCAGAACAGTCTGCAAGCCAGATAAAATCCAAAATGCGCGAGGACATTTCGCCCCCAGGGAGGTTACGTTCGTTCATTTTTGTCACTCCTATCTTTTTTTTAAGGTCATAAAATAGTAATGGAACGCGGATTTTCGCGGATTTGGCGGATTTTCGCGGATTCTTTCGGACGTGCCTTTAAATCCATGCAATACGAGCAGTACGTGTTCCGTTAGTTTTGAATGAAAGCGAGAAAAAATCCGCGAAAATCCGTTAAATTCGCGAAAATCCGCGTTCCATGCCTTTAAATCCATGC
>WRLD01000067.1 GCA_009777845.1 Defluviitaleaceae bacterium
TCTAACGCAAATCCTCTCCAGCCAAATTCTTCATTGAGCGGACCCGATACAACGGCTAAAAAAAGATAGAGAAAAATCATATATGGTTGCGCGGCCAATATATGTATGCCGCCAAATTCGGGCATTGTTCCGCCCGCAAAGGTAGTGCTTGCAAAAGTTGTAGCCACAGTAACCGCGGCATAGAAAAGTGCGGCAAGCAGAGGCCATTTAATCCCCATTTGTTTAACGCTGAAGCATCGTTTGAAATAGTCCTTTTTTTGAGCTTTCGTATATGTGAAAAGAATAAGGGCGATTGCAACAATAGAGGGGGCCGGGCCTGCTAACAGCTTAAACAATGTACTGCCTGAGTTTTCGGCATCAAGTCCCATAAGCAACGGAATGAAGCCCATTATCCATGTCCACGCAAGCGTGAGTATCATAAACAGGGTAAGTCCATCTTTTATTTTTTGATTCACTTAATACGTCCTTCCTAACACCGAGCAGTATATAAATACTATGATTCACACGGCATTTTCTCGTTTACGCTGAAAAGAAAACTACTCAACCATAGTATAACAGAAACGAAGTATGAAATCCATTCTTTTCCTTTCACGGTACCATATAGGCATAAATGCGTAACACCGAGATGTTGACATTTGCCGATTTATGTAAATCTGTGAAGCATTGCAAATACTGACTTGTTATGTCTGAAAGCCGCTTTTCGAGGTTTAAGTATAAATACCCTGCCTACCCCGAAAACGGCTTTAATCTATACACAAGGCACGAGAACGCGCCGCTTTTATGCTGTATTTTCCTGTCCTAAAAAAGTTCCTCCTGACAAGGAACCCAAAGGCGATTTTGGTCGGCGTGCGGTATTGTCTAAAGACAATACCTTACTGCCTGCTTGCTCCTCGCCTTGCGACAAAAATCCTCGCAAGCACAGCATCGTTGTCAACTTAAACAGCTATAGCCCTCAATAAAGCGTCAACTGCTCATAAGAAAAATCCTTGTCAGCTTCCTTTAAGTTACCTACCAATATTTCTATACTTTGGTATTGCTTTTCCGTAATGGTAAGCAGACGTACAGAGCCATTGTCGGGGATACAATCGTAAAGGCGGTTTTTATGCTTTTCTACAGCCTGCACACCGTTGCAAACTCGGGCGTATATCGAGTATTGCAGCATGTGGTAGCCGTCTTTTAGCAAAAAGTTGCGAAATTTAGTTGCTACCTTACGCTCGGTCTTTGTTTTAACAGGCAGGTCGAAAAAAACTAGTAGTCTCATAAATTTATTCATACGAGTGTTGCTTCAGCGGTACAAGTTCCGGCAAAAGCAAATCCTTACGCTTGCCTGTGCATACGGCAGAAAAACTCTGTATTGTCCTCTCGATAGCGTAAGAAAGCGCGTACATATTGCCCGCGACACAAATATCATAGTTTAATAAATTAACAAGTCGCCGCTTGTTTTGTGGCGAAAGGCTTGTTTCGCCAGCGATATTTTGTACGGTAAATAAATCAACAATGGGGCGGAACGGCTCGATAAAATCGTCCGCTAGGTTAAATTGATTTAATGACGAATGGTGATGGACACCGTACAACGGGAAAAAGCCAAACACGCACAATGTGCGAGCGATACAGCCACGTATGATAGAATACCCATAATTTAACCATGCGTTTTTGTAGTCGGAGTCGCCGCTTCTTTTAAAGCCGCCGCCAAAAAGTGCAGGGAAATAAAGCGCAGCGGCGTGGCTTTCGGAGTTGCCCTCATCGCCCGAGCGTACTTGCTTTGACATTTTTTCGAGCTTTTCCGCTGTCTCGGCGATTTCTTGGGAATGACCGCATAACGCGAGGCACTTTGATTGATTGCTTATTTTTGCGGAAATAAGCTGTTTCCATAATTGCTTTTTTGCGGGAACGGTGAGGGCGAGTTGGTTTTTTGTTACCGTTAGTTGGCGCGAATGTTGTAAATATGGCTGAAATACGGCGCATGGCATATGAAACTCGTCACAAATAAAAACCGCCGTACCGTTTTTGGCTAAGGTGCTAAGCAACGCCGCGCTTAGTACGCTTCTTCGGTTTTCGACAAGAAGCGTGTTGATGTCTTCAATCGGCACAGTGGAGTCCACTCTTTCCGTTTCTACGCGTAGTTGATTGTTTTTGACAGAAAGTCGCGCTTCGCTTTCTATGATAATATGTCGGTATGCCATGGTTCACTCCTGCCCCGTAAAAGGTTGCCGTTTTTCGCGCGTTCCCTTTGAAATATTACCAAGTACGTCTACATGGTATTTTTCAAGCACTTGTAGCGTTTTAACGCCAACGCCCCCAATAGAATAACTGTTATCATGGTTTATAATCTCAATAGAGCCTTTGCCGCTGTGTGTTGTTTTATAGTAGGCAAGCACCTCATTACACGAAAATGTATCTGGGAGAGTGTTTTTTTCATGGGCTTTGCTAAAATTAAATAACTTTTTGTGCTTAATATAAATCAAGTCGTTAGAATATAACGAAAAAATAAAATCCTTATCGTGCATCTCTTTCCACGCTTCATAGGGTTTATTTGCTACTATCGCCCTATTAGGCAACTCCGCCTTAATCGTATCCGCTACATAAATAGGCACAAGATAATATCCGTCATTCTCGACATAAAACACATCAACTCGCACCATGCTGTCATTGTCTGCACTAGCCTTTACACGCCCATGCGGGTCTTTTAATAGCACATTTAACGTACTCTTTTCCGCTATTTTTACGGTGCGTACAAGTGGCCCCGCAGTGCCGTCTTTTTTAGGCTTGTAAAACGGCTCGGCAAACGCCTTTTTGCCGTCGTTACCGTGTTTTAGCAACTGCTCTTTAAGCGCGGAGTATAACAGGCTATCGTCTTCGGGTCGGTAATAGCCCTCGATTTCACCGTTTTTGTTCAATTTTAACGAAGCAAGCGACACCTTTTTAATTTGTTCGCCGTTTTCGTTTATGCCTTTTATTGTTTCTTTGTGTGCCGCGCCTCCGACTTTTCTGGACGGCATACGCGAAACAAAAACAGGCGCAAGTTTAGCGATTTCGTTGTCGGGGTACGGCAACGCGCCTAGCTGACCCATAGCGACATCTAGCTTTTCCTTGGTAGGAGCAAGCCTCGCCATAAGCTCTTCCCTAAAATGGGGATATGGTTGCGGAAGTTCGTTCGAGTGTTTTCGCGGGTCGATACTTCTGTCCATGTAGCGTGTTTCAATATGATTATAGTGGCGGGCTATATCGTTAATCATTTGTTGTGTGGTGCAAGCGATTACTGCCGCATCTGCCGCGTGGTGCAGGTCGCCGTCCTCGCGTATTTTGTTTAGTCCCCACCGCTTGCGTAGCGTAGACGTAGTACCGCCGTTTACGGCTATTACCTTACGTTTACGTTCGGACGGCGCGAATAGTAAATAATCGGACAAGTAATTTAATAAAAACCGCGACATGGTTTGGGTATCGTGTAACGCTCTGTCTTTGAACGTAGTTCTTTCTTCTTCGGTGATGACCTCTTTAAGTAGACGTTTTTTCTTTTCTTGCCGCAGATTAGAAGTATTTACCCAAATTATAAAGTTGTCGCGCCTTTTGCCTGTAAGGTATTCTAGGGGCAAGCGGTTTCCTTTCTCTCGCTGTTCCGAAGCAAGCGCGAGGACTTTATTTGCGTAGGTGTTATTATGGGAAATACTACGCGGCACTATATGGTCTATTTCCGCGTAGCCGTGGTCATTAAATACTTGCTCTATATCTAGCGGCAAGAGTGTGTACGGACATTCCCCTTTTTGGTCTTCGTAAAGTTTTAACTTAATAATATCCTGCCCCGTGGGGTTTGTTAGCCCAAACTCATTTTTTAGGCGTTCTTTTATGCGTTCGTTTCGGGCGTTGTTATCTAGCATGGATTTTTCTAATTCCTTGCGTTCGTCAAAATCCTTTGCCATTTCGCGGGCAAGCTCTATGTTAATAAACTCGGGGCTTTCGCCCATTTCTCTGATAATGGCGTTGATGACCTTGGCGCATTGTGACAACGCACGGCGTACAACACAGCTTGTTATGGTTTTTTCTGCCTCTTCCGCTAAATGCCATAAGCGAACAAGGCGAGTTTTTTCGGTATTTCCGTGTGCCTTGAAATTGTACCCCGCTTCTTCGCAGGCTTTGTCGTAGGTTAGCCCTTTTTCCAGGTGGGGAATTATTTTGTCTAGCGCGGTTACTGACAAATTGCCAAACTTTCTAAAATTAACTAACTTGCTGATAAGCGCCTCGATGTCGTCATGTTCTATTCCTGCGTTTATTAACTCTGTTTTTATTTTTTCGTCGTTTTTGTACAAAGAAAAAATTTGACCGATTGCGTTTTTTTGTTCAAGAGAGATATACTTAATTCTGTCTTTTGAAACATTGTTTAACGCTTTCCGCATAGCGTGGTATGCGGGCAGGTGGTTAAACTTGGTTTTGGCTTCGTCTTTGTCAGTATCGGAAGAATAGTGTATATTAAAAAAACAGTTGTTTGGTAGCCCTAGCAATTTACGTATTTTTGCGTAATCGAGCTGTTCAGATGTATGGGCTTTTTCTATAATAAGTTTTCGTTGCTCCTCCGTCAGTTCAAACGTATAACCCCGCTCTTCAATCCGCATATGGTTTACTTTTTGTAACAAATTAGAATACTCGAAGGAATACGTAGCTTTTGCGGCGCGTTTTTCGCCTGTAAATCTACAAATGCCTACCATTTTTCCTATTAAATCCCCCGCGTAGGGGCTTGGGCATTTTGCGTGACCTGCGCCCGGGCCTTCGTCAAAGGCGCGTTGCGAGGAAAGAATTTCCATGTAGCGTTCCTCTACCTCGGCGGAACAAAATGCGTTGCCCATTTCTCGCTGCGTACTGAAAATAAGCCGCGCCTCGTCAAGAACCATGTCGCGGGTTACCACGTTTAAGTAATCGGATTTATTGCGTTTACGCTCTGTGTAGCGCGGGTCGAGGAAAAGCATTTCGCCTACGGTGCGATATTTTTTTTCGGAAATAGAGGCGTTGTTTTGTTCAATTGCCTTTTTCATTTTTCCCGCTTCTTTATCCGCTGTATCGGCTTTCCTATTGGAAGCAAAGCCCCTACGCTGGGCGAGGTGCAGCATAATACGCGCTAATTCTTCCTTGGCGACAATTCGTTCTAGCGCATCACGCCTTATTTCGTAAATATCGGGAAGCGGAACGTCAAACAATTTTTCTAGCTGTTCCGCCGAAAGAATGGCTTTTTCGATAATTAAATTACGAATCCGCTCCTTGCGGTAGCGTTTGCGCCTAAGTCTGCGCCTCATTCCGCGGGCTTCCCTGCGTGGTTTGGCGAGTGATGAGCCGTCTTTTGGGTTTTCCGCCGTATCGAATATTCGCGAGCCTATACGCACAACACGCATAGGAAGCGAGTCCTCGTCTATTTCCATAACCGCAAAGCCTACGGATGAAATACCGATGTCTAAGCCAATGTTGTAACGCATAAAAGCTCCTCCTTAAACAGATAACGCCCTGCTATAAGCGGGGCGTTAGGGCTGTACGGTCTGAATACCTTATTGTAGCGACCGTATGAGTTTTGGTATGGTAGCCAAAATCAGTATTAGTCTATCACTATATAAATATTTTGTCAAATTTTATTTTAATTTTCCTTAGAATTTTGTCGTATCCGCCCAAGCCGCTCCCGTATCCGCCCTTGCCGAGCCGCGGACTCCGCCTCATTCACATACCACTTACCGTCCGTCCTTACCAAGGTACTACCTGCACGCACGCCCTTAGGCAGGCTCACCAACGGCAAACTTATCACTTCCCTAGTTTCGCTATTTTCCAACACAGCCCATGCGCCGTCCTCTATTCGGTCGAGTACCCATTTCGGCGCAACACGGCTAACATAGCTTAAACGGTCATCATTCCCCATAAACACGCTCCCTAAAGAACTCCTGCCATCGCCGTTCCCATCATTCCCCATATAGTTGTTTAAGCTAAAAACGGCACTGTGCTTGCGGTCTTTTTGCCGCAATACTTCGTCGCAAAAAACCTTGCGTGCCGCTAGCACGCGGCGGTTTTTGCTCCTCGTCTTGCGACAAAA